>NZ_VSTH01000086.1 GCF_008123965.1 Bradyrhizobium hipponense | reverse complement strand
AAGAAAACGCTGACCTAGTCCTGCACGGCTTGATCGGTCTGCAACCGTAGCGGCGCGTGTGGCCGCCCCCTGTCTTGCGGCCGCGGAACGGTTGGCGCAGGTTTGCGGATCGTGGCGGCAATTGGCCTTGGCGACGGCACTGGCGTCTTGGGGCGTAGGATTTGCTCGGAAGCGTTGGCGGTGATGCCGGCTATTCGTTCTTGGACCATCCTAAGCTGCTCGGCCGCCTCCGCTCTATCTCGTACCATTTGTGCCTGCAAAGCCGTAAGCTGCTCGGAGAGCTGCCCAAGGTCGCGAACGATCTGATCTTGGCTGGCCTTGAGCTGCTCGACCGCTTGCTGCGGGTTGGCAAGCTCGCTCGACATTCCCTGGAGCATCGGCGCCACCTCCGGCGAGCTGGGAGCGGCTGCTTGGGTCGCATCGTGCGGTGTAGTCTGCGCCAATGGCGCCGGCTGCTGAAGTGCCACATTGGTTGCAGTCGTCTGAGTGCTAGGCAGAGCCGAGGAGATCTCGGGTCTTTCTTGCGGCAACGACGAAGGTGAAACGGCATGCGCGGACCACCGATACATCATTGCTCTGGCCGCATCGCCATAAGAGGACTGCGCAGTGAGAGCAGCCACACAGATGCCGCTTGCCAACAGCAGACCGATCAGACCGCGCAGTACCGGCTTTCCCCCCGGTGAGCGCGCGCCCCGGTCAGGTGGTCGAAGCCATTTCGTGGGATTCTTCGGACGAGAAGGAGGGCGCGTGCCATCCTGATCTAGCTTGGAAAGCTGTTCATTGACACGCGCCAGTTGTTCATCTGCACGTGCGATCTGGTCATAGGCGTGGACGAGCCGTTCATCCGCGCGCGCAACAAGCTCGACGTCTTCTGGTGAGAGCGCGGGACTATGAATCTGTGAGCCGGGATATATCGGTTTAATCGGCGAATGCATTGGCGTTCCCCATCGCACCCGATGTCGCCCGAACCGAGGGCGAGCATTAAATCGGGCAAGTCCACAGTCCCCGACGCCGGTTTGACCAAAGCAAGGCCACAAGATGAAAACCAGAGGGCGGATTTTCGGCGACAGCTCGGCGGACAGGGCTTGTCGGTCCAATATCTCCACACCCGAACCGTGACGGAGCATAATTAGCTCACCAATGTCGCCCCGAGCTAGATCAAGTTGAAATCTCGAAGGAGCGTGTCAGGTCAGGCGCGATAATCTTTGATCCGCCCTAGTGCCCGCCGCGCGCATCGGAAGATGCCTGCCAGCGGATTCATCTTCGTTGCGGCGAGTTCTTTTTCTTTGTCGCGACCGTAAACCGTTTTGAGGCCCCGGCTTCTGCCTTTCTGACCCGCTCTCGCAGCTCGATGAGCTGACGGTACTCGGCTTCCAGCGGGTCGCGATAGGAGAACTGCGCGGCAGGTGCGCGATAGTTCGAACTTCCATACGACGAATATCGAATCATGGAAATCGATGCCTGTTTTCAGGCAACCCCCGCTAACTGGTGGTTCGGGAAAATACCCGATCGACGCGACGATATTCCGTCTCGGCAACTTGGCAACGAATGTCACTCGTTAAGCTTGATGCTCGCGAGAAGCGTTAAACCTGGAACTGTCGACAGGAATGAATCTGCACCGCGAAGGCGGCTAGCTAAACGAACGCACCAGATCGAAAAGCTTTGAATGCTGACGGCGCCCGACCACGAACATAATACCGCAAACATTCGTTGCGAGTTGCAGCCACTTCTTTAGAGCTGTGGAGAATAGTGAAAAATAGAAGAATTGAGAGCGCAGAGCGCATTTAATCCGACGCAGTGAGTCGGAGCCCCTGAAGTGCCGGACATTTTGTTTCCACTTCTCGCGACCGCCGTCGTCGGCACACTGCTTTTCTTTGCGTTCCGACGATAGCCCGCCCGTGTGGCAATGAATCCTCAGCCGCTGCTGAAATCGCGGTTCCCTGCGCGATGCCTTTGACTGTGCATAAACAGGAAGCTTCACTTCCAAGACCGGAGGTGGACGTGAGTACCTGGTTGGTTATTTTTCTAATTGTATTGAGCGTGGGCATTTTAATCGCACACGCTATCGACGCGATGCGCACCTGAATCCGCGGACGTCACTTGTCGAGTTTAATTGGATTTCGTAACGAAGGACAAAATCGTGCACTGTCTCATCGTAAGCGCTGCTCCACGCGAAATAGCCGGCTGAGAGCTGAGGCTTCCCGCATCGCTCGTCAAGGCGAGGCTGACTGGTGGGTCGAGAAGCAAGACAAAGGAACGCATTTTTGCTTTGGCAGTAACGAGGCGAAGGGTGCCTTCGCGCAGCTATCCAAGTCGCAAAGCGTTTATTGTTCAGACGCCTAGCGGCCGAGTTTGCTCTCTCAGAGAGAGCCCGTGCGCCGCCAGCCAGACAGCGAGACCAACATCCGAGCGTAGGCTTGCGCCTGGGCTCACGATCTGTGGCCGCGCGGCCCGACTTTCGACAGATGACACGACCTGGGCATCCCGCGGGCGCTCCCTTCAACTGCATCAGCTCGCTGCGGCCACGGCATTCCTCGGTGCGCCGCCTGGCGTCGCAAATCCCGAGCACGTTATGTTATTTCTTCGGCCGACGGGGTGCCTCCGTTGATCAGGTCAACTGCCGCTTCTGATCAAAAGCTGAGACAATGAGGAAATCATCCAGCTTGCGGCCGCCTCGAAGTTGCGGCTCGAGCCATCGCGGCACCCTGCCACGCCCCGACCAGGTCTCTGTCGGGTTCTTCGGATTCCGATACTTTGGACGAACGGGCGGGTATTGGCGGCGCTTACGCTCAAACCGGGTGACTTCGTGGGCCATTCCGATCCTGCGCAGCCTCTCGTCCAATCTGGCTTTTTCCGCCAACATTGTGTCGCCAAGTTTGGCGGTCACCTCGTCGTGAAGTTTCCAAAGCTCGTCGAGCGAGAGCAACTTCAAATGATCGATGTTCATAGCTCCATCCCCGGTTCTAAGAGCATTAATCAATCAAGCCCAAGCAGCGGACAAGACACGGCTTAAAAAACGGTCCCACAATCCACATTTAATTGCAGCAACAGGCAGTGATAAAGGCAAGAGAGCGGTAATACCGTGGCGAGCGCGAAAAACAGCAGGCGCATTTAATTCGCGCACCCGGTTTGCGATCCTGAATTCTGCACTGTCGCCTTTGGCAACCCGGGCACCGCGCTCCCCTACAATTTGCAGGCACAGTTGTCGCGGCACGCCGACCCGAATTCCCTGCGAACAGGGAGATTTACAGGGAAAACGCCCATCGCAAGGCGCCGCCTTGGCAATGAGAGTTGGCGAGAAGTACCTGAAAATCCCCAGAAATCCCAAGCGTCGCGGCGCGCCGCGACCCGGATCGGAACAGGGAATTGTTCGCCGGCGAACAGGGACTCTCGTTGCCGTGAGCACGGAAAAGAAGGAAACAGACGATGCGCGGGCAACGGATCCGTGCCGCATGCCGCGGCGCGAATAGCGCGCAAGCAATCGTCCTGTGGCTCACCGCCGCTGCAGGCTCGGCGTCTGCGCACGGAGGTTGCCAGCGCTACGGCACCCATTTTCGCCGAACTGATGACGTTGTTACTTCTGCCGGAATGACTGGTTGAACGACATGACCAGCGGCCCAACGATGTACTCAAATGCGGTGCGCTGGACGGTCGGGATCATGACGGTTGCCGGCATTCCTGGGTAGAGCTGTATGTTCGGCATGGTCGTTAGCTCGTCGCGATCGATGCGGACGAAAGCCGTGTAGTACGGACTGTTGGTCTTGGGATCAGTCAGGCGATCGGCGGACACTTGAATGACGTCGCCGTGGATGATCGGCACGATTCGCTGCTTGTAAGCCGTGAGGTGAACCTCGGCCCGCGTGTTCGGATGCACGTCACTAATATCCTCGACGGCCACCTGGGCTTCAATCGTGAGCGACTCCTCGTCAGGTACGATATCCAGGATCTTATCGCCGCGCTGAATGACGCCACCTACCGAGAAGACATTCAGTCCCACGACCCGGCCGGTATAGGGTGCGCGAATTTCCATGCGGCCCATTATTGCCTTGGCACTCAGCGCCTTCGGAATCACCTCGAGCAGTCTGGCTTGCGTATCGCGGAGGTCCTTGCTGACATCGGTCATTCGATCATTATCCAGTTGCGAGATCTGTTGCTCCTGTTCCGCGATCGCCTGACGCAACTTGGCGATATTGGCGTTTGTGTCAGCAATCTGGCCTTCCAGACCGTAAGCGGTCCGCTCCAATTGCAGGATGCGGGGCCGCGCGATCAGTCCGCGCTCGACCAGCGGCGCAATTTCCTTGGCCTCGTTGCGAACGGAGCTGATCTGATCGCTAAATGACTTGACCTGCGCCTCCGCACCAACGATCTGCGACCGGAGCTGGTTGATCTTCTCGCGGATCACGCTTCCTTGGCCTTCCAGCGAGGCCCGTCGACTTTCGAACTCGCTGAGCTGACCGTTCCAGACGCTTGTAAAATAGGGATCCCCAGAGCGCGCCTTCAGATCCGATGGCAGCACGAGATCGGATCTGTGATCAAGCTCAGTCAGAAGCCGTACTTCCGTCGCCCGAAGCATCGCATGTTGCTGCGTGAGCACCTCATATTCAGCACGCGTCTGGGTTTCGTCGAGAACGATCAGGAGATCTCCCGCGAGCACCCGCTCGCCTTCCCGGACATGCAGTTCCTTGACGATGCCGCCGTCGAGGTGCTGGACGCTTTTGCGGTTGCCGTCAACCTTGACGACCGCACTGGCGACCACGGCGCCGTTGAGCGGCGCGGTCAGCGCCCAGGTGCCGATGCCGCCGAAAAAGACGGCAATGATCAGCCATCCGGCCAGCGCCACATGGCGAATGGAATCACTCGGCGCACCGTCCTGCCCGCCTTTCGTCCAGCTCGAGGCCGCAGCGGCTCGTTTCGATCGGCCTGCAAGCTCCAACAGCGCCATCTGCCGTGTCCTAACCAGTCGTTTCCCGGACTGCATGGATCGGCACCGGCCGCGTCAAACGCGCCAGGATTTCAGCGCGTGGGCCGAACATCTCGACGACGCCTTCACGGAGCACCAAGATCTTATCGACCACGCCAATGGTGGCGGGCCGATGCGAAATGATGATCACCGTCGTTCCGCGCTTCTTCAGCTGCATGATGCAGGCGGCGAGAGCAGCGTCGCCATCCGAATCGAGATTCGAACTCGGCTCGTCCAACACCACCAGACTCGGATTGCCATAGACCGCGCGCGCCAGCCCGATTCGCTGGCGATACCCTCCTGAGAGGACCGCGCCCGCCTCTCCGACCTGGCTGTCATAACCGGCGGGAAGTCGTAGGATCATGTCGTGCACCCCGGCCATGCGTGCCGCCAGGGTAACCTCGCTATCCTCGCCGTCATTGAACCGGCAGATATTTGCGGCAACGCTATCGGCGAACAATTCGACGTCCTGTGGGAGGTAACCGAGATGCTGGCCGAGCGAGGTTTTGATCCAGCTGGACACATCGGCTCCGTCGATACGAACGGCGCCTGCCGATGCGGCCTGTACACCGACGATGTGGCGCGCCAGCGTGGATTTGCCGGCGCCAGACGGGCCGATGATTCCCAGCACTTCACCCGGCTCGATCTGAAAGCTGACGCCACGGAGAATCGGTTTCGACATGCCAGGTGCGGCGTAGGAAAGTGCTTCGACCGAAAGGCCACCCTCGGGTCGCGGGAGCGTGAGCCGGGGCTCCTGAGCTTGAGCGCCAGCCAGCAGCTCGCGCAGGCGCAAGAAGGCGACGCGCGCCGAGACGAGGCCGCGCCATGATGCAACGATCTGCTCGACCGGCTGCAGGGCGCGGCCAAGCAGGATGCTGGCGGCGAACATCGCGCCGGCCGTCGCGAGCCGCTCGATCACCAGATAGGCGCCAAGTCCGAGAATCAAGGACTGCATCGACAGCCGCAGAAAACGGATCAGGCTCTGCATCATGGCGGCGCGGTCGCTGGCGGTGACCTGGCGCTCGAGCATCCGGCCGCGGTCCCGACTCCAGCGTCTCAGAAGCCCCGCCGTCATCCCCATCGCGCGCACCACTTCGGTGTTGCGCAGGCTCATCTCGGTAAAACTATAATTCTTGCTCGCCGCTTCATTGGACTCCGAAAGCGGATGCTTGACGATCCATTCGTTGAAGACCGCCATCAGGATCAGAATGATTGAACTTCCCAGCGCAAACCCGCCCAGGGTCGGATGCAGACAAAAAATCACCGCGATATAGATCGGCGTCCAGGGCAGATCGAGGATGGCGTGAACCCCTGTACCGGTGATGAACTGGCGGAAGGTGTCGAAATCGCGCAGCAGGTGCCCGCGCGCACCGCCCGCCGAGCGATCGATGATAGCGGTCATCACGCAGGGCGCGATGTTCCGGTCGAGGCGGATGCTGGTGCGCGTCAGCACTTTTGCGCGCACGGTGTCGAGACCTGCGAGCGCCGCAAACGCCAGCAACAGCGCCATCGTGAGCATAACGAGCGTGGTCTCGCTCAAGCTTGATATGACCCGGTCGTAGACCTGCAGCATGTATAGCGGCCCGGCGAGATAAAGCAGGTTGATCGCCAGGCTAAACATCGCAGCTGTGACGTAGTGCGACTGGCACAGTTTCAGCAACCGGCCCAGCTCGTCATGCTCTTTCGAACGGACAGTCAAGGTTGATACCTCAAAGCTGATGTGCTCCGGTCATGCCGCTTAGGCGATGTGGTGCGGGTCATAGGCGATCAGCGTGTTGCTCGCTATGTCGCTTTTTGCGGTAAAGCCGGCCGGATCGTACTGGCCGAGCAGGACGATATTCGCGGTGTGAGCACCATCGGAGACGGTCAGGGTGCCGCCGGTCCCGGCTTGGTTTTCGGTGAAGCTCAAGGTGGTTTCGCCGCTGAAATTGACACCCTTGAGATCGACATCATCGTCGGCCGTCAGCCCGCTCACCGTTCCCGTGAAATGGAAGGCGTCATCCAGGACGAGGTGGCCGGTGGCGTTTGCGTCGATCGTGACGTTGGCGCTGGAAGCCGCTCCGAACTCTATCGTGCCAATGCCGCTGATCTCTGCGCTACCCGAACCGCTGACCTCGCCCAGCGCCGTAACCGCACCGCCATTGGCCCACAACAGGCCGGTGTTGATGATGGCACTGTTGATCTGCAGACCGCCGGTTCCAGTGGCCTCCAAAGTCCCGGCGTTTGCGATCACATTCTGGCCGGTGTCGATCACCAGCGCATGGACACCATCGGCAAGGATGGTCGCCGCGTTGCTGAGACTGAGACTGCCCTGCCCCAGCTGGCCGGCCCCGGAGATTGTGTTGTCGATGTTGTCGAGCGTCACATTCGGTGCCGTGCCGGCGATGATGTTGTGGTCATCATCCGACAGGATCACGTGGCCGCCCCCCTCCAGCTTGACGCCGGTCTGGATCAATTGCAGCAGCGTGTCGTCGCCGGAGCTGTGGAGCTCGATGCTTCCGGTGTTGTGGATGATGCCGGACAGCGGCAACATCGCGCCATTGCCGATGCTCATTGTCCCCGAGTTCTCGACGGTCGGCGTAACGTCAAATTCGAAGTTTGCCGCAGTCAGATCCGCCGCATGCACCCCGTCCAGGGTGATGGTCTGGCCGTCAGCCAGCGTAATCACCGCGTTGCCGTTTGCGTCGTCAGCGCTGTGGGCCTGTACATCGCTGAAGCTCTGCCAACCATACCTGATCAGGTCAATCAGGTCCGAAGAGCCATCGAAGCTGTAGATCTTGTCATTGCCGATCGGCTGCGAGAGCACGAACGTATCATGACCGCTCGAGCCGGTTAACGTGTCATCGCCGGACCATGCGAAGATGGGAGAGCCTTGCGCGTACGCTTCCAGGTTGTTCAGAACTGTCGCGGTCCCGATGCTGCCATCGGCATTGGTCCAGTGTTCTGTCACGTTCAGCACCGATGCCCCGACGTAATCTGAAGCGGTCACGACGGTCAGTGAGGTGAGATCGTGCGTTGTGACCGACCACGACCCATCAGCATTGTGAGTGGCGCCATGTACGGACCATCCATCCAGCGTGCCAGTGATCGTCAACGTGACCTCTGCCATTTGTCCGGTGGGGTCAGCCAAGCCGAGATTTATCGGAGATCCGGCGATACCGGCTGGCGCTGAAAATTTCGTGCTACCTCCGCTTCCACCGTTGGTGTTGAAGGTCACCGGATCAAACACGGTGGCCGAATTGTTCGCATTGTCGGTCACGACCGCGCTGATCTTGTGCGCATCATTGTTGATGCTTGCAAACGGAGCCTGTCCATCTGTGAAGGTGTGGACATAGTTGCCGTTCACGATATCCGCGGCGGCGAACGTATAGATCAAGACCGGTTGATTTGGAGTGCCATTCCCAGCTGGTGTCACCGTGTCGTACAGCTGAACCGTCTTGAGGCCGCTCGCATCGGATGCCGTCACGGTGAAGGTGGAGGTCTGGTGGCTCGAGTTAAGTGAATGCGATACCGAGGCGGTCGGGGGCGTTACGTCCGATTGCGTCACGGCAATGCTGAAACTCTGCTGACTGTTCAGCGCGCCATCGGATGCCTGCGCCGTGACCGAGTAACTGTGCGATGATCCACTGCCGACATAGCTTATCTTGCTCGGATCGGCGACCGTCACCACGCCGGTGGTCGAGTTGATGGCGAACCCGCCGTTGGAGCTGTCGCCCACCAAACTGTAACTCACCGCCGGACCGTTGACGTCGCTCGAGGACGCCGTGATGCCCACGCTCGTGCCCGCCGCGGCGCCTTCGGCCACCGTATTGGCTGCCGCATTGCCATCGATCGGCGTCGACGGCGCGACATCCGTCACCGCAATACTGAAGATCTGCTGGCTGTTCAGCGTGCCGTCGGAGGCCTGCACCGTCACCGAATAAGCGTGACCTGCAGCACTCTCGTAATCGATCTTGGTGGGATCGGCGACCGTCACCACGCCGGTGGTCGAATTGATGGTAAATCCGCCATTTGAGCTGTCGCCCACCAAACTGTAACTCACCGCCGGACCGTTGACGTCACTCGAGGACGCCGTGATGCCCACGCTCGTGCCCGCCGCGGCGCCTTCGGCCACCGTATTGGTTGCCGCATTACCGTCGACCGGCGTCGACGGCGCGACATCCGTTACGGCTATGCTGAAGGTTTGTTGGCTGGTCAGCGTACCATCCGAGGCCCGCACCGTCACCGAATAGGCGTGACCGGCCGCGCTCTCGTAATCGATCTTGGTGGGATCGGCGACCGTCACCACGCCCGTGACAGCGTCGATGGTGAAGCCGCCGCCCGAGGTGTCGCCGGTCAGCGCATAGCTCACCGCCGGCCCGTCGACGTCGGTCGCGGACGCGATGACGCCCACGGTCGTGCCGGACGCGGCGCCTTCGGTCACCGTGTTGGTTGCCGCATTGCTGTCGGTAGGTGTTGATGGCGCATCATTGGTGCCGGTGATGGTCACCGTCACCGTGCCGGTGGCGGTGCCGTCCTGGCTGGCCACCGTGAACTGGTCCTGCACCTGCTGCCCGGCGGTGAGCTCGTTGTGGGCGCCGTTGCCGGTGTAGCTCCAGGCCCCGCTGGCATCGATCGTGAAGTCGCCATAGCTCCCGTGCGCGTTGCTCTGGGCCACGACGTGGGCTTCGCCCGTATCCGCATCCACAATCGTCAGCTGGCCGGAGGTGTTGAGCGCGGACGCCGTGTCGCCTTCGGTGACGGACTTCGAGTCGGAGCTGACCGTTGCCGCATCATTGCTGCCGGTGATGGTCACCGTCACCGTCCCGGCGGCGGTGCCGTCCTGGCTCGTCACGGTGAACTGGTCCTGGACCTGCTGCCCGGCGGTGAGCTCGTTGTGGGCGCCGTTGCCGGCGTAGCTCCAGGCCCCGCTGGCATCGACCGTGAAGTCGCCGTAGCTGCCGTGGGCATTGCTCTGCACCACGACGCGGGCTTCGCCCGTATCCGCATCCACAATCGTCAGCTGGCCGGAGGTGTTGAGCGCGGACGCCGTGTCGCCTTCGGTGACGGACTTCGAGTCGGAGCTGACCGTTGCCGCATCATTGCTGCCGGTGATGGTCACCGTCACCGTGCCGGAGGCGGTGCCGTCCTGGCTCGTCACCGTGAACTGGTCCTGCACCTGCTGCCCGGCGGTGAGCTCGTTGTGGGCGCCGTTGCCGGCGTAGCTCCAGGCCCCGCTGGCATCGATGCTGAAGTCGCCGTAGCTGCCGTGCGCATTGCTCTGGGCCACGACGTGGGCTTCGCCCGTATCCGCATCCACAATCGTCAGCTGGCCCGAGGTGTTGAGTGCAGTCGCGGTGTCGGCTTCGGTCACCGCCTTGGCCTCCGACGAGACCGTTGCCGCATCATTGCTGCCGGTGATGGTCACCGTCACCGTCCCGGTCGCGGTGCCGTCCTGGCTCACCACGGTGAACTGATCCTGCACCTGCTGCCCGGCGGTGAGCTCACTGTGGGCGCCGTTGCCGGCGTAGCTCCAGGCGCCGTTGGCATCGACCGTGAAGTCGCCATAGCTGCCGTGGGCATTGCTCTGCACCACGACGTGGGCTTCGCCCGTATCCGCGTCCACAATCGTCAGCTGGCCGGAGGTGTTGAGCGCGGACGCCGTGTCGCCTTCGGTGACGGACTTCGAGTCGGAGCTGACCGTTGCCGCATCATTGCTGCCGGTGATCGTCACCGTCACCGTGCCAGAGGCGGTGCCGTCCTGGCTCACCACGGTGAACTGATCCTGCACCTGCTGCCCGGCGGTGAGCTCGTTGTGGGCGCCGTTGCCGGCGTAGCTCCAGGCCCCGCTGGCATCGATGCTGAAGTCGCCGTAGCTGCCGTGCACATTGCTCTGGGCCACGACGTGGGCTTCGCCCGTATCGGGGTCGGTGATGCTGAGCTGCCCCGAGGTGTTGAGCGCGGAGGCGGTGTCGCCTTCGGTGACGGACTTCGAGTCGGAGCTGACCGTTGCCGCATCATTGCTGCCGGTGATGGTCACCGTCACGGTCTGCGTTGCAGTTGACCCGTGGCCGTCATTGACGGTCACCACGAAGCTTTCGGTGACGCTCTGGCCTTGGGCGAGGTATTGCGCGGCGGCGTTATTCAACGTGTAGTGCCACTGTACCGACCCGTTTGCGGCATTGGCTGCCTCGCTCACCGGATCCAGCGAGAAGAGGCCGAGCGTGGTGGTGTTGCTCGCAGCAGCCGCGAAGCTGGCGGTGTGAGTGTCGCTAAGATCGACATCGCTGAAGCTGACGGTACCGACCGTGCTTAGCGAGTCTGAAGGATCTGACGTCGCTGGCGCGTCCTCCACGATGGTGCCGCTCTGCGGACTCGAGGTGATATACACTTGGTCGTTTGCGCCGCTAAACTGCAGCGTAACCGTCGCCCAGCTAAGCGTCCCATTGCCCAGCTGGATCGCGTAAGTAAATGTATCGGTCAGCGTGGCGCCGACAGCAAGCGCCTGTAGCTGGGCATTGATGTCGCCCTTGTCGTAATGGACGAAGCCGTCCGATTCGATCCAGATGCGTGCACCGAGCGCGCTATGGTCGCCCGTTCCGTTCATTCCGGCTGTGTCGCTGCTGTAGGCGACATCTTTGACCAGCAGATCCGCCGGTGCATAGGTCTTGGTCGATGCCGAGGCGCTCGTTCCATCATCTAGGGAGAATAGCGTCTTTGCTGCGCCACCCAGATCATTGGCCATAACATTCAAAACAAGAATGTTGTTGGCTTCTTCTGTGAACGCAAAGCTGTCATTGTTGGCTTGCGGGGCATTTCCGAACGAGATCGTGCTACCCCCACCGGTCGTCTGCGTCGCCATGGCTTACGCCTCACAATCAGAAAATCACAATGAAACAGCTTCATTCCGCCGGGATCGAGCGGATGTAAGAGGGATAACGTCCCGGCAAGCGGATCGCGTTCGGTCACTGTCGACCGGTCGCCACAATGGAGACGGCGGCTCCAACGCCGCCTGATTGATCAGAGCAGGCGCATTGTTCACCGCGAATACCGCAACATCGGCAGATCGACTGAACGATGAGGAAAGAAGCTCGGAGTTCGAAATCCCTTGCAGGCGCCGTTCAATTAGCGACCAAGCGGCTGATAATTCCGGGCTGCGGAGAATATTTACGCCACTCAATGTGCACTCCCTCAAACTCTGCCGACGCGGAGCGGCTGTAACTGCAGTCGAAAGCCAATTCACAAAGTGCCGGCGCCCACACCCAAACGGAGCAAGCGTGGTCGACAAGCAATTGCCTGTTTGCTATTTGCGCGGCGACCTAATGTGAAACGATTCCGAACGCCCTGATCCCTGCCCCTGTTTTGTGTTCGGCAGTGCACTCCGCGCACGCCGATCGGCCTTGATGCCGCAGCCTCCGCTGACCGAAGTGCCGCGGACTCTCGAGCCTTCTATTCTAAATTAAATATACGATGCTCGAATTTTAATTTTCTGTCTATATGTCACCAGCGCAAAAATGATTTAATTGTTAATATCTCAAGTTAACTGATTTGTCCCGACAGAGGCGAAACCCCCGCGAATCTACGGGATATTCTATTCGCCTTCGATCAGAACCGGGAAATAATCTCGGTCATTGCTCGTCTGCAGATTTTAAATCGCACGACCGATTTGCACGACCTCTCGCAACCTAAATAAAATGGACGGGCTGGTCGGCGGCACGCGCGTGGTCAGAGCGTGTCGAGGCACCTGGACCGGAAATTGTCAGCAGCGTGCTCAGTCCACGCGCTCGCGCGGTGGCGGGCACGATGCAAAGCATGAACATGCCAGCGCATGTCTCGACGCCTTGCTCAAGGCGTTGGATCAAACACCGCACTAGAGTTCGTGGATCGGCCTGCTCTAGCCCGTGATTTTCGCTGATGACGCTACCAGGCAGGCCGTGTCGCCTGATGCGTGGACGCTTTCGCTTTCGCCATGCTAACCGCCGCAGCAGTAGTCCCCTTCCACTTTGGGTATGGCGCTTTAGTTTTCCGCTCTGCCTCGCACCCTGCGCGAAGGTTTTCCAATTCGGAGCGCTGAGAAGCGAACCCTCACGTGCGGCAATCCGGACCAAGGCACAGTTGTAGCGGCACCGATCTTCCTAACGCCCGAGCCGCTTGGTCTTCCGGCTCGGCGGCACTGGTCCTGAGTTCGATGCGGGCGTTGCCTATGCCAATCGCGGCCAGCTGGAAGAGCATGAGAGCGGCAGTTAGGTGCGCCTGTTGAAGTCGCGCGAGGACGTGCTGGCCGGATAGGAACCAAGCCAATTCTTCGCTCTGTTATTGTTGCCTGGATTCCGATGTAAGACCGGGCTCAACTTTCCCTCAGCCTTGAGCCTGGGTCGCCTCCGAACCTCATGGAATTAGTGTCGATGCTCACGCTCCGATTGGCTGCTGCCGCATCAAGGCATTCGGAGAACGCCTCGAACAAACCAGTCGCGGTCCCGGCTGTTCACGCTGGCGGGCGCCATCAATGTGCGAAACACCGACATTTTCGCAGATTGAGACGAACGCCCTCTTCGTCTCTGCATTCTCAAAGCAAAATCGTGTGCCTTGGACTCCGCGCTCGATCCACCAGTCGATTTTGTTTGCCCGCGAAATGCGCGATGCCTCTCCGCGCAACTGATCCAATTGTCTTCCATAGGCCCGAACGATCACACAATTTGTCATTCTCTTATCCCCCCAAAAAAGCTGTTCTAACTAGCCCTGAACGCAAGAGTCCTTCCGACTGCTCGTCGCGCACGCGCGGTGAGCTATCCCTTCAAAACGCCAGAAAGTCACAGAGTCAGTCGCTCCGCAGTGATCGCACGTCAATCGCTCCTGGCCGAGCATGTAGCGCCCGCGGATCGCGGAAGCGGCATTTTTGCAAGATGGGCAAATCAACAAAAAATTGCGCATACGCCAGCGCATCACCAGACCACCCAACACCTTCGATGCCCCCTTCGCGAATCAGGTATCTCGCTGAGGACAAGCTTAGCGAAACTTTGCACGCCTGAATGTTCGATCGCCAACACAGGAACCACCCTGCGTTTGCTCAGGGCGTGGTGGTATCCTTTCCGAAAGCTGCTAGGCTACGCTCAACTGCGGAGAGAGCGATGAGCGGTGACTCGAAAGATGCAGGCCTCGCGGCGCTAATCAGTGGCATTTTTGCTCCGTCCGCGTCGCCCGCCACCGCGCCTCCGGCGCCGGGGATGCCGCGAACACGCCAAGAGGAGCCCGTGACCGCGGCAGCGCAACCTGTGAAGCCAGTCGCTCTCTTGTCCGCCGGCGGCCCCGATGAAAAACCAGCGCGACTGCCCGCTGTGGCGATCGCCGACCTCGTCCTTGGTGAGCTTCGCAAAGTTGATGGCTTTTCGAGAGCCGGAGTCTCGATCACCGTCTACGGAAGTCGACCTTGGAATGCCATGATCAGGTTCGCACCGTTCTCGACCACTTCCCAAGACGCTGCACGCCTGCGCCACGCTTTGCCGGATATCGTCGTCAGGCTTCGTCGGTACGTCGAGCTCGGAAACTAGGTTCTGCCGATCACGTTCCACGCGGCGCTCCTACCCTCGCGCTCGGCGTGGCTTCCGATAATTAGACTAGCTGTGCCCACCCTTCAGGGCCGGGTCGGAGCCGCGCCTCAGACATGCGCCGCGCGTGCCGCAGCCAATCGGTTCAAAACCGACCAGAACCGGCTGCCGATTTTTGCTAGGCACGGGATACTGCGTCCGGCCGATCAAAGCTAACGCGCGCAGATCGAAACGGCCCCAGCACCCCCTAAATGCCGGGGCCGCAGAAGGTGCTTGGCGGTATTTTGTGCGCTGGCGAGATCCAAGGCTGGCCTTGTCCGCGGGCGGCAGTCGCCCTGAGCCGCCCATTTTGCGACTCCGAGAACCGTGAGGCCCGAGCGGCAGGTCGTCGGCAATATCCTGCTTGCCGCTCTCAGCCATCGACGCGTGGCGGTCCACCGCGAAAACCATACAGCCAGCGTGCGAAAGCGAACAGACCTGATGGCCCAATTTGACTAGTCTCAGGGGTGGTCCCAATCGCGGGCCATCTCTCCTGGGGCAGCACCTAGAGGGGCGTGCAATGGACGCTCGTGCGCGACTGGATGGTTGTCATTTCGCTCTGCGCCAACATTGTGAGGCACTCGCGTCTCAAGTATCCGAACTTGAGACCCTTCGAGATCGAGTGGCCAAGGCCGAGCGCAGAATCGTCGGTGCGGCACGCGAAACTAGAGCTAGGAAGGCGGTTTACGAGGGCAGCGCAGTGGGCCCGGCCAGCAACGCGATCGTCTGAATCGGCGTAAGAGTCCGGGCTTTGACGACTGACTTAGCTGCGACCCGCCTCAAACGGGGGCCGGACTTTGGCATTCGTGATTACCGACCGCAGTTTGAGCAGATGTCCCTCGATGAATTGTGGGCTCTCTACACGGACGTCGATCAGATTCTCGCCGCAAGGATCGTTGCCAAAAGGCAAGAACTCGACAGGCGACTCGAACAACTCCACCATAGCAACGGACCGGCCGGTTCATCAGAGCTTAGTGTCCGCGCATCATCGTCAGGTCGCGACCGGCTCTGAGAAGGGCGTCGCGCTTGCCGCACACCTTGCCAGCGAGCGAGGCTCCACAGCTAGGGTGATCAGGCCATCGATCAATGTCTGCCGGCGGTCGCTTCAGCTTGTGGCTGCACGTATCGTCCTGGCAACAAACCAAGAGACCGCGGCCGCGCAACCAGCTGATGTCCATCACCGGGAGCAATGGCAATGCAACACCACAGCATCGCCGACGTCAGCTGCGTTATTCTTCAATGCTTGGATACCTATCAAGTCGCTAACGTTGAACCGCTCGTGTTGAAGTGTTTCCCGGATATCGATCGGCACACGCTTTGGCAGGCATACAACGTCGCCTTGATCGCATACACGTCAGGCACAGGCCTTAAACAACAACCAAAGGAACAAGCAGCCGCGCAATAAGTGAGTTTGCAAAATGCACCGGGCTGATCGATCGTCTTAATAAGTTTCGTTCGGAGACCAGGCTCGGCACGTCGATCGACGCCAACACCGGCGCGATGCTTTTTGACCCTGGCTGCGTGAAAACGTGAAATCTCGCGAAGCGCGGAGAATCTGCTTCTCAGATGGAGCGGCACCGCAGCCAAGACCCGAAGCGGTCGCTAGCGGCCTTGTTTGCGTGGGTTGTGCGACTTCGATAACCTTTTGCAGTCGAGGAGGGCCACCTTGAGTGACGTCGCCCAATGGCGACGACGTCGACTTCGAAGCTCTGCCTTACCGACGATAATCTCAAAGAACTTGGTCTTACGCTTGGCCATCGTGTGAAGCTCAAAGCCGCGATCGAGACCCTCTCCTTAGACGAGCCTTCAACTCAGCCGACCTCCGGCTCGACGAGCTGAATTGGCGTCCAGCAACCGTCGTCGATTGATCCCACGCGTCAGGAATTGACGCTTATTCCTGGACGGCCAAGGTCCAAGGTCGGTCAGGACGCTAATTCTCATCGCCTGTTCGCGGCGCGGACGCGATCTGTTCTCCCGCTTGATGTGTGCAGCTGACCGGACTGGACCGGGCGTCGTCTTCCGCTCTCCGGGACCATTGTCGCCGCTACAACGCCCATCTGTCTGAACCGGCAAGGGCCACACTCAGCTGCACCGGATTGCGTGACCGTCCCGGTCTCAACGACCGTAGAGCTACGGGGTTGACGTTTTGCAGTTGTATCCCACGTTGATCCTGAGGACCCGCATTGCCCCGTTACAAATGGCTTCTCGAGGACCAACGCAGCAGGCGGCGCACGGTTGCGGACGTTATCGACGTTCTGCATTCACAAGGCGTCTTCGACGGCGCGCGGACCGCGGAAATCCGGGTCGGTGCCTTGCAGGTCCGCTCGGAAGAAATCGTCGGCCTGGTAGCCGTCTTCGCCGAGAGCACGACCGCGGAGACGATCTTCGTCGTCAAGTTGCCTAGCTCCAAGCAATTTCGGGCCAAACGTCAGGGCAGCCAGGACGCCGAAACATTCGACATCTTCCGATTCCACGAGGCGATCATCGATGGCAGCGGCGCCGTAGAGCTTGCCGATGGCACGCGGCTTCGCGCGGTCGAGCTCGCACCGGCCTTGCCTTGGAGTGCATCAATGCACCGAAACCGCATGTCCCTCGAAGAGCTGGCCGTAGATTTGCTGTTCGAAACATTGGGAGAGCACCGCTACAATCGGTCGCCGGAGGAATATGAGCGCCTCGCTTCGCTAATTCCCCATCTAAAAGAAGCGCATTATCGGGTAAATGAACGACTTGAACAGCTTCAGAAAAAGGGCCAGCAGCCGTACAGTGAAATTTGCTATTTCAAGGCCGGCGACGTTGTGCCGCGCTATGTGCCGTTTCCGACTAAAATCTCGGCTGAAACACTCCGCAAGGGCCTCATCGCGCTTGGATTCAGAGCGCCAAAATGGCAGAAACATCATCTAACCATCTGATTGTTTTACGCTTTTATTTCTGTTTACCCGACGCAGCTGTATTGTGCATATGAACTGCTCCTTTAACGACGAGGAGCAGCAAACATGACGCTCGATTGTACGAAGGCCGTCCGCAAACCACGGCGCGACAAGCCTAACACCCTTACCCAATGCCGAAAGCCAATCCAGCAAGTCGAACGACCAATTGAGACCCATCTGAAGGTTTCAACGGCAAGCTCTCGCCTGCCTGCGGTTGATCAACCGGAAGTGCGATTGCTGCCGCTGCAATCCCTCACGAAGGCGAAGAGGAACGCGCGGGCCCACCCCAAGAAGCAAGTCAAGCAACTTGCCAACTCGATCGTCCAATTCGGCTGGACCTATCCCATTCTAGTGGATGAAGAGCTGCAGATCATCTGCGGGCACGCCCGCTCGGAGGCGGCCCAGCAGCTTGGATTGAAGGAGGTCCCGGTCCTGGTGATGGGCGGCCTGAGCGACGCCGAAAAGCGCGCACTGGCTCTCGCCGACAACAAGATTCCGGCGAACGCAGGCTGGGATCGCAAGCTGCTCGCCGAAGAACTTGGTGAACTCGCCTCTCTCCTCCCCGAATGTAACCTCAGCCTCGACATCACTGGTTTTGAGCCGGCCGAGATCGATGGCCTGATGATCGATTTCGGCGATTTGGATTCGGCGGACACCCACTGCGTCATCGCCAAGCATCCCATCAGTCGCAGAGGAGACCTGTGGCAGCTCGGCAAGCATCGCGTGCTGTGTGGCGATGCCTGCGATTCGGCAGATTGGTCAGTACTCATGGGCCTCGATCGGGCCAGCATGCTGATCGCGGATCCCCCTTATAATGTGCAGATTTCCACAACGCTCGGCCGTGGCAAGATCAAGCACCGCGAATTCGCGGTTGCGTCCGGCAAAATGTCGCCGGCCGAGTTTACCGATTTTCACATCAAGTGGATGCGACTGGCCACACAGCATGGGGCTGACGGTGCGATCCAATATATCTTCACGGACTGGCGGCACATTGGCGAGATGCACGGCGCCGGACAGACCGTCTTTGGTCCGCTGCAAAATCTGGTGGTCTGGAACAAGACCAATGCCGGTCAGGGCAGTTTCTATCGGTCCCAGCACGAACTGATCTTCGTCTACAAGAACGGCGATGCGCCGCACCTCAACAACGTCGAGCTTGGCCGCCATGGCCGCAATCGCTCCAACGTCTGGACCTACGCCGGCGTCAATACCTTCCGCCAAGGCCGGCTCGCCGACCTTACGGTTCATCCCACAGTCAAACCACAGTCAAACCGGTGCCTTTGATCGCGGACGCGATCAAGGACTGCACGCGCCGTGGCGATCTCGTGCTCGACCCCTTCCTGGGGTCTGGCACCACCCTGCTTGCGGCCGAGCGCGTCGGCCGCGGCGCCTATGGCTTGGAGATCGATCCGCTCTACGTCGATGCCGCGCTGCGTCGATGGCAGGACGTCACCAGGCGCGATGCCATCCTCGTCGCCACCGGCCAGACCTTCGACGAGGTGGCCGCCGAGCGCGCTGCCACATCATCGGAGCGTAGCACATGAGCCGCCGCAGACAACAGGGTCCGGCCGGCGCGCGCGGAAAGCGAACCGACGTCGGCTACGGCCGCCCGCCCCCCGAACACCAGTTCAAGCCGGGTCAATCCGGCAACAAGCGCGGTCGGCCCAAAGGCTCGAAGAACGAGGCGACCATCATCGACGAACTTTTCAATCGGAAGGTGGACATCCGCCAGGGCGGGAGAGTGCGGATAATCAGCTTTCTGGAAGCCCTATTCCTGAAAACCGCTGAAGATGCGCTGAAGAGCAATCTCAGAGCGGCGGCCTTCCTTCTCAACCGGCGACAGCAACTCGGCTCGTCATCCGAACGGCCGGCCAACGACGTCCTTGATATGGATGATCGCAAGGTCTTGGAATCGTACGTCCAACAACTGGAAGAGAAATTCAAGAAGCGAGGAGAATCGGAGTGACCGACCACGATCGCGCACTGTTCGACGCCATTCTACGCAATGACTTCGTCAGCTTTGTCTATCGCTGCTTTCTTCACCTCAATCCCGGCACGAAGTTCTTGCCGAACTGGCATATCCAAGCGATCGCATACCAGCTCGAGCGCATTCGCCGCGGCGAGATCACCCGCTTGATCATCAACATGCCGCCGCGCTACCTCAAATCCATCACGGTGTCGGTGGCGTTTCCGCTGTTTCTGCTCGGCCTCGAACCCTGGCGTCGCATCATCGCCATCAGCTATGCGGATGATCTCTCTGCCAAGCATGCAAGTGACTTTCGATCGATAGCGCACGCCCGTTTTTACCAGCGCGCTTTTCCAAGCATGCGCATCGCGCGCAGCACCGAAGGCGAGGTCATCACGACGCAGCGCGGATTTCGCAAGGCGACCTCGGTGTCGGGAACGCTGACCGGATTGGGGGGTGACGTCATCATCATTGATGATCCGCAGAAGCCCATCGATGCCCTATCGGAAACGCGCAGAAATAGTGTCAACCAGTGGGTGCCCAATACGTTGATGTCGCGGCTCGACAACAAGCAGACCAGCGCGGTGATCCTGGTGATGCAGCGCGTTCATCTGGACGATTTGTCGGGTTTTCTGGCCAGTTCATCCGATGAGTGGGAGGTGCTGAGCTTGCCCGCGATCGCGGATACAGATGCCGTGGTGCCGATCGGTCCCAATGAATTTCATTTCAGGACGTCAGGTGACGCGCTGCATTCGACCCATGAATCGATTGAGACGCTGCGCAAGCTGCAGCAGACGCTCGGGCCCGACGTGTTCGCCGCACAATATCAGCAGGCTCCAGTGCCGGCCGGCGGGGCCATGATCAAGCGCGATTGGTTACGGTATTACGACAGCGCTCCGCCGCATGAGGTTGGCAGCAGGATCATCCAGAGCTGGGATACCGCCGCCAAGAATGGCGCGCAAAATGACTGGTCGGTGTGTACGACATGGCAGGTCGCGGACGGGAATTATTACCTGCTGGATCTTGTTCGCGCTCGGTTCGAGTATCCCGTCCTCCGCGATACCGCACTCGGGCTCGCCAAGCGCTTCAAGCCCCACGAGATCCTGATCGAAGACGCCTCCACCGGGATTGCGCTGGCGCAGGAGCTCCGAGAGAAAGGCGATTGCTTCGTCAATCCCATCAAAATCGAGCACGATAAGATCGGCCGCCTCTACGTTCAGCAGGCCAAATTTGTCGCCGGACGGGTGTGGTTTCCAAGGAACGCGCCGTTCCTGGCCGAGCTCGAGATGGAGCTATTGACCTTCCCGCAAGGCCGTCACGACGACCAGGTCGACAGCATCAGCCAGGCGCTTGGGTATGAGGACAATGGTTACGATTACACGCTGAGTTGGGTCTGATGGAGTGCGATGCCGCTAGGCGAGCCTCTCCATCACCCAATCGTGCAGCCCGAGCCGCATGATGGCCGAACCGAGCTCGCGACCGGTCCAGACGTGAATATCAGAGCGGTCGTCGGGGGCGCTCAGCGCCCCCTTCGGCGAATGACCAATGAAGAAGAACCGGTCGAACTGCGCGGTGGCGTCCATTCGGCGGATGTAGGCGTGGAGGGTCTTTTGGTTGGCGGCAGACTTGACCTGGACAGCCGCCCGCTCGTTGATCACCGGAAGCTCCAGCTCGAGGTCGACCAGCTTTTTGGTGCCACCGAGCACGGAGATTCGCAATCGTTCATCGCCAAATACGAGGGCGGCGAACGGCGCATTGACCTGGTCGAATTTGTCGGCATCGCCCCCGCTCTGAGTGCCGATCCCGTGAAGCTCTTGCGCGATTTTCTATCCGGAAAGGCGGTGCGGAAGCGGACCGTCCTTGCCTAGGTCCGCCGCCGACCCGATCGATGCATGTTGGGACGGCTCGTGCGGGCACGCCGCACCGCCGTTGCACCGCGCCATTCTGGCACGTACCGAAACGCATCGCGCATGTGCCCTGTCCGATGTCCGTTGAGCCGCCCGATCGGCATCAGTAGCAAATTCCGGAACGAAGCCAATTTGCCGTTCAGCCTCGCTCTCGTCCTAAGAACCGAAGCGCCCGTCTCTGCCTGACCAGGGCGGCGCGCTCATAGCGGTCAAGGCCCGTGACGCGCTTTACATCCGCCGGGACTGGGCAGTCCAGTAGCGCCGCCAACATCTGCTGGCGGGCGGCGCGGATGCGCACCAGCTCGAGCTTGGCCCGCGCGAGGTCCACGACCATGTCGGATATGCCACCATGCCGAAATCCCGAAATGATGGCGCTGACCAGACGCGCGATATCCGGGTCATCGCGGTCGCGGGGACGCGCCAATCCGTGACGGAGGGCATTGCCGCTGGACCTGGCCTTTCCGCCGGGCGTTTTCGGGCCGGTGCTGCGCCTGGCGTTGGCGCGATTGGCTTCGATTTGTCGGTTTGATGCCATGCCTGCACGTCCCCGCGTGTCGGCCTTCTGCCCGGCTCCCAAGCTCGCTCCAAAGCGTTGTTTTTTCAAGGATTTACGGCCAAAAAGAGCAAGAATCTTGCTGCAGAAAGCACTGGCATTCCCCAGCAAAAGGAGCGTTACTGCATAGACCGGCGCACCGATCGCCCCGGTATCTCCCCTCGCGATCGCGGGGTTTTTGGTGGTGCGGCGCCAAGCCGCGTCAGACCTAAGGAGATACCGGTGGCCACGATCTCAGCCCATGGCGCCGAGGCGCCACATCATGTCATCAAGTTCGACCCCATTGACCGGCGCGCCTTTATCGGCGGCTCGGATGCCCGCGTCATCATGGGCCATGACCAGGACGACCTCACGCGCCTGTGGCGGGAAAAGCGCGGCGAGGTCGCGCCGCAAGATTTTGCGCACAACCTGATCGTCCAGCTCGGCACCGTCACCGAAGACCTCAACCGGAGCTGGTACCAGCGCGCGTCGGGTGCGACCATTACCGACATTCAGAAACGGGTGCGACATCCGGTCCACCGCTGGATGGCGGCCACACTCGATGGCATCGTCGCAGAAACCGGCGCGGTGTTCGAGGCCAAGTTCATGCTGCCCTGGGCCTTCACCGAGGAGGCCGCGGCCGACAAGCACATGGCGCAGCTGCAGCACAACATGTGGGTGGTCGCCGCCCGTTCGGCGGTGCTGTCGATCATCACCGGCGGCGGCAAATGGGTCGAGCTCACGGTCCACGCCGATCCGCTCTACCAGCACCTGCTGCTCACGGCAGAAAAGAAGTTCTGGCGCTGCGTGCAGAGCGGCGAGCCGCCGCTCCTGTTCGGGATCGAGACGCCGCGGCCGCGATTGGCCGCCGTCAAGGTCGTCGACATGACCGCGTCCAATCTCTGGGCCGACTTTGCAGCGATCTATTTGCGGACCCGTGCCGCCCATGGCGAGCACGAACTCACCAAGGCGGAGTTAAAGAAGCTGATGCCCGAGGACGCCAAGGAGGCGATCGGTCACGGCCTTCGCGCCAAGCGCGCCAAATCCGGCGCCATCAGCTTTGATCCGGTGGAGATGGAGAGCGTCCATGCACCAGGCCAGTGAGCATATCGGGGCAATCGCCGCCGCACTGGCCCGCGCCCAGGCCGAACTGACCAACCCGGAGAAGACCCTGACGGCTCAGATCCGCTCGCCGTTTCTGCGCGATGACGATCGAACGTTCCGCTACGCCTCGCTGGCCGCGGGCCTCGACATCGTGCGCAAGACCCTCAGCCAGCAGGAAATCGCCACCATCCAGACCACCCGGGTCGAGACCGCCACCGGCATCATTCAGCTCACCACCCTGCTCGCCCATGCCTCCGGCGAGTGGATCTCCTCGGACTGGCCGGTCTGCGCCCTCAAGGACGTCGAGGCGCCGCACCGCATGGGCGCGGCGCTGACCTACGCCCGCCGCTACGCCCTGTTCGCGCTGGTCGGGATTGCCGGCGAGGATGATCTCGACGCGCCCGACGCGGTCGCCGGTTCGCCGGGCGCGGAGCCCAAAGCTGGGTTCGGCGCCAAAGCCAAGCCCGCCAAGGGCGTTCTGCACCGCCCGCCAGTGCTGGATGCGCCACAGTCCGCCGAGCTGCGCGAGCAGCTGTTGGGGCAACTCGCTAAACTCAGCGCGAGCGAGGACTTGCTGGCCTGGGCTAAGGCCAGCCTGCCGCTGAAGAACACGCTGCTGGAAGCCGACGCCCGGGTCGTCGAGGCCGCCTTTCAAATGGCGCTCGCGCTAGCTCCCGCGACTAGTCTTGCAGAGGCAGCGCGCGCCGCAGACGGTGCGCCAAGCCTGGTCCCTGCACCGGGTTCGGCCGCCGCGGCAGGCACGGCACCCGACCCGCATGAAACACCCGGGCTTGCCTTCCCCAAGGAGCCGCCGCGCAAGCGCAGCAAAGACCACCGGCTGTTTGTGCGCGGACAGCCCTGCCTGGTCTGCCAGCAGTCTCCGTCCGATCCGCATCACCTGAAGTTCGCGCAACCGCGATCCCTGGGCCGCAAGGTCAGCGACGAGTTCATCGTGCCGCTGTGCCGTACCCACCACCAAGACCTGCACCGACACGGCAACGAGCGGGCTTGGTGGTCCGATATGCAGATCGCGCCATTGCCGGTCGCGCAGGACTTGTGGGCGGCAAGCCCCGTCCACGGGATTGCCAGCCCGGCAACGATCGTCGACAGCAGCATGTCCGCACACGTGGCTTCGGAGGCGCGACGGCGATGAACGGCCCTTTTAAGACCGAACAGCAGCCCACGGTCAGCGCCATGCCCGTTGAGCTCGAAGTGCTGGCGCCGCTTCCCCTGCTGTTGCCCGGTGAGAGCCGCGAGCACTACCAGGCGCTGCGGCAAGCGATCTTCGCCGACCTCGCGCCGCGATCCACGATCGAATGGCTGCTCGCGATCGATATCGCTGAACTATCCTGGGAGATCCAGCGCTACCGATGTTTGCGCCACCAGCTGCTGGAGACCCAGCGCCAACAGGCGATCGCAGCGGCCCTGCGTCGCATCGATCTGATCGGCATCGCGCCCGAGTTCGCGGACGAGGCCGAGTACTATACGCTGCAGAATGCCTTGAGCTGGCGGCGCGATCCCACCGCCGCCAGCGAAATCGAAGCCCGGCTGTCGTCCTACGGCTTCGATCAGCACGCCATCAACGTCGAAGTCCACGCCCAGGCGCGCGAGCTGTTCATCCTGTTCGAGGGCCTGCTCAATGCCGCACAGACCAAGCGCATCCTGCTGCTCCGGGAAATCAGGAACCAGCGCTATTTCGACGGTCACAAGCCACGGTCATCTGCGGCGTCAATGCTGAGAGCTTGAGTCCCCGATCACGGCTCCGGTCCGAGACGACGACATCTCCTTCACCCGGCGCGATCCGCATCGCGTCACCATATCGGTTTGGCTGGTGGATTGCTCACGCTTGCTGGCATGTTCATCGCGGCTCGCTGGTACAATCAGCGCCAAAAGCGGAGCGAGCTGCCACTAGAACCAATAGAGGACCAGTCCATGAAAGACCGCGGTGATCGGCCGTTATCCGTCACGCCCAGCAGACGTACCGAAACTAACCTTCGAGACGATCAACGGTCCAATCGTAAAGAACCGCGCGAGCCGATTTTCGGCCCCGGCGCGGCTCCGTTTCTCTCGCCGAGCTGACTATCTCCGTCGGCTTGGGCTTTTGCTCCTCGTCCTACTGTTGACCAATAGTGCAAAGGAGAAAACCTCGGGCCTGCTATCTGCCGAGTCGCGGCGCTCTCAACCTCTAAAGCCCGGCAGGCCGACGGCGATCGACGGATACAAATTCAAGGGCATCGACTAGACGCCCTTACAAACCCAGCTGCCTGCGCAGAGCGTCACGTTCTTCGAGCAATTCGCGAAGTCTTTGAGCATTGTTAGATTGTGTCTCCTGCCACTCGATCCGATCTTCTGCAGTCCATAAGTAAGACTCGCGATTGAACCGAGCTTTCTCGGCCTTATCAAATTCTAGGTACAGTTCGATATCGCGCTCAACCTGGTCAAGTTGTTCCTGGAGAGTTATTGGCATCGTTCCTTCGGCTTTGCCTCTAGCCCGCTTTGATCTTCGGCGTAACCGGTGCAGCGATCAAGAGGCGTTCTTTCGCTCAGATAATTGTTTGCTTCGTCGCCTCGCTCCCTCGTTCATTTGGCTTTGACTTGTCGCTTTTGGGCGAGAGCCGGTGCCACGGCCGCCATTATCGCGCGCTTCAGGCCGCCATCTTTCAGGATATCGCTCCGCAGTCAGCTATCGAGTGGCTCCTTGCGATCGATATCGCCGAACTATCTTGAGAGATGCAAGGCTATCGGGTGCTGCGACACCGGCTCCTAAACATCTATCGTCAAAAGGCAGTCGAAGTCTCACTGCGCCGCATCGACGTGGCAGGATCGTGCCTGAGTTGCAAGGTTCTGCCGAATTTCTACACCACTTAGAACTCGCTGGATTGGCAGCTGGACCTGGCCGCCAGGCAGGATATCGAAGCCCGCCTTGCTGCGCATAGTTTTGATCAAAAACACAATCAGCATGGAAGCGAGCGACGCCATGGCGTCCCCAACCAAGGGAGACGGTTAAACACCGGCCTGTTGCCTGGAAACATCCGGTACTATGGCGCAAACACCACCGGGAGTAGCCGTAGAGCTTGGCCACACTATGGGCGAGCGCGCGTAGAACGGCGTGGTTTCCTTCTGCGGGATGTCCTGCATCAAGCTATAGAGCTCCGAGCGGCAGTTCATTTTTGCATGCTTGCAGTTTCGGCCTGCGGATCACAGTATTATGATACCATGGACACCCGCCCTGATCGCTTGTTCCCTTTCTGGTAGTATGTGGCTGAAATGTCATAGGTGAATCCGGGGGGGTTTGTTAGTTTTCGCCTATAGAGCGTTATTTCAGTGAATTTTGGGCGGGGACAACAATGAAGCCGGCGTATTTTGTGGTCATGGCGTGCCTATTTTGGGCGCTAAACCCGGCCAAGGCGGAGCAATTTTCCATTAACGACGCCCTGCGCCAGGCAATGCAGACCAATCCCGGCGTGGGTGAGGCATCGGCCAACCGGCGCGCGACGGAAAGCGAACTTCGTCAAACGCAAAGTACGCTGTTGCCGCAAGTGCGCCTTGACGCCAGCTATGGACCGGAGAAGTTCGACCAGTCCCCCGGGGTTGTTAGCCCGTCATTACAGGTACCGACCGCCGGATCTGGACCGTGGCGAAACGGGAGCCAGGAATCCGTTGTGGTCCGGCAGTTGCTTTTTGACGGCTTCACGTCGATTCAAGAAGTCTGGCGCCAGACCGCCAGAGTTAATGCTGCCGCGGCTCGCGTGAAGGAAAGAACCGAACTGATCGCATTGGATGCAGCCGAAGCCTATGTTGACGTGGTTCGCTATATGCGCCTCGTGAGCCTTAGCGAACAGAACGTTGCCAACCATGAAAAGATTTTTTCGAACGTGAATTCACGGTTTTCAGGCGGTCGCGCTGGCGAAGGCGACCTGGAGCAGTCGAGAGAGCGCGTCGAAAACGCCCGCGCAGCACTGCAGGAGTTCCGCCGCAGCCTCGAGGACGCACGAGCGAAGTACCGCAAGGTCGTTGGTTTAGAGCCGTATAACGTCCGCTTCCCGGCCCCGCTGAAGGGGATGCCGAGCAGCCGCGATGAATCGCTGGCCGTTGCGCTGCGATTCAATTCGACGATTGCCGCGGCCCAATCCGACGTGGATGCGGCCAAGCATGCCTTCAAGAGCACAGACGGCTTGTTCGCCCCCAAATTCTATCTCGAGGGACGGGCAACGCATTATGATAATGCGTTCCCCTACGTTACAAATCCCGGCTCGCCGGCCGTTACTCATGAGGACTACAGCGGCAAGGTCGTGATGTCCTGGGACATCTTCCGTGGCGGCCAGGATGCATGGAACCGGTCGGAAAAGGCTGAACGTTTTACCGAGGCAACGATGCGTCACGCTCGCTTGCAGCGCGACGCTAATGAATCGATCGACAAGGCCTGGAATGCCCGTACCGTCACGCAGGCGCGCATTTCGGCTTTGGTCGGTCAGTTGGAAGCGGATCGGAAAACGATCGTAGCCTTCCAGAAGGAATATGAACTCGGTCAACGCTCTCTGATCGATCTCCTCAACGCCCAGAATCAGTTTTTCAACGCATCGGTATCGCTGACCTCGGCGCGGGCGGTGGTCGTCTTCGCCGACTATCAATTGCTGGCGGCCATGGGAACGCTGATCGAATATTTAAAGGCTCCGCCGCCAGTCGATGCAGCCCCGACAGATTTGAACCTGTTCGGTCTACCGAACTACAGGGCACCGACTTTCCACTGGAGACTTCCGCAAACCGGGTCCGAGCCGCTCCAGGTGCCTGTCCAGCCGCCGATCGCAACTCCGGTTCGGCTGTCGTCTGCGGCGGCGGAGCCCGCCTCTAACGGTTTCAGCGACCGCTGGTCAGGGGACACCACTAGGACGGCATCTTCGACGAAGGTACCCGGCGTCAGGGAGTGGCTTGCTCAACAACGCAAACAAGCCGACCCGATCGTCCTTGAAGCAAGTCCTGCCGACCAAACCTCCTCGTATGCAGAGGCGGCGAAGGCTCACTGGCTGCTGACGGCATTTTCGCCTAAGCCGAACTAAGGTACAGACGCCGCAGCGATCCAAAGCCGCCCATCCGGGGCGGCTTTTCATTGTCAAACAAAGCGCTGCTCCGTCATCTAACGGATTTCATTG
This sequence comes from Bradyrhizobium hipponense, assembly GCF_008123965.1. Classification (GTDB taxonomy): domain Bacteria; phylum Pseudomonadota; class Alphaproteobacteria; order Rhizobiales; family Xanthobacteraceae; genus Bradyrhizobium; species Bradyrhizobium hipponense. Next base: position 4,892 of record NZ_VSTH01000086.1, on the reverse strand, counting down.
CGAGCGCGTTGCGATTAATCCTTAATTACCGAGATCAAAATAACCGAATGAATCATCTGGCAGATCGTTGTATCCTTATTGGACTTCGCTAGGGCGTTTTCGCCGGTTTTCATTTAAGGCATATACCTTGTTGTATCAGACAAAGAAGCCCGCGAGTCAGCGCGCACGGCTGCCCGATAGGCCTGAAGAGCCCGCCCCAGCAGCTCAATTTGGCGTCCTCGGCGCGGGAGGCGATCCGCTGACGGATTCGCTGATCTTCCTGGCGGCGCACCACGGCAGAGCCGTTACCCGCGAGGCGCTGCTCGGGGGACTGCCAATCCTCGATGGACGTTTGAGCGTATCGCTCTACGAACGCGCCGCGCGTCGTGCAGGCCTGGAAACCGAAGCAGTCAAACGAGACGTTCTGGACATCCCGCCTCTCGTGCTTCCTGCCGTTCTCATCATGAAGAACGGAACGACCCTGATTCTGCTGAGCATCGATGAGACCGAGGGCAGCGCCAGGGTGCTGAATCCATCCGAACGTCCGTGCGTGCCGCAAATTTCAGCGGTACAAGACATCGCCGCCGGATGCACGGGGTACGCCTTTCTCGTTCGGGCTGCCGCCGATACGGATGCGCGGGCCGTCGCGGCCGGAAGTCTGCCCCGGCACCACTGGTTCTGGTCAGTCGTAAGGGCTCATTGGCGCAATTACGGCCACATCGCGTTGTCGGCCTTGCTGATAAACGTTCTGGCGCTGGCAATGCCGCTCTTCACGATGAGCGTCTATGACCGGGTCATCCCGAACGGCGCGATCCCGTCTCTGGTCGCTCTTTCCATCGGGATGGGACTGGCGATCGTATTTGACCTGATCCTGCGCATGGTCAGAAGCAGGATGATCGACATCACGGGCAAGACCATCGACGTCGTCCTTGCAGCCAACATCTTCGAGCACGTCATGGCGGTGAAGATGTCGCAGCGACCGTCCTCAGTCGGTATCGTTGCCAATCAGCTTCGCGATTTCGATTCCGTCCGCGAATTCTTCACATCCGGAAGCGTGATCTCGGCCACTGATTTGCTGTTTGCTGTCCTTTTCGTCGGCGTCCTGTTCATCGTCGCAGGGCCTTTGGCATGGGTACCCCTGCTCATGCTGCCCGTCATGATCGGAACTGGCGTGCTGCTCCAGCGTCCGCTCAATCGGGCGATGAAGCGCTTGCAGGCCGAATCTGCGGCCCGTCATGGGGTGCTCGTCGAGTCTCTTGCCGGACTCGAGACCGTGCGTGCAACCGGCGGCGAAGCGCGTATGCAGACCGCCTGGGAGCGGTCGGTAGCAGCGACAGCTCGGTCCGGCGAGGCGGTGCACTTCTGGTCGTCGCTCGCGCTCACCACGGCCAATTCAGCACAGATGTTGACGAGCCTGCTCCTGATCGTGATCGGCGTTTTTCTGATCATGAACGGCACCCTGACGGTTGGCGCATTGGTCGCGGCAAACATGCTGGCCGGACGAGTGCTGTCGCCGATTGCCGGAATCGCATCGGTCATCACGCGCGGCACGCAAACTTTCTCAGCGCTCAAATCCATTGATCGCATCATGACGTTGGAGCGAGAACGTCCGCCGGAGCGGACCTATGTCGGCAGAAAGATCGAGAAGGGCACCATAAGTTTCGAGAACGTCTCGTTCGCCTACCCCAACGCTCCCGGAAAGGCGCTCGACAAGGTCACGTTCAAGATCCAGGGCGGCGAGCGGGTTGGAATCATTGGTCGGGTTGGTTCGGGCAAGACCACCGTCGGGCGCCTGCTGCTAGTGTTTTATGAAGCCCAGGAGGGCCGCATCCTGGTCGATGGAGTCGACTCGCGCCAGTATGATCCCGCCGATTTGCGCTCCGGGATCGGCTTTGCGATGCAGGACACTGATCTGTTCTTCGGCAGGCTGCGCGACAACATCACCTTGGGCTATCCGGCCGCAACGGACGAGGAGGTGTTGGCAGCAGCACGTCTCGCCGGCGTCGAGAGCTTCATCGCTGGTCATCCGATGGGCTACGATATGCCCATATCGGAGGGCGGCCGCAGCTTGTCGGGCGGGCAAAAGCAGGCGATCGGGCTTGCGCGCGTCCTGATCCGAAAACCAAAAATCCTGTTTCTCGACGAGCCAACTGCCCATTTCGACGTTCGCAGCGAAAGCGAATTTCTCGAACGGCTGAAGGCGCTCGATGATGCGCAGATGACTATCATCATCTCCACCCATCGCCTTTCGCTGCTGGCGATGGTTGATCGTTTGCTACTTTTCGACAACGGCCGTTTGGTTGCAGACGGACCACGCGACAAGGTGATGAGCCTTCTGCAAGGCAGGCCCGCTGCGACCGAGCCCGTCGGCGCACCCAAGGTTGTTCAAACCGCTCCTGTGGCCCAGAAATCCAATGTCAACTGATTTTGCCTACGCCAACGATATTCGAGCCGCGGTCAAATTGCGGACGCCGAAAACCGCCCGGATGCTGCTTTGGGCCTCCTTCGCTCTCATCGTCACATTTCTGCTCTGGGCTCATTTCGCTGTGCTTGAAGAGGTCAAGCGCGGCAACGGCAAGGTTGTCCCATCGCGACAGATCCAGGTCGTTCAATCCCTGGAAGGCGGGATCGTCGGCGACATCCTTGTCCAGGAGGGCGCCGCGGTGCAGCAGGGCCAATCCCTGATGCGAATTGACGACACCAAGTTTGCCGCCGAGTTCGGCGAGATACGGGAGCGGCGTGCCTCGATGGCAGCCCGCGTCGCACGATTGGACGCCGAAGCGAACGGGCGCACGGAGATAAGGTTTCCGGATCAGATCGATCAGGTCGTTCCCGCTGCCGTGGCGACCGAAAAGAGTGTGTTCAAGACCCGCGCCCAGAAGATCGCTCAAGACATTGACGTTCTCAATCAACAAATCACGCGCCTGAGCCAGTCATCGGCGTTACTCGACCGCGAACTGACATTGACCCGTAAGCTCTACGAGCAAAGGGTCGTGCCCGAGATTGAAATGCTTCGGCTGGAGCGCCAGTCGGCCGAAGCGAAGGGCCAGTTAGCCGAGGCAAAATCGAAAATTGCGAGCACCATCTCGACCTTCCGCGCTCAAGCGGACGAGGACCTGGCCAAGTCAAGGGCCGATCTTGCCGTCCTGGACGAGAACATCAAGTCCGCTCAGGACAGGGTGCGCAGGACGGATCTGCGCTCGCCGGTTCGCGGCATCATCAACAGACTGAACGTGACGACGATCGGCGCTGTGGTTCAACCTGGCGCCAACCTGATGGATATCGTTCCTCTCGACGACAGCTTGCTGGTGGAAGGCAAGATAAGACCGCAGGACATCGCGTTCATCCGACCGGGCCAGGATGCGGTGGTCAAGGTCTCGGCCTACGACTCCTCCGTCTACGGTCACCTCGATGGCAAGGTCGAGCGGATCAGCGCCGATACGATCCTCGACGACAAGGGTGAAGCGGCACAGCGGCCAGAGACGTACTATCGCGTCATGGTCCGAACAGAGAAGAATCATCTGGGCACGGAGGAAAACCCGCTGCCGATCATTCCTGGCATGATCACGACGGTTGAGATCTTGACCGGCAAGAAAAGCGTTCTGGACTACATTGTAAAACCAGCCCGCACGTTGCGGGATGAGGCCTTGCGCGAGCACTAAAGCGCGATGTGATCAGGATGAATCATCATCGCGCTTTGGTTGAGCATGATCTTTTCGGAAAACCGCTGCGTACTTTTCCGGATCATAGGCCACTCTGCTCGCGTGCTGTTGCTTAATACGCCGTTAACTCGCGGTCGCAAGCTTTAGCCTCTCCGGAGAGGCGCGGTTCATTGCACCAACGCAATCCGGGCGACCTCGCTTTCGGTTTTAAACCCCCTTAAGCCCACTGCGGCACAAGCTGCTCCCGATAACAGGTCGGGATGGAAGATCAGACGCGCAAAGACGCTGGCTGACGTCCCGAAATACGGGGATGTCAATGAAGTCGCATTTTGCACGGCGGCGGCCAAGCTCGCTCGCGCTCGCAGCAGCCACGTTAATTTCGCTCAACAACGCTGCGGCCTCTCTCGCGTTCGCCGCCGAGTCGCACGCATGGCCGATCGCCGCAACCGAGGCGACGCCGTCCGGAGCGGAGACCGTTCAGGCACCTGCCACGTTCTTCACCATCAATTCGGTGCTTGCGAAGCTGGACCATGAACGTGGCCGAGGACCCAATGCAGTCCGCCTGGCTGCGTTGATACCGCCAGCGTCCATCGCAACCGATGCACCCCCTGAAGCCGCTCCCCCCGCCGGCGTCCCGCCCATTGGTAACGAGCCGTTCGGTCTGTTCACATTCCGAGCGCCTGAGAGCATGCTTTGGCGCAAATGGCGCGCGGTCGAAGGAGACATAGTCCAAGAGCGGGCTGTACTGGATCGTTGTCGATCGGACGCCGGATCCTGCCCATCCTATGCCGCGCAGTTTCTTCGGCTCGTCGGCGCCGTCAAGGCGAAGTCCGGGCGCGCGCAGCTCGAAGAAGTCAATCAGGGCGTCAACGCGGCGATTCGCTATGTGAGCGACCTCGTTCAGTTCAGAGAGCTCGACCGCTGGAGTGCGCCGCTGGCGAGCTTTGCGACGGCGAAAGGCGATTGCGAAGACTATGCGATCGCCAAATATGTCGCCTTGCGCCAGGCGGGCTATCCGGAAGATGACATGCGCGTGCTGCTGGTCCGCGACCGCAACGTTCGACAGGACCACGCGGTGCTTGCCGCCCGTCTCGACGGCCACTGGCTGATCCTGGACAACCGCTGGGCAGGGCTGCGGGAGGATGATGGCGAGCTGAACTTCACTCCTCTCTTCGCCATCAACCGCGAGGGCGTGCACCTGTTCGCGAGACCCTACGCGAAGACCGGACCGCTCACAGGTGAAGCCGAAGC
>NZ_VSTH01000085.1 GCF_008123965.1 Bradyrhizobium hipponense | reverse complement strand
GCTGAAATCGGCCTACACCGTCAAGCTCGGCAAGGAGGCGTTCTACCGCCAGGCCGAAATGAGCCTTGCCGAGGCCTATCGCTATGCGGCAGAGGTGATGACCGAGAACATGATGGCGCGCGACGCCGAGGAAGGCATCGGCGCCTTCATCGAGAAGCGCACGCCGACCTGGCGGGACGAGTAGAATCGTCATTGCGAGCGAAGCGAAGCAATCCAGGATGGCTCCGCGGCGAGAGTCTGGATTGCTTCGCTTCGCTCGCAATGAAAACATGAAAAGACGAACATGAACCACGACGCTTATCCCGACAATTACATCCGTGGCATCCTCAACAGCGTGAAGTCGATCGCGATGGTCGGCGCCTCGCCGGCGAATGTGCGGCCGAGCTATTTTGCGTTCAAATATCTGGCGCAGCGCGGCTACGACATGATCCCGGTCAATCCCGGCCATGTCGGCAAGGATCTGCTCGGCCAACCCTTCGTCGCCTCGCTTTGCGACATCGGCCGTCCCATCGACATGATCGACATCTTCCGCAACTCCAGCCACATCATGCCCGTGGTCGAAGAGGCGCTGGCGCTCGACCCGCTGCCGAAGGTGATCTGGATGCAATTAGGGGCGCGCGACGATGCGGCGGCGGAAAAGGCCGAGGCTGTCGGCATCAAGGTCGTGATGAACCGCTGCCCCAAGATCGAGTATGGCCGGTTGTCGTCGGAAATCTCCTGGATGGGCGTCAATTCGCGCACGCTGAGCTCCAAGCGCGCGCCAGCGCCGACGCAAGGCATGCGCTTATCCCTCAATCGGATGAGTGTTGGCGGCGGCGACACCGCGGCATCGGATCGCGCCGCCAAAAACAAGAGCGAGCAAAGCTGACGCAATTGCGAAGCATTCATTTCGCCAACCCGACAAGGCGCAGCACGATCGCTCTGATGTGAACCGGCGCCTTGACGGCAGGCGCTGTGACGATCAGCATGCCGCGCCATTTCAGACCACAAGAATAGGACGCCATCTAATGAGCGATCGCCTTCCGGGATTTTCGACCCTCGCCGTGCACGCCGGCGCGCAGCCCGATCCCACCACCGGTGCGCGCGCGACGCCGATTTATCAAACGACGTCTTTCGTTTTCAACGACGCCGACCACGCCGCCTCGCTGTTCGGCCTGCAGGCGTTCGGCAATATCTATACGCGCATCGGTAATCCCACCAACGCGGTGCTGGAAGAGCGCGTTGCCGCGCTTGAAGGCGGCACCGCCGCGCTCGCCGTCGCCTCTGGCCACGCCGCGCAAGTCGTGGTGCTGCAGCAATTGCTCCAGCCCGGCGACGAGTTCATCGCCGCGCGAAAACTCTATGGCGGCTCCATCAACCAGTTCACGCACGCCTTCAAGAGCTTTGGCTGGAACGTGGTGTGGGCCGACCCCGACGACACCGCGAGCTTCGAGCGCGCGGTGACGCCGCGCACGAAAGCGATCTTCATCGAGTCCATCGCCAATCCCGGCGGCAGCATCACCGACATCGAGGCGATCTCGACCGTGGCGCGCAAGGCAAGCGTGCCGCTGATCGTCGACAATACACTGGCCTCACCATATCTGATCCGACCGATCGATCACGGCGCCGACATCGTCGTGCACTCGTTGACGAAATTCTTGGGCGGCCATGGTAATTCGCTCGGCGGCATCATCGTCGATGCCGGCACCTTCGACTGGTCGACGGGCGGCAAATATCCCATGCTCTCGGAGCCGCGGCCGGAATATCACGGCATCAGGCTGCAAGAGACCTTCGGCAATTTCGCCTTCGCGATCGCCTGCCGCGTGCTCGGCCTGCGCGACCTCGGGCCCGCCCTGTCACCGTTCAACGCCTTCTTGATCCTGACCGGCATCGAGACGCTGCCGCTGCGCATGCAGAAGCACTGCGACAATGCGAAGGCGATCGCCGAATTCCTCGCCAGCCATCCGGCGGTGGCCTCGGTGAGCTATGCCGGGCTTGCCAGTGACAAGTACAACCAGCTCGCGCGCAAATACGCGCCGAAGGGCGCGGGCGCCGTGTTCACCTTCAGCCTGAAGGGCGGCTACGACGCCGGCGTCAGCCTGGTCGAGAAATTGCAGCTGTTTTCGCACCTTGCGAATGTCGGCGACACCCGCTCGCTCGTCATCCATCCGGCCTCGACCACGCACAGCCAGCTCGACGACGCCGCCAAGATCAGGTCCGGCGCCGGTCCCGACGTGGTGCGGCTCTCGATCGGCATCGAGGACAAGGAAGACCTGATTGCGGACCTCGAGCAGGCGCTGAGCGCGTAGCTTTCCTGGTCATTCCGGGGCGCTTGTGCGCCTCGGAATGACGGACCTCGTTAACAGTCATTAACCATAACTGCCGCATACATCGTTACTGGATCGCCCCTTTGATTCGGAGCCGACGATGCTGCGCTGGATGGTGCCTGCCCTTGCCGCGACGCTGACCATCTCGGCCGCCGTCGCCGCCGATCTTCCTGCCACGCCGAAGCGGCGGGCAACGGCGCCGCCGGAACCTCCGAAGGTCTATGTCGAGACTGATCCGGATGCGCTGATCTCGCCGGCCTATGGCATCAGCAGCTACATCCGCAATCTGCCGGGCACGCCGCTCCTGCCCGGCTCGCACACGCTGCCGGGCTACTATGGCCGCCCCTGGGATTACGACTATCAGGGCTCGTATTACGGCGGCAAGCAGGTCGATTATTTCTGGCGCCTGCCCTATTCGTGCGGCGTCTACGGCTATTGCTGATCAGCCGGGCTGATAGCGATCAGCTGGCCTGCCCGACCGGAACCGTCCGCGGCCGCGCTTGCGCAGACTGCCGCGAGGCCAGCCGTTCCGCCTGCATCACCGCCAGCGTCAGCACCACGATCGCGACCGCCTGGTGCGCGAGCGCGAAATCAAGCGGCACCTGGTTGAGCAAGGTGAGGATGCCGAGCACCGCTTGCAGGCTCACCGCCGCGAACAGCCAGAGCGCGCCGCTTGCCGCCGCCCCCGTGCGCGACCGCACCGCATCGAACGCGTGAAGCGCCGCCAGCACGAACAGCGCATAGGCCGTCATGCGGTGCTCGAACTGCACAGTCAGCACGTTGTCGAACATATTGCGCCACCATGGCGTCTCGAACCACAGCCGATCCGCCGACGGAATGAACGCACCATCGATCGTCGGCCAGGTGTTGTAGGCACGCCCGGCTCGCAAGCCGGCGACCAGCGCGCCGAAATAGATCTGCAGGAAGGTCAGCCCGAGCAGCAGCCCACTCGTCAGCCGCAGCCGCGCAGGCGCGGCGATCGGCGGCCGCTCGGACAGCCGCCGTACCGTCCAGACGATGCCGGCGAAGATCAGAAGCGCGAGCACGAGATGCGTGGCCAGCCGATACTGCGATACCTCGACGCGCTCCGTGAGGCCCGAGGCCACCATCCACCAGCCGACCGCGCCCTGCAGACCGCCAAGCGCGAACAACAGCCACAACCTGCGCTTCAATTCACGGGGCAGTCCGCCCCGCCACAGGAAGAAAAGAAACGGCGGCAGATATGCGACGCCGATGAAGCGGCCGAGCAGTCGGTGGCTCCACTCCCACCAGAAGATCTCCTTGAACTCGGACAGGCTCATGCCGGCATTGAGCTCGCGATATTGCGGGATCTTCTTGTAGGCCTCGAACGCCTCAGTCCACTGTGTCTCCGAGAGCGGTGGAACGCTGCCCGTCACAGGCTTCCATTCGACGATCGAGAGTCCGGATTCCGTCAGCCGTGTCGCACCGCCGACCAGCACCATCAGCACGATCAGTGCGGCCACGGAAATCAGCCACCAGCGCACGGCGCGATGCGGCTCGGACGGGGCGGAAATCGTCGTCATTTCGGAGGCGAAGCCAGAACTTCTATCTGAGAAACTTAAACCAATGAGGCTTGAACCGGACTGCGTGCCCCTTATAGTCCCCCGCTCCCGCAGCGCAAGTTACGCGAAAGCCGCAGCATCCCGCCATGACGATCCGCACCCGCAAGTTCCTCGGCGCCATCCTGCTCCTGGTGCTCGCCACTGTCTGGGCCCTGCTGGGCATGGCGCTGGCGCAGATGCCGTGGATCGCCGAGTCCGGCTGGCGGCAGGCGATCTATTACGTGGTCGTCGGCATGGGCTGGGTGCTGCCGGCGATGCCGATCGTGAGTTGGATGCAGCGGCCCGACCGCGCGAAATCTAATTCATAGCGCTGCCCGTCGGCTTCACCGGCGCAAAGGCGATGCCCGAGACCAGCACGCGCATCATGCGCAGCGAACGCCCCCGGCCGTCCCACGATATCCGCGGCAGCGCGCGCAAATTGGTCCGCCCCTCCGCATCGACGATGCCTGGTATCGTCGACACCGCGCTGACAAAGCCCGCCTCCTCCGCCATCACGACGTGAGCACGCCGAAACGAGGAGCGATCGCCGAACGGAAACGCCAGGTGCCGGATTTCGCGGTGAAAGGCCGCTTCGGCCACCGCCTTGCCCATTGTCATTTCGCGCAGCGCGGCGGCATCTTTCATGTTGGCGAGAACGGGATAGTTCACGGTCGCGCTGCCGATCGTAACGAGCGGATCGGCAGCTAACTTCGCCAGATCCTCCCAGTTCATCGACGCCTCGCGCGAGATGGAAGCAAGATCGATCCGGTAGCGCGTGCAGAGATCGTTGATCGCCGCAGATAGATCCGCCGGCGGCAGCGAGCGCAACCAGCTCTCCAGGAACGAAAACAGCGCCTGCTTCTCGGCATTGCCGGTGACGGTGAAGCGCTGCTCCCTGTCACCCATCATCAGGCTGACGCGGCTCTCGCGCGCAATCACTTTTTCGAGCCCAAGCCACCAGGCTTCGCCCACGCCATCGGGAAATGCGGTGGGAACGTAGAGCGTGAAGGGCACCCCGTGGTGCGCCAGCACCGGGTAGGCAAAGCTGATCAGGTCCTTGCCGGCGCCGTCGAAGGTGAGCGCCACGAAGCGCCGCTTCTCCGGCAGCGTCACCGCGCGCCGGCAGACCTCGTCCATGCCGAGTAAATCGTACTTCCACCGCCTCAACGCGCGAATGGCGCGGCCGAGGAATTTCGGCGTGATCTCGTTCTCGCGGTGCGGCTGGAACGAGCCGCTCCGCCGCGGCCGCACGGCCCCGAAGTGCAGGATCGCGCCGGCACCGCGACTGCGCAACAATGGCTGGCCGGTGAACCAGGCCAGTTCGAGCCGCAGCCGCTCCAGCCATCTGTCGTCGGATGCCAATATCTCCACCTTTGCGTTAGCCCGGCGGTCCGCTCCCTGTCTTATTGTCCTTACCCTTTGTTGACATTTGTTTGCAAAGGTCGGCCACAGGCCGAAATGCCTAAATTTTTGCTTTCTCGACAGGTTTCGCGAATAACCATGGCTGCGGCGATGCAAAGCCGGACGGCAGAAGCGCCAGTGCGGTCGAAAGCGAACCGCATCGCGCATGTCGACATCGTCAGCGATCCCGGGGAGGCCGAGCCGGTCTGGCGTGCCCTCGAGGAGCCTAGTCATCTCTGCACGCCTTATCAGCGCTTCGACCTGTTAAGCCCATGGCTGCGGCTCGTCGGTCACCACGAAGGCGCCCGCCCCTTCATCGTCATTGCCCGCGATGCCGAGCACAGGCCGCTCGCGCTGCTGCCGCTCGTGCTGCGCCAGAGCCACGGCGTGCGCACCGCCTGCTTCATGGGCGGCAAGCATACGACCTTCAACATGGGACTGTGGAATGCCGAGTTTGCCGCGCAGGCCGCTGCGTCGGATCTCGACGCGCTCTTCGCGCCGTTGCGCGAGCACGCCGACGTGCTGGCGCTGACGCAGCAGCCCCTGCGCTGGCACGACCAGCAGAACCCCTTTGCGCTTCTGCCGCAGCAGAGCTCGATCAATGGCTGCCCGCTGTTGGTGATGGAGCCCGGCGGTCCGCCTGCATCGCGGATCAGCAATTCGTTTCGCCGCCGGCTGAAGAGCAAGGAAAAGAAGCTCCAGGTGCTCGCCGGGTATCGCTATCACCTCGCCACCACGGACGCGGACATCACCCGGCTGCTCGACTGGTTCTTCCGCGTCAAGCCGGCGCGGATGGCGGAACAGAAGCTGCCGAACGTGTTTGCAGAGCCGGGTGTCGAACAGTTCGTCCGCGGCGCCTGCCTGTCGCCGCGCGGCGAAGGCCGCATCATCGACATCCATGCGCTCGAATGCGATGAGGAGGTGATTGCGATCTTTGCCGGCGTTGCCGACGGCCAGCGCTTCTCGATGATGTTCAACACCTACACGATGTCGGAACACGCACGCTACAGCCCCGGCCTGATCCTGATGCGCTACATCATCGACCGCTGCGCCGAGCGCGGCTACCACTCGCTCGACCTCGGCATCGGCTCGGACGAGTACAAGCGGATTTTCTGCAAGGACGACGAAGACATCTTCGATAGCTTCGTCCCGCTGACCTCGCGGGGAAAACTCGCGGCGATGGCGATGTCATCGCTGAGCCACGGCAAGCGCCTGGTGAAGCAGAACCAGATGCTGTTCGATCTGGCACAGAAGCTGCGACGGGCGTTCGGGTAGAAGTCCATCCGCCTACGAGATGCCTTTCCTTCTCCCCTTGTGGGAGAAGGTGGCGCGAAGCGCCGGATGAGGGGTTCTATCCGCAGATTCAGCTGCGAGAGGTTCGTTCGCGGGGGGAGACCCCTCACCCGTCCCGGCGCTATCGCGGCGAGCCACCCTCTCCCCTTGTGGGC
>NZ_VSTH01000084.1 GCF_008123965.1 Bradyrhizobium hipponense | reverse complement strand
GCCCTCAACGGAGGGATACGTTCCAATCGTTCAGTCAATTGATGTTCGTCAAGTCAACCAAGTATTCGACGCTTAAGGTATAGGCGGAGAAGCTTAACTGGTTATGGGTCGGTACCTATGTCTGACGCTCACCATTTTTCCCCTCTGCACTTGCAGCTTACAACACCTAGATGTGCGGTTCGCACCCTACGGCAACTCCAGACTTGGCTCTTGCCAATCGGATTGGCCGCGCTTTTTGTCGCCACTCCAGAAGGCGCCGTTTCGTCAAGCGGAGCCGTCGCGGCCGGGCTCTCGTTGAACGTCATCGAGCAAAATACTCCCGGTTACAGCGAGGCATTTCCCGCCGGCGCTCCCAAGACGTCATCATGGTGCAACGGCACCTCCAGACCTGATGACGGTGGCCCCCCTTCGGACTTCACGGCCGTCACAGGACTAGCTTCGGTCTTTCCAGAATTTGGGGCGACCCAACCCGCCAATTCGGACGGAAAGATCCTCGTGGCAAATGGAAAGACGTATGTACGCCTCCGCGCCACAAAGGAATGGGCCCTCGTGCAAGACCAGAATGAAAACGAGATCGTTGGAGCCCATTTTGACGCTATGGCTCCCAAGAATTTGGCCATCCAAATGAAGATCGAGGTGCAAGCCGATGGAGGCACCCTTGTCGGCAGTCCTCCGCCTGGCCGCAACGACCTGATGTGGATGGTGAGACGAGGCAGCTTCGCTGCCGGAAGCGTGGATGCAGTGTACGTGCAGATGGACATGAGAACGTCGGATCCGAACATGAAGGTTGTCGCCAACATTGGAGCCGACTGGTGGCGAGCCCCGGATTCGCCGCATAGTGGCGTTAACAATCGAGGGGCTGGCAACAGCAACTGGGTCGAACTGTCAGCAGATTGGTCTACCCTCTATTTCTTTTCCGGGAGCACCTCGCAATTTACTGCGGACCCCCCTCCACCGTTGACCGAGTCGCCACCTCCGACACGACCCGCGAGCATGCGGCGCGCCCCAAATTCCCCATCGCCGTGCCTGCGCGTCCTGGCACCTCGATAACGGCTTGCGTGAATCACCCGGCATCGGTGAGCTTGCGAATTAATCCGCACTGAATACGGATCTAGGGACGGTCGTCGACGTCGCGTCCTCATGACATATCTCTGCGCTCACGAACCTTCCTCTCTCATCATGAAGCGCCGGATCTCGCGGTTGAGATTCGTCAAGTTCATGGTGCGCGTGGAGCAATATCCTTCCGCTGATCTACGGGCGCGAGGGACGATATCGTTAAAGGTAATGAATTGCTGCGGCCAGTCTTTTCGAAAGAGGCTCTCGATGTCCTCAGCCACATACGGTTCCAAGCATTTATCTTCTGCAGTCACCGGTCGTAGCCCTTCGCTGCAAAGACCGTTTCAAATCGTCATCATGGCGGGCGATTTCCTGCTGGTTCTGCTCAGCTATGTCTGCGCTTCCCTCGCTCATCGTGAGCTCATGGGAATTCCGGCCGACCATGAACTTTCAGTGGGCGCTGGCTTGATCGTGGCCATGCTATTTGTCACGATTGCTTTCGGTCAAGGCGGCTACGACCGCCACAATCTGCTAAATGCGAGATGGCAATCGCGCCAAGTCCTGCTTGTTTGGATCTTGTCACTGACAATTCTTGCGGTCGCTGCTTTCCTGTTGAAATCGACGACCGCTCTGTCCCGCGCCACCATCATTTTGTTCGCGGCAATGGGCCTCATTAGTCTGGGCGCACACCGTGCGGTCTGGCGCCTCGTCTTGACCTCATCCTTTGCCAGGGGCCACTCCTTCAAGCGGCGGGTCGTGTTGCTCAGCCAAAGCCCCCTCGATTTCACCTCCAGCCGCTTCAAGGATTTGCGCAAGAACGGTTTTGAGGTCGTGCATCACGTCGTGCTGAATTTGACGCCGCAGCACGACGATGCAGCGTGGGACCGGGATGTTCTCCAGATCGTTCGAGAGTCTCGTGCTGCGGAAGCAGATGAATTTCTCCTCGCTTTCAACTGGAACGAACTTCCAACATTACAAAAGCTGAGCCAACGGTTGCGCCAGGTACCAAATGCCATTCGCTTGCTGCCCGATTTCGCGATCGCGGACCTCGTGTCACGGCCTTTCGTGCCCATAAGCGGCACGATGGCGATCGAACTCCAGCGCGCCCCTCCTTCAATCGCCGAACGTGCCCTGAAGCGCGGCCTCGATGTCAGCTTGGCCTCTCTAGGGCTGTTGTGCATGGCCCCGCTGCTGATCATAACAGCGATTCTGATCAAGCTTGACTCGCCGGGCAGCGTCATTTTTCGTCAAACACGCCGCGGGATCAACGGCGGGCTGTTCGATATCTGGAAATTTCGCAGCATGACGGTTTCGGATAATGGCCCTGAGATTAGACAGGCAAGCAAGCGGGATGCGAGAGTTACCAGGATCGGTCGTCTCTTGCGCAAGACGAGCATCGACGAATTGCCTCAGCTCTGGAATGTCCTGCGCGGAGAAATGTCGTTGGTTGGCCCGCGCCCGCACGCGCTTGCGCACGACAACTACTACAATCAGATGATCAGCAACTACGCCTATCGCCACCACGTGAAGCCTGGCCTGACCGGCTGGGCCCAGGTCAACGGCTTCCGCGGTGAGACTCCAACCATCGACTTGATGAAGAAGCGCGTCGAATACGACGTCTGGTATGTGACCAATTGGAGCATCTGGCTGGATCTTCGCATTCTAATGCGTACCGCGATTGTGCTTTCGAGCCAGGATGCCTATTGAGATCGCGATTCCACAGGTGCTCATTTCGCGATGGGTGTGCTGTTGCGATAAAGATGATGTTCGTGTTCGTGCCCCGCGGATCGCCGTGGGGACTCGAAGTCAATTGATGGTCGGAAGGTATCCCTTCGAGATGAGGCGATAGTCTCGGCTGACGAGAAGACGCGCAGCTCGCGGGCGACAATTTGTCACCGAGTCGATTTTGACATCCATCAGATTTAGGAGATCCAAACTTCGTACGAACGGCCGGCAATTAACCGCGGCGTTTGAAATTGAATTGGGCGGCGTACACTCTCGACTGGACCCTTCAAACTGGCGCCTCGGTCTGGTTGACGAGCAACACCAGGTCGCGAGGCCTTCCGCCAGTAGGCACCGATTTGCCTATCCTTTTGGGGGATGCCACGATCATATACGGCACTGTGCTTGCCTCATCATCCTCTGCCGTTGTTCTCGAACTGGACAGCGGCCATCTCCGGCGGCTCACTCCAGCGACTTTCCCTTTCCCCTCGCCTCGATTCCTAGGCTCAGAATGGATTGTGCAGCGGCGCGCCTAGCAGGGGACAGGTTTGCACGCCTATCCCAAGCGCGCACTCGCCCCAGCCATGGCCGGTACCGTCGTTCCCTGCCGTAAGGCCCTCTTAGAACTGTCTTGAACAGGCGCCTTTCTTTACCCCCGAGGTAATCGAATTGGGCCCCCGGCCAGCGCATCTTCGGGAGCAACAGGAGGTGACCATGATCGCGCTGTTGCTCTACCGGACCCTTGCAGACCACATCGTGCCCTGGGCCACGACGTTCGCAACCCGAATGCTGGCGCGCGAGCTCAACATGCCCGAGCCGCTGCTGCATTCGACCGGCGACTATGTCGTCGCGCAGGTCTTCGCCTTCGAACATGGCGTCTGCAAGAGCCTCTGTCCCTTCCGCCTCGCCGCTCTCGTCCGCGCCTGGTGGCGCGGACAGCACTGAGTTTCACCCCAAGCCCCCCAAACCGTGAGAGGAGACCATGATGATTAACGCATCCATCTTCCTGCGCCGCGCGCTGCTCGCCGACGCCATCTTCAGCGGCGTCGCCGCCCTTGGCTTCACTTTCGGTGCGAGCGCGTTTGCGGCGCTCTTCAACCTGCCTGAAGCGCTGCTGAGCGAGACCGGCCTGTTCCTGATCGCCTACGCTGCGCTGGTCGGCTGGCTCGCCTCGCGCGCAGCGGCGCCGAAGCCGCTCGTGCTGCTGGTCGTGATCGGCAACGTCGCCTGGACGATCGGAAGCATCGCACTGCTGTTCTCGGGCGCGGTGTCGCCGAACCTTTCCGGCGAGCTCATGGTGGTGGCGCAGGCGATCGCGACGGGTGTGTTCGCCGAGCTGCAATATGTGGGATTGCGGAAGAGCGAGAACGCCGCAATGGCGTGACACCTGGCCTGACAGGCAAACCGCTAGCAGTCGTCGCCCGGTTTGACCGGGCGACGCAGCATTCCAGAGATAGTCATTTTTAAGTAGAAAAGCCGCGACGTACTGGAGATGCCCCGCCCCAGTGCGCAATTGCGCACAAGGCGGGGCATGACCGCGAGGTTGAGCCTACGCCCGCGAGCGCCCGACCTTGCCGCCGAAGTGCTTGCCGTTCAGCTTCTTCTTTTTCGCGGCTGGAGCCTTGCCAGTGGCCTTCTCGGCTTTGCGCTCTGCGCGCGCCTTGACCTTGGCCCGCTCGGCCCGGGCTTCGGCGCGCAGCTTCTTGCGCTTCTTCTCGCAAGACTCGCATTTGCAGCCGATCGGCTTCAGATAGGCTTTGAAATAGTCGGTGCCGTAATCGTAGTTGATCTCATCGCCCGGCTCGATGTTCTTGATGGCGCGGATATAGACCTTGCGCTCGCGTGGACGGACGTCGGATTCGGCGTTGGGCCGGCAGGAATGGTTGATATAGCGGGCGAGGTTCTTGCGCACCGAGCCGTCGATGGTCCAGCGGCCATTGAGCTCGAACAGGTACTTGTTCTCGATGTCATCCTGCTCGGGGATGCGCGAATCCAGGATCGGCCCGAAATAGCGGACGATCCGGGTCCCCTTCTTGATCGGTTTGGTGGCGAAGAGGCCGAGTCCGGTCTTGGAGCGGCCGACGCGGTAAGGTTTGTTCGACGAGGTGGTTGGCATGATCAGTAAAATAGAGGACGCGAACAAGGCTCGATGAAGCCCAAGCGAAGCCGCCGTTCTAGAACGATTCCGCCTCCCTGTCAGGTGTCTCCCGGGCTTGTTTGAACCTTGCCCACAGTGAACGCGTCAGATGGACGGAGTTCCGCTGCATCGAGGCCTCATGATGACCCGTATTGCCTCCCTATGGCTGGCCCTGTTGCTGATGGGCACCGGCCTCGATCGCGCCGGCGCCCAATCGCTGGGTAGCAGCTATACCTCCACCGCGCCGAAGGATTGCCGCCAGATCGGCAAGCCCGGCGAGCTCGACGGCAGCACCACGCGCGTGTGTCCGGGCAAGAACGGCCTCCTCGTGCTGATCGCCGAGGACGACCTTCGCGAAGTCGTCTCAGTCGGCCGCAATCGCAAGCTCGCTGCCGAGGAACCGGCAGCAAAGGTCTGGTTCGGCCCATTCAATTCGTCTGAAACCACGGCCGAATGGCGCGCCAGCGGCGCAAAGCCGTTCGCCATCATCCAGCGCTGGCACATCGCCGACGGGACTGACCTCGACAAGCAGGGGCGGCCCAACACCAAGGCCATGCTCGTCGTCACGCGGCTGCCGCCCGGACCGGTCTGCCACGTCGCCTATGTCGATGCCGTCGCCAATCCGAACGCCAATGAGCTCGCGCGCACGGCCGCGGACGAGGCTGCCCGCGGTTTTCGATGTGGCAAGGACGAGGTGAAAATCATCGGCGCGAGCGGCCGCGCGGTCGAACTCGCGACCAGGCGTTAGGCGTTCGCCTGGCGCCATGGGCCGATCCAGTCAGCATCCTGGCAGCTTCGGCACCACCGTCGACGTCAGCATCGCCTGGAGAAGCTGTTCAGCCGTTGTCCCCTTGGGCAGCCGCTCCAAAATATCCTTGAGCCGTCCATCGAGCAGCAGCGTGGTGAAGCCGTGCACCATCGACCAGGCGCGCGCGATCGCCGCGCCCTGATCGAGCGTCAGTGCATCGCCGCTGATCTGCTCCTGCCGCATCGCGCCGATCGCGTTGGCCAGACCGGCGAACGAGGCCTCGGACGCCTCGTGCAGCGAAGGCCTGGAATAGTCGAGCCGCTCGGTGCGGAACATCAGGCCGTACATGCCGGGATGGGCCTGCGCATAGGCGACATAGGCCTTCGGCCGCGCCAGCGTGCGCTCGAGCGGCGTGGTGGCGGCGTCGCAGGCCGAGACCATCGCCGCGTTGAACTGGCGGAAGCCGATCGCCGCGAGTTCGCTGACGAGGCCGGTCAGATCGCCGAAATGATGCGTCGGCGCTGCATGCGACACCCCCGCCTCGCGCGCCACCGCGCGCAGCGTGAGACCGGCGAGACCCTCGCGCTCCAGCACCCGTTCGGCGGCCTGGAGCAGCGCCTCGCGCAGGGCACCGTGGTGATAGGGCGTCTCGGTCTTCGCGCTCGCCGCGCGGCGCGCCGGGCGTGCCGATGCGCTCGATGATGTCGTTCCCCGATTGCGCGGGCTGTGCGCTGTTTCGCTCTTGATCTCGCTCTTGGTCATGTCCCCAGCTATATGACGCAATATTGACAGTGTAAAGATTTCCCTTGACCGACGTTGTAATCGGCGCTATCTGATCTTTACGATGTAAAGATAGGGAGAGACGCCGTGCAGCAGGATGCCATCGCCGAGCGCCGCAACAACCTCGCTCCGATCCCGTTCGAGGCGGATGCATTTTTCCTCAAGATCGTCGGCGAAATGCCGCGCGAGCTGAACGGCACGCTCTATCGCAACGGCCCCAATCCGCAGTTCGACTCTCCCGGCGCGCACTGGTTCGTCGGCGACGGCATGCTGCACGCCTTCCACCTCGATAACGGTCGCGCAAGCTACCGCAATCGCTGGGTCCGCACGCCGAAATGGCTGGCCGAGCACGATGCCGGCCGCGCTCTATTCAGCGGCTTCGGCCGCAAGCTGCCGGATGCGCCGGCAAACCTCAGCGATAGCGGCGTCGCCAATACCAACATCATCTTCCATGCCGGCAAGCTCTTGGCGCTCGAGGAGGCCCATCTGCCGACCGAGATCGAGCCGGGCACGCTAGCAACGCGCGGCTACCACAACTATCAGGGCCGCGTTGCGGGCAGCTTCACGGCGCATCCGAAGATCGATCCCGTCAGCGGCGAGCTCGTGTTCTTCGGCTACAACGCGGCGGGGCCGCTGACATCCGCCCTCTCCTATGGATCGATCGATGCGTCGGGCAAGGCAACACGCTTCGAGCGTTTCGAGGCGCCCTATGCCAGCATGGTGCACGACTTCATCGTCACCGCAAACCACGTCCTGTTTCCGATCCTGCCGATCACCGGCAGCATGGAGCGTGCGATAAGCGGACGGCCGCCCTATGCCTGGGAGCCGGACAAGGGCGCTTATGTCGGCGTGATGAAGCGCAAGGGCACGGCAAAAGACATCGTCTGGTTCCGCGCTGAAGCCTGTTACGTCTTCCACGTCATGAATGCGTGGGAGGACGGCGATCGCATCATCGCCGACGTCATGCAGTTCGAGGAAGCGCCGCTGTTTCCGCATCCCGATGGGCGACCGACCGATCCCGAAAAATCGCGCGCTCGCCACTGCCGCTGGACGTTCGATCTCGCCGGGAATACCGACCGCTTCCAGCAGACTTATCTGGACGATCTCACCGGCGAATTCCCGCGCATCGACGATCGCCGCGCCGGCTTGAAGAGCCGTCACGGCTGGTACGCCTGCGCCAATCCGAGGCTGCCGATGTTCGGCGCGCTGTCCGGCATCGTCCATGTCGACGGCGCCGGCAGGCGGCTCGGGCACTATCTGCTGCCGGCCGGCGATACCATCTCCGAGCCGGTGTTCGTCGAGCGATCGAAAGACGCGCCCGAGGGCGACGGCTGGCTGCTCGCGGTGGTCTGGCGCGCGCGGGAGAACCGCAGCGACCTCGCCATCTTCAACGCCACAGATGTCGAGGTCGGCCCCGTCGCGCTGGTACAGCTCGGCCACCGCGTGCCTGATGGTTTTCACGGCAATTGGGTGGGAGCGCAATAACACTGCCCGGTCATTCCGGGGCGCGACGAAGTCGCGAGCTACGATGCGCAATTGCGCATCTGAGAATCCATTTCACCTCGCGGACCGCTGCCCGACGGATTCTCAAATGCGCACTTGAGTATCTTAGCTCGTGCTGACGCGTGCCCCGGAATGACAGCGTAGATGTGTCACCAGAGAGGCCTTCCATGCACGCGCCATCAATCACCGCCGACTGCTTCGCAGTTCTTGCCCTGGCCTGTGCCGCGCTCGCACTCTGGATGATCCGGCTGCGGCGGAGCAGCCATGCCACCTTAAGCGGCTGCATCCTGCTCTCGATCAGCCTCTTGATCGCCAGCGCGGTGCCGATCCTGTCGATCGTGCCCTGGGCGACATTCGCCGAAGAGGCATCAGACCAAGTCCTTGCAGCAGTTCATCTTTTGCAGGTAGCTTACATAATTTTGACACTGTAAAGATTTCACTTGACCGTGCCTCGTCACTGAATTAGTTATCTTTACATCGTAAAGATTGACCCACCGAGGCGGCCCATGACGATTTTCCTGATCCTTGCCCCCTACGGCGTCTACACCTTCCTGCTGCTCGTGACCTCGGCGACGGTGAGCGTGTTCGCGGCCTCCGCGATCTGCCTCGCCACCATCGCAGTCGATGTGATGCGCGGCCGCTCGGTGAAGATTCTCGCCGCCGGCTCGGCGATGCTGTTCGCCGGTATCGGCCTCTACCTCGCCTTTGCCCACCCCGCGCTGAGCGAGCTTGCGGTCAAGGTGTCAGTCGACGCCGGCATCTTCCTCATTTCGCTGGGCTCGATGCTGGTCCGCCGTCCCTTCACGCTGCAATATGCGCTGGAAGAGGTGCCCGCCGAGACCGCGGGAATGCCGGGCTTCCTGCGCGCCAACTATACGATCACCGCGGCCTGGACCGCCGCCACGCTGTTGATGATGGCGGCCAACGTCGTCCTGCTCTATGTGCCCGGCCTCCCAATCTGGTCGAGCCTCGCAATCGCATTTGCAGCCCGCAACAGCGCAATTTATTTTACGAAGTGGTATCCTGAGTATCGCAGGATCAAGGACATCGCCGCAGCCGCGGCGCTGCCCAACGGCTGATCGAAGCCTGACCCGAAAAGGACCGACGATGAAGGACGTGTTTGCCCGCCTTGCCTCCGACTTCCTTTCGGCCATCATCTTCCTGGCGATCTATCTCATCACCGACAATGTGGTCCTGGCAACCTCGGTGGCGATTGCCACTGCAATCGCACAGGTGATCTACGCCCGCGTCAAAGGAAGCCAGTTGAGCTTCATGACCTATGCGAGCCTCGCGCTCGTCATCGTGCTGGGGTCGATGACGCTCCTCACCAACGATCCCCGCTTCATGCTGGCGAAGCCCGCGATCGCGCATTTCGCAATCGGCGTCATCATGCTCAAGCGCGGCTGGATGCTGCGCTACATGCCGCCGGTCGTCGCCGAGACCGTTCCGGAATATGTGACGACTGCGGGCTATGCCTGGTCGGGCCTGATGTTCGTGATCGGCGCCGGCACGATCGCGGTCGCCTCCACCGGCGACCTGAGACTGTGGGCGTTCTACATTTCCGTGGTCGCCGGCGGCGCCAAGATCCTGGCTTTTGCCGTGCAATATGTCGTTCTGCGGCTCATCGTCACAAGCCGCCTGCGCGCCGCTGCCCGCGCCTGACACAGTGTTAGGCAGGGGCTCCGAGTTGGGTTATAGGCTCGGCGCTGGACCGGCCGCGGATCGTCGCGCTTCGCCGGATGACCTTGGGAGGCGGGAATGGCCGTGGACGGCAACTGGAATCTGACCATGACGACCCCGATGGGCGAGCGCCAGGCGACGCTGACCCTGTTGAGCTCCGCCGGTACGCTGACGGGCACGCAGGGCGCCGACGGCAATTCCGCCGAGATTTTCGACGGCACCATCAGCGGCGACGCCGTCAACTGGAAGGTCTCGATCACCAATCCGATGCCGTTGACGCTCGAGTTCATCGGAACGGTCTCCGGCGACAGCATGAGCGGCGAGATGGGCATCGGCCCGATGGGCAGCTTCCCGTTTACGGGCACGCGCGCGTAGAGCACGGCGACCATGCGCGTTCTCCGCCTTATCGCGGCAACGATCCTGTGTGTCGCTGCGCCGGCGGCAGGGCGTGCGGACGACACCGAACCGGCGTGGCGCGTGAGCGCGCTCGCCCTGGTGCCGGCAGGCCACGTGGCAGGCGCAGCATATCGAACCGACGGTTCGATCGGGTATCTTGCCGTCTATCCGTCAACGTCGAACGACCCGAAGTCGCCCGCGAGCCTATTCGCTGTCCGCCAAGAGCTAACGGTCACGCTTGCGCCGGACGGGAAGCGCGCTGTATCGGCTGAATTGAAGCCGCGCACTGAACCCGGTCCCGACGACGACGACATTGCTTCCGCAAAGCTGCACGCCGATCTCGCGGCGAAAAGCGCAACGCTCCCCGGGGGCACCGAGCCCTGCGATCTCGGCGCGTGGTCGATCGACAAGGATCCGAACGGCCTCAACGTGCGCGCCGAACCCTCGGTGAAGGCGCGCGTGATCGGCACACTGCCGCCGCCCTACCGGCTGAAGCTCGGCGGCAGCGAGAACACGCCCGACGGCGGCTGGCTCACCGAATTCCGCATCATCGGTTTCAGGGACGGTTGGTTCCTGATCGAAGGCGCCAAACCGCCGGGCAAGGACTACGAGGACGAGACAAAGTATCCGCGCAATGCGCCAAAGCCCTATGCGGGGCGAGGCTGGGTCGCAGCCAACAAGGTTGGCGCGGCCTACGCCAATGGCGGCACGCGCATGGGCGGCCTGTTCCAGGCCCCCTTCGTCGACGCCAGATGGATGCCGGCGCAGCGCGAGCTTGGCGGCCCTATCGACACTGACGGCGGCCCGAAGCGGCTGCTTGCATGCAGCGGCTTTTGGGGTCTCGTCGAAAGCCAGGACGGCGTCCGCGGCTGGTGGCGCGGGCTCTGCTCCAACCAGGTCACGAATTGCAGTTAGCGAGTGGGTGCGAGAGCTCCGAAAAACGGGTGCAGGCTCGCCGCGCAATCAGCGTCATCACCGGGCTTGTCCCGGTGATCCACGCTTCTCCGCGATCTCGGAAGGCCGTGGATGGCCGGGACAAGCCCGGCCATGACGAACCTGGGAGAGTGACGTTCCTCAGCCCAAATTCAATTCCTTGAAGAAGTCGTTGCCCTTGTCGTCGATGATGATGAAGGCGGGGAAATCGACGACCTCGATGCGCCAGATCGCTTCCATGCCGAGCTCGGGATATTCGAGCACCTCGACCTTCTTGATGCAGTGCTCGGCGAGGTTCGCCGCCGCCCCTCCGATCGAGCCGAGATAGAAGCCGCCATATTTCTTGCAGGCCTCGCGCACGGCCGGCGCGCGGTTGCCCTTCGCCACCATCACCATCGAGCCGCCTGCGGCCTGAAACTGGTCGACGAAGGAATCCATGCGTCCCGCGGTGGTCGGGCCGAACGCACCGGAGGCATAACCCTCGGGCGTCTTGGCGGGGCCGGCGTAATACACCGGATGGTTCTTGAAGTAATCCGGCAGCGGTTCGCCCTTCTCAAGCCGCTCGCGCAGCTTGGCATGCGCGGAATCGCGCGCCACGATCATGGTGCCGGTCATCGAGACCCGCGTCTTGATCGGATATTGCGAGAAGGTCGCCAGAATGTCCTTCATCGGCTGGTTGAGGTCGATCTTGACGACCTCTCCGCCGAGCGACTGCTCGACTTCCGGCAAATATTGCGCCGGGTTGTGCTCGAGCTCTTCGAGATAGACGCCGTCCTTGGTGATCTTGCCGAGCACCTGACGGTCGGCCGAGCAGGACACGCCAAGCCCGATCGGCAGCGAGGCGCCGTGGCGCGGCATGCGGATCACCCGCACGTCGTGGCAGAAATACTTTCCGCCGAACTGCGCGCCGACGCCGAGTGACTGCGTCATCTTGTGGATTTCCTGCTCCATCTCGACGTCGCGGAAGGCGTTGCCGTCGGGCGAGCCGTGGGTCGGCAGCGCATCGAGATAGCGGGCGGATGCAAGCTTCACCGTCTTCATGCAGAGCTCGGCCGAGGTGCCGCCGATCACGATGGCAAGGTGATAGGGCGGGCACGCGGCGGTGCCGAGCGTCAGGATCTTCTCCTTCAGGAAAGCGAGCAGCCGGTCCCTGGTCAGCACCGAGGGCGTTGCCTGAAACAGGAAGCTCTTGTTGGCGCTGCCGCCGCCCTTCGCCATGAACATGAACTTGTAGGCCGAGTCTACGTCTGAAGAGCCGCCCTCGGCGTAGATCTCGCACTGCGCCGGCATGTTGTTGGCGGTGTTCTTCTCCTCGTACATCGAGAGCGGCGCGACCTGCGAATAGCGCAGATTGCGGCGCAGGTAAGCGTCGCGCGCGCCTTCCGACAGCGCCGCCTCATCGTCACCGTCGGTGATGACGTTGCAGCCCTTCTTGCCCATGATGATCGCGGTGCCGGTGTCCTGGCACATCGGCAGTACGCCGCCGGCGGCGATGTTGGCGTTCTTCAAAAAGTCGAGCGCGACGAACTTGTCGTTCGGACTGGCCTCGCCGTCCTCCAGGATCGCGCGGAGCTGCTTCAAATGGCCGGGCCGCAGATAGTGGTTGATGTCGCCGAAGGCGGCTTCCGATAGCGCCCGCAGCGCCTCGCGCGACACCACCAGCATGTCTTTGCCCAGGACCTTCTCGACCCGGACGCCCTCGGCCGTGATCTTCTTGTAGGGCGTCTCATCCTTGCCCAGCGGAAACAGCGGGGTGTGCTTGTAGGGCGGGACGGGCTTTGACGGATCGGGGAATGCGGTGGGAGCGTTCATGAATGGCTCGCGGGTTAAATCCCAGGAAAAGGCGGTATTGAAAGGTCTGATAGACCACCATCTTGTGCGAGCGCAACAGATGTCTCGGAATGGCGGCCGCGGAGCGTCCCAATGGCGACTTTCGTATTGATTCCAGGTGGTTGGCGCGGCGGCTGGACGTTCGCCGAGTTCGTCGCCAGGCTGAACCGGTCAGGCCATGAGGCCGCCGCTGTAGCCCTCAGCGGCCTGCATGCGGAGCATGAGCGATCCGCAGCCCCCATTAACCTGGACACCCATATCGCCGACGTCCTGGACCTTCTGAGACTTAAGGATCTCTCTGAAGTGATCCTGTGTTCCCACAGCTATGGCGGAATGGTCGCGAGCGGCGTCGCCGACAGGGCCCCCGAGCGCATCGCAGCGCTTGTCTACCTCGATGCCTTCGTGCCCGAACACGGTCAGTCCTGGTGGGACCTTGCGGGCGAGCATTTCCGGAATCTGGCGATCGACCGCGCCCGTCACGATGGCCTCAGCGTACTCCCGCCAGAGGGCGGCGATCCCCGACGCCGGCCCCATCCGCTCGGCTCTTTCCTTCAAGCCGTGCATCTGCCGCGCGCGCCCGCGCCTATGCCGCGCGTCTTCGTCTATGCCAGCGGCTGGAGCGCAACGCCCTTCACCGCCCAATATCAACGCCTGCGCGACGATCCGGCCTGGATCGTTCACAGCCTCGCCTGCGGCCACGACGTCATCAACGCTGCGCCGGATGAGATTTTCGAGATCCTCATGCAGACGGCAGCCCGCCTCGCAACGACCTAGCGATGTTGCAGAAGAACGTCATCCCGGACGTTCACGATTCTGCACGGCTTGTCCACCCTTGCGCTTCGCGCCCTCGGACGCTTGAATGCGCCCCCTAAGGGGCATTTCATCATGATTTTGAAACTGAACGTCCGCGGCGCGCTTCTGCTTACCGCCGCCATCACCGCGCTTGTCACCCTCGCCGCGCCTGCGCGCGCGGACCAGTGCGACGATATCGCCAAGCAGCTCGCGAGCGGCATTGACAAGCTGAAGATCAACTTCAAGGCCGCCAACATCATATATCTCACTCACCCGGCGGCGAAGGAGCTGTCGCTCGGCTGCCGCGCGCAGGGGAAGACTTACGCCAACGAACTCTATGCCAAGGGCGATCGCAAGCCGGCGCCACAGTTCTACGATCTGGCCGGGTCCGCGGCCGCGATCATTTTCACGCTGCCGAAGGGCGACACCACGACCGGCGCCACGCGCTGCCTGAAGCGGATGGGCCTGTTGCGCGGCGACAAAGTGTCGATGCGGTACAAGCGCCTCAACATGGAATGCACGCGCACGAAAACGGACGCCGCGATCGCGATCACGCGGCCAAAGGACGAGTAGGCGCACGCCTGCGGTCCCGCCGTTGGCGTGATCCGGACGCATCGCGACGTCGGGGAGCCACATACTCCGTTATTGCGAGCGCAGCGAAGCAATCCAGAAATCCCGCCGCGGAGACAGTCTGGATTGCTTCACTGCGTTCGCAATGACGGTGGAGAGAGCCACTGTCCTCAAAACGGTGCAATCGCGGAGGCAGAGGGACGCGTCTCGCCGGGCCAAATCCCTCGCATTTTAGCGATTGCCTTGACGGAAGGTTCGTTCCTCGCGGGCCAGTGTGGATTGTTTCCACCTGTGAGGGTTTGTGGATGAGTGTTTCCAGCGTTGCACCGCCGCCGATCACGATCGTGGTCCCGAGCTACGACACGACCAAGCAGCAGGACGACCAAGCCAAGACCGACGACCCGACCTACAAGCCGCCGCCGCCCGCACCGCTGCCGCCGGGACAGGGTACGCGGATCGATCAGCTCGCCTGAGCGAATCCGCCGACGATGGTTCGCCCGATCCTGTCGATCGGGTCTGTTCCGCATCCGGCCCCATCTTTGCCGGATAGCCTGGCCAATATCGTGCGACATTGCCCGGGGAACCGTGCATGATCGCAAAATTGCTGTTGCAGAATACGATCTTCGTTGTGGCGATGGGCGCGCTGCTGTTCGCATCCGCCGGAACGCTGCATTGGCCCGGCGCCTGGGCAATGCTGGTCGCGTCCGCCCTGCTCGGCCCGCTCTGCGGCTGGTGGCTTTACCGGCTCGATCCGGCGCTGTTGGCCGAGCGTCTTCGCCCGGTCATCCAGAAGGACCAGCCGCTCGCCGACAAAGCCTTCATCATAGCGTTCGTGCTGGCGATGCTGATCTGGCTGGTCGCCATGGGGATCGACCGGCGCTATCTCGCGTCCAACGTGCCGCTCGCACTACAGGCGCTCGGATTTCTGCTGATCCTGGCCTCGACCTTCTTCACGATGTGGGTGTTCCGCGAGAACTCGTTCGCCGCGCCTGTGGTGAAGCTGCAGGCCGAGCGCGCGCAGCGCGTGATCTCGACCGGGCCCTACGCCCATGTCCGCCATCCCATGTACAGCGGCATGGTCCTGTTCTTCACCGGCCTGCCGTTGCTGCTGGGATCATGGTGGGGACTTGCGATGATGCCCGTGTT
The DNA here is from genome assembly GCF_008123965.1 of Bradyrhizobium hipponense. Classification (GTDB taxonomy): domain Bacteria; phylum Pseudomonadota; class Alphaproteobacteria; order Rhizobiales; family Xanthobacteraceae; genus Bradyrhizobium; species Bradyrhizobium hipponense. Next base: position 38,502 of record NZ_VSTH01000084.1, on the reverse strand, counting down.
CCTCGCCCTGTTCGCGGTCCGCATCCGCATCGAGGAGCGCACGCTGAAACAAGGTCTGCCAGGCTACACCAATTATGCGGCCCCGGGTGCCCTATCGCCTGCTGCCGGGTATCTGGTGAGCGCGCATCAATAGCGCCGCGCCGTTGGGAAAAGCATTCTTGCGCTCCGATCAGCTGACGGACCGGCTAATCATCGAGTTCGCGGTAACGGCGGAAGATGCCCTGCTCGTTGAAGGCAATGCGGCGGTCGCTGGCGAGATACGCCTCGATGTTCGGCCGCGCCGCGACGCGACCGTGCAGTCCGACCAGGCCCGGGATATCTGCCTCGAAAGCCTTCATCCGTTTCGGGAAAGCGTAGCGCAGCCCGTCGACGATCTGGAACAGCGAAAGATCGACATACGTCAATTTGCGGCCGGTGACGTAGGCACCGCCACGATCCGTCAGAAGCTGCTCGAAATAGCCGAGATATTTCGGCACGCGCTCGCTCCAGAAATCGGCCGTTCGCTTCTTCGCGGGCGGCTTCTGGTCCTCGTAGTATAGCGAAGGCCCGAGCGGATGATGGGTATCGTGGATCTCGACCACGAAGTCGGTGATGGTGAGCTGAAGCTGATGCACCCAGAGCCGGCCTGCTTCCGTCTTCGGCGCGAGCCCGTGGCGGGCGCCGAGATAGAGCAGGATGTTGGCGGTCTGGCCGATGACGAGCTTGCCGGCTTTCAGAAAGGGCGGCGCGAAGGGCGGCGTGCCGCCACGCCCGTCCATCATCTTCATCATCGCACTGGTGCCGCGCGGACCGCGCGCGACATCGACGTACGTCGCACCCGCCTCCTCCAGCGCCAGGCGCACATATTCGCCGCGGCCCTGAATCTCAGGCCAGTAGTAGAGCTCGTATTTCATGAGGGGCAATCCGTGAACGCTTGGTGCAGTCATACCAATATAGCACGCAGGCCACGGTTCCATCAGCGCTAGACGCTCGGCGCATACACACTCGATTCGCCGACGCGACGGCATTCCCGATTTGCCAGCCCGCGGTGGGAGCCGGGACCGCGCATGTCGATTAATTGCTTCCCCGGACCGCTGCGCCCGGCGAGCATGCCGAGCCTGGCCGATCGCAAAAGTGATCGCCCAGGGAGGACGTGGGGACAATTTGTGCGGGCCGTTCAGGGCGGTATCCGCGATCGGGCTTTGCCGCGAGCCGCGGCGCTAGGGGAGATCGTCCATGCATCGGAAGACCACCAGCCGCATTGCAGCGCTTGCGAGCTATGTCGCGCTTTCGTGCCTTGCCGCCGGACCGGACCGCGCCTCCGCTGAGGAACTCTTGAAGGCTCGCCTGGCGCAAAACCTCGGGCCGATTTCCGGCCTTGCGATCGTAGCCAAGTCGAAAGGGATCTTCGAGAAGCATGGACTGGAGATCACGGTCTCGAACTTCACCTCCGGCAAGCAGTGTCTCGACACCGTGATCGGCGGCGGCGCGGATATCGCAACGACGGCGGAAGCGCCGGTCACCGCGTCGGCGATGGCAAACCAGCCGATCGCCTTCGTGGCCGGCATGGAATATTCCGATCTCAAGACCGTGGTTGCCGCCAAGGCCGGCATCAAAACCAGAGCGGATCTCCGTGGCAAGCGGATCGCGTTCACCGCCGGCACCGGCAGCGAGGTCTATACCGTGACGCTGTTGAAATCGGCGGGCTTGACGGCCAAGGACGTCACCTTGGTCAATCTGCGCCCGCAGGAGATGCTGCCGGCACTGGCGGCCGGAAGCATCGATGCGTTCGACACCTGGGAGCCGCACATCTCCAACGCGAAGAAGGCGCTCGGCGAAGCTGCCGGCGAACTCGACACAAAGGGGACCTACTCCGAGACGTTCAACATCGTAGTGATGCGGCCTTATCTCGACGCCAATCCCGCGCTGGTCGAGAAGTTTATCGGCGCACTGATCGATGTCGAAATCTGGATGAAAGCGCATCCGGACGAAGCAATCGCGGTGGTGGCGGATGCGGCCGGCATGAAGCGGGACGAACTCTCGGCGATCTGGACCGAGTACGTCTACCGGGTGCGTCTTGACGACCGGCTGATCGAAATCCTTCGAACACACGCGGCATGGCGCCTTGAAAGCGGCAATCATCCGCCGGGCGCCACGATGCCGGATTTCCGCAACATCATCGCCGCGGAGCCGCTCAAGAAACTCGATCCCGCGCGAGTCACCCTGTCGTGGAAATAGGTGCCGAAGCGATCGTGCAGAACAAGACTCCAAAGCGCGCTGCTGTGACGGCCGGAGCTGATCGTCCTGGCCGGCGGCCGACCTCGGGCCGTTTTCGTCGTCTCAATGTCTTGGTTGGGGTACTTTCGATCCCCCTGTTCGTCATTCTTTGGGAGCTGATCTCCCGATCGGGCATCGTCAATATGGTACTATTCCCGCCGCCGACCGTGGTTGCGGCAGCCGTCCTGGAATGGATGCGAAGCGGACAGTTTTTTTGGGACGTGGCAGCAAGCCTCTATCGAGTCTCCGCAGGTTTCCTCCTCGGCAGCGCGCTCGGCGTCCTGCTCGGCATTCTCACGGGCCAATTTCCCGTCGTTTCCAGCCTGCTGTCGCCGCTGTTTCAGATCCTGCGGCCAATCCCGCCGATTGCTTTCGTGCCGATCGTCATTCTCTGGTTTGGCCTGTCGGAAGCAGGAAAGCTGTTTCTCGTCGTGTGGGGCGTATTCTTCACGGTATGGCTGTCGACCCATATTGGCGTGCAGAAGGTCGACCGCGGCTTGATCCGCGCCGCGTTGATGCTCGGCACGCCGCGGCGGCAGATGCTACAGGAGATCATTCTGCTGGGCGCATTGCCCTACATCGTGGTCGGGCTGCGCACTGCGGTCAGCATCTCCTTCTACACGCTGGTCGCAGCGGAACTTGCCGGCACGTTTGCGGGCGTTGTCTACCGGATCGAGATCGCGCAGCAAAATCTACAGACAGGCCAGGTGATGGGCGGACTAGCGGCGCTCGGGCTGATTTCCTTCATCGCCGATCGGCTGTTTGCCGCTCTTGCAGAACGAACGGTTTGGTGGCGCTGATGTCGGGATATCGCTCGACCACAAAACTGGCGCTGGCAAGTTCGCAGCCGTCTGTCAAGGCGGCGTCGAAACAACCGGCGATACAAGTCTCAAACCTGAGCATCGTGTTCGACACCAATCGCGGCCAGATGATCGCGGTAGACCGGGTTTCCTTCGACGTCGCAGCCGGCGAGTTCGTCTGCATCGTCGGTCCTTCGGGCTGCGGCAAGTCCACTGTGCTCAATACGATTGCCGGGCTGGAGCTGCCGTTCGAAGGCGAAATCCTGGTGGAAGGGTCGCCCGTGGGCAATCCGCGGCCCGATATCGGCATGGTGTTTCAGCAGCCGCATCTGTTTCCCTGGAAGTCCGTTCGCAGAAACATCGCCCACGGTCCGAGAATGCTCGGAAGGTCCGCGAAGGAGGCCTGCGCCATCGCGGACGATCTGATCGCGATGATCGGGCTTAAACGCTTCGCCGACGCCTATCCGAACACGCTGTCCGGCGGCATGCAGCAGCGCGTCGCAATTGCGCGCGCGCTTGCCAATGAGCCGCGCGTTCTGCTAATGGACGAGCCATTCGGGGCACTTGACGCGCAGACCCGAGCGGTGATGCAGGACAATCTGCTGGAGCTGCGGGACCGGATCAAGGCGACCATCGTGTTCGTCACGCACGATATCGATGAAGCCATCGTGTTGGCCGACCGCGTCCTGATCATGAGCGCGGGGCCCGGTCGCATCCTGCGGGAAGTCGCCGTCAACCTGCCGCGTCCGCGTTCGAGCGCGATCCTGATCGAGCCGACCTACCTGGCGCTCAAGAGAGACTGCCTCGAAGTCATTCGCGCGGAAGGGTTGCGGGCGTTCAATCAATCGGACTCGAGCTGACCGCGCCGATGCTCGCGTGACGCCAAGCCGCCGATAGTGCGCTGGCACGGTTCTTGAATAATCGAAGCCGTCTCTTGACGTGGAGCCGGCGATGCACAGGGCGAATAGCGCGGTAGCGGCTGGCGTGATGCTGGCAGAGTCGGACAATCTTGTGAGGCCGCTGCCCGGCCTGTTGGATGGCCTGAGCAGCGTCGATTGCAAGCGGTTGCGCGCGATCGGACGAGAAAAGCTCTTGGAAGCAGGGCAGCTGGTCTGGAGCCAGGGCGATGCACAGAACGGAATCTATCTCATCCGCGAGGGGCGCGTTCGCAGCTATTACGTGGCGCCCTCGGGACGGGAGGTCACGCTCGCCTACTGGTTTGCGGGCAATTTCGTCGGTGGTCCCGATATCTTCGGAATGGGTCCACATATGTGGACATCGGTTGCGGCAGAGCGCAGCCTGCTGACGTTCCTGCCTGGCTTGGCCTTGCGGCGCCTCGCGCTGGAATCCTCTTCGATCGCGGTCGCCTTGCTGGATGCCCTCGCTTTCAAGGCGCGATGCTATTCGGCGATGGCCCAGATGCTGGGGACGCGGTCAGTCACGGAGCGGCTGCACCGGCTGTTGATCTTCCTCTCGCACGTCTATGGCGTGCAGCGCGACGGTGAGACCGTCATTGGCATGCCTTTTACCCACGGCGATCTCGCAAACCTGATCGGATCCACCCGTCAGTGGGTGACGGTGCAACTTGCGCGCCTCCAGGAGCAAGGCGTCATCACCTACGATCGATCGATGATTTCGATTCTTGATCTTTCGAGGCTTGATCGGGAGATGAACTAAAGCCCCTTGGAGAGAGGTGAAGAGGTCTGGCAGCCGATTTAGCCATCGAACATCACGCTCAGCTGTCGATCGCGCTCATGCGCGGGATTTCAGCTCGAACGCCGCGCCGCTGCACTTGCCTTCGATCTGGCGCGCCAGGCCGATCAGTGCTCGGTCCTGCCAGGCCGGCGCCAGCAGGGTCACGCCCATCGGCATACCGTTTGACAACGTCGCGTTCGGAATCGCCACGCCGCACAGATCAAGCAGATTGGCGAAATAGGAGTAGTAACCAAGGCGATTGTTGAGGGTGATCGGATCGCGATGCATCTCCTCGAGCGTGAACGGCCGTGGCGCCGTCGGGACCATCAGCACGTCGATGCCGGCAAAGATCTTCTCCGCGTCCCGGCGCAGCCGATAGAGTGTGTGGATGGCACCAAACGCATCGACTGCCGAATAGCCGAGCGCCGATTTCAGCACGGCGCCCGTGACCTCGAGCAAGGGGGGAGCTTCGATTTCCATGAGCGAGGCGATGGCCGAACGGCGCTCGGAAACCCAGGGACCATTGAACATCAACTCGCCCGTTTCGCGGAACGGGGCAAAGTCAATCTCGATCGGCGTTCCGCCGGCTTGCGAAAGACGCTCGCAAGCACGCTCGTACAGCTCACCGCATTCGGGCATGCCGAAGCATTCGACATGAGCCGCGGCAATGCGGCCGAACCGGAACCACGGCCCGACCTTGCCGCCGGACAAACCTTTGGGCAAACGGCTGTAGGGATCCTCGGGATCGAACCCCTCGATGACGTCGAGGACCGCCTCGCCGTCGGTGATGGTATTGCAGAACACCGAAACGCAATCGAGCGTCGGGCAGTTCGGCACCAGGCCGCGCGACGACACCAGCCCCACCGTTGGCTTGATCCCGACGATACCATTGAAGCCGGCAGGAATGCGGCCGGAGCCGCCGGTATCGGTGCCGAGCGCGAAGGCGACATGCCCGGCCGCCACAGCAACCGCCGAGCCGGAACTGGAGCCGCCCGAGACGTAGCGCGCATCTGCAACTGACGCGCAGGAGCCGTAGGGTGAGCGCGCTCCGGAGAGTCCCGTGGCAAATTGATCGAGATTGGTCTTGCCAAGGCAGATGGCTCCGGCCGCTACGAGACGCTCGACGCTGCGCGCGGAATGCCAGGGCGTGTAGCTGAAGGCCGGACACCCCGCGGTGGTCGGCATTCCCGCGACGTCTATGTTGTCCTTGACGCCAAAAGAAATGCCGAGCAACGGCAGGCTCTCGCCGGCTCGCGCGCGCGCCATGAACCTGCGGCACTCCTCACGTGCTTCATCCCTTGGACGCACATGGATCCAGCAGTTGCGGTCACGTTCGGCCTCGATCCGGTCATAGGCCACATCGATCGCCTCCAGCGGCGACATGGAATTTTTCGCAGTGACTTCGTGGCGTGTCCCGGAGCGCGCAATGGACTGGCTCACTGAGTATCTCCCTATCGGCCGGCGTGATCGAGATTGCGGGAGGGCTGCTTATGCAACAAGCAATTAAGTGCCTTGCCCAAACGCGAGGCGTCACCAAGGGCGAGCGCACACGCTCGGCGAACACCTTCCGTGAGAAATGAAATCGTGAGAAATGAAAATGGCACCGTGGGCTAAATTGCGGCGCCATGAATCTCGGGCCAGTAGTAGAGCTCGTATTTCATGGAAACAGTCCGTGATTGCGTTGCGGCAAGCACGCAACCACGAACGCCATGACGGCGGAGAGAGTTCCGCGCCTCAATTCGACGCGAAGCAATACAGCAGCCCATCGCCGCCCGTGCTCTTCAAGTCGGCCTGCGAGCAGCCGCCATCGGGGCCGCGCGAGAGATGCGAGCTGTTCCAGGATTTCGACGGCTCGTCGTCGCGCAGGCCCTTCTGGTCGGCATGGCCGACCACCGCGGCACCTTGCGTGCTGGACGACCAGTTCTTGCAGGTCTTGTCCTCGCCGGCGGCGAACGCAGTGCCATCGGGTTGCGTTCCCGTGAGGATGTCGTGCCGATTCGGTGTATCGCCGATTCCGTTGTTGACCTCGCCCTTCTCGCTCAGCGCCGTTTGCTTTGTGAGGTTGTTGGCGGGGCCATGCAGGTCGGCAACATCCTTGGCAATGATCGCGCCCTTGGCATTCTGCCACGGCCCCTTGCCGATGCGATCGCGCGCGTTGACGGCCGGCTTGCCGTCGGCGGCCTGGGTCGAGAGATAGGCGCGCCAGCTCTTGGCGCCGGCGCCGGCGGCCTGGGCGAGCTTCTGGCAATGCGCATCGGCCCCTTCCAGGCCGCCGAGATCGGCTCCCTTGCCGGGGCCGCTCGAGGTCACGAAGAAGGTCATGTCGGCCGACTGCGCCTGCGCGGATGGCGCCGCAAGCAAGGCAAAGGCGGCCGCGGCAAAAACAAGAGCTTGGGATTTCACGGATCCGTCGAAACGATGCATCTCTTCCTCCGATTGTGTTTTGTCGTTGGCTGCCTGACTTGAACCCAAGGCATGCCCTGTTATTCCGTGATACGAGGCGCGCACAACAAAAAGGGCGCCGTGCCGAAGCACGACGCCCTCATTTGTTACGTCACGTGCGATCAATTGGTCTGCTGGATCGCCGACAGTTCCCAGCCGGCGCCCGGCCGTCGGGCAAACGTCCAGACTTCGGTGGCTTCGCCCGGTTGTTCGCTGCCCGCGACGAGCGCACCGGTGTTGCGGTCGACCGTCTTGTCGGTGAGCGCGAAGCGGAGTGCCACCGTCGCATACTCGGTTTCGCCTTCGCGCCAGGCCTCCGCAAGGTCACCCTGCAACAGCTTGACGTTGGTCACCTTGTTGACAGCGTTGCGCGCGCGGTTCTGGGCGAGGTCCTGCTCGAAATAGGACACCATCTCCGGCGTCGCGAGCGTATGCAGCTTGGCCACGTCCTCGTTCGACCAGGCGGCCTGGACATCGCCAAGCAGGCGCTCGAACGCCTCATAGTCGTCCGGCTTGATCTCGAGCGGCGCGTTGTTGGCGCCGAAGCCGAAACCGCCAAGACCGCTGCGATAGTTCGTCTGCGGTCCCGGAGCGGCACCGGCACTGGCATCCGCATTGGCGTAAGCCGCCTGCGGCGTGTGGCGGCGCTGCCACCACGACATCGCCAGCCGCACCACGACCACCACCAGCACGATCTGGATGATCAGGCCCAGGATCGAGGACAGGCCGCCGAGGCCGCCGAACAGGCCGCCGCCGAACAGCATGCCCAGAAGGCCTGCGCCAAGGAAGCCGGCGGCGAGACCGCCCAGGAAGCCGCCGCCGCGGCCGAACAGGCCGCCGCGCGCGGGCGCGGCTGCGGCCGAGTTCATGCCTGCGCCCGGCTGAGTGTAGGTGCGATTGAACTGCGACGTCGAGCCCGGCGCGGTCGTGGTCGACGGCGGGGCCGAGTAGGTCCGCGAGCCGCGCGAACCCGACGACATGCCGCCACCGACGCGGGCGTCGGCTGACGAGATTACCAGCGCAGTCGGCAGCCCGAGCGCCAGTACGACGGCAATCGTCTTGAAGAGACCGCGGCTACGTTGCGAGAAATTCATGTGCTTTTCCCAAATCCCCGGCATGGGGACGTGCCCCTAAGATGGTCAGCCTTCCCGAAAAGGGAAGCCGGTTTCGGAACTTATGGCTGCGGCCCTCAGTCGCGGGGATGTGGCAAAAGCCCATATTTGTCGAGGGTTTGGCGGGAAAGCGCGCCGAATTGTGGTCGCCCGTTACCGGCGGGTTGACGGAGGCGGCTATCCCGCCTTCACCATCGTCTCCTTCACCGCCGCCACGAGCTGGCTGAGCGTGAACGGCTTTGGCAGGAAGTCGAACTGCTGCCCTTCGGGCAGGCTCTTCTCGAAGGCGTCCTCGGCATAGCCGGAGACGAAGATGAACTTGATCTCCGGGTTCTTTTCTCGCATCGCCTTCAAAAGCGTCGGCCCGTCCATCTCCGGCATCACGACGTCGGAGACGACGAGATCGATCCCACCGCTGTGCTCCTCGAGCACCTCCATGGCCTCGACGCCGTTTTCGGCCTCGACCACGGTGTAGCCGCGCGAGCGCAGGCCGCGCGCGTTGAGTGCGCGCAGGCCCTCTTCGTCCTCGACCAGGAGGATGGTGCCTTGTCCGGTGAGATCGGTGCGCGGCTTGGCCTCCGCCGCGGGTGTGGCTTCCCTCGCGCCATTGAGCGAGCCAACCGCCGCGGGCTGCTCGAGCTGCGCGTCCGGCTCGGCATGGTGCCGCGGCAGGAAGATGTTGAACGAGGTGCCCTGCCCCGGCTCGGAATCGACATAGATGAAGCCGCCGGTCTGCTTGACGATGCCGTAGACGGTGGAAAGCCCGAGACCGGTGCCCTTGCCCACTTCCTTGGTCGAGAAGAACGGCTCGAAAATCTTGTCGCGGATGTCGGCGGGAATGCCGGTACCGGTGTCGGCGACCTCGATGCGGACATAATCCGCGGCCGGCATGCCCTTGTAGGCGAGCTTGGCCGCTTGTTCCGCGGAGACGTTGGCGGTGCGGATGATCAGCTTGCCGCCGTCCGGCATCGCATCGCGCGCGTTGACCGCGAGATTGACGATCACCTGCTCGAACTGGGAGACGTCGACCTTGACCGGCCAGAGGTCGCGGCCGTGGATGGTCTCCTGCTTGACCTTCTCGCCGATCAGCCGCCGCAGCAGCATGGCAAGGTCGCTCAGCGCATCGCCGAGATCGAGCACCTGCGGCCGAAGGGTCTGCCGCCGCGAGAACGCGAGCAGCTGCCGCACCAGCGTCGCGGCGCGCGTCGCGTTCTGCTTGATCTGCATGATGTCCTGGAACGACGGATCGGTCGGCTTGTGCGCGTTCAGCAGGAAGTCGTTCGCCATCATGATGGCGGACAGCACGTTGTTGAAGTCGTGGGCGATGCCGCCGGCGAGCTGGCCGACGGTCTCCATCTTCTGCGACTGGTTGATCTGGTTCTCCAGCGCGCGCCGCTCGGTGGTTTCGAGCATGTGGACGATGGCGGCTTCAGCATCGTGCTCGGCCTCGTCGACCGGCGTGACGAAGAACTGCCCCCAGCGCTCCTTCGTGCCCTCGAGCGCCACCTCGACCGGCGCAACGTCGCCGCGGCCTTCGGCGGCCTGGTTGATGGCCGCGATCAGCAGGTGCCGGTCGCGCGAATTGACCGCGCGGAAGATCGATTTGCTGGCGCTGTCGAGCCCGAGGGCCTGCCCGAGCTTGGCGTAACGCGCATTGGCACGCACGACGTTGCCGGCGCGGTCGACGGTCGCAATTGCCATCGGCGTGTGGTCGAAGAAGCGCATGAAGCGCACTTCGGCGGCGCGGTCGGGATCGCTGCGCTCGTCGCGGGCGCGGCTGATGACCAGCGTGCGCGACGGTCCCGGCGCGCTGTCGGCGCCGAAGGCGAGTTTGTGATAGAGCCGCACCGGCATGGTCTTGCCGGTGCGCATACGCAGGTCGATGTCGAAGACTTCCGTCTTCACCTCGCCCGGCACCGCCACGATCGAGGTGAGCAGCGAAGTACCATCGCCGGAGACGATATCGGTCAGCTTGAGGCCGCCGGAGCCAATCTCGGCGAGGTCGTAGTCAAGCCAGTTCGCGAGCGTCGCGTTGACATAGACGAGCTCGCCGGCCGGATTGACCGAGAAGAAGCCGCAGGGCGCGTGATCGAGATATTCGATCGCGTGCTGGAGTTCCTGGAACACGTCCTCCTGGCGCTCGCGGTCGCGGGTGATGTCGGCGATCGACCACACCGCGTATTTCGCTTCGCGCTTGCCGGTGCCGAGCGGGCGCACCCGCATGCGCAGCCAGCGCCCCTGGCTGCCGTCATGGCCGGAAATGCGCACCTCTTCCTGCTGGCGTTTGCCCTCACGCGCGGCTTTCAGCAGGCGGAATACCGCCTCGGAGACGTCGGGATTGCCGATGAAGACGCGCTCGACCGGGCGCACCTCCTGCGGGCCGGTGGCGCCGGTCAGGGTCAGATAGGCGGCGTTGGAATAGACGACGTGGCCGCGCGGATCGGTCACCGCCAGCCCATCAAAGGCGTGGTCGGCGATCCGCCCCATCACGGGATCGTCGAGATTGCGGTCGACGAAGCGGATGATGCCCGCAGCAAAGGCGAACAGGTTGAACAGGCCGACCATCGCCAGCACGGCGAGGATGCCGAGAATGTAGGGCTGCGCCTGCGCACGCCCGAGCGTCATCAGCCCGACGGCGACGGCGACGAGGCCGGCGGCCACCAGCAGCACAAGCGCGATGCTGCCCGAGCGCGGCGACGGTTCGTGCGCCGCAACGGGCTCTCGCGTGAGGTCGTGGTCGGTCTCGGCAGTCATATCAAGCTTGCGCAGCCTGTCGGCAGAGAATCAACGCGCTACGGGGCGCGCCGGGTCCTCCCTGCCTGAATCGGACCCGCAGGCGCAAGGGCAGCAAGGGCGAAAGGTACGCTGATTCCCAGATTACAGCCATTTCCGGTATTTTTCGGGAGCTTTATTGCCGTCCGGCGCCGAATCCGCGCTTCAGCCGCATGACGTAGCCGATGACTTCGGCGACCGCATGGTAATGCTCGGTGGGGATTTCCTCGTCGATCTCGACGGTGGCGTAGAGTGCGCGGGCCAGTGGCACGTTCTCGACGATGGGGATGTCGTGCTCGCGCGCGATCTCCCGGATCTTGAAGGCGAGATTGTCGACGCCCTTGGCGACGCAGATCGGCGCCTGCATGCCGCGCTCGTAGGACAGCGCCACCGAATAGTGGGTCGGGTTGGTGATGATCACAGAGGCCTTGGGAACCGCCGCCATCATGCGCTTCTTGGCGCGCTGCTGACGCAGTTGCCTGATCTTGCCCTTGATGTGGGGGTCGCCCTCGGACTGCTTGTACTCTTCCTTGATCTCCTGAAGCGACATCTTCTGCCGCTGGAACCAGCTTCGGTACTGGAAGAAATAGTCGGCAATGGCCACGATCGCGAGCGCCGCGACCACCGCGCCGAGCAGGTGGATGGTCATGCTGGTCGTCGCGCCGAGCATGGCTGCGGGATCGAGCTTGACCATCGCCTCCATCCGGTGCCGCTCCGGCCATAGGATCACGGTCATGACCACGCCGACCGCGACCAGCTTGCCGATACCCTTCAGAAAGTTCGCCGCCGCCTGCTTGCCGAAGATGCGCTTGAAGCCGGCGCCGGGCGAGATCTTGCTGAACTTGGGCTTCAGGGATTCGGCCGACCACACCAGGCGATGCTGAAGCATGTTGCCGGCAATCGCCGCCAGCGCCAGCATCAGCAGCGGTACGCCGAGCGCCGCGAGCAAGGCGACTTCGAGCTGCTGCATCAGCGCAAGCAGAGCTTTTCCGTCGGTCTTGATCATCCAGGAATTGGCGAGCAGACCGCGCATTGGCGTCACCAGCCCGCTGCCGATCGAGCCCGAGAAGGTCGAGACCACGAGCGTGCCGCCCGCGATCACGAACCAGGTGTTGATCTCCTGGCTCTTGGCGACGTCGCCGCGTTCGAGCGCATCGTCCAGGCGCTTTTGCGTCGGGTCTTCTGTTTGACTCTCGGGATCGTTGTCTTCAGCCATCGATCCCTCGTTACCTGAGCGGCATCATCTGGTGCATGACACCGATGAAGTAATCGAGATACGTGCCCATCATCGCCGAGATCACCACGCCGAGCACAAGAAAGCCCACGAAGATCGACAGCGGCACGCCGACGAAATAGACCTGCATCTGCGGCATCAGCCGCGCCAGCACGCCGAGCCCGATGTTGAAGACGAGGCCAAACACCAAGAACGGGCCCGAAAGCTGCAAGCCGAGCCGGAACGCCGCGGCGAACGCGCGCGTCGCGAGCGAGGCGACGTCGCCACTCGACACGGTCTCGCCCGGCGAGAAGATCGCATAGCTGTCGTTGAGCGCCGCGATCACCAGGTGATGGCTGTCGGTCGCGAACAGCAGCGTCACGCCAAGCATGGTCAGGAAATTGCCGACCAGCACACCCTGCTGGCCCTGGGTCGGATCGACCGAAGTCACGAATCCCAGACCCATCTGCTGCGCGATCACGGCACCGGCGACCTGAAGTGCCGACAGCGTCACGCGCGCGGTCGCTCCCAGCACGATGCCGATGGCGATCTCATGCAGCATCAGCACCAGCAGCGGAGCGATCGAGCCCATGTCGACGTGATAGGCGTTGCGGTGCAGGGGCAGGATGATGAGCGTGAGCAGCAGCGCGATCGACAGCTTGATCCGCGTCGGGATGTTGGACTCGCCCAGCCCCGGCAACAGCATCACCATCGCGCCGACCCGGGCGAAAGCGAGCATGAAGGCCGCGGCGAGCGCCGGCAGCAGCGAGACGTCGATGCGCATAGCGCCCGCATTCTGCCTCAGCCGCCGACGATTCGCGATGATATCCGCAGCATGTGGGAATGGAGAGCGTCGGCCATGAACGGCAGCGCCAGCAGCATGGTGGCGAAAATGGCCAGGATCTTCGGCACGTAGATCAGCGTCTGCTCCTGGATCTGCGTCAGCGCCTGGAACAGCGACACGATGACGCCGACCACGAGCCCCACCACCATCAGCGGCGATGACACGATCACGATGGTCCAGATCGCATCGCGCGCGACGTCGAGGGTTTCAGGTCCGGTCATTTTGATTTTCTCTCTGTGAATTGCTTGTCGTCATTCCGGGGCTCGCGAAGCGAGAACCCGGAATCCATTCAGCGGCATCGTCGGTAGCACCATGGGTTCCGGGCTCGCGACTTCGTCGCGCCCCGGAATGACGGATCCATCAGATCGGCATCTTCATGATGTCTTCATAGGCCGCGATGACGCGGTCGCGGACCGACACCAGCGTCGACACGGCGACGTCGGTGTCTGCGACCGCCGTCACCACGTCCATCACGTTGGCCTTGCCGGCGGCCATCGCCACCGTCTGCGCGTCGGACTTGCGGCCGGACTCCATGACGCTGCCGACGGCGTCTTTGAGGAGCGAAGCAAAGGACTGCCCGGTCGCCTCGCTGCCCTTGCCAGCGCCGCTGTTTTCCAGCACGCGGGCGAGATTGGCATAGGCATTGGCTGCGATTGTCGGTGATGCCATGGCTTAAGGTGTCCCGTTCAGGATTTGAGGATGTCGAGCGTGCGCTGGATCATCCGGCGCGTCGCACTGATGATGTTGATGTTGGCCTCGTAGGACCGCTGCGCATCGCGCATGTCGGTCATCTCGACCACCGAGTTCACGTTGGGATATTTGACGTTGCCGGTGGCATCCGCCGCCGGATTATTCGGCTCGTACTTGACGCGGAAGTTGGACTGGTCGGGCCGGATCTTGCCGAGGGTGACGACCTGCGCGTCGAGCGTACGGTCGAGCGCGGAGGAGAAGGTCGGCACCTTGCGGCGGTAGGGATCGCCGCCGGCAGCCTGCGACGTCGAATCCGCGTTCGCGATATTCTCCGAGATCACCCGCATGCGCCCGGCCTGCGCGCGCAGGCCGGAGGTCGCGATCGCCATCGAGCGGGCAAAGTCGCTGCTGTCATTCGTCATGGTTTTCCTCCTCTAGCCCTTGCCGATCGCGGTCTTGAGCAGATGCAGGCTCTTCGAGTACAGCGAGGTCGCCGCCGCATAGTCCATCTGGTTGCTGGAGGACTTCATCATCTCCTCCTCGAGATTGACGGCGTTGCCCGCGGGGCGGGTCTCGAAGCCCGCATTCTTGTTCTGATCAAAGCCCGAGGGCGAGCCGGATGGCGTCATGTGGGAGCCGCTGGTACGGGCGAGTGCCAGGGGGCCCATCGAGCCGGTGACCGCGCCGCTCTTATCGAACTTCGGCTCGACCAGATCGCGCGGCCGGAAATTGGGCGTATCGGAGTTGGAGACGTTCTCGGACAGGACGCGCTGGCGTTCCTGGTGCCATTGCATCTTGGTGCGAAGCGCCGACAGCACCGGGAGGTCGTTGGTGGACATCGTTGCGGCTCCTTCCGCCCCCGGACCTGTGTCCGAAGCTAGGCAGAATTTGCCGCGTGTATGGTTAACAGGTGGTTAAAGGTGGCGCAGGCACATGTCCCCTGCCGGGACAAGTCTTTGCGCCCCCGTGATTCTATGGTCCGAAAAGCGGTATTAACCCAACCGTTTGGCGGTGCGTGCACAGGCCAAGAAGTCGTTTTGGATCGGGCGATTCATAGGTTATTAAGAGTTGGGGACGGTAAAACCTGCCGTGGGACATTAAGAGATCGCAGTTTGGGGCATCGCGCGCCAGTGGTCGGCGCAGCTGACCACGGGCACAAGAAAAGCGCCATTTGTCGGGGACAAGTATGCAAGGCAGCCCTATCACCTTCATCGTCGCGTTCATCGTCGTTCTGGCGTTGATCGGCGTCGCTGCATGGCTGGTTCGCCGATTCGCCAGCAGCCGGCTCGGTGCCAACACCCAGCGCGGCAGGATGCCCCGGCTCGCCGTGATCGATGCCGCCGCAGTCGATGGCCGCCGGCGCCTGGTGCTGGTCCGGCGCGACAATGTCGAGCATCTCCTGATGATCGGTGGCCCGACCGACATCGTCGTCGAACCGAACATCGTGCGCGCCGCGCCCGGCCGCGACCAGCTGCCGCAGCGTTCCAACGCCGCCGAACCGCCGCGTCTTGCGCCCATGCCGGACACCAGCGGCTGGGCCGACGAAGCGCCGCGACCCGAACTGCTCGATCATCCCGAGCCGCAAATGCCGGAACCGCCGCCGCGGCCCTCGCGGCCGTCATTTGCCGACGAAGTGCGCCGGCCAGCGCCCGCTCTGGCCGAGCGCCGCAGCGATCCCCTCGCCGGCTTTACGCCCGAGCCGATCTCACCGCGCCCGGAACGCGGCGAGCCGCGTCCCGAGCCGGCGCCGCCGCGCGTTGCCCGCGGCGAACCACCCTTGATGCCGCGTCCGCCGCGCCAGAGCGAGCCGGTGAAGGTGCCGCCGGTGCGCGCCGAGCGCGCGGCCGCGCCGCCGCCTCCGCCGATCCCCCAGGCTCCGCCTGTTCCGCGGCCGGACACGGCCCCTGTGGCGCCCTCGAGCGCCGAACAGAATCTGGCCGAAATGGCGCAGCGGCTCGAAGCCGCGCTGCGCCGTCCGGCCGGCGAGACGGTCGCGCCTCCGGTTGCGCCCGAGCCGCCGGCACCTTCGCCGCGCGCAGCACGCGCCGAACCGCCCGCCGCACCGGCCGCGCCAGCGAAACCGGCCACGGAAAAGACCAGCTTCGAGAACCTGGAGGACGAGATGGCCTCGCTGCTCGGCCGTCCAAAGCCACCTTCGTGAGGCTGCCGGCCCTCCCGCGTAGAGTTCTTGTTCTTTCTGTCCTGATCGGCGCGGCTTCGCTCGCAAGCTCTGCGCATGCGCAGGACATCAGCATCAATCTCGGCGGCGGCCAGGGCGGCGGCGTCACCGAGCGCGCGATCCAGCTCATCGCGCTGCTCACGGTGCTGTCGATCGCGCCGTCGATCCTGATCATGATGACGTCGTTCACGCGCATCGTGGTCGTGCTGTCGCTGTTGCGCACGGCGATGGGCACCGCGACTGCGCCGCCGAACTCGGTGATCATCGCGCTGGCGATGTTCCTCACCTTTTTCGTGATGGGCCCCGTGCTGCAAAAATCCTACGACGACGGCATTCGTCCGCTCGTCGCCAACCAGCTCGGCGTCGAGGACGCGCTCCAGCGCGCCTCGGTGCCTCTGCGCGGCTTCATGCAGAAGAACGTGCGCGAGAAAGACCTGAAGCTGTTCCTGGATCTCTCGGGCGAGCCGCCGCCGGCCACGCCTGACGAGCTCGGCCTGCGCATCCTCGTCCCCGCCTTCATGATTTCCGAGCTGAAGCGCGCCTTCGAGATCGGCTTCCTCCTGTTCCTGCCGTTTCTGATCATCGACCTCGTCGTCGCCTCCGTGCTGATGTCGATGGGCATGATGATGCTGCCGCCCGCGACGATCTCGCTGCCGTTCAAGCTGATCTTCTTCGTGCTGGTCGACGGCTGGTCGCTGGTAGCGGGGAGTCTGGTGCAGAGCTACGGGGGGTGAGCCGACGCCTCGGGGACGACGTCACCGACGCATCCCCTCAGTCCCCAACGATAACCTTCGGCCTCTCCCCGTCATTGCGAGGAGCCCTTGCGACGAAGCAATCCAGACTGCCCCCGCGGAAAGACTCTGGATTGCTTCGCTCCGCTCGCAATGACGGAGAATGCGGAGCTGTCTCGGGCTGCGCTTCGCGCTGCGGCAGACACCCTACCGCATCATCTTGATCTGCCGCACGGCGGGGATCTTCGGCAGCGAGCCGGTGTGCTCGGCTTCGTCCTTGGCCTGCGGGGCCGCCGGTGCGCGGGCGGTGGCGTCAGGGAAGCGCTGCTTCATCTCGCGCAGGAATCCGTCGAGCGTGTCGACGCTGGCAGCCAACTTGGCGATCTCGGCAAATTCGGCGCTAGAGGCTCCGGCCGGCTTGCTCGCGATGTCGAAGGCGAGCCGGTCGGCGCTCTCGCTCATCAGCGGCGCATATTTCTCGCGGAAGCGCGACAGGCCGATCGAGTCGTCGGCCAGCGCATAGCCGACGGCGGCGCGGATGATGTCGCTCTTCTCCACCGAATTGAGCGGCTTGAAGTCGCGGAAGCGCTCGCCGTAATAGAGCTCGATCTGCTCGGCGGATTCGCGCCAGCGCCGCGCCGCCCAGAAGATATCGGAGCGCAGGCGCAGCACCTCGCGTCCCGAGACGTTGGAGACGATGTCGAGCGCGAGGTCATGGCGGCCGACATCACTCTGCGCACGGGCTTCCAGCAGCAGGCGCTGCTGCCGCAGCTCGCCCGACAGATCGCTGATGCGGCTCGCGCGCAGCGCCGAAATCGCCATGTCGGGCTTGCGGTTGGCAAGATAGATCATGGAAAGGCGCGCGGCGACCTGCGCGCGCGCAGCGCCTTCGAGGCGGTGGTCGACCTGGTATTGCAACAGCTCGGCAGCCTGGTCGAGCAGATCGATCGAGGCCAGACGGTCGGCCAGGCGGCGGATCAGTTCGTCGCCGCGCCGGCCGATCGGCGTCAGCTCGCGGAACTCGTAGAACATTCCGAGCGCCTCGATCGGCGGCAACTCGTCGCCTTTCGGCCCGAGGAATATCTGTGTGAACAGGTCGGAGGCGAGATCCTGCGCCAGGCGCGAGGCCTCGGCATTCGGTTGAAGCTTGGTCGCCGTGCGTGCCGCGGTGAGCGCGTCACGGTAGCGCCCGTTCTCGGAGTACATCCGCGACAGCAGCTGGAGCGTCTTGACCTCGATCGCGTCGCCGCGCCAGGTCATCGACAGCGTCTCGAGCTCGCGCAGCGCCTCTTCCTTGCTGATCTCGTCGCGCTTCTGCCGCAGTGCGACTTCGAGCTGCTTGGCCTCTGCCGCGGCCTGACGGTCGTCCGAGGCAACCGCGATCTTGTAGTCGTCGAGCGCATCCTTGTCGTGACCGAGCGCCTCGGCGAGCCGGCCGCGCAGCACGGCAAAGGCGGGCGCCGTCTCGGGTGGCACGCCGACCACCTCGATCTCGCCGCGGCGCTTCGAGGCACCGGCATAGTCCTTGACCTCGAGCGAGGCGCGCATCGCATCCATCGTCACGATCCGCTGGATGTCCAGCGGCAGCGAGGCGATGGCGAATTCGACGTTCTTGAATTTTTCGCGCGCATCGGCCCATTTGCCCTGGCGTGCATAGGCGAGCGCCTTCCAGAGCTGGGAGTCATGGCTGTTGCCGATCACGGGATTGGCGAGGTCCTTCAGGCCCTGCGCCGGCCGGCCGATCAGGATGCTTGCGATCGCATGCATGATCAGCGCGCCGCTCTCCTCCTTGTTGAGGGGATCGCTCAGCATCAGGTCGGTGACGGCCTTGGCCTCGTGATACATGGCGCGCGACATGTAGAACTGCGCGAGGTCGAGCCGCGACAGCGAGCGCATCGCCGGTTCGACGGCCGCGATCGCCGCGATCAGATCGCCCTGGCGCGTGATGAAGTTCTCCGACTGGCCCTTGCGCCAATTTTCGGGACTGAAGATCGGCCGTACCGCGGTCGGCGCCCGCTCGGCGGAGATGTCGACCGGCGACAGCGTCAACCCGCCCCTCTTGCCGAGAATGACCTTGTCGGCCCCGACCTCGACCCCGATCTCGTCGGAATTCGGCCGGATCGCAATGCCGTGCGCGGATTCCAGCAGCGAGAGGTCGACAAGGTCCTGGCGCTTGATGAAGCCGCGGACCGGCCGCTGCGCGGTGACGACATAGAGCGTGTCGCCGGCGTCGGGATCGGTCAGCTTGTGCAGGAGGCCCGGATTGGCAAAGGGAATGGCGATGTTGGCGAGCGCAGGATCGGTGATGTTGCGTGACATCATCAGCGGCAGCGGCGTCGCCTGGATCTTGTCGGCGAGCGTCAGCAGCCAGTTCGTCTCCTTGCCGACCTCCTCGGTCGACAGCGAGTAGACCAGCGGCCGGGTGAGGCGAATGCGAACGGCCTGCCCTTTGTCGAGCGGCATGCGGCTGACCTCGCCGATCATCGCGCCGCCCCTGGCGCGGATCGGCTCGACATCGATCGGCTTTGGCGTATCGAACACCAGCCAGATCGTATCGCCGCGGCGGAATGCCGCCGCGGGGGTCGCGACCTGAAGCGGGAACGTCACGCGCAGACCGTCGCTGTCGCGGCGCGCATCGACGCTGGCCGCGGCGGGCTGCGGCGCGGCCGGAGGTTCGGCAGCCTTGGTCGTTTCCTTGGTCGTTTCCTTGGTCGTTTCCTTGGTCGCTTCGTTGATCGTGTCCTTGGCCGGCTCCTTCACGACCTCCTTGGGCGCCTCGACGACCGCAGGCGCTGCCGGCTTGACGGGCGCAACCGCAGTTTCCGTGACGGGCGCCGCAGGCTTGGGCGCTTCGGCGGCGTGCACAGCTTCGGGCACGGCCGCAACAGGTGCCGGTGCTGGTTTCGGAGCGTCGGCAGGCGGCGCTGCAGCGGGGGGTTCCGGCTTCACGTCGGGCTTGACGTCGATTTTGGCTTCGCGCGCGATCGTCTCGGACGTCGGCGGGATGATCTCGCGATGGGCGTCCTTCTTCTCGGCCGCCGGCTTTTCAGCAGCTGGTCCGTGACCGGCCGGCTTGGCCTGCGCGATCGCCGCCTCGGGCGTCGCGGCAACCTTGCCCTTGTCCGGCTGGAAGGCGATGTCGACGACGTAATTCTTCTCGTCGCGGAAGGAGTGCACGTCGGAATCGCCGATCAGCGATATCTCGACCGCAGTCTGGTCAATGTCGGCCCGCTGCTTGATCGAGGCCACGTTCGGCGGCGCCGCCACGATCGCATCGGCAAGATCGAAATTGAGGTTGGCGTTGAAGGCCAGCGTGAGCTTCTGTTCGTTGAGCACGGAGGAGACCCCGACGCCGTCGGGCATTTCGAACACGAAACGCACGAAGGTCGGTTGCACCGAGGCGCGCACGCGGATCGTCGGACGTTTTTTGCTCTCGGCGGCAGCACGCTGGGCACGCAGCGCGCGCTCGGCGACACGAGCCCGTTCGGCGAGCTCCTTGACGACGTCCATGGGCAGGCTCGGCGGTGGTCCCTTCCAGCCCTCTGGCAGGAGGTCGATGAAGGTGCGCTCGCCCGCATTCATGGTGTTGACAGTGACACGCCGTGCCAGCGACAGCCGGATCGCACTACCGTCGGGGTCGCGCCGGGCGGAATTGACGTAGTCGGGCGCGCCCTCCGGAACGCGGTCGACGGGAACGTCGACGGGGCGATCGAAGCGGATGATGAGGATCGAGCCCGCGGTCGTCACCTCGGAGGGAACATCCTCGCCGAGCTTGATCACGAGACGGGCAAAGCCGCCGCCGGCCGCGAAAGTCGCCTCGCCCCGGATCGGGTCGGCAGCACGGGCAGCCGTGCTGAGGCCGATCAGAAGGCAGGCCGCCAGCACGGGCGCCTTGCGGACATGGCGCGACAGTCCTCGCGCCATGGCGCGGGCTCGCGACAACAATCCAGCGGCAGCCTCTCGCGCCATTGGCGGCAATTCTTCCGGTTCGACCGTCCATGCCGGCACTGCCGCCGGCCCGTGCCGTCGACTGTAGATTTTGGCAATTAAGGACTTCTTAAGTATGAGCCCTCAATTCGGCTTTTGCGTCGGCTTGCCATCGATCTTCGGGAGGTCTCCGGCGGAGGCGGACTGGTCTCCGCCGCCATTGGCACGCCGTGCCATCTCGACCGTCAGCCGCTCGGCGGCTTCGGACGACATCAGGCCGAGGATGTCCGACATCTTTCGCGGGGCGACTTGCGAGGCGATCTCGATCAGCACGCCCATCTCCAGCCGGTCGAACACCCGCGCAGCGTCCTTGGGCTTCATGCCCTCATACATGGTCACGAGGCCCTTCATGCGCTGGGCCTCGGCGGCCTTCTGCTCGGCCTGGGTGGTGGAGATGCGGGATTCAACCGCCTTCATCTCCTCGACCTTGTTCTCGATGCGCTTCTCGGCCGACTTCAACAGGCTCTCGCGGATGTCGATCTCGCGCTGGCGGGCCTCGATCTCCTGGCGGCGCGACTGCAGCCGCTCCAGGATCGCGCGCTCCGAGGCCGAGACCTGCGGTTGGGCCTCCTCGACCTTGACCACGGTGCCCTCGGGCTTGGTCTCGGGCGCGGCCGGCTTGGGCGCCTCCTTCGGCGCGCCATGCGTCGATCCCGTGATGTCGGGGTCTTCCCGCCCGGTCGGGAAATTCAGGTTCTCCTCCGCCCACGACTTCTTCGTCGGATTCGGCTTGTAGTCGAAGACATAGCCGCCGTTGATCGCGAGGCCCGCGACCTTCAACGTGGCGAGACCTGCGACCGCAACCAGGACGACGGGAATGACGCGGATGTTACGAAAGGACTTCATACCTGGACTTTATGCAGCCAGACCGCTGGACCTTCGGCGCTCGGAGAATGCTTCGGCCGCAGCCGCCACCGCCTTCGCCGCCGAGGGCCTAGCCGCTGGCGCAGCAGCTGGTTCCGGACTCGTGACCGGTCGCGCAGCGATCGCGATCTTGGAGAGGCGCCGCACCACGTGGTCGGCTTCCCCCAGCTGCTTGTAGAGCTGGTCTGACATCTGGGTGGCGGCGGCGAGCTGGCTGCCGAGATTCTCGTTGACGTCGCGCACGGCGAGCTTCAGCCCGCCGATCGCGCGCTCGGCGATCTCGGTCGCGGTGATCAGCTCGGCGATGACCGCCTTCAGCGAATGCTCGTCCGCCTTCAGCCGCGTCAGCCGCTTGTTGAGCAGGATACAGTAGCCGATAGTGAGCATCAGCAGGATAGCCACCAGCGTCTCGATCGCCATTCCCAGGGAGTGGTTCATGGGGCCTCCATCATCTTGTTCTGCTCGTCCACTTTCTCGAACATCGCAAGTGTCGTACTTGGCTTGCGCAGGGGTTTCGTCACCCGTATCGCGACGCGGTCGCCGACCCGGCCCATGCGTCCTTCGGTAAGGGTGACGTCGCCGCAGCGCACGGTGACGTTGGCATCCGCGCGCATCTCGAGAGGCAGCGTGTCGCCGACCTTCAGCCGCATCAGCTGCTTGAGCGGAATGTCGGCCTCGTAGAGCACGGCGTCGACGGAGATCTCGGCCTGCCCGATCTCGGTGGCGAAATGGCCTTCCCAGATCTGATCGCG
Source organism: Bradyrhizobium hipponense (assembly GCF_008123965.1). GTDB lineage: Bacteria > Pseudomonadota > Alphaproteobacteria > Rhizobiales > Xanthobacteraceae > Bradyrhizobium > Bradyrhizobium hipponense. Next base: position 16,165 of record NZ_VSTH01000084.1, on the reverse strand, counting down.
GCCGAACTTCTCGCCCATGAACATCTGGAGCAGAACGCCCCGGATCGGCTCGATGGTCGCATAAGGCAACAGGAGTTCGATGTTGCCGCCGCGGTCTTCCATGTCGATGCGCAGGCGCACCAGGATTGCGGCGTTGGCGGGACGGCTGATCGCGGCGAAACGCGGATTGGTCTCGAGCCGGTCGATCGTGAACGTCACCGGCGACAGCGGCCGGAACGCCTGTTCGGCGTCGGCCAGGACCACCTCGACAAGGCGCTTGACCAACTCAGTCTCGATCGTGGTGTAGGGCCGGCCCTCGATGCGAAGCTGGCTGGTGCCGCGGCGCCCGCCCAGCAGCACGTCGATCATCGAGTAGATCAGGTTGGAATCGACCGTCGCCATGCCGAAGTTTTCCCACTCCTCGGCCTTGAAGACGGTGAGGACGGCCGGCAGCGGGATCGAGTTCATGTAGTCGCCGAAGCGCACCGAGGTGATGCGATCGAGCGAGACTTCGACGTTGTCGGAGGTGAAATTGCGCAGGCTGGTCGTCATCAGCCGCACCAGGCGGTCGAAGACAATTTCGAGCATCGGCAGACGCTCGTAGGAGACCATCGCCGAATCGATGATCGCGCGAATGCCGGAATGATCGTCGAGGGTGACGTCGCCGACGGTGAAACCGAGGAGATTGTCGATCTCCTCCTGCGACAGCACGCGCTCGCCGGAGTTCTTGCCGCTGCCGAGATCGCGGCTGCCGTCCTCGACCATGGCCGCCCATTGCAGGGCCATGGTCTCGGATAATTCATTCTCGGAAGCAGCCTTCGCGGCCTCAGCGGGATCCTCGGAATCAAGCGAGGCCTCCCATTGGGCGGCAATTGCATCCTGGTCGACCTGGTCATTGCCCGCCATGATCCCTAGTCCGCCCTGTTCACTGGATCACGACTTCCTTGAACAGCACCGCGCTGACCTGGATCGGCGCGACCGCGGCATTGACGCGCTTGGTCAACTCTTCCTTGAGGCGGAAGACGCCCGCGGAGCCGTTGAGGTCGGATGGGCGCAGTTCCCGCACATAGGTCTGGAAGATGTCGGTAACGCGCGGCATCGTCGGCTTGATCGCCTCGATCTGCTTCTCTTCCTTCAGCTCCAGCACGATCTTCAGCCGCAGATATTGCACGCGCTCCCCGGGCGTGCCGGCGAGGTTGACCATGATGTCGGGTACGTCGACGAAAGCCGGCGGCTTCGGCGGCGGCGCCGCCTCGGCATGATGCTCGTCGTCGCCGTGACGAAAGAAGAAGAACCAGGTCGCCGCACCGCCGCCAAGGATGGCGAGCAGGCCCATGGCCATGATGATGAGCTTGAGCTTGTTCTTCGGCGCAGCGGCTTCCGCGCCTTCGGTGGCTGCGCCGCCTTCCGCTTCATTATTCTCTGCCATGGTTGCCGGGCTCGCTCATCTCTAAGTCGGGTCGAAAGAGCGAAGCCCCCTGGCAGACAATGACGCGATACGAATGCCCCAGCGCAACGCGCCCCTCTTGCACGCAAACGCTACGGTAATAATGGTTAACGGAATCTTTCGATTGGGCCTCAGCTAGGAAAATTCTGCCGGGCAAACATGGTCAACAGACCCTTTCTGCCGCCCCTCGTCGCCCGCGATAAACAGCCAAGTATTTGTAATAACGATATTTTCCGAGTTGGCACGGCTTTCGCTGAGAAGGGAGCGAGACCCAACGGTTTGGGAGAACCTGACGGTCTCGTTCACGGGGTTGCCAAGGCGCTTGGGAGAGCGACGCGGCGGGCCCCACTCAGGGGAGATTGATCCGATGCAGAACGCGCTTCTGATCGGCTTGTCACGGCAGATGACGTTGGAACGGCAGATGGATGTCATCGCCAACAACGTCGCCAATGCCAATACCAACGGCTTCAAGGCCGACCATTCGTTGTTCGAGGAGTACCTCAACTCCAACGCACGCGAGGACAATTTCGTCGGCTCCGACCGCCGCGTCTCCTATGTGCAGGATCGCGGCACCTTTCGCGACGTCGGCCAGGGGCCGATGGAGCCGACCAATAATCCGCTCGACATGGCCATCGACGGCAACGCCTATTTCGCGGTGCAGGCCAATGGCGGCGAGCGCTACACCCGCGACGGCAAATTCTCGCTCAACAGCACCGGCCAGCTCGTCACCTCCGACGGCAACCTCGTGCTCGGCACCGGCGGCCCGATCACGTTCCAGCCGACCGATCACGACATCAACGTCGCCCCGGACGGCACCGTCACGGTGCTGGAAGGCACGGCAAAGACCGACTCGATCCGCGGCAAGATCCGCATGGCCTCGTTCGACGATCCGGCCAAGCTGACCAAGCTCGGCGCCAATCTCTACGACGTCGGCTCCGCGACCCCGCAGGCAGACGCCAAGTCGAACGTGCGCCAGGGCTACATCGAGAAGTCGAACGTGAACTCGGTCGGCGAGATGAGCCGCATGGTCGAGGTGATGCGCAGCTACACCTCCATCGCCAACCTGCTCCAGCAGCAGAGCGACATGCACAAGTCGGCGATCGAGAAGCTCGCCGACGTTCCGGCCTGATTAGGGGAGAACTGACATGCAGGCGCTTCACACCGCAGCGACCGGAATGGCGGCACAGGAACTCAACGTTCAGGTGATCTCCAACAACATCGCCAACCTGCGCACCACCGGCTTCAAGAAGCAGACGGCGGCGTTCCAGGACCTGATCTACGAGCACGTGCGCCGCGTCGGCGCGCAGGCCTCGGACCAAGGCACCATCGTGCCTGTCGGCGTCGACATCGGCGGCGGCGTCAAGACCGTCGGCACGCCGCGCAGCATGACGCAGGGCACGCTGTCGCAGACCGGCAACGACCTCGACCTCGCGATCTCAGGCGAAGGCTTCTTCAAGATCCTGATGCCCGACGGCACCTTCCAGTACACCCGCGACGGCACCTTCCAGATGGACAATCAGGGCCGCATCGTCACCGCGCAGGGCAACCCGGTACAGCCGACCATCACCATCCCGAACAACGCCTCCGGCCTCACGGTCAACGAGCAGGGCCAGGTCTCGGTGACGCTGCCGGGTTCGTCGACCTCGGCCGTCCAGGGCCAGATCGGTGTGACCCGTTTCATCAACAAGGCGGGCCTTCAGCCCGTCGGCAACAACCAATTCACCGAGACGCCCTCCTCCGGCCCGCCGCAGGACGGCACCGCGAACGCCGAAGGCTACGGCAAGCTCACGCAGGGCAGCCTGGAGCAGGCCAATGTCGACGTCGTCTCGGAGATGAGTGACCTGATCGCGGCCCAGCGCGCCTACGAGATGAACGCCAAAGTCATCAGCGCCGCCGACCAGATGATGCAATCGACCACGGCGCTGTTCCGCTGAGGTGATGACGATGATTCGTAAGATCGCAGCCACAATGTACACTCGGCTCTCTCCCCCCTTGTGGGGGAGAGTTGGAGAGGGGGGTAGCCACGAACTCCGCTCTCGCCCGGGGCTACCCCCCTCCCTGACCCTCCCCCACAAGGGGGGAGGGAACGGAAAGATCACGTCGCGTTGCTTGTCCTGTCTCGCCACCATCGCTGCCCTTATCGCGCTGGCGCTGCCGGCGCAGGCCGCCGACGACGGCATTGCCGCGCCGACGCTGCGTGCCAGCGTCACCGTCACCTCCGACCTGGTGCGGGTCGGCGATCTCATCGACAATGCGGGCTCGGCCGCGCTGATCCCGGTGTACCGCTCGCCCGATCTCGGCACCACCGGCGCGCTGCCGGTCGCGCAGGTCCTGAGCGTGCTGCGGGCCAAGCAGGTGATCGGCGTGATGACCGGTGACATCAAGGAGGTCGCAGTCACCCGCCTCGCCCGCACGCTCGCCAACAAGGACCTCGAAAACGCGGTTGCCACCGCGCTGGAGCGCCGCTTTGGCCTTGGCGATGCCGCCAACATCACCGTCACCTTCGATCGCGGTATCTCCGAGATGCGGCTGGATGCCTCCAACAGCGGCGCGCTCCAGCCGATCGCGACGCGCTACGACGCACGCAGCGGCCGTTTCGACCTGACGTTCGAGATCAGCAACGACAACAACCCGACGCCGACCAAGCTGCGCTTCACCGGCACCGCGATCGAGACCGTGGAGGTCGCCGTGCTGACGCGGGACATCGAGCGCACCGAGATGCTGAAATCCTCCGACCTCGCGCTGGAGCGCCGGCCGAAAGCGGAGGTTACGGGCGAGCCTGCCTCGCGCGACCGCGCCGTCGGCATGCAGCTTCGCCGGCCGATGCGGGCGGGGACGCCGATCCGGGTTGCCGATATGGCGCGGCCCGAATTCGTGCAGCGCGACCAGAACGTGACCATCATCTACCAGGTGCCCGGCCTCTACCTCACCACGCGCGGCAAGGCGGTCGAGAGCGGCGCCGAAGGCGACATCGTCAGCGTGCTCAACATCCAGACCAAGCGCACGCTGAGCGGCGTCGTCACCGGCCGCGGCCAAGTCACGGTCCAGGGCGCCAGCCAGTCCGCGCCGATGGCCCCTGCGGTCGAGCAGACCTCGTCCCTTCAGCGCGAAACGCCCGCCCCGGCTGCCCCTGCTCCGGCGTCGCAGACCAAAGTCTCGCAAGCCCAGATCCCGCCAGCGCAGTTCCTGCAAGCTCAAGCCAAGTCAGAGTAAGTCATGTCCGCTTTCAGTTCGGCTTCCCGTCTTCGTCGCCTCGCGCTCGCCGGTTTGCTGCTCGCAACCTGCACCCTCGCGAGCGGCTGCTCCTCGATCGACCGCTTGTCGCAGATCGGCGAGCAACCGAAGCTGTCGGCGATCGACAATCCGACGACGCAGCCCGGCTACAAACCGGTGCAGATGCCGATGCCGAAGCCGGAAGTCGCCTCCTACAATCCGAATTCGCTGTGGCGCAGCGGCAGCCGCGCCTTCTTCAAGGACCAGCGCGCCCACCAGGTCGGGGACCTGCTGACGGTGGCCGTCAACATCACCGACAAGGCCAACATCGAGAACGACACTCAGCGCAGCCGCACTAACTCGGAAAATTCCGGGATCAGCGACTTCCTCGGCGCCAAGACGATCACCCAGGCCAACAAGATCTTGCCCGGCCGCATCCTGACCGCCGACTCCACCGCATCCAGCGAGGGCAAAGGCAGCGTCGAGCGCAAGGAAGCTTTGCAGACCAACGTCGCCGCCGTGGTGACCCAGGTGCTCCCGAACGGCAACCTCGTGGTCGAAGGCAAGCAGGAGATCCGCGTCAATTACGAGATCCGCGAACTCGTGGTCGCCGGCATCGTCCGCCCCGAGGATATCCAGAGCGACAACACCATCGATTCCACCAAGATCGCCCAAGCCCGCATCGCCTATGGCGGCCGCGGCCAGATCATGGACGTGCAGCAGCCGCGCTACGGCCAGCAAGTGATGGACGTGTTGCTGCCCTTCTAGCTTTCTCCCGAGCTCCCACATCGTGTTCGCGAACCTAGGCGCGAACGACGATGTACGACGCGGCCCTCGCTAGCTCCCCTGGCGAGGGCCGCATGTATTCAGCGTTGTTACTATTGGGAACTACAAATCGGCGATCAAAGTTTGACCAGGCCGCCAACGCAAACTCCGTCATTCCTAGCGGAGCGAAGCAATCCAGGCTGCCGCCGCGGAAAGATTCTGGATTGCTTGCGCGAAGGGCTCCTCGCAATGACGATGCGGAGACGTCACGTAAACTCCGCCTCCACCACCCCGAGCCCGTCCAGCTCCATCCGCACCTTGTCGCCGGCCTTGAGCCACAGCGTCTTGACCAGGCTGCCCGTCAGCACGAGCTGGCCCGCATGCAGGCCCTTGCCTTCGGCGGCGAGATGGTTGGCGAGCCAGGCGAGGGCGTTGTGGGGGTGGCCGAGCACGTCGGCGCCGGTGCCGTGGCTCACCTCTTCGCCGCCCACGACTGCGTGGCCCTTGACCGCCTTCAGGTCCGGCACGGACGAGCGCGGGACCGACGGACCGAGCACGCAGCCGGCGGCGAAGAAATCGTCCGCGATCAGTGTCGGTGCGCCCATCGTCTCCCATTTCACATAGCGGTCGTCGACGATCTCGATCGCGGGATGATAGGCATCGACGGCTTCGCCGACCCATTCGGCCGTGAACGGCGCCTCGCCGGGCGCGAGGTCGCGCTGCAGCCGGACCGCGATCTCGCATTCGACGCCGACGCGGACATAGTCGGAGGCGGCGAGCTTCACCCCGCTCTCATGCACGCCCTTCTGGAACACACCACCGCCGCAGGGATGCGGGATGCCGATATAGTCCTGCATCACCTGGCTGGTGCAGCCGATCTTGTAGCCGACCAGCGGCCCGAGATGCGGCAGCAGGAGATCATGGAGCGCGCGCTGGACCAGATAGCCTTCGGCCTCGTCGGCGGGCGGAACCTGCAGCGCCGCGAGCGGCGCATGGTTGCGGCGCGCGAGCGCGATCGCCTTTGCGGCCTGGAGAATTTTGTCCATCGGTGCCGCCTCCCACGCTACGCGATCATGCGTGGCAGTGGAGCATCCCCGCTCCGGCCTGACAAGCACGGCCCGGGCCGTGCAGCCGCCCGCCTCGACCAAGCCAGCCGAACCACCCGCACGCTCTGCGGTCGCGGAACAGTCGCGCCTGGTGCGGACCTTTAAGGAAATATTGAGGTGCGCGAGGCTTTATGCGGAGGCGCTCAGCTTGCAGCCTCGCCGCAGGTGACGCGAAAGGCGTGAGTGCAGCGATGCTTGATGTGGCTCGCCCGGCGCCTCAATATTCGAGTCGATCCCGTTGATGCGACTCGCAAAATTCGCCCCACTTGAAGTGAAGCCTGTTTCTCATCTGAACTCACGTGAGCTCGGAGGAGTTGAATCTAGCCCATTGATCGCGATTCAGTTTTCTCAATCGCGGCGGCGGGCGGACGGCTGAGAAACAGCACACAACGCCACCGGCGGCGCGAAGCGGCGCCTTGCGTCCACAAAAACAAAGAGCCGCAACTCTGCGGCTCGGACTTTATTCGTCGCGATAGACCTTCTCGCGCTTCTCGTGGCGCTCCTGCGCCTCCACCGAGAGCGTCGCGATGGGCCGGGCCTCGAGCCGCTTCAACGAGATCGGCTCGCCGGTTTCCTCGCAATAGCCGTAGGTGTTGTCCTCGATGCGCTGGAGCGCAGCGTCGATCTTGGCGATCAACTTGCGCTGGCGGTCACGGGCGCGGAGCTCGATGGCACGGTCGGTTTCGGACGAAGCCCGATCGGCAAGATCGGGGTGGTTCACGTTCTCCTCCTGCAACGCTTGCAGGGTGAGCTTGGACTCTTTGAGGATCTCATCCTTCCAGGCCAGGAGCTTCAAACGGAAGTACTCCTTCTGCCTGTCGTTCATGAAAGGCTCTTTTTCGGTTGGTCGGTAATTTTTCAACTTTTCCAAGGGCGGCCCATCTGTCTAAGCAACGATTCGCACACGGAACAGAGTGCGTTGAGCCGGGCTTATATAGCGGCGTCCTGTGACAGACAATATTTCCCTCCTCCCCGCAGGCCCGCCCCCAAGCCCTTGCACAGGAAGGTTTATCCGCAAGGGCCCGGGGACGGCCGAGACTCAGTAGCCGGCCGTGAAACGCAGCCTCAGGTGGGCGGGACGTTCGATTTCGTCGGCGAGCGCGATGGCGTAGTCCGCGAAGGTGATCCAGCTTTTGCCGTTCGCATCTGCGAGAAGCTGATCCGTCCCGAGCCGGAACTTGGCCGTCCGTTCGCCCTCGATGAACAGGGCCGACGGCGAGACAAAGGTCCAGTTCAGCTCCTTTTCCTGCCGCAGCAGGTCGAGGAAGGCGGAACCCGCCTCGGCCTCAGCCCTGTATTGGGCCGGAAAACCGGGAGTTGTGACCAGCTTCACGCCGGGAGCGACCTCCAGACTGCCCGCTCCGCCGACGACGAGGTAGCGCCCCACCTTCGAGTCCCTGGCCGCGCCGATCAGCTTGTGCGGATCGCTGGCGAGGAAGTGCACGGAACTCACGGCGACGTCATGGCCGGCCCACAGCTTGCTCAGACCGGCCTGGTCAAGCACGTCGCCCTTGGTCGGCGTTACGTTCGGCAGGGTAGCGATCTTCTCGGGATTCCGCGCGATCGCGGTGACGCTATGGCCGCGGCGGGAGAGTTCCTTGGTAATTTCGGACCCGGCCCGGCCCGAGGCGCCGGCAACTGCGATTTTCATGGAAGGTTCCTTTGCTTCTGTGGTAACTAATGGTGACTTGATATCGCAAAGGACGCTGGTGTTAAGAGAGCACTTTGTGCTTACCTGATTACGCGGGAGTAACCGGTAAGCGTGACCAGCAAGCCTAACCGGAACGGATCGCGAGGAACGAGCATGAAGCCCGACGTCTATGCCGCCGATTGCCCAACGCGCCAGATCCTCGACCGCGTTGGCGACAAATGGGCGGTGCTGATCCTGCTGCTGCTGCGGGAGGAGCCGATGCGCTTCAATCGGTTGCGTCGCACGATTGAAGGCATCTCGCAGAAAATGCTGAGCCAGGTGCTCAAATCGCTCGAACGCGATGGCCTGATCAAGCGCCGCGCCATCGCAACCGTGCCGGTGACAGTGGAGTATTCGATCACGCAGCTCGGCGTGACACTCGCCGCCGCCGTCGATCCCTTGCGCGACTGGGCCGAACAGAATCTGAAAGACGTGCTCGCCGCCCAGCGGCGCTACGATTCACAGCAGAAAGAGGAAGCTGCGTAAGCGCTACGCCTGCCCGGCCTTCGCCAGCTCGACCTCGACACGAAGCTCAATTTCGGAGAGCACGGCATCGAGGCCGGAATCGCCCGACGACGATTTCAGGTTCGCGGCGGCATCGCGCAGCCGCATCACGGTCGAAGCGTCGAGATTGCCGGCCAGAAGCCCCATCTTGAGATCGTCGAGCACGTCGAGCGCGGTCTTGCCACGGGCGACCGAGCGCTTACGACGCTCGACCGGATCTTCCTCTACGCCCTGCATCGCGAGCAGCGCGTCGATATTGGCCGTGGCCTTTGGTGCTGCGGCCGCGCGCGTCTCCTGCGCCGACGATGTGTCGGGCAGCACGAAGGTGCCCGAGCCCGTCCGCCTGGCCTGGCTGGCCGGCGTTCCGAGCGTGGTGCCGTTCGGTCCGTAGATGCGCATCGAAGCAATCCGGGTGATCGATGGCCGCAAGCTTCGCCGCTTTATGGTTAATGATGCGTAAACAGCCCGGCAAAAACTGCCGCCAGGCGGCAGTTTCGCTCCTCAGGGCGAACATCCGCTGACGCCGGTCGAAACAGATTTATTCAACCTATTCAACCGCCTAACCCCATTGCCAGATGTTGGCACAGCGCTCGCAAGGAAAGCGTCGGACCAGCTCGTCATGGGAGTGTCGAGCAGGTCCGAGATTTGAGGAGCCTCGGGGAGCAGAGGATGCCAGGCGTTCGTTGGGTGAGATTTTTGGGGGTGGCCTGCGCCGCGCTGTCAGCGCTGGTGCTCTCGGCCGCGTCCGCCAACGCGACCTCACGCATCAAGGATCTCGCCAACATCGAAGGCGTCCGCCAGAACCAGCTCATCGGCTACGGCCTCGTTGTCGGCCTCAACGGCACCGGCGACACCCTCAACAACATCCCCTTCACCAAGCAGTCGCTGCAGGCGATGCTCGAGCGTATGGGCGTCAACATCCGCGGCGCCACCATCCGCACCGGCAATGTCGCCGCCGTGATGGTGACCGGCAATCTGCCGGCCTTCGCGACGCAAGGCACGCGCATGGACGTCACCGTCTCGGCGCTCGGCGACGCCAAGAACCTCCAGGGCGGCACCCTGCTCGTCACCCCCCTGCTCGGCGCCGACGGCAACGTCTATGCGGTAGCGCAGGGCTCGCTCGCAATCTCCGGCTTCCAGGCTGAGGGCGAAGCGGCGAAAATCGTGCGCGGCGTGCCGACCGTGGGGCGCATCGCCAACGGCGCCATCATCGAGCGCGAGATCGAGTTCGCACTCAATCGCCTGCCCAACGTACGCCTTGCGCTGCGCAACGCCGACTTCACCACCGCCAAGCGCATCGCAGCGGCCATCAACGACTATCTCGGGGTCAAGACCGCCGAGCCGATCGACCCCTCGACCGTGCAGCTTTCGGTTCCGCCGGAGTTCAAAGGCAACGTGGTCGCCTTTCTCACCGAGATCGAGCAGCTCCAGGTCGATCCCGATCTCGCCGCCAAGATCATCATCGACGAGCGCTCGGGCATCATCGTGATGGGCCGCGACGTCCGCGTCGCCACCGTCGCGGTCGCGCAAGGTAACCTCACCGTCACCATCTCCGAGAGCCCGCAGGTCAGCCAGCCCAACCCACTGTCGCGAGGGCGGACGGTGGTCACCCCACGCACCGGCGTCACCGTCACCGAGGACGGCAAGAAGTTCGCCGTCGTCAAGGACGGCGTCTCGCTCCAGCAGCTCGTCGACGGCCTCAACGGCCTCGGCATCGGCCCTCGCGACCTCATCAGCATCCTCCAGGCCATCAAGGCGGCGGGCGCGATCGAAGCCGACATCGAGGTGATGTGATGCAGACGGGCATGATCAACAGCGCACACCTCGTCTCCTCCGCGTTCTCCGTGGAGAGCCGCAACGGCCGGCCCGATTTCGAGCTCGCCGCCGCGCTGCAAAAGGTCTCGCCGCAGCAGCAGACCAAGGCGCAGAAGACCGCCACAGATTTCGAGGCGATGTTCCTCAACAGCATGTTCTCGCAGATGACCTCGGGCCTGAAGGGCGAAGGCCCGTTCGGCGACACGCCGGGCACCGGCGTGTGGCGCTCGATGCTGACCGAGCAATATTCAAAGAACTTCGCCAAGGCCGGCGGCGTCGGGGTCGCCACCGAAGTCTACCGCACCCTCATCCTGCAGCAGGCGAAAACCATCCGCACGGCATAAGGTCCCCTCGACATGAACCACTTCAACGCCTCTCGTCAGCCGATGCCCGGGCAACGCCCGAACAACACGCCGGGCAGCGCCGAGGCGCGCAAGCTTGCCGAAGGCCTGATGGATGCGATGAATGCCCTGCTCGGCCTGATCGAGCATGAGACCGAGCTCGTCCGCGCCGGCAAGGTCCGCGAGGCGATGACACTCGAAGTCAAGAAGCAGGAGCTGTCGCGAAACTATGTCGGGGCCGTCAGCCAGCTCAAGGCGAACCAGACCCAGCTGGCGAAATCCGCGCCCGAGCTGCTCTCGACGCTGCATCGCCACCACGACGCCTTCCGCGCCATGCTCCAGGTCAATCTCACCGTGCTCGCCACCGCCCACGCGGTGTCCGAGAGCGTCGTGCGCGGCGTCAATGCGGAGATCCAGAAGCGCAACGTGCCGAACACCTATACGGCGGCGGGGCGCCGCGCGACCCCCGGCCCGCGCCATATCACGCCGCTCGCCGTCAGCCGCTCGCTCTGAGCGCACGCGAAAATCACCTGCAATTTTATGAAAAATTGCGCGGCGAAATCGTCGCGCGGTTAGGCACGTTCGCTAACCGGGTCTTCAAACCTGGTGTTCCATGGTTGCGTATTGAGAGGGGTTGGGATTTGACTCACGTGAGGCAACCAGGAGGCTGCCATGAGTACAGATTTCAGCATCAGGCCGGTGGGGATACCGGCCCCCGTGCAGATCGTAACGACGTCGAACGCGGCGGCGAATGAAGCCGTGCAAACCGATTTGCCGGTGAGCCAGACGGTCGCCGCAAGCGATAGCAGCGCGGCTGTGCGCAACGATCTGCACGGCAACGAAAACGTCTCACGCCAGGTCGTGTTCGACCAGGCGGCCGCATCCTTCGTCTTCCAGGTCGTCAACGAGAGGACCGAGGCGGTGGTCAATCAATTTCCCGACGAAGCGATGCTGCGCCGGCGAGCCTATTTCCATGCACTTGATCTGAAGTCCGAGCCCTCGCGTCCGCTCAATACGGACCTCAGCGCCTGACGATCAATTATCGCGCGTCGCGACAGCGGTGTCGAGATAGGTCGAACCGGTCGCGGGATCCGTGACGACGTTCCTGATCTGCGCCTTGCCGGTGTCGGTCACGCCCGGCCTGACAGTCCCGCAGCGATATTGCGGTTGATCTCGATCAGCGGGCGGAAGTGATCGAACTGCGGGCTCATCTGCAGCGCGGCGGTCTGGCTCAGCACGAACACGCTGATGTTGGCGATCTTCTGCCGGACGTCGATCGGCTGCGGATTGTTATCGCGCATCGCTTCGCTGAGGAAGATGGTCCAGAGCTTGCGATTGAACATCAGGGCCTGCATCGTCTGCTCGCTGAGCGGATCGGCGTTGTTGATCGCATCCTGAAGCTTGTTCGCTGCCTTTAGCAGAGTCTGCGCCTCGACGTCGCGAGGAGATGCTGTGGTCGTGGCAACACGCGCGTAAGCCGAGGCAGCGGAATTCGACATCAATCACACCTTGGAGGTTACCTAGCCCGTTGAACGCGCTTAAGGATTTCTTTCCCAACCCTAGGCAGCACCGCTTAAGATTTGCTTACGTGAGAGACCGGAAGCACTCCGGACAATTACGGGCCGCGGATTCTTCCTCACGCCCAAGCTAGATGCGCGTGCGTGCGCTGTAAACGATCGCGTCTATCATGCGCTGATTTCGGCTAATCTTGTCTTAGCAATCTCGCTCAAAAGGAACGGCGAGGCCCTGGCCTCGGCGCGATTTCGGATGCGGAGATTCTCAAGCTCAGGATTAGCGCAGCAGCTGCAGCACGCTCTGCTGCGACTGGTTGGCCAGCGACAGCGCGGACACCGCGATCGACTGACGGGTCGAGAGCGCCTGGCTGTTGGCCGCTTCCTCGTTGGTGTCGGCAAGCGTGAGGTTGGACGAGCCGGTTTGCAGTACGTTGATCAGGTTCTTGGAGAAGTCCTGACGCACCTGCACGATCGAGAGGTTCGAGCCGAGCGCAGAACCTTCCGAGCGCAGCGTGCTCGAGGCGGCGTTCAGGCTGGTCAGCACCCTGTTGGTGGCGCCATTGTCGATGAAGTCGATACCGTTGACGAGGTTGCTGAGGCCGAGGCCGGCCGCGTTGAAGACCACGCCGTTGATGCCGAGTGTCGAGCTGCCGGTCTCGTTGAAGATCAGCTTCAGCGTATCGCCATTGAGCAGGTTCACGCCGTTGAAGGAAGCATCCTGCGAAGTCGTGTCGATCTGCGCCAAGATGTTGTTGAACTGGTTGACCAGGTTTGAGCGCGCCGTCTGCGCGACCGGATCCTGGATCGGCGGCTGGGCGGTCGTGAAAGCGATCACACCCGTGATCGTGCCGGCGACCGCGCCCCCGGCAGTCACCGAGCCGAGAGTCGAGGAGGCATACTCGTTGACGGTGGTGATCGTGAGCACGCCGTTGGCGTCGATCGTTGCGGTCAGATGGTTCGCCTGCAGCTGAGAGTTCAGTTGATCGAGCGTCTTGACGGTGCCGTTGGTACCATCACCAAAGGTCACGTTGACCGGCGTGCCGCCGTTGAACGAGGTAAAGGTCAGGGTCTTGCCCGAGATGCTGCCCGGTCCGGGCGCGCGACCAGCAGTGAAGGCCGTGCCGGTGCCGGTCGGACCGGTCAGGCCGAACGCGGACAGCGCGTTGCCCGTGCCGGTGATCGACAAATCCGCCGTGGTGCCGGTGCTGAGCTTGAGGGCGCCGTTGACGACCGATGAAAGCGACGAACCGCTCGCCGCAACCACGGCACCGCCGCTGACGATGCCGGCGCCCGAGGCCAGGTCGATCGCATTCAGTGAATCCTGAACGCTTGCGCCCTGGAGATACACGACGGAGTTGCCGTTGTTGTCCGTCACGATGTTGCCGATCTTGGTGGACCCCGTCGGAGCAGCAGCAGGAGCCGCCGCGTTCTTGAACGACACCGTCTTGCCATCAACGTTCAGCGTGGAGCCGTCGTCAACAAGCGTACCCAGCGTCGCCGAGGTCGTCAGCCGTGCCTTGGTAACACTGACGTTGCCGGAGCCGGTCGCGGTCGTCAAACCGAGCGCCTTCAGCAAGTCGGCCTTGCCGGTGACGCTGAGATCGGCGCCCGTTCCGGTGGTGAGGGTCAGAACACCGCCGGCGATGGCTGCGTTGGTGCCTGACGAGCTCGACAATGTCGCAGTGCCGCCCGCGATAGCGGCCTTTTGCACGCCGCTCGCGAGATCGATCGCGTCCATCACGTCCTGGACCGTCGCGGCCGGGACGGCATTTGTCCCGAGGTAAACGGTGGAATTGCCATTGCCGTCAGTGACGACGTTGTTGTTCCTGCCGGAACCGGCGGGAACGCTGGCCACCGCAGGCGCAGCGCCGGCCCTGAACGTGATGGTCTTGCCGTCGACGATCATCACATCGCCGTCCGAAGGCGCGCCGTTCGCCGCGATGGTGGTGTTGCTGGGCGTGCCGAGCAGGGTGAGACCCGGCGCAAGGCTGTTTGCCGTACCGGCACCGTCGGGAGCTGCAAATCCTGCCAGTGGCTGCGAGAGGCCACCGAGCGTGGTCGCGCCGGTGATCGGAGTCGTACCACCAGCAGTACCGTCGGTGACGACATTGCCGGTTGCAGTTGCGTACGTATAGCTCGTGGTGCCGCGAAGATCGGCAGGCGTTGCACCGGGGATCGTCGTCGTGATGTTCGACTTGGTCGAATAGCCGACGGTGGTCTGGAGCGCCTGGTTCGCGATCGATTTGGCGCTGTCGATCAGCTTTTGCAGCGAGGTGATGCCGGTATTGGCCGCCTGCAGCACCTGCACACCGTTATTGATTCCGTCGAGGAGATTGCTGATGTCGCTCGCCCGGTTGTCCAACCCTTGCGCCGTGAAGAAGTTGGTGGGGTTGTCGAGCGCCGTGTTGACCTTCTTGCCGGTCGAGAGGCGCTGCTGTGTCGTGGCCAGCAGGTCGGCCGTCGACTGCAGTGACAACAGGTTCTGGCGAACCGACGCCGAGAGAACGATGTTGGACATGGCGGGTCTTCCTCTTGAACCGGGTACGAATCGGGGCTCGCCGATCTGGAAGGCGGGCTTTTGTCCAGTTTTAGGGGCTGTCCTTTAAAGTATGGTTAACGGCGGTTTAAGAGATACGGTTAATGCCTAGTTAGCGCCCCTTCCCGGCCTCGGCTGCGGGATCTGCACCTTCCCTGCACACGCAAAAAAGCGGCGGGGCCGAGGCCCCGCCGCCGTATTTGCCTTGCGATTGCCGCGACTTACTAGCGGAGCAGTTGGAGCACGCTCTGCTGCGATTGGTTGGCCAGGGACAGCGCGGAGACCGCGATCGACTGGCGGGTCGACAGCGCCTGGCTGTTGGCCGCTTCCTCGTTGGTGTCGGCCAGCGTCAGATTGGAAGAGCCGGTCTGCAGCACATTGATCAGGTTCTTGTTGAAGTCCTGGCGGATCTGCACGACCGAGAGGTTCGAACCCAGGGTCGAGGCTTCCGACCGCAGGGTGCTCGAGGCCGAGTTCAGGCTGACGAGCACCTTGTTGGTCGCGGCGTTGTCGATGAAGTCGGTGCCCTGAACCAGGCCGGCCAGACCCAGACCCTTCGAGTTGAAGGTCACGCCGGTGATGTTCAGGGTCGATTTGGCCGTCTCGTCGAAGACGAGCTTGAGCTGGTCGCCATTGAGCAGGTTGACACCATTGAATGACGCGTCGACCGACGTGGTGTCGATCTGCGACATGATGTTGTTGTACTGGGACACGAGGTTGGAGCGGGCGGCCTGCGCCACGGGATCAACGGTCGGAGTCGTCGCGTTTGTCCAGCTCAGGGCCGAAGTGATCGTGCCACCGATGGTGCCGCCCGCGACTGCCGAGCCGATCGTTGAGGAGGCGTACTCGTTGGTCGCGGAGATTGTGAGCAGGCCATTGGCATCGATGGTAGCCGCAAGGTTGTTGGCTTGGAGAGCCGTGTTGAGCTGATCGAGCGTCTTGACCGTGCCATTGGTGCCGTCGCCGATGGTGACGTTCACCGCCGTGCCGCCGTTGAAGGAGGAGAAGGTCAAGGTCTTGCCGGAGACGCTTCCGGATGCAGGCGTTCGGCTCGCTGTGAACGCGGTCCCGGTGCCGGTCGAACCGGTCAGGCCGAGCGAAGACAGCGCATTACCCGAACCGGTGATTGACAGATCCGTGTTGGCGCCGGTGGAGATATGCAGCGAACCGGCGACCAGCGAGGAGTTGGTCTGACCGGTTGCGGTGCTCAGCGTCGCCGTACCGCCGGAGTTGGTTGCGGTCTGCACGCCGGTGG
>NZ_VSTH01000083.1 GCF_008123965.1 Bradyrhizobium hipponense | reverse complement strand
CAAACGTCCCGTTCCATGACTGTCGTCTAGTTTGCAGGCACACGAAAGAAACTTGCTAGAATAGTATCGCCGCGCAAGTGTTGGCGCAATTCCTCGCATATCGCCCGAAATGGTCAGAAGCTTTGAGGCCATGATCATGGACGCGAGGCTTGGATTGTCGAGGCTGTCTGTGCTCCGCCGAGTCGGTTAATGCGCGAGAACACCCCCGCTGCGCTTCTCCACCACCACCTGAGCGCGAGCAGCACCTTTTACCTAGCACCTCAGAGTTGCGAGGGCCTCTCGCCGAGCTGGTTTATCCGAGTTTTCAAGTCTGAGGTCTGCCGGAGGTGAGCTCGTTGGCGCAGAGTCGAGTGGAACATCGTAATATGCTGTGACAGGGCTCTGCGGAGAGCTGGTCAATTTGCGTCGTGTGTGAGCTCGTCCACAAGTGAGGGCCGCCGCCGCGACGTTGCGACCTTCAGCCTGATCGCCACCGCCCAGGCCAACGATATTGATCGACAAGCTTGGCTCGCGACGTCCTGCACGCGGGCCCGACAAGCGCATTTACGCTCTCCCGCCTAGAACTGCCGTTCTGAGAACGTGGCTCACCCTGCTGAACCCAAGCAGATCAGGTAATAGGATCAAACCAGACGCCTTCACCGGATACATACCAACCAGCGAGTTTCACGCCTCCCAGCATGGGTGTGGACATCATTCAGAACCGTACATTGCGCAGCGGCGACCCCACCCTTAGCGGTTTGCAGCATAGCTGCAACCGCAATCAACGGTTTCAGCGCCTCAGAAGCCCGAGCCTATTTTTGCATCCAAATTGTCACATCGACACCTTTCATTTAGCCGAACAATGAGGCAGAAAAGAAAGAGACAACCGGCCACCGGCTCATCGGAACACAGATATTTAGATGTTTGACACATTGGCAACCGTGACTGGATCGATCGCACACGAGCCGCGTACACCGGGAGCAAACGACCGAGATCTACAGTTAGATTTCGCGAAAGGTGCGCTCATTATTTTGGTGATCGTGGGGCATTTGATCCAGCACATCATCTACCGAGATGATGGGTTTTGGTATTCGCCGTACTACAAGTCGATCTATATGTTTCACATGCCGCTCTTTATGGCGATAAGTGGATACCTTTCTTGTCGATCGCTGCTGCGCAAGTCGTTCACTAGAGCCGCCA
The DNA here is from genome assembly GCF_008123965.1 of Bradyrhizobium hipponense. Classification (GTDB taxonomy): domain Bacteria; phylum Pseudomonadota; class Alphaproteobacteria; order Rhizobiales; family Xanthobacteraceae; genus Bradyrhizobium; species Bradyrhizobium hipponense. Next base: position 974 of record NZ_VSTH01000083.1, on the reverse strand, counting down.
GCGATCGTGCGAAGCAGCTCCTGCTGCCGATGCTGTTTTGGTGGGCCTTCATGGAGACCGCCAAATTTGGGGCATTGTGGCGCGCAACTAGCGTAACGAGCGGGCCTCTGGAATTTGTACACGACTTCGCTGGCACATACTGGTTCATCTGGGCCACCTTTGTTTCCTACCTTCTCGTCAAGATACTTACCAATCTCAAGCACGGATCGTGGGTCATATCTGGATCAGCCGTACTGGTTGCGCTCGCGCCCGTGACATTTTCCATATCTCCTCTGATCAAATTCACTTACCCGTTCTTCTGCTTGGGATTCTTGTTGGCTCAATCGCGAGAACGATGGATGAGTACAGTGCGATCTGGGAAGATGCTCCTGATTGTATTTCTCTCGATAGTGACTTGCGTAGGCTTTCTAGCTTGGAGCAAGGATACTTATATCTATAATAATCTTGCCATCATTCACGATTTTAGGTCGGCTAAAAACGTGTTTTTGATGTTTGTTGGCTCTGCAGCTGCTTCAGCAATCGCTATTGAACTCTTCTTGCTATGCTGGCGCATTGGCCGTTCAAATCGAGCGGGCCGCTTTATCGCTGTGGAGTTGGGCCAGAGCACGCTTCTGCTCTACCTGGTCCAGGGTACCGTTTTCCGTCTCATGGATTTCATGCAGTTCGGAGAACGTTGGGATCTCACGACCCGTTTTGCCGTCGCCGGTACGCTCGGAGCCTCCATTGTTGTGTTCGCACTGACGGTCCGCTCGATTGTTCGAACGGTTCCATATCTGTCTCAGCTCGTCCTTGGAACGCCAGCACGTTCAGGTCTTTCGCAGGCTAAACCTGCAATGAACTAGGTCAGCGTTTCCTTGGTTCGAATCATATCAGGTGGCCTCGGCGAGTTTGTGGGACCAGGTATGGACGACGGCACGGCGATTGACCTCGTCAATTCCGGCCATGACGCGCTCTTTGAGTTCGTGCTTTGATGT
>NZ_VSTH01000082.1:7046-54269 GCF_008123965.1 Bradyrhizobium hipponense | reverse complement strand
TCCCAACTCGCAATGACGAGTGGATAGAGCTCTCTCCGTACGTCGAGCAGCTCAACTCGCGGGGGCTCCCCTCACCCGGAATTCGCGCTGCGCGCGGATTCCGACCTCTCCCGGCTGAAGAGCGAGGAGAGGTAAGGACTCACGCGCGCTTGCCGCCGTTCTTCTCGGCTGCGCGGCGCAGGGCTTCGGCGAGCGCGCCGCCGCCAGAGGACTCCTGCTTGCGCGGCGCCGACGATGTCATGCGGGCGGTGTTGCGTGAATTGTCGCGCTGCATGCCGGGCGCATCCTTCTTCTCGCCGACCTCGTCGTCGAGCCGCAGCGTCAGCGAGATGCGCTTGCGTGCGACCTCGAAGTCCAGCACCTTCACCTTGACGATGTCGCCGGGCTTCACCACCTCGCGCGGGTCCTTGATGAAGGTCTTCGACATCGCCGAGATGTGGACGAGCCCGTCCTGGTGCACGCCGATGTCGACGAAGGCGCCGAAGGCAGCGACGTTGGTCACAGTGCCCTCCAGGATCATGCCCTTCTTGAGATGCTTGATCTCCTCGACGCCTTCCTTGAACACCGCGGCCTTGAATGCCGGGCGCGGGTCGCGGCCGGGCTTTTCCAGTTCGCGCAGAATGTCGGTGACGGTCGGCAGACCGAATGTCTCATCGACATAGTCTTTCGGCTTCAGCGTGCGCACGATCTCGCTGTTGCCGATCAGTGCCTTGATATCGCTCTTGGTAGCGCTGAGAATCCGCCGCACCACCGGATAGGTTTCCGGATGCACGCCGGAGGCATCGAGCGGATCCTCGCCGCCGAGAATGCGCAAGAAGCCCGCGCACTGCTCGAACGCCTTCGGCCCGAGCCGCGGCACGTCTTTCAGCGCCTTTCGCGACTTGAACGGGCCGTTGGCGTCGCGATGCTGCACGATGCTCTGCGCGAGGCCCGAGCCTACACCTGACACCCGCGCGAGCAGCGGCGCGGAGGCGGTGTTGACGTCGACGCCAACGGCGTTCACGCAGTCTTCGACCACGGCATCGAGCGAGCGTGCGAGCTTGGCCTCGCCGAGATCGTGCTGATACTGGCCGACGCCGATCGCCTTGGGTTCGATCTTGACGAGCTCGGCGAGCGGATCCTGGAGGCGCCGGGCAATCGAGACCGCACCGCGCAGGGTGACGTCCATGCTCGGCAATTCCTGCGAAGCGAAGGCGGAAGCCGAATAGACCGACGCGCCGGCTTCCGACACCACGATCTTGGTCATCTTCAAGTCGGGCAGGCCCTTGACGAGGTCGGCCGCGAGCTTGTCGGTCTCGCGCGAGGCGGTGCCGTTGCCGATCGCGATCAGCTCGACGTGATGCTTCAGCGCCAGCTTGCCGAGGATCGCGAGCGCCTCGTTCCACTGCCGCTGCGGCTCGTGCGGATAGATCACGGCTGTATCGACCACCTTGCCGGTTGCGTCGATCACGGCAACCTTGACGCCGGTGCGGAAGCCGGGATCGAGCCCCATGGTGACGCGGGTGCCGGCGGGCGCGGCAAGCAAGAGGTCGCGCAGGTTCGAGGCGAACACGCGCACGGCCTCGGTCTCGGCCGCATTCCACAGCCGCATGCGCAGATCGATGTTGAGATGCACCTGGATCTTGGTGCGCCAAGCCCAGCGCACGGTGTCGATCATCCAGCGGTCGCCGGGCCGCTTGAGATCGGCGATGCCGAACCGCTTCATGATCTTCAGCTCATAGGCGCCCGGCACGCCAGGCGGCGGCGCCTCGGCCTCGGCCTGGATCTGGAGGTCGAGGATCTCTTCTTTTTCTCCACGGAACATCGCGAGGATGCGGTGCGAGGGCAGCTTGGTCAGCGGCTCGGAGAAATCAAAATAGTCCGCGAACTTCTCGCCTTCCGTCTTCTTGCCGTCGCGCACCTTGGATGCCATGCGCGCATTGGTCCACATCTCCTCGCGCAAAGCGCCAATCAGGTCGGCATCCTCGTCGAAACGCTCGACCAGGATGGCGCGGGCACCGTCGAGTGCGGCGGCGGCATCCGCGACGCCCTTCTCTGCGTTGACGAAGGCTTCGGCCACGATTTTCGGATCGTTGCCAGGCTCCGCCATCAGCTGGTTGGCAAGCGGCTCGAGGCCGGCTTCCCTGGCGATCTCCGCCTTGGTGCGGCGCTTCGGCTTGAACGGCAGATAGATGTCTTCCAAGCGCGCCTTGCTGTCGGCGGCGAGAATGGTGGCTTCCAGCGCCGCATCGAGCTTGCCCTGTTCGCGGACCGATTCGAGGATGGCCTTGCGGCGCTCTTCGAGCTCGCGCAGGTAAACCAGACGCTCCTCCAGGTTGCGCAATTGCGTGTCGTCGAGCGCACCGGTCGCTTCCTTGCGGTAGCGGGCGATGAAGGGAACCGTGGCGCCGCCGTCGAGCAGCGTCACCGCCGCCTCGACCTGCTCCGGGCGAACCCCAAGCTCCTGCGCAATTTTCAGGTTGATATTCGCCACGCGAGAACCCCTCTATCCAAGCACGCAACGCGGAAACCGAGACCGGGCCGCGGGACGCCGCTTATGGACCAACCAAGGTTGATTCATCAAGGTGCGGCGCGCAACCGTCGACAGAGGTTTTTTCTTGCGGGCGCGATGCGATCTCGCCACAATCGTGCGGGTATGGCGAACGTTGGTGACGTGAAGACTCTATCCCCTTGTCGTCCTGGCGAAAGCCGGGACCCATACCGCGGAATCTATCAATCTCAGTCGGTAGCAGTACCGAACGACGAGTCTTCGCCAAACTGCTCCCTGGGGTAATGGGTCCTGGCTTTCGCCTGCTCTCCAGCGACATCTACGCGAGCCGCCCAGACGCAAGCGACGCTACCAGGCCATGATCAAACTATTTTAGCGCCAATGGGGGCTTTCGCCAGGACGACAACGGGGATTGACAGCCGCCCCCGTTCGACGGCTGGTCTGTCCGCCGGGCCCCTGAACCCCACACGAGGACAATAATGCGGACGACATCGTTCGGCGTCATCAGGATCGCCACCAAGGGCCCCGGCGACGTGTCCGGCCTCATGAGCGTGATCGACTCCGGCGCGATCGATCCGGCATCGATCCTGGCGATCCTCGGCAAAACCGAGGGCAATGGCGGCGTCAATGATTTCACCCGGGAATACGCCGTTGCCGCGCTGTGCACGGCGCTGGCGCCTCATCTCGGCCTGACGCCGCACGAAGTCGAGCAGCGCATCGCCTTCGTGATGTCCGGCGGCACCGAGGGTGTGCTCAGCCCGCACATCACCGTATTCACGCGCCGGGAAGTCGGCGAACAGCCCGCAGGCATCTCCGGCAAACGCCTGAGCATCGGCATGGCGCACACGAGGGATTTCCTCCCCGAGGAGCTCGGCCGTTCCGCACAGATCGCGGAGACGGCCAAGGCGGTGAAGACCGCGATGGAGGATGCCGGGATCGCCGATCCCGCCGACGTCCATTTCGTGCAGATCAAGTGCCCGCTGCTGACCAGCGACCGTGTCGAGGCCGCAAGCGCGCGTGGCAACAAGACGGCGACGACCAGCGCCTACGGCTCGATGGCGTATTCGCGCGGCGCCTCCGCGCTCGGGGTTGCGGTCGCGCTTGGCGAGATCGCATCCGATATCGGCGACGAGGACGTGCTGCGGCGCTACGATTTGTTCTCGAAGGTCGCTTCGACCTCGGCCGGCATCGAGCTGATGCACAATGTCGTCATCGTGCTCGGCAATTCGGCGTCATCGGTGAGCGAATTCGAGATCGGGCACGCCGTGATGAGCGACGCCATCGACTCCGCCGCGGTGATCGCAGCGCTGAACAGCGTCGGACTCGGGATCGCGCCGCAGGCAACCGCGGGGCGCAAGTTCGTCAATATCTTCGCCAAGGCGGAGGCCTCGCCGAACGGCAGCGTGCGCGGCTTGCGCCACACCATGCTGGAAGACACCGACATCAGCTCGACACGCCACGCCCGCGCCGCGGTCGGCGGCCTGATCGCCGGCCTCGCTGGCACCAGTGCGGTCTACGTCTCCGGTGGCGCCGAGCACCAGGGGCCGGCCGGCGGCGGGCCGGTCGCGGTGATCGCAAAGCTCTCGAATTGATGCGTGCGCATGCAATGCCGGCTCGCAAACGACCCCTCCATCCGGCGCAACCCTGCCCTTCGCGCCGGCTCAGTTGATTAAACTGTTCCTGTGCGAAACTAAGATGGTGGCGCACGAAGAGGTTTGGACCGCATGACTTTGCCGATGAGCTGGAACGAATGGGCGCAGCACGATGGCGTGGGGCTGGCGGCGCGCGTCCGCAAGGGCGAGCTCACGGCGAAGGACTTGGCGCGCCAGGCCGCCGCCGGCGTCGCCAAAGTCAATCCGGCGCTGTCGGGCGTGGTCGAGCTGTTCGAGGACGTGATCGCCGACCCGGCCAAGGACGGCGCCAATCTTGCCGGTGTTTTCGCCGGCTTGCCCTTCCTGATGAAGGATTTGGGGCCAACCATGAAAGGGCGGCTTCAGGAGATGGGCTCGCTGCTGATGCGCGGCAATCGCGCCGCCGCCGACACGTTCCTGACTGGTAAATTCCGTCAGGCCGGGCTGAACCTGATCGGACGGACGACGACGCCGGAGTTCGGCGTGTGCAGCTCGGCGGACAATCCCGCCGTTTATGTCACGCGCAATCCTTGGGACACCGACTACACCACCTGCGGCTCGTCGGCGGGTAGCGCGGCGATGGTCGCGGCCGGCGTGGTGCCGATCGCGCATGCAACCGACGGCGGCGGCTCGATTCGCATTCCCGCCGGCGTCAACGGCAATATCGGGCTGAAGGTCTCGCGCGGCGTGTTCTCGCTGGCCCCGCACATGTCGGACCTCACCGGCCTCGTCTCGATCCAGGGCTGCCAATCGCGCTCCGTGCGCGACACCGCCGCCTTTGTCGACCACGCCCGCGGCCCCGCTCCCGGCGAGTTTATGCCGTTCTGGACCACGGCGCAGCCCTACGGCGAGATGATCAAGCGCGATCCCGGCAAGCTTCGGATTGCGCTGTCGCACACCTGGGGCGACTACACCGCGACGCCGCACATCGCCGCCGAGCTGGCCAAGGCCGGCCGTTTCCTCGAAGGCCTCGGTCATCACGTCGACTATGCCCTGCCCGAGCTCGACTTCCGCGCCGCATTCGAGGCGCAGACCACCTGCTACATCAGCAACTTTGCCGTGGTGATCGCCAACGTGCTCGCTGCGCGCGGACTGGAGCGGCCGCCGGAAGATCTCATCGAGCCCGTCAACGTCCGGATCTGGGAAGCAGGCCGGCACACAAGCTTTGCCGAGCGCGCAAAGATGCAGGGCGTGTTCAACACGACGTCGCGCAGCTTCGGTGCGTTCTTCGAGCAGTGGGACGTGATCCTGACGCCGATCACCGCGTTGCCGACGCCGAAGGTCGGGACGAAAGAGTTTCTCACCATCTCCGACAATCCTGACGTGCTCGACTGGTTCGGCAATCTCTGGCGCAACTTTGCGTTTACGCCGCTCGCCAATCTCTGCGGCATGCCCGCGATCTCGATGCCGATGGCGACCCACGAGCACGGCCTGCCGCTCGGCATCCAGGCCATTGCAAAACAGGCGAATGACGGCCTGCTGCTGCAACTTGCTGCGCAGATCGAGCGCGCGCTCGACGGCAAGTGGAACGACGGCAAGAAGCCGAAGGTGCATGTGACGAACGGGTGAGTGCTCATGGCTTCGACTTAGGCGTCTCAGCCGGCGGCCAAATGCCCGTTGCTTTCGTATATTCAGTTTTCATTCGATCGAATGTCTGAGGCCCAATCAATCCATCGGCATTCATGTTCTGCGATGCTTGAAAATCGATGATCGCTTTGCGGTAGGCGTCGTTCCACTCATCATCGATCGCTCCTTGATAGGTGCCAACACGCGACAGGATCATCTTGCCCTGCCGCACTGGAATCAGTCCGGACAGGCCGAGGAAGTCCGGAAGCGTTTTCGGATTGGCGGCCAGCTTGGCGATTTTCTCAGAGTTGAATTGGTTGATCAGCCCGGCATCGACTAGGAATTTAAGATTTTGCGCGGCCTCATCCTTATTCGGGACCGCCAACGCCTTTGCGATCAAGGAAAATTCGAACTTCTCGCGCTCGAGTCTGGTATTCCAGAAGCCTTGCAAGACTGCTCCGGTGCCCGTTCCGATCAGGCCGACCAAGGTTAGCAGCAAAGGTGACGTGAGCCAGGATGGCGTGACAGATCTGTGTTCCTGATCCGGCATGAGAGCCTCCAGTCCGCGGGTCTTCGATCGAGACTAGCGCAGGCCGCGAGCTTACGGTAGTGGACCGGCAATGTTACACGTTACCGGTGTCCCTGCGCTTTTCCCGAGTCGATCGCAACGGGCCAGTTCCCAGGCGTTGAAGTGCAGCCTCAATTCTTCACCGCCGGAATCTCTTCCGTCGGCTGCTGCCGCCCCTGCTGATACATCGCGAGCGCCTTGTCGAGCGCTTCGCGCAGCGCCAGCGCCGCGGCCACGCTGCAGCGCAGATGAGCGGTCTGGACCACGTCGACCCTGACGGCGGCGCCGACCGGCATCAAGAGGTTCGCGGCGAGCTCAATCTGGATCGCACCGTTGTGATGGCCGAAGCAGGAGGCGCCGTCGAAATAGACGATGGGCGCCCGCTCCGCGCTGGAGCTCGAAATGGTGACGGGACCCTGGCTGGTGGCGGGCGTCTCGGGATCGGCCATGGGCACTCCTTGGCAAGCAGTGGACGAACAGGACGTCCACCATCGTTGCTTCGCCCGGCTCTGTCGAGGCCAAACCGCCCTGGCGGACCAGGCTTAGACGGCGCATGCGAGGTTTTGCGTGGCGCTCGGCACTGGTCTAGAACGTCACCATGTCCACCTCTCCGACCACGCTCCCGTTCGAGGAACTCGCCGAGGCCATCCAGGGCCGCCGCTCCGACTACGGCCATATCAGCGGTCTCCAGCTTGACCGGTTCGCGCCGGGCGAGGCCTGGTCGAGCCTGCCCTACCGGCCCGTGTTCGTCGGCGACACCGAGACCGGCGTGCTGCATGGCGGCGTCGTCACGGCGATGCTGGACGAGAGCTGCGGCATGGCGGTGCAGCTCGCGCTCGACGGCACAAGCGCGATCGCGACGCTGGATCTGCGCATCGACTACCAGAAACCGGCGACCCCGGGCCTCGACATCAAGGCGCATTCGGTCTGCTATCGCACCACCCGCTCGATCGCGTTCGTGCGCTCCACCGCCTATCAGGAATCCGAGGGCGATCCGGTGGCGACCGCGACCGCCTGCTTCATGATCGGCGCCAATCGCACCAACATGCTGGCGGACGGCAGGATGGATTCGCGCAACATCCCGACGCTGGATGCGCCGGAGGATCCGGACGGCGCGTTCGCGAGCAGCCCGTTCGCGCGCTGGCTTGGCATCCGCATCAACGACGACGGCACGCTGATGATGCCGTTCTCGCCAAAGATCATCGGCAATCCAATCCTGCCCGCGATCCATGGCGGCATGACCGGGGCCTTGCTCGAGACCACAGCGATCGTCGGCGTGAGGCGCGAGCTCGGGATCGCCGCACTACCAAAACCGATCGGACTCACTGTCAACTATTTGCGTTCCGGCCGCGCGCTGGACAGCTTTGCCAATGTCTCGATCGTCAAGCAGGGCCGGCGCATCGTCGCCTTCGAGGCGCGGGCCTGGCAGGACGATGCGAATAGGCCGATCGCCTCCGCCTTCGGTCATTTCATGCTGCGCCCGACGCCCGGAAGCGACGAGGAATAGGCGTATTTTACTTGACGGACGGGGTTTGCGGCCACAACGATAGTGCGTATCCTGCGAGAGGAATTGGGTTGCGGCATCCGCTCGACATCGTCGCCATGTTCGCCGCCATCTGGCTGTTGGCAGCGATGATGCTCGACGCGCTGACGCCGAAGGAGCTGACGACGGTCATGATCGGCATCGCGATCGGGCCAGCCATCGTCATCACCGCCGTGTTCTACTATCTCCGCTGTCCGCGCCTGGATTTCGCGGTGATGTTCGCCGCGCTCTGGCTGATCTCCGACATCGCGATTGCCTTCATCTCGCCGAAGCAACTGCCGCATTTCCTGATCGCGCTGGGCTTCGTCCCGGCGCTGCTGATCGGCATCGTGCTGCATTGGCAACGCTTCCAGCGCCGCGACGAGCAGCTGCCTCAACCCTCGGCCAAGCGCAGCTAGCGCATGATCGCGGTTTAGCGCGGCAGCAGATTCGTCTTGGCGAGGTCAACGACCTCGTCGCCGCGGCCGTTCATCACGGCGCGCAGGACCCAGAGGCTGAAGCCCTTGATCTGCTCGGGCGTAATCGTCGGCGGCATCGACAGCTCCTGCTTGGCGGTGACGACGTCGAGCAGCGCCGGCCCGTTGTGCGCCAGGATCTCCTGCATGGCGCCCGGGAGCTCGCCGGGATCCTCGACGCGTTTGGCGAAGATGCCCATCGCGCGCGCCATCGCCGCGAAATCCGGGTTCTGAAGATCCACATTGGTGTCGACGAAGCCGGCAGCCTTCATTTCCAGCGCAACGAAGCCGAGCACGCCGTTGTTGAAGACGACGACCTTCACCGGCAGCTTCATCTGCGTCAGCGTGATCAGGTCGCCCATCAGCATGGTGAAGCCGCCGTCGCCCGACAGGGAGATCACCTGCCGGCCGGGTTGCGAGGCCTGCGCGCCGATCGCCTGCGGCATGGCGTTGGCCATCGAGCCGTGCACGAACGAGCCGACCAGCCGGCGGCGGCCGTTCATGTCGAGATAGCGCGCGGCCCACACCGTCGGCGTGCCGACATCGGCGGTGAACACGGCATCGTCGGAGGCGTGGTCGCTGATGACCTTCGCCAGATATTGCGGATGGATCGGCTTACTCCCCGGCGTGCCCTTGGCCAGCGAGTCGAGGCCTTCGCGCGCTTTCTTGTAGTGCCCGATTGCGTCATCGAGATGCTTGCGCTGCGTCTTGCTCTTGAGGAGCGGCAGCAGCGCCTCGATGGTCAGCTTGACATCGCCGACGACGCCGAGATCGATCTTGCAGCGCCGACCAAGATTTTCCGGACGGATGTCGATCTGCGCGACCTGGCAGTCGGTCGGAAAGAACTGCTTGTAGGGGAAATCGGAGCCGAGCATCACCAGGGCGTCGCAGGCGTGCATGGCGGCGTAACCGGAGGAGAAGCCGATGAAGCCGGTCATGCCGACATCATAAGGATTCTCGTATTCGACATGCTCCTTGCCGCCGAGCGCATGCACGATCGGGCTCTTCAGGGCTTCGGCAAACTGCATCAGCGGCGCATGCGCCCCGGCGCAGCCGCGGCCGCAGAACAGCGTGACACGCGCGGCGCCGTTCAGGAGGTTGGCGAGCGCCTTCAGCTCGCCCTCCGCCGGCACGATCTTCGGCGCCGACAGCGCAAGGCCGCGCGTCGTCGACAGCGCGCGCTTCGGCGGTGCACGGAAGGCGACATCGCCGGGCATGCCGACGACGGCAACGCCGCGCAAGCCGACAGCGGCGCGGATGGCGTTTTCGAGCACGTAAGGAAGCTGGCTCGGGTCCGAGACCAGCTCGCAATAATGGCTGCATTCCCGGAACAGGTTTTGCGGATGGGTTTCCTGGAAATAGCCGCTGCCGATCTCGGCGGTGGGAATCTGGGCGGCGATCGCCAGCACGGGAACCCGGCTGCGATGCGCGTCGAACAGGCCGTTGATCAGATGCAGATTGCCCGGGCCACAGGAGCCGGCGCAGACCGCAAGGCTGCCCGTCATCTCGGCTTCACCAGCCGCGGCAAAGGCCGCGACCTCCTCGTGGCGAACATGCACCCATTCGATCGTACGACGGCGCCGCAGCGCTTCGGTTAGAGCATTCAGGCTGTCGCCGACAATGCCGTAGATCCGCTTGACGCCGGCCTGTTCGAGCGTTGCCGCGAACAGATCGGCCACGTTGTTGATCGCCATGTCGGTCTCCTGCTGTCCCGCGCCACATTGTACGATGCTGAAACATCAACATCGCGACAATATGAGGGACAACAGACCAGGCAGGATCACGGCTTGTTTATTGCCGGCTCAGTCTTTCGCAATCGCCCGATCGTAAGCGGCGATCGTCGCCCTGGCGCGGGCCGCGACATCGGCGGCCGTCATGCCGGGCTTGTAGAGGCTGCTGCCGAGCCCGAACGCCGTCACGCCGCCGTTGATGTATTCCGAAAAATTCTGATCGGAGACACCACCGACGGCGGCGATCATCACGCCGGCCGGAAGCACGGCGCGGATCGCGGCAATGCCGGATGCGCCGAGCACGCTCGCGGGAAAGAATTTCAGGCTCGACGCTCCTGATCGCGCCGCAAGCAGCGCCTCGGTCGGCGAGAACACGCCCGGCATCGTCACCATGCCGTGTTGATGCGCGCGCGCCAGCACCTCGGTGTCGACATTCGGCGAGACCATGAGCTTACCGCCGACATCGTGAAGTCGATCGACATCCTGCGCCGTCAGCACCGTCCCGGCACCGATCAGGACGCCGGCCGGCGCTTGCTTCGCGGCGGTCGCGATGGAACGAAATGGATCCGGCGAGTTCAGGGGAATCTCGATTGCGGTCATGCCGGCCTCGATGAGCACGCCGACGACGGCCTCGGTTTCCTCGGGCTTCACGCCGCGCAGGATTGCGACCAGCGGCCGCTTCATCGGCGGAAAGGGAACGCTCATGTCAAAATTCCTTCTATCTTGTCCAGATCGCGGCAGCCGCCATCGACAGACCGCGGCGAACGGCTTCATCGGCCTCGAGCGGTGCGGCGCTCACCGACAGTGCGTCAAAGGCCAGCCGATACAGCATCGCCAGCCGTCCCGACGCGACCAGTGTGATGCCCGCTTTCGGCACAGTGCGGGAGAGGCCTGCCGCCAGCTCGATGCCGATCAGCGTGCCCGAAACCGTCTCGCGCGCCGCGGCCGGCGTACCGCCGAACAGGAGCTGCCGCGACCGCGCGCGAAACAGCAGGTTGGCTGCGTAGGCCGGCGCTTCGAACGCGGCGATCACGGCCGCCTTGAAGCTCGCGACGTCCTCGGCCTCGTCGGCACCGGCCACCGCAAGCGACAAGATCGTCTCGCGCGACACCACGCTGAAGAGCTCGCCGGTCATGAAAGTCGAAAATTGCTCGACGGTGCCATTGTTCACACGCACCCACTTCGAATGCGTGCCGGGCATGCAGACCAGCGCCTCACCCGGGGCATCGAGGCCGAGCGCGCCGAGCAATTGGGTTTCCTCGCCGCGCATTACATCCGGCGTATTGGGATCCCGCTGCGCGATGCCCGGCAGAATGCGGATGTCGCGAACCTCGCCAGGCACGCGCGCGGCCTGCTGCAGGATGGCCGAGAGCGGCGCCGGCGTGTCGACATAGCCGGCCTCAACCCAGCCAGTGCGGGCACCGGCCATGCCGCAAACCAGAACGGGCAGATGATCCGGCGCCTCGACCGCAGCAAGATGCGATTGCAGCACCGCGGCGAAGCCAGCCTTGGCCGCAGCCAGCATGCCCTCGCCGCTGCGGCGTTCGGCCAGGACGTCGCCGGCGCGATCGATCAGCCACAGCCGAAAACTGCTGGTGCCCCAGTCCACCGCGACATAGGCGGGTTCAGTCATATCGCTTCTCGTCTCACCAACGGGACGCCGTCTCGCGACAATGAGACGACGACTGCAAATCTGCCCCGAGATATCGGCAATTGCCGGCGCAAACCAGCATTTTCTCGCATCTTCGAGGCATTGGTGGGCTGGCACACCGCTTGCTCAAGTCTCCTCGATCACGTCCGTGAACCGCGCAACAAGACGCGTCAACATCAGATGAGGAAACCCATGGAGATCGGCTATTTCACGATGCCTTCGCACCCGCCGGAGTGCGGCCTGAAAGAAGGGAACGACTGGGACCTGCAAGTCATGCGCTGGCTCGACGAGCTCGGCTATCAGGAGGCTTGGGTCGGCGAGCACCACACCGCGCCGTGGGAACCCAATCCCACCCCGGACCTGCTGATCGCGCAGGCGCTGATGCAGACCAAGAATATCCGCATCGGACCGGGCGGCTTCCTGCTGCCCTATCACCACCCCGCCGAGCTCGCCAACCGCGTCGCCATGCTCGACCATCTCTCCGAGGGCCGGCTCAATTTCGGCGTCGCGGCGTCGGGCCTGCCGAGCGACTGGGCGATGTTCAACGTCGACGGCATGAGCGGGCAGAACCGCGACATGACCCGCGAGGCGCTGGAGATCATCCTGAAGCTTTGGTCCGATCCTGCGCCCTTCACCTACAAGGGCAAGTACTGGACGGTGACCAAGCCGGACACGATGTTCGATTTCCTCAAGCCCCACATCAAGCCGTTGCAGGCGCCGCATCCGCCGATCGGGGTTGCCGGGCTCTCCAAGAACTCGGACACACTAAAGCTCGCCGGCGAGCGCGGCTTTATCCCGATGAGCCTCAACCTCAACCCGGCCTATGTCGGCAGCCATTGGGACTCGGTCGAGATCGGCGCCGCCAAAACCGGACGCAAGCCGAACCGCCAGGACTGGCGGCTGGTGCGCGAGGTGTTCGTCGCCGACACCGACGCGGAGGCCTGGAAGCTCTCCACCGGCGACATGATGGGCCGGATGATGAGCGAATACTTCCTGCCCCTGCTCGGCCATTTCGGCTTCAAGGATTATCTCAAGCACGCGCCCGACGTGCCCGACAGCGACGTCACTGTCGAATATTGCGCCAAACGGAACTGGATCGTCGGCTCGCCCGCAACCGTCGCCGAGAAGATCGAGAAGATCTACGACGAGGTCGGCGGCTTCGGCGTGCTCCTGGTGTTCGGCTTCGACTACAAGCACAAGGCAGAAGCCTGGCACCACTCGCTTTCGCTGCTCAAGAACGAGGTAATGCCGCGGCTGGCGCATCTCGGCTCCGCGAAGAAGGCGGCTTGACCGGAAACGGGTGCGGCGCGACCGTGCCGCACCCGCTTCATTTTCGGAGGCTCAGGCGTGAGCATCGATGCAAAGGATTTCAAGCAGGCGATGCGCCAATGCGCCGGCGCCGTCGCCCTGGTGACGGTGGGGGCCGAGCACGGCACCCGCACGGGGCTGACGGTGACGTCGGCCTGCTCACTGTCGGACAATCCGCCCTCGCTGATCGTTTGCGTCAACCGCAACGCCAGTGCGCACGCGCGCATCCGCGAGGAAGGCGCTTTTGCAATCAACTTCCTGCACGAGGATCACGCGCTGCTGGCGCTGACCTTCAGCGGTCAGAAGGGCGTCAACGGCGACGACCGTTTTGCCTTCGGCCAGTGGACGCGCGGCGCAACCGGCGCGCCGGTGCTGACGGATGCGGTCGCCGCGTTCGACTGCGTACTGGCTCAGGAATTCGAGACCAGGACGCATTCGATCTTCGTCGGCGAGGTGAGTGGCGTGTCGCACGCGACGGAAGCGACCCCGCTCGTCTATCTCCGCAGCAGTTTCCACACCCCGCGCGAGATGCGCGGCACCGTAACCGTCGGCGATCTCGACTCGCGGCATCTGAGCTGGAGCGATTTTTCTTAGCCGCGCGCACTGCCGTTCCCTTCTCCCCTTGTGGGAGAAGGTGGCGCGAAGCGCCGGATGAGGGGTTCTCTCCTCGTACACAGGGGCGGTGGATTCGCGGAAGCAGACCCCTCACCCGTTTCGCCGCTGCGCGGCGATCCACCCTCTCCCACAAGGGGAGAGGGGAAGAAAAAGCGCCGCTGGCAAGAGCCGTTGTGCGCTACTGCGCGGCCTCGATCTTCAGCGTCTTGATCTTGCGATACAGCGTCGCGCGGCTGAGCTTCAGCGCTCGCGCCGCCTCAGTTACCCGGCCGCCATGCTTGCGCAGTGCTTCCGTGATCGTCGCGCGTTCCGTTGCCGCGAGGTCCGGCTCCGCCCTTCCACCGAACGGCGGCAGATCGAGATCGGCATCGGTGATGATACCATTCTCCGCCGTGCAGCCGGCGAGCCGCAGCAAGTGGCGGAGCTGGCGCATGTTGCCGGGATACGGATAGGTCGAGAGCAGCGACCAGGCTTCCTGCGAGAGCCGGCAAAACGGCGCCTCCTCGCTCGCGATCTGGCGGATGACGTCGTCCCGGTCCGCGCGTTCGCGCAGTGCCGGCAATCGCACTTCCAAGCCGCGCAGGCGAAAATATAGGTCGGCGCGGAAGGCGCCCTCCTCCGCCATGCGACCGAGATCACGATGGGTGGCGCTGATCAGGCGGATGTCGACCGGCATCGGCTTGAGCGCGCCGAGCGGCCAGACCTCGCGGTTCTCCAGCACGCGAAGCAGACGGGTCTGCAGCGCGATCGGCATGTCGCCGATCTCGTCCAGGAATAGCGTGCCGCCGTCGGCCTGCACGATCAGGCCTTTCGAGCCGTCGCGCCGCGCGCCGGTGAAGGCGCCGGCCTCGTAGCCGAACAGTTCGGCGTCGATCAGGCTTTCCGGCATCGCCGCGCAGTTCAGCGCGACGTAGTTGTTGCGCGCGCGGTTGCTAGCCGCGTGAATGGCGCGCGCAAAGACATCCTTGCCGACCCCGGTCTCGCCATGCAACAGCACCGGCAGATTGTGGTCGCCGATGCTTCTGAGCCGCTTCACGCTCTTGATCAGACCGGGATCGCGGCCGGCGAGCCGGTGCAGGGCGTCGAAGCGGTCGACCGGACCCTCGCGGCGCGACGCAATCGGGCGCGCGGACGACCTGGCGCGCAACGGCGGCGTGATATGGCCCTGACCCATCGAGCTGCCATCAGCGCGGCGCAGCTCGACCGGAGCGTCGGTGCCGCGTGCGGCCTGATGATCGAACTTGATGTAGCGCGACAGATCGATGCCTGATGCGATCAGTCCGTCGGTGAGGCCCAGCAGCGCACGCGCCGACCGGCAAGCGCCGACGATGCGGCGGTCGTCGTCATAGGCGAGCAGGCCGCTGCCACCGTCCCCCGGCACGGTCGCGATCCAGGCATTGCGGAAATGGCCGCGGAAGATCGCGGCCTCGATCCGCCGCGCCGCTTCGATGGCCACTGCCAGCGCGAGCTGGTGCGCGGTGCGGCTAAGGTCATCGCGGCAGGACGTGATGTTGACGGCACCGGCGAGGCGACCAGCCTCATCGAACAACGGAGTGACCGCGCAGGAAAACATGCTCCATTGCGCACGGAAATGTTCGTCGCGATGCACAAGGATCGGCTTCTGCTCGGCCAGCGCCGTGCCGAGCCCATTGGTGCCTTCGAAGGCCTCGGAAAAATTCGAGCCGGTGTAGACTTTCCAGCGCATGAAGATCTCGGTATCGGCGGCGCCGGGCAGCCGACTCCAGAGCATCGTGGCGCTGG
Organism: Bradyrhizobium hipponense; assembly: GCF_008123965.1. Classification (GTDB taxonomy): domain Bacteria; phylum Pseudomonadota; class Alphaproteobacteria; order Rhizobiales; family Xanthobacteraceae; genus Bradyrhizobium; species Bradyrhizobium hipponense. Next base: position 38,953 of record NZ_VSTH01000082.1, on the reverse strand, counting down.
GGTCGGCGAGATTGACGCAATAGCCGGCGTCACGCAGCACGCGGGCGAGATCCTCCAGTTCCGGCGTTGCCTGCCGGATCAGTTGCTCCATCGGCTCGGCGACGTGCCGGACCTCCGCTTCGGTCAGCGTCTGCGGCGGACCCTGACGGGCGGGATCCAGCTTGTGGCTGATCAGGCAGCGCCGCCAGGAACTGGCGATCCGCGAAGAGGAATCGACATCGGCCACATGACTGGCGACGGACAAGACCCGGGCGACATGGTTCGAGGCCGAAAGGCTGGCCATCGCGGACGTCTCCACCCTGTATTATTGTGCAAAGTCTGGCACCACAGGCAGGGATGTCAATTGGGAACCGGGAACGGGCAGAGCGCAATCAAATTGCTGCACCGCCCTCACCACGTATCGATGCAGGGCCGCTTCTTCGCTGTCCTCGCAGGCGCCTTCGGCACCGAGCGCAGGCCCGCCATGATCCAGCGCCGCGTCTCTGCGGGGTCGATGACGTTGTCGATCTCGAACACGGACGCGATCGAGACCGCCTTGCCGTTGGCATAGAGCTCGGCGACCTTGTTGCGGTAGTAGGTCTCGCGCTCGGCTGGATCGGCGATCGCCTCCATCTCCTTGCGGAAGCCGAGGCGGACATAACCCTCGAGACCCATGCCCCCGAACTCGCCGGTCGGCCAGGCCGCGGTGAAGAACGAGGCATGGAAGCCGCCGCCGATCATCGACTGCGCGCCGAGCCCATAGCCCTTGCGCAGCACGATGCCGAACAGCGGCACGGTGAGGCTCGCCCCGGTGACGAACATGCGGGAGACGTGGCGCACGATCGCGGTCTTCTCGGCTTCGGGCCCGACCATGAAGCCGGGCGTGTCGCAGAGCGAGACGATGGGCAGGTCGAAGGCGTCGCAGAGCTGGAGGAAGCGCGCGGCCTTGTCGCCGGCGTCGGCATCAATCGCGCCGCCGAGATGGCGCGGATTGTTGGCGATCAGGCCGAACGGCTTGCCTTCGATGCGGATCAGCGCCGTGACCATCCCGACGCCGTAGTCGCGGCGCAGCTCCAGCACGGAGTTCTTGTCCGCTACGAGATCGATTACGCTGCGGATGTCGTAGACCCGCAGGCGGTTCTCCGGAATCGCGCGGCGCAGCAGACGCTGGTCGGCAGCCTGCCACTCTGTCACCGCGCCCTGGAAATAGGACAGGTACTTCTGCGCGACCCGCGTCGCCTCCTCCTCGTCCTCGACCAGGATGTCGATGACGCCGTTCGGGGACTGGAACGAGACCGGGCCGACCTCGGCCGGGTGATAGACGCCGAGGCCGCCGCCCTCGATCATGGCAGGGCCGCCCATGCCGATCGAGGCATTCCCTGTGGCAATGATGACGTCGCAGCAGCCGAGCATCGCGGCGTTGCCGGCAAAGCAATAGCCGGAGACGATTCCGATCACAGGCACAAGGCCGGAGAGCCTTGCGAACTGCACGAAGGACGGGCCGTCGAGGCCGGTCATGCCGAGCCGGTCGGTGTCGCCGGGCCGACCGCCGCCACCTTCGGCGTAGAACACCAGGGGGACGCGCCAGTCTTCCGCAAGCGTCAGCATGCGATCGATCTTCTTGTGGTTCATGTGGCCCTGCGTGCCCGCGAGCACGGTATAGTCGTAGGCCACGACCATGCAGCGCGCGCCCTCCGGTCCGAACTTCTCAGCATTCACCGTCGCTACGCCCATGACGAGGCCATCGGCCGGCGTGTTCTTGATGAGATCGTCCAGCTTGCGGCGGCGCCGCTGCGCCGCGATCGCGAGGCTGCCGTATTCCATGAACGAGTTTTCGTCGACGAGCTGCGCGACGTTCTCGCGCGCGGTGCGCTGGTTGGTGTTGCGGCGGCGCTCGACCGAGGCGGGCCGGTTCGCATCGAGCGTGTTGGCCTGGCGCGCGATCAGCTCGGCGAGATCGGGGCGGATGTGATCGAGGTCCACATCGGCTTTCGCCGCCGACGCATCGGCCGCGACGTCGAGCGGTTCGAGATAGAGAATCGGCTCGCCATGCATCAGCGTGACACCGTCGCCGGCAAGAAGCTTCATGACGCGGCCGCCCTGCTCGGCCATGACCAGATGTTCCATCTTCATGGACTCGATTACGGCAAGCTGCTGGCCCGGACGCACGATCTCGCCCTCCCTCACCTGAATGGTGACGATGGTTCCTTGCAGAGGTGCAGCGACCATCACTGCGCCTTCAGGCACTTGTCCGACGAGGTGCGCTTCGGTCCTCGGACCGCCGCTTCGCTCTGTCGCAGCAAAGTAGAGCGGCTTGGCCGCGCCATCGGCCGCCTCCACGAGCTTCGCGATATTGCGATCGATGAAGTCGGTCGCGATGCGGTTGGCCGCGAAATCGGGATGCGACAGCACGGCCTGGAGGAAGCCGATGTTGGTGACCACGCCGTCGATCCGAAACTCGCGCAAGGCGCGCCAAGCCTTGGCGACCACATCGTGCCAGGCATCGCCCGGCGTATGCACGATGACCTTGGCGAGCAGCGAGTCGAACGCGGCGCTGGTTTGGTAGCCGGCATAGCCGAAACTATCGACGCGGACGCCGGGTCCAGAAGGCGGCTCGAACACGGCGAGCACGCCGCCGGTCGGATGCGTCGCGCCAGTCTCGTCCAGCGTCTCCATGTTGACGCGAAGCTGCATCGCATAGCCGCGCGGCTTTGGAATTGCGCTTTGCGCCAGACCGAGCGAGGCCAGCGAAGCGCCTGCAGCGACCGCGAGCTGGGCGCGGACGAGATCGAGGCCGAGCACTTCCTCGGTAACGGTGTGCTCGACCTGGAGCCGCGGATTGGCCTCGATGAAGGCAAAGCTGTCATCCGCGCTGCCATCGACCAGGAATTCGAACGTACCGAGATTGTCGTTGGACGCCGCCGCCGCAAGCTGCTTCGCCGCCTCGATGATGCGCCCGCGAAAGGCTTCGCCCAGCGAGGGACTCGGCGCGACCTCGATCAGTTTCTGGTGCCGGCGCTGGATGGTGCATTCACGCTCCCAGAGATGACTGATCGCGTTATGACGATCGCCGATGATCTGCACCTCAATGTGGCGCGCCTGCCTGATCAGGCGTTCGGCATAAACGCCGTCGAATCCGAACGCCGCCTTGGCCTCGGACTGGCAGCGCGCATAGGCTTCCGCAAGATCGGGAGCGTTCCCGACGACGCGCATGCCGCGGCCGCCGCCGCCGGCCATCGCCTTGATCACGATCGCTGCGTTGCCGCCGAGCGAAGCGAAGAAGGCCGCGATCTCGTCCAGCGTCGATGGGCCGCTGGTGCCGGCGACAATCGGCACACCGCAGCGCTTAGCGAGCTGGCGCGCCGCGACCTTGTCGCCGAACAGCTCCAGCGCGGCCGCCTTCGGCCCGACGAAGGCAAGACCTTCGGCGGCGCAGGCCTTTGCGAACGTCGCGTTCTCGCTGAGAAAGCCGTAACCGGGATGCACGGCATCGCAGCCGGCACCCTTCGCCGCCGTCACCACGGCCTCGATGTCGAGATACGCGCGGGCACCGCGGCCGGGGATTTCGACCGCCTCGTCGGCAATGCGCACGTGCAGCGACAGCGCATCGTCGGCGGGATGGATCGAAACCGTCGCGATGCCGGCATCGGCCGCCGCGCGCGCGATGCGGATGGCGATCTCGCCCCGATTGGCGATCAGGAGTTTCTTGAACGACATGCAGTGGTCTCCATGCCTGCAAGCAAGCGCGACGGCAGGTTCTGTCATCCTGCTTCTTCACTTTGGCCGCAGCCGTCAAGAGAGAGGAAGCCGGTCGCCACGGCCGGTCCCGCGGGCCGGAATATCAGCTGGCCGTACGGGCTGCGATGAGGCGAATAATCCGCGCCACGGCAGACGGGATCGGGGCGATGACCGGCATGGCGAACATCGTCTGAAGCTCGCGCGCGGCCTCGCCGAGCGGCCCGCCGCCGATGATCACCGCCTCGGCCCCGTCCTGCGCGATGCAGGCCTCAACCGCACCGGCGAGGGCTGCACAGAGTTGCGCGGGGTCGCGCATCAGGTCTTGCGGATCGCCTTCGGCAAGGTGGGTGCCGGTATAGCCGGACCGCAATCCCAGCGCGTCTGGCAAGGCGTCGATCTTCGATTTGAGCAGCGGCGTCGTGGTCGCCACGCCGAAACGGCGGCCATTCGCTCCGGCTTCCAGCATCGACGACTCGCCGATGCCGACCGCTAGCGGGCCCGTGGCTGCCCTGATCGCATTTAGGCCGGGATCGCCGAATGCCGCAACGATGATGCCGTCGCATGCACGCTCGCGCGCCTGTGCAATCTCGGCAACTTCAGGCGCTGCCGCCTCAAGCGCGTCCGGCGTCACGATCATCTGCGGCGCGCGGCTTGCGGTGGCGCCGACGATGTCGAAGCCGTCCGTCATTGCAGATTTGGCGATGGCGACCATCATTGCGGTGGTCGCCTCGCGGCAGTTGGGATTGATCAGAAGGATGCGCGTGCGCCGACCGGAATTGGGAGCCATCCTCCTGCTATACTAGGCCGCCCGTACGCCGGCAACGAAGGTGCTGACTTCGTCCTGGAGCGATTGCAGCTTCTGCGTCAGCCGGCCGCTCGATTGCAATACGAGGCCGGCGGCCTGGCCGGTCTCCGCCGTCGCGTCGGTGACGCCGGAGATGTTCCGCGAGACCTGGTCGGTGCCGGAGGCCGCTTCCTGCACGCTGTGGGCGATCGCCTGCGTCGCGGTGCCCTGCTCCTCGACCGCGGCTGCGATCGAGGACGAGATCTCGTTGACCTCCATGATGGTGCTGCGGATGCTTTCGATGTTGCCGACGACCTGGTTGGTCTCGGCCTGGATCGCCGAGATCTGCGCGCCGATCTCGTCGGTGGCCTTCGCGGTCTGGCTCGCCAGCGACTTCACCTCGCTTGCGACCACGGCAAAGCCCTTGCCGGCTTCGCCGGCGCGCGCTGCCTCGATGGTGGCATTGAGCGCGAGCAGATTGGTCTGGGAGGCGATCTGGTTGATGAGATCGATCACCTCGCCGATCTTATGCGCGGCGGCGGCAAGCCCCTGCACGGTGTCGTTGGTGCGTTGGCCATCGGCAGCGGCCTTGTCGGCTACACTTGCTGCCTGCGCTACGCGCTGGCTGATCTCGGAGATCGAGGATGACAATTCGCCGGCGGCGGAGGCCACGGTCTGCACGTTGCTCGAGGCCTGCTGACAGGCGGTGGCGACGAAGGAGGCACGCTCCGTTGCCTTGTTCGCGGTTTCCGACATACCCCGCGCGGCCTGCTGCATCTCCCGCGCCTCGTTGAAGACGTCGCGGACGACGGACTGAACGCTCACCTCGAACCTGCCGGCGAGATCGGCCATCGTCCTGCGCTTCTCGTCGTCGGCCTTGCGCTTCAGCTCGTCCTGCTCTGCATGCATCTGGCGTACCGCCGACGCATTGTCCTTGAAGACGGCAAGCGCCTTGGCGAGCCCGCCGACCTCGTCACGGCGATGGGTGTAGGGCACATCGAACGCGCCGTCGCCGGCGGCGAGGCGTTCAGTGAGCGCAGTGATCTTAGCCAGCGGCCGGGTGACGCTGCGGCCGATCACGAAGGAGCAGCCGAGAACAAGTGTTAGTACCGCAAGGCACACCAGGGCGAGCGTCATGGCATTCTCACGGAAGGCGGCGTCGACGTCGTCGAGATAGATGCCGGTACCGATGATCCAGCCCCAGGGCGCAAAGCCCTTAACATAGGAGATCTTGGCCACCGGCTGCTCGAAGCCGGGCTTGGGCCAGAGATAGCTGTAGAAGCCCGCGCCCTGCTTTTTCACGACGTCGACGAAGCCCATGAATAGCGCATTGCCGGAGGGATCCTTCATTCCGGAGAGATCCTTGCCGTCGAGCTCAGGCTTGATCGGATGCATGACCATCTTGGGTGTCAGGTCGTTGATCCAGAAATACTCGACCTTGTCGTAACGCAGGCTCTTGATCTCCCCGATCGCGGCGGCCTGCGCCTGCTCGCGCGTCAACTTTCCCTCGCTTTCGAGCTTCTGGAGATGCGCCAGAATGCCGTAGCCGACGTCGACCATATGCTGCGTCTTGGCCTGGCGATCGGCGACCATCTGGCTCCGCAGGGTCGAGAGCGCAATTGGCGCCAGCGCGATCATGCCGACAAGGCTGATGGCAACGATCAGAACCAGCTTGAAACTGATGCGGGAAAAAATCATTCGGTGCTCGCATGAATTGGCAATGCAGATATGCCAGTTTATGCTGAACGCCTTAGCAAAGCCTTAAGCATTCGGGTTCCCGAATTCCCCGCAAATATTACGCGAACAGTCCCTCGCTCGCCGGCGAGAGCCGCCGGTGCGAGGCTTGCGCCCCGATTGAATGATTCCAATCAGGCGTCCTTCCTCCTCCGAATCTAGAAGACTTCGATATCGGCCTTCTGCGCGTTGACTTGGGCAAGGCTCTGGCAGAACGATCGGCAAAGATATCCAGCGCCAGCCGCGGTGCTCGCGTAGCCAAAGGCCGAAGGCTCCATGCATCAATCGACACACGCAAAATCCCTCGACCTCCCCACGTTGAGCGCAGCGGAGCGGCTGTTCATCTGGGGTTTCCGGGCCAAGGCTCACAGCGGAAGCGCCGTTCCGACCGCAGCCGATATCCAGCAAGTGTATGACCATTTTCGTGTCGGCGATGCCGTGCCCTCGCTCGAAGCGCTGATCGAGATCTTCGCATGCACGGCCCACACCGCCATCGAGGTTCACTGCCCCATTTGTCCGCGCGTGTCGGACAGCGAGCACGGCATCCTGCGGGCGATCGTCGCCGCGCAGCAGGACCGCGTTGATGTCGCGCGCGAACAGTTCGCGTGCTGGCTCTCGACCGCAGGCGCGGATTGGGCACTGCACCCCGTCCGGGGACTCGCAACGATCTTCCGCACGGCCGGTCTCGTCCTCCCGGACCGGCAGGTTCAATCGCGCGCCCCCGATTGGACGATGGCGATGAAGAGCTGGCCTGTGGGAAGTCCCACGTTGCATTGACGAGATCATCGATGATCCACAATTCTTGCGGACGAGACGCAATCGGATGAGACTGCTCGCGGTGGCGCGCCGCAGGGATGCCGGTGAGCTGGAGGCGGTCGTGCGCGAGATGACGCGCGATCTCGACATGCTGAAGGTCGATGTCGACGTGATCGACACGATGATCCGGCTGCGCGGCGCGCACGGTGCTCCGCCGGTCCACAGGGACGAGACTGTCGAGAAGCCGGCCGAGCCGGAGGGGGAGTGATAGTGCTGCGTTCCGAAAAAGCTGCATCGGAGCTACGAGCCTTCCCCACCTGCAACACACGCCTCCATGATCCCGTCGAGCTCCGCCTTCGAGAGAACGCCGAGCTCGGCGATGAAGACGATGCGGTTCCGCGGCACGCCTGCTGCAGGCGCTTCACCGGGCGCGAGCGTCGCGCGGCCGCCGGCGAATTGAAACACTGTCAGACGCCCGGGCTGCTCGACCGTCTCGAACAGGCCCTTGGCGCGGGCGAGCTTCGGCGCCAGCCGGCCGATGGCCCGCTGTAGGCGCGGCAACGAGATTGGCCGCTCTGAGGTCCAGCTCAGCGTCTCGAAGCGCTCCTCTGCTGGCCGTTTCGGTCCCGGCTCGCGCGGCGCGGGTGCGCGATCGACGCCGGCGGGAAACAGCAGCGCGGTCGGAATCTCGCCGTGTTTCGCATCGACCACCACGGCAGGCACGCGCTGCGCGCGGATGGCTTCGCGCATCCGGACGTCCGTCCCTTCGTCGGCCAGATCCAGCTTGCTCAACGCTACGATATCGGCCGCGCGCAACTGTGCGCGCAGCAGCGCGTCATCCAGGGCAGCCAGCGGTGTCGCCGCGTCCATCACGCAGAGCACCGTCTCCAGCAGCGCCTCACGCAGGATCACCGGGTCCATCAGGTTGCGCACGATGTCGGCAGGATCGGCCACCCCGCTGGTTTCGATGACGATGTAATCAGGCCGCGGATTTCGCCGCAGCAGGGTCGCAAGTGTGCGCAGCAGATCGCCTTCGAGCGAGCAGCAGATGCAGCCGTTGCTGAGGCTCACCACGCCGTCGCTTGCGCCCGCGATCAGCTCCGCATCGATATTGATCGCGCCGAAATCGTTGACCACGGCGGCGATCCGCCGTCCCCCGGCATGCGCCAGCAGGTGGTTCACGACCGTGGTCTTGCCCGCCCCCAGGAAACCCGTCACCAGGAGAATCGGGACCGGCATGTGTCAGCCCTCGACGACGGGCCGGCGCACGGGCCGGCCGGGCCGCGCTGCCACATCCAGAATGCCATCGCTGATCAGCACCTCGCCGCTGACCACGAGATAGCGCACGCCCTCCGAGGGGCGGTTCATCGCCGTGAAAGTCGCGCGGTCGCTGAGCTTCTCGTAGTCGAACACCACGATGTCGGCATCCGCGCCCACCTGAAGCCGGCCCTTGGCACGCATCGCGGGCGTGCTCTGCGACAGGATCTCGGCCGGGATCAGTGCGCATTTGCGCACGCCTTCCAGCAGCGACACGGTTTTACGCTCGCGCACCCATTCGCGGATGAATTTCGTGAAGCAGCCGGCCGAGCGCGGATGCGAGGTGGCGTCGTCCGGCAGCGGCCAGGCGTCGCCAGTGTAGGTGCTGCCGTCGGGCAGCGTCCACGGCATCGCGTCTGACGCGATCGCACCGCCAGGATACAGCACCGACATGTCGAGGAGATCGCGATGATGCGAATTGTTCTCGGTATCGAGGATGTGCCACAGCACCAGCGAGGACGGCTCTTCGGCCTGCGCCTTCAGCAGCTCCTCGCGGCCCTGAAAACGATGGCCGTCGGTCACGCGCTGCACCGAGTCGTAGCCGGTGCCGTTGCGCTCGACGAACTCGGGATCGCTGAAGAAGGCTGCCGCCAGCACGGTTGAACCGGTGCCGTAGGGATAGGCTTCCACCGTGATGGGGAGGCCCTGCGCCTGCGCCTTTGCGATCAGCACGCGGCAACGCTCGACGTCCGTCTTGCTCGACGAATTGAAATGGCAGATGTGCATGTGCGCGCCGGTGGCGCCGGCATAGCCGATCAGGCGGATATAGGCTTCGGCTGCGCTTTCGGGATCGATGCGCGACATGTAGGCGACGTGGGTGAAGGTCGGCACGTCCTGTGCCGCCGCGAGCTGGCAGACTGCGGTCAGCTCCTGCACGCCGGCGCCCGGCGCATAGGCGTTCAAAATGCCGATGCCGATGCCGCCCTCGTTCAGGCCGCGCGCGAGGCGCTCGAGGATGCCGGCGACCTCCGCATCGCTCGCGACGTTATCGATCCAGCGGCGATCGCGCATGGCGTTGCCGAACGCTTCCAGCGAACTTTCCGCATTCGAACCCGTCATCGCGCCGATGCGCGCAAACGCCCAGTTGGCGGCGGCGCCGTAGTTCAGCACGCGTCCCTTCTTGGCCTGGCGCTGATACCAGGACGCGACCGGCAGCACGCCGGCCTCGAGATCGAGCGTCGTTGTCACGCCGTCGAACGCCTGCATACGGTCGGCGGGAAGCGACTGGCCATGCGCATGCAAATCGATGAACCCGGGCGCGACCACGAGCCCGCTGGCGTCGATCACCCGCTCAGCGCCGCCAAGCGAGGAGCCGACCGCGGCGATCCGGCCATCCACCACCGCCACATCGCCGATCGCGTCCGTCCCACTGGCAGGATCCACCACCCGGCCGCCAGAGATCACCAAGCCGCTCATATCGTCACTCCGCAAGCAGATTGCCAAAGCCCCCAAAGGCCGACAGTGGCTCCGAAGGCAGATTCAAGCCGCATAGAGGCAGATTCCGAGGCGAACGACCACCTCCACTGAAGCCGATGCATCATGCTTGAGGGGAAGGTCCGATGCTCGCAGGACGTATATTGGCTGATCAAGCAGCGATGCCGCGGCAACAATTCGGGAGACAGATCGCAGATGCGCGCCCGCGGTCTCGCGGCATGATTTGCCAGTTTGAACATGCAGGCGCGAGCAATCTCGAAACGGCCGAAGACGTGCTCGCACCGGAGATCAAGAAGATCGTTTCCCACAAGGCAGCATAAGACTTTGGTGCACTGTTACCGTAATTCCCCGCCTAATCGAAATGGACCGCGCACCCTACTGTTTGACGAAGTGCGGTCGGGCACTCGCATACGAACTTAGGATTTTTTCCGCACGCCAAGCTGTCGCCTTCCGTCACGAGGCGCGAAATGGCCATGCGACCTGCACCAGGCGTCAAATCAAGGGGCGCGGCCGAGGTCGAGGCATTCCGCAGCACGAAGACAAGCAGCCAACTTACCCGAAATGCGGCCCTGCGAAGATTGAGTCGCTTCCGTGTGGCATCGTCTTCATCGCTCTCCGCTGATGCGCCTCCCGATATTTCCGGAACTGCTCTGGGAGAAACGGCGTCTATCGCGCACATGTAGCGCTCCTGCTTCGTTGGATATGCGCACGATGGGATCCGGTTGTCGCAGAACTTTGCCGATCGCTACCCGGAATTGTCGCGATCTGTCTCAGGGTGCTGCATCTGCATAGGTCACGACAGGTTGGAGCCGGTCTTCGCTGATGACCGCTCCTGTCGGCCACTGTTCAATGACCTTGCTTTCAATGCGGCTTCGCAAATTGCATCAAGTCTTGGCAGTTCATTGAGCTTGCGACAATTTGCGACAAAGACGGCTCACCCGGACGAGGTTCTGCGACAATTCGTGTCCAGGATGTTTCAACCCGGATCCGGATCTGCACAACGGGACAGTTCCTCTCGGAGTAGGCCGGCATCTTGCGGTCCTCACCTGACGCCATGATGCTGTCAGCAAAGCTGTGCCGCAGGATTTGGCTTCGGTCGATCGCACGCGGCCGATACATTCTGTTACACTTTTCCGATGGGCTGGGTGCTGGACATCAGTATGATGCGGAACGGAGCAACGAGATGGACTCGGCACCGCACATCGCCGTCGTGGACGATCATCGCGACATCCGCGATCTGGTCGGCAAATACTTGATGCAGCATGGCTACCGCATCAGCCTCGCGGAGAGCGCCGTGGCACTGCGCCGTTTGCTCGAACGAAGTGCTCTGGACCTGGTGGTTCTCGACATCATGATGCCAGGCGAGGACGGATTGTCGCTCTGCCGCCATCTGCGCAGCACCACAGACCTCCCCGTTATCCTATTGACTGCCATGGCGGAGGAGACCGATCGAATCGTTGGCCTGGAAGTAGGCGCCGATGACTACGTGACCAAGCCATTCAATCCCCGCGAGCTCCTCGCCCGTATCAAGGCGGTTCTTCGACGAGTCCAAAGCCTCCCGCCGCAAAAGGGCCGGCTCGCGACCAAGGTTGTACGTTTCGACCGGTGGACCTTTGACGTCAACCGGCGCGAGTTGGTCGGACATGACGGCGTTGCCGTGCCGCTCAGCACGGCGGAGTTCCGCCTCCTGTGCGCATTTCTCGACCACCCCGGCCTGGTACTCAGCCGCAATCAGCTCCTTGACCTGACGGTCGGCCGAGATGCCGATCCGTTCGACCGGAGCATCGACAATCAGGTCAGCCGCTTGCGCAAGAAGATCGAGGCCGACCCGAAGGTACCAACCTTGATCAAGACTCACTGGGGTGGTGGATACAGCCTCGTCGCGGAGGTCGAGCAACCATGATGAGCTTGTGGACGCGCAGCCTGGCGGCCCGCTTCATCTGTTTCACGCTGCTATCGCTCGTGCTGTCGCAAGCAATCGTGTTCCTCATTTCCTGGGATGAGCATGGGCAGGCGATTCGGAAGGCTGCCAAGGGCGAGATATTCAGCCGGTGCGCCTCGCTCGCCCGGGTCTTGGAAGCGACGCCTCCGGCGCTGCAGACCGATATCCTTAATGCCAGCAACACCAGCTCGGCGAGATATTGGATATCGACCAATGGTCTGAAGGATGCCTTAGCATGGCGGGAGGAAGCATGGGAGCGCTTGGCGCAGCCATTGCCGCGCGTATCCTTTCCCGGCCACAACGTGCCCGCCGAGGTGAGACCGGATTTCGCCCGAAACACTGCCAGCAGTAGCAGCGCCACCTCCTCACATTGGATCGACCTAAAGCCGGAAGCCTGGCCGCTGTCCCGACCAGCGAAGTTTCTTTATCTCGATGACGCCACCGGCATGGGCTTGGCCGTTCAGCTGGCGAACGGCGCGTGGCTGAACACAGCATTTGCCAAACCCGCGCAAGACGGCTTCTGGACCTCCAAATCCACCCTAGCGCTCGGTCTTTCGGCGTTGTCGTTGTCCATCATTGCCGTGTTTGCCGCACGCGGCATTGCGCAACCATTGCGCCGCCTCGCCGTAGCGGCCGAGGCCCTCGGTCGTGGTCAGGAGATCGTACCGCTGCCGGAAACCGGCCCCGACGATATCCGACGGACGGCCGAGGCATTCAATCGCATGCAAGCGCGCCTGCATCGTTTCGTCGGTGATCGCACCAAAATGCTGGCCGCCATCGGCCATGATCTGCGCACACCTCTGACCTCGCTCCGCTTGCGTGCGGAATTCGTACCCGACGAGGACGTCCGCCAGAAAATGCTCGCCACAATTGCGGAGATCCAGACAATGACAGAGGCGACCCTCGCATTCGCTCGCGAAGATGCGGCCGCGGAAAATACCCGGACCGTGGACCTGCCGGCTCTCGTGGAAAGTCTCTGCGACGATCTCGCAGAACTCGGTTATGACGTTTCCTTCTCCGAGGGGCAGAGGATCAGCTACAGCTGTCGACCAGACGCACTCCGCCGCGCGTGCCGAAACCTCGTCGAGAATGCCATCCGTTATGGCGAGCGGGCGCGGGTCAGCGTGGAAAGGCGAGCAGACAGTATCGAAATCATCGTTTCGGACGATGGACCCGGTATTCCTGAGAGCGCCAGAGAGCAGGTTTTTACGCCATTTTTCAGGATGGAGAATTCGCGGAACCGCGAAACCGGAGGCGTGGGTCTCGGTCTGTCCATAGCCCGAACCATTGCCCGCCATCACGGTGGCGATATCAGCTTGATGAACACGCAGAAGGGCCTGCGCGCCGCCATCAGCCTGCCACCGCTGGATGGCTGGCCTCACCCCGTCAACCGTCCGGTCGCGATCGCAGGAGCGAAGGACGTTATCGACGCTCTCGAACCGGAACCGCGCAGCATCTCCGCTTGAAATATGCGGTCGAGATGATGATGGCGCCCAGAACGCCCTGTTGATGTCATTTCGAAAAATCCAGTTCCGGATCGAGCAGATGGCGCGGACCTGCTAACCTGCGGCACGGTCGCGCTTACGCGGCGACTGGGAACTCCGTGATGCGAGCAGGAACATGGCCGGCAAGCACATACTCGAAGGGCTGATAAGGTGGTCTACGCGCGAGCGGTGGGCCGAACGGTTCGAGTGGGTCCTTGAATGTCACCTTGCCCCCACCTGCGAGGAAATCGGCATCGAGATTGCGGATATCGCTTCGGCCATCGGCGAAGACCTGTTCATGAGCACGGTGTGGGCCTGCGCTTTCGAGGACTTCCTGACCCGTGAATTCGACGGCGAGAACGCGACCGATGACTATCTCAAGCGCCGCGGCTGGAAGGAATCCGCATCGGTTCGCAATTACATGGCCGCGCTGCGAAAATCGACGATGAGCCTCTACGAGGTCAGCGACATCGTCCCTGGCACTTCGTTCCTGGCGCGCGACCTGCTCCGCGACGGCGAACCGATCCTGGTCAGCGAGCGGAGCGCGACCCAAAGCCTCAAGCCATGGGACCGCATTGCCGCGCGCGTGGTTGATGTGGGATCGCGGACGCAGATCGGTGGCGGTGTGCTGGGATTCGACCACGAGACATCGGAACTCCTGATCGAGGCCGTTCGGAAGCTGGAGTCGCTCAGCAGCGAGGAAGAGCGAGAATTGGCCGAAGCGAACGGATACGAATTCGACGAGGACGCGTTCTCGGACCTTTCTCCCACCGAGAGGCTGCGCGCAATCGCGCCCATGTTCACCACATTCTGGCTTGTCGACGCGATTGACCGAATTCAGTCGCCGAGAATTCCCGATTTGCGGAACGCCGAGGGGGACGAGGTGATGCTGTGCGAAGCGCGCTTCCCGCTCGCCGCCCGCACCACGGGGCGCGACATCAGAGCGGCTTTGGAAGCACGTCCGGAGTTTCGTGCCACGAGCTCGAAGTCATGGAGCTGGGTTAGCGAAGAAAGAGGCGTAGCCAAGCCGGCCGCCGCCGCATCAGAGCACGATGGGCCATCGCGAGAACCGCTCACCCTCGAAACGTGGTCCGACGAGGGCAGGCTCGTGCTTGGCGACATACGGCTGGAGGACAAGACGTTGGTGCTCAGTGCCAACTCCGAACAGCGCTGCGGCCGCGGATGCGCGCTGCTGTCCGACGCGCTCGGCGGACGCCTGCGCCAGCCCTCGGTCAAGACGGAATCGATCGAACAGATCATGGCGTCGCGAGAACCTGCGATGCCAAACCAGCCCGATATCCCTGCGGAGGAGCAGCGCGCCATTGTCCATGATTACATGGACCGGCACTACCGCGACGTGCTCGATCAACCGGTTCCCGCGCTTGGAGGGCAAACACCGCGTGCCGCGGTCAAGACGGAGGGCGGACGGATCAAGGTGGTTGAGTGGCTCAAGATCATGGAGAACCGGACGGCGAAGCCCGCCGATCCAGATGATCCGATGGCCAGCTACAATTTCGGGTGGCTGTGGACAGAGTTGGGTCTCAGCGAACGGAGGGAGTGAACGAGTCTGACCATGACCGCTGTGCTGGTCGCCGACCCTGGGCTTGCCCGGCTCGCCACGCTATTCCATATTGTCATTTGATTGTCCCTTTATATTGTCCCTTGGCTCGGAACAGAATTTGTCGCTCGGTTAGATCGCTGGCGTTCCCATGGTGAATTCATACAAGGGAGTGGGACGGAACGACCCCTGCCCCTGCGGCAGCGGCAAGAAATTCAAGAAGTGCTGTCTCAACTCACAGGGCTTGAACGAGGCCTCGTCCGGATTACACCCGGTTGATCCGCAGGCGCGGGAACGCGCCCGATCGGCGCTTGAGCAAGCGAAAGAAGCGGCACGAGAATACGATCCATTCACGGAGCCAGACCCGGAGCAGTGGCTCGCGCTGGACGAACAAGAACGGATCGATCTTGTAATCGAGTATCATCGACGTGCGCGGATCCGCTTCCCACGCGAGAAGTTGCATGCCGTTATTCACGCCATCGTCGAGAACCAGATTGCTGATCGTGAACTGCCGGTGCGCGGCACGGCGCAACGGCTTATGTCCGAAGGGCTCGATCGTCACGAAGCCGTTCATGCGATCGGCTCGGTGCTTATCGGATACATCAACGACCTGGTGCGTGGAATCAGATCGGGTGGCGGCGACCTCGATTCGAGGTGCGACCAGGATCCGCATGAGGCTTATTTCGCCGAGCTGGAAGCCTTGACTGCCGAAGGATGGCTTCGGTCCGCGTGACCAGTTGGCGATCGACGCGATCCGGTGCGACTAGACGCAGCACTCATTGCCGCAGGGGAGTTGGTGGTGTCAGCAGAGAGCCCGAACGTTCGGCAGGTGCAAGGGTACTGCAGTCTGTGCATTGCCCGCTGCGGCACCGTCGCAACGGTGACGGATGGTAGATTTGCACGTCTGGACCCCGATCCGACCCACCCTACCGGCGCGGCAATTTGCGCGAAGGGCCGAGCGGCTCCCGAACTGGTCTATCACAAGGACAGGTTGAAGCGACCGCTGCGTCGAACACGGCCGAAAGGCGACTCCGATCCGGGATGGGAGGAAATATCGTGGGATGCAGCGTTCGATCAGATTGCCAGCGCCATGCGGCGCATCGCCGAGCAGCATGGACCTGAAGCGGTGGCGTTCAGTCAATCATCGCCTTCGACGACCGCCATTGCGGATTCTGCTGCCTTTGTTGTCAGGCTGATGAATGCATTCGGCACGCCGAACATGGTGTCGGCGCTGGAGCTGTGCGGCTGGGGACGCGGCTTTGCGACGCGCTACGTCTTCGGCGTCGGCAGCGTTGCGACCGGAAGTGGCGGCGGCGCGATGGCGGACATTGCCGAATCCGGCTGCCTGATCCTGTGGGGGTATAATCCATCGTTTACGCGCATTACGCATGCGACCGCGACGGTCGCGGGCCTGAAGCGCGGAATGAAGTTGATCGTGATCGATCCGCGCAACGTCGGGCTTGCCAACAAGGCCGATGTCTGGCTGCGGGTGCGCCCCGGAACCGACGGCGCGCTCGCGCTGGGTCTGGCCAATATCATGATCGAACGCGGATGGTACGATGAAGCGTTCGTCCGCACATGGAGCAACGGACCTCTTTTGGTGCGTTCCGATACAGATAGGTTGCTCAGGGCGGATGACCTCCTTTATGGCGGTGGCGCAGGACAATTTGTCGCCTGGGATTCAGGATCCAGCCGCGTGGTCAGCTATGATGCGGCGGTTGGCCGCTACGAGGGAGGCGCCGCGACCCTTGCCTTGCGAGGCGAATACACGGTCGCCACCAGGGACGGTCCGACCGCTTGCCGACCGGTCTTCGATCGCTACGCAGCGCTGTGCCGCAAATATTCGCCTGAAATAATTGAATCGACATGCTGGATCACGCGCGACCAATTGCAGGAGGCTGCCCGCACGATCTGGCACGCCCGGCCTGTCTCCTATTATGCCTGGAGCGGGCACGAGCATCACGCCAACAGCACGGAGACGGCGCGGGCGATGGCCATGCTCTATGCTCTGACCGGAAGTTTCGATGTGGCCGGAGGCAATATGCTGTTCCCTGCGGTGCCGGCTGGCTCGATCACCGGGGAGAACTTGCCCGCGGCAAGTCAGCTTGCTCCCGCGGTCGGATTTGCCGAGCGCCCGCTCGGACCGGCCCGCTGGAACCATGTGGCCCCTCGCGACTTTTACCGAGCTGTTCTCGAAAGCAAGCCCTATCCCGTCCGCGGACTCATCGGGTTCGGCGCCAACTTGCTGCTCGCTCACGGCGATCCGGTTCGCGGACGCGCAGCGCTGGCCGCGCTCGATTTCTACGCCCACGCCGACCTGTTCATGACGCCGACGGCGGCGCTTGCGGATATCGTGCTGCCTGTGGCCTCCTGCTTCGAACGCGAATCCCTCAAGATCGGATTCGAAATCAGCGCAGAAGCGCAATCGCACGTTCAGCTCAGGCAGGCCATCGTCGCCCCACCCGGCGAGGCACGGTCCGATACCGACATTGTCTTGGGCCTTGCCGCGCGTCTCGGCCTTGGCGAGCATTTCTGGAACGGCGATGTCGATGCCGCTTACCGGCAGCAACTTGCTCCCAGCGGCATCACCCTCGACGAGCTTCGAGCGCACCCTGCCGGACTACGGAAACCGCTAATCACGCGACATGCCAAGCATGCCGCAAGCGACGACAGCGGAAACGCGCTGGGCTTCGGGACGCCGTCGCGGAAAGTCGAATTCTGGTCGGAAACTTTCCTTGATCACGGCTATTCGGCCATGCCGGATTTTGTCGAACCAACCATGGGCCCGATTGCCCGCCCCGACCTGGCTGCGTCCTTCCCCTTGATCCTGACGTGCGCGAAGCCCAGTCTTTTTTGTCAGACTCAGCAGCGTTCACTGCCGAGCCTGCGCAAGCGCGCACTGGATCCGGAGATCGAGCTGAATCCGGCGACAGCCTCAGCACGCGGAATCAGCAACGGAGATTGGGTTGACGTGCGCACCCCGGCCGGCGGAATGCGAGCCCGGGCGCGCTTCAGTGAAAAGCTCGATCCGCGCGTGGTCGTGGGCGAGCATGGCTGGTGGCAAGGTTGCGATGAACTGGGACTTGGCGATTGCGATCCGTTCGATCCGAACGGCACGAACTTCAACCTGACAATCGACGCCAACGTCCGCGATCCCGTCAGCGGCACGCCGTCGCATCGATCCAATCTTTGCGAAGTTCGGCCGGTACGGGGGTGTTTCACCAGCGCTGCACCGGACAATATCGCAGAATAGCGCGGAACATCCGTAGCGTGGCGCTCCCTAGGGGAATCGAACCCCTGTTTCAGCCTTGAGAGGGCCGCGTCCTAACCGCTAGACGAAGGGAGCGTGAGGGCTACCGAATAGCCTCGAAATTTGTCCGCCGCAAGGACCCGAACCGACGTTTTACGGCTCATTGGCAAATTTCAGCTTTCCGGCCGGCTTCAAGGTCTGGGGGTTGAAAGTGCGGATCTCGGTCACCCCGCCGATCTCGATCGTGATCACCAGGCGGTCCCCGGCCACGCCACTCGAGATGATTTTGGCGCCCTTCGGCAGGGCCACGATGGCGTCGAAGACGGCCTCCGGCGCCCTTCCCTCCGACTTGAAAAGGCGGTAGCCCACCGCGATCAGCACGGCGCAGATTGCCAGCACCGTGGTCAACCCCGCGATCAGCATCATCCGCCGCACCCGCGCAAACAGCGCGGCCTGCTCGGGGCTCGGTTCGGGAACAGCGGTTTCGGTCGTCGTCATGGAAAGCTCGGGTTCAGCGCAGAGGTTGGAGGTCGTGGTCGGCGACGACGAGGGCTCGGTCCGGCTCGACCGCGTGCTGGCGGCGCACCTCGCTGATCTGTCGCGATCAAGGCTGAAGGCCCTGATTCTGGCGGGCGCGGTGAGCCTCAAGGCCGCCGCGGTCCGCGACCCCGCTTATCATGTCGCTTCGGGCGATACGATCACAATCGACGTGCCCGAGGCGGTGCCTGCAGAGCCCAAGGGCGAGGATATCGCGCTCGATATCGTGTTCGAGGACGACGACGTCATCGTCCTCAACAAGCCCAAGGGGCTGGTGGTGCATCCCGCGGCCGGGCACGAGAGCGGCACTATGGTGAACGCGCTGATCGCCCATTGCGGGTCGTCGCTCTCCGGCATCGGCGGGGTGCGCCGGCCCGGCATCGTGCACAGGCTCGACAAGGACACCACCGGGCTGATGGTGGTCGCCAAGAACGACCTCGCGCATGCGTCGCTGACCGCGCAATTTGCCGATCACGGCCGCACCGGGCCGATGCGGCGCGGCTATATGGCCTTCGCCTGGGGCACCCCTGGCCGCCATCGCGGCACCGTGGACGCGCCGATCGACCGTCACCCGCACGCGCGGGAGAAAATGGCGGTGCGCCAGAGCGGCCGCGAGGCGGTGACGCATTGGGAAATCCTGGAGAGTTACGCCGGGCGCGACGGCAAGCCGATCGCCACCCTGCTCGCCTGCGAGCTCGAGACCGGCCGCACCCACCAGATCCGCGTCCATCTCGCCCATATCGGGCACCCCCTGCTGGGCGACGCCGTCTACGGCCCACATTTCAAGACCAAGGCGAACCAGCTGGCGCCTGCGTCGCAGGCGGCCCTGACCGCGCTTGGGCGGCAGGCCCTCCACGCTTATCTGCTGGTATTGGAGCACCCGAGGACCGGAGAACTTCTGCACTGGGAGGCGCCCTTACCGGAGGATTTGCTTCTCCTCCAGGACACTCTGAAAGCGGCGCTATGACGCAGGCCGATTCAGAAAAGCTTTACATTACAAAAAGTTATGGCAGCCACACGGGGACGTGACGTCAGTAATCCTTCCCTAAATGACCCCCCATGGGGTATATTGCGGCTGCGTTGAAATGACCAACGCGGAACATCGCAGCTACGACTGGCTTTAACAAAGTGGTCGTCTGCCTGGCCCGCCGCTATCGGGGGCCTGAACCTGTTTGGAGGGCGCACTATGGCCCGTACCGCTGCACTGCCGGTCCTCAATGGAGAATCCGGCCTTTCCCGTTACCTCGGCGAAATCCGCAAATTCCCGATGCTGGAACCCCAGCAGGAATACATGCTCGCCAAGCGTTGGCGCGAGCATGACGATCGCGACGCCGCGCACCAACTCGTCACCAGCCATCTCCGGCTGGTGGCCAAGATCGCCATGGGCTATCGCGGCTACGGCTTGCCGATCTCCGAGGTCGTCTCGGAAGGCAATGTCGGCCTGATGCAGGCGGTGAAGCGTTTCGAGCCCGAAAAGGGCTTCCGCCTCGCCACCTACGCCATGTGGTGGATCAAGGCGTCGATTCAAGAGTACATCCTGCGTTCGTGGTCGCTCGTGAAGATGGGCACCACCGCGAACCAGAAGAAGCTGTTCTTCAACCTGCGCAAGGCGAAGAGCAAGATTTCCGCGCTGGACGAAGGCGATCTCCGCCCCGACCAGGTGAAGATCATTGCCAAACGTCTCGGCGTCACCGATCAGGACGTGATCGACATGAACCGCCGCCTCGGCGGTGACGCGTCGCTCAACGCACCGATCCGGGACGACGGCGAAGCCGGCGAATGGCAGGACTGGCTGGTCGACAATTCGCCCAACCAGGAAGCCATGCTGGCCGAGCACGAGGAGTATGATCACCGCCGTGACGCCCTCAATGGCGCCATGGGCGTGCTCAACCCGCGCGAACGCCGCATCTTCGAGGCGCGCCGCCTCGCCGATGAGCCGATGACGTTGGAAGACCTTGCCGCCGAGTTCGGCGTGTCGCGCGAACGCGTCCGCCAGATCGAGGTCCGCGCCTTCGAGAAGGTGCAGTCCGCGGTCAAGGGCACGATCGCAAGAGCGGAACAAGCCGCGCTGGAAGCCGCGCACTAAGCGCGGTTTCGCAAGCGCCAGAAGTTGGCGGATCGAAGAGGCAAGAAGCCGGCGGCAACGCCGGCTTTTTTGTTGGGGTAGAGGATCGCGCGAGCTGCTGTCCCTTCTCCCCTTGTGGGAGAAGGTGGCACAGGCGGCCTTCGGCCGCCGTCCTCAAGAGAACGCCGATGCTTCGCATCGGCTATGGCGCCGGATGAGGGGTCTCTCTCCGCGCATTCACCGTAAGAGATCCCTGCGCGGAGAGAACCCCTCACCCGTCTCGCCGCTGCGCGGCGAGCCACCCTCTCCCACAAGGGGCGAGGGTGCAGCGAGTTCGGCGCGGCAGACCTCGCCTTGAACCACGGCTGCCGATCAACCGACCAAAACACATCGGACCGACATCACGAAAGCGGGCAGGCACGCGCCGTGTCGATCATCCTGCAATCCACCGTCGGCGGGTTCTCCGCCCAGTTCATGCGCAACCTGCCGCTGGTCGAGCAGGCGATGCGCGACCACGGGCTCGAGCCGTCGCAGTTCGTCATCTCCAAGGACAACGCCTCGACCGCGACTGTGCCGTTCGTCGGGCCGTTCTTCTACGATTACAGCGTGTTCTTCGGCGACGATCAGTTCACCGTCACCGAGCCGAACGACATGGTGTTCCTGGATTACTTCTTCAAACGCGTGCTCGCCGCCGACGCACCGCCGGAATTGCCGCGGCGGCCGGGCCTGATCCGGCGCCTGTTCGGCTGGATGGCGCAGCCGGTGTGATTGCTTTTTCTCCTCTCCCCTTGTGGGAGAGGATGGATCGCCGCGTAGCGGCGAGACGGGTGAGGGGTCGTATCCGCGAAGACGTCTCTCACTTTGTCATCTGCGGAGCGAACCCCTCATCCGGCGCTTCGCGCCACCTTCTCCCACAAGGGGAGAAGGAACAGAGCCGCCTCACTCCCCCCACATCCTTGCTAGCGTGGCGAGCCAGCAGCCTTCGCAGTAGCGCGCGTCCTTGTAGTCGATCCAATTGTGCGCATAGACGCAGTCGAGCGGAATGCGGTAGCGCGCGCGCAGGACCTGGACGAGGATTTTCCACGCCGCAACCTGCGCCGCGGTCGGACCGGTCGCGACGTCGGGATAGTTGCCGGCGAACTCGACGCCGATCGAATTGTCGCGCACCACCTGGCGATAGGTCGCCTTATTGTCGATGTACTTGTTGTCGTTGCGGTTGGCGCCGTCGCCATGGGTCGGCACCAGGTTTTCCGCGACCGCCCAATAGACGGTGCCGTCAGTCTCGACCCACACCGTGACGCCGCGCCGCGTCGGGCTCTTCGATTGCTCCAGCGCGCCGCCGCGCGCCGAGCCGGCCGGCCCCTCCGTCTGATGCACGATGATATTGCGCCAGGGATGGGCGCTGCGGACCTCGCCCCACGGCGAAAGCCAGACCATTTTCAGGCCGGGAATGTCGGGCGTGCCGGAGGCCTGCGCGATCTTCGCGAGCTCGGCGTCCGTTGCGGCGGCGGCAGCGATCAAAAGGAGGGCGGCGAGAACCGCCGCGAACAGGCGAGACATCATTGTGTGGACCCGATGCGGATCCGAGCCTACAGCATGGTCCGGACAAGTGCGCAGCGGTTTTCCGCGCCAAGTTCAGGCGAATTTGCGCGCGGTCTCGGACAGCTCGGGCGAGAGCGGCGGTGCCGGATCGTAGACGGCAAGGTTGTTCTTGCCGGTCTTCTTGGCGGCATAGAGTGCGTGATCGGCGTGAGCGATCAGGCGGTCAGGCACCTGGCCGATGCTGCGGTCCCATTCGGCCACGCCGATCGAGATCGCGATCGGGATGTCGTTTCCGGTGCAGCCGGCGGCATCCTGGCGGCAGACCTCGAGCACACGGCGGGCGATCGACGCCGCCTCACGCAGGCTAGACGACGGCAGCACGACGCAGAATTCGTCGCCGCCGGTGCGGGCGAGCATGTCGCCGGGCCGCAGCCGCGTCTGCGCCATCAGGGTGAAGTGCCGCAGGCAGGCATCGCCTGCGGCGTGTCCATGGGTGTCGTTGATGGTCTTGAAGCCGTCGAGATCGATCACCAGCAGCGAGAACGCTTCGCCGCTGCGCTCCGAGCGGGCGCATTCCTCGGTGAGGCGCTGCAGCAGATGGCGCCGGTTGGCGACGCCCGTGAGGTCATCGAGCAGCGCGAGATCGGCGACCTCGTTGCGCAGCCGGTCCATCGCCATCAGCAGGAAGCCGAAATTGAGCGTCATCGACAGGAACATGAGCCCCAGCACCATGACGGCGTGGGACTGGCTGCCGGCGATGGATGAGAAGTCGCCCCCAAGCAGATTGCCGACCGTGCGCGCCACGAAGATCGCGATCATGGTGATGATGACGATGCCGGACAGCCGGGCGCCCGGACTGACACGGCCTTCCGGCGGCGACAGCAGCAGAGGCAGCGCCAGCAACAGCGGCAGGGCCTGACCGATCGTGTAGCAGAGCATGCGCAGCGGCATGTGATCGAACACGAACTTGAAGAACACGATGCCGCCGATGCTCAAGGCCGCCGTCGCAATCATGACGCGCCAGGGCACCGGCCGATCGTAGAAGCGCTGGATCCCCACCGCGGCGAAGGAGGTTGCTGCGATGACGCCCGCGCCTCCGATCAGAAGCGGCAGAGGAGATATGACAAACAGGCGGATCAGGGCCGTCATCGCCCCCGCCGCGCCAACGAAGGCCGATGCCATCCAGAACCGCGCGGCTTCGAATTTCGGATAGGAGCGCGTCACGTAGGCCCAGATCAGGCCGAGCGCCAGGAAGTTGACGACGAAAACCGTCCAGAGTGTCGGCACGTTCAGCATCGCGGCCACAGCGCGCGCAGCGTCCCGCCCCCTTCGTTTGGCAGCTGTTCGTCCATCACCCATCCCCGTTTTCTTGCGGGGAAGAATGCGCGGGTTGCGCTTAACGGAGTCTCACTGCGACCCGCGAAAGCTCGGCTTTGGTTTTGATTTCGTGAACGGAGCGTGGCGATTGTCGGATCGTTAGCCATGCCGTCGGCATCGAGTGCGATAGCGTCGCGCACGACGCGAGGCGGATTCGCCGGTGAAAATCAGCCGAAAATGCATCTGAGCTGTGGATAACGTAATGACGGGGATGTGACAGCGCGGGGCAGGCGGGCGCGAATCTGCTGAGTTTGTCGTCGAGGATGTTGCGAGGCTGGCCCTCCGCCGAGCATCCCTCGTGTCGCGTTCCCACCATTAACCTTGAGAGGATACTATGGCTAAGAAAGCGAAGAAGGCGAAGAAGGCGAAGGCGAAAAAGGCCAAGAAGGCGAAGAAGAAGTAACGCAGCTTCTTTTTCTTTGCCCGGGTGGAGCCTCGCTCCGCCCGGGCGTCGGGTAAGCTTGAGATTGAAGTTGGCGGGCGCGAGGCCCGCTTTTTGTTGGGCGCGCTCGGCTGCTGCTCCTCCCTCTCCCCGTTCTTACGGGGCCGCGACGAGCTTTGCTCGCGCTGAGAGGGTTGGGGTGAGGGGCTTCTCTCATGAGATCGACGATAGACCTGTACCCCCTCACCCGGATCGCAAGAGCGATCCGACCTCTCCCCGCAAGCGGGGCGAGGTGAAGAGGAGATCGCCTAGCTCCTCTACCTTTCCGCGAACGCCAGCCTGGCGCCGAGCGCCGCGAAGCCCGCAGCGAAACTTCGGCGCAGCCACGACATGACACGGGGACGGGAGATGACGCGCTCGCGCACCGACGCGGCACAGAGGCCGTAGACGACGAACACCGCAAACGTCATCGCCATGAAGACGCCGCTCAATTCCAGCATCCGCGCCAGCGCGTGCGCCTCGTCCACCGCGATGAACTGCGGCAGGAACGCCAGGAAAAAGATCGAGAGTTTTGGATTGAGGATGTTGATCAGGAAGCCGGTCACGATGACGCGGCCGTTCGAGCGTTCCCTGATCTCGCCGTCGACTGCCAGCGCCCCGGTCTCGCGCAGCGCCTGCCAGGACATGTAGAGCAGGTAGGCGACGCCGCACCATTTCAGCGCGGCAAACGCGAGCGCGCTGGTATGGAGCACGGCAGCAAGCCCGAGCATTGCCGCCATCATGTGCGGCACGATCCCGAGCGTGCAGCCGAAGGCGGCGGCGACGCTGGCCCGCGAACCGCGCGTCAGTGCAGCGGCCAGCGTGTAGAGCACGCCGGTGCCGGGCGAGGCGACCACGATGAGCGACGTGAGCAGGAACGACCAGGACATCTCTGTCCCTATCATCCCTGCGGCGTTACGCCAACTGCGCGATCTCGGCCTCGCGCAGGACGTCGAGCGGCGCCCAGGGTTTGGGCCAGAACTTGGCACCGTCCGGCAAGGCCTGCATCAGCGGGCGGCCGGAGGTGACGACGACCTCGAGCCTCGGATACCGGCCCTTGGCGACGTGCGCAAGCTCGACTCCGGTCATGCGGCCGGCGAGATGGACGTCGGTCAGCATCAGGCAGAGCGCGCCGCCACTCTTCTCAAGCACGCGCTCGGCCGCCTCGGCACTCTCACACTGGATAACTTTGTAGCCGCTCTCTTCGAGCAAGAGACACAGCATCTCGCGCTGCATGACATCGTCTTCGACTATCAACGCGGTCGCCTGATATGGCTGTGCCTGTCCCATTGGCCGCTCCCAGAATGCTCTTGTTGGCCCCGCAACATGTTAAGGGCGCAAGCCGCGATATGGTTCGGTTCAAATCTAAAAAATGGACATGAGACCGCGCGTGGGCGGCAAGCCGGCGTCTCACGGACATGCCGTCACTGACCCATCAGCCGATCGGCAAAATATCCGATCGTCTTGCGGTAGATCAGCGCTCTGTTCCATTCGCGCATGGCCTCGAAATTGGCGGTGCCTTCGCCGTAGGGCTGGCCCATCTTGAAGCCGCTGGTGTGCAGCAGGTTCGCGGTCGAGGCCAGCACATCCGGCACGCTGTGGCGGAGGTCGACGCGGCCGTCGCCGTCGAAATCGACGCCGTACTTGACGTAGGACGACGGCAGGAACTGGGTCTGGCCGATCTCGCCGGCATAGGCGCCGATGAGGTCGCGCAGCGGCAGGTCGCCGCGCTGCACGATCTTGAGCGCGGCAAGCAGTTCGCCCTGGAACAGCTCGGTGCGGCGGCAGTCATGCGCGAGCGTCGCCAGCGTGCGGATCACAGGCAGCTTGCCGATGTCGCCCTTGCCGAAATCGCTCTCCAGTCCCCAGATCGCGACCAGGATGTAGCGCGGCACGCCGTACTGCTGCTCGATGCGCGAGAGCAGCGCGGCATGGCGTTGCAATAGCGCGCGGCCGCCATTGATGCGGCCCGCACCGACGCGGGTCGAGACATATTGCTCGAAGCTCTTGTTGAAGGTGTAGCGCTGGCGCCGGTCGAAGGCGAGCACGGCGCCGTCCTG
The DNA here is from genome assembly GCF_008123965.1 of Bradyrhizobium hipponense. Lineage (GTDB taxonomy): Bacteria > Pseudomonadota > Alphaproteobacteria > Rhizobiales > Xanthobacteraceae > Bradyrhizobium > Bradyrhizobium hipponense. Next base: position 12,975 of record NZ_VSTH01000082.1, on the reverse strand, counting down.
AGCAATGCCACTGAACGCCGCGCTGGTCACGCTTGCAGAGACGCCGGCAGCCTGCGCCTCCGAGGTCATGCCGGCGACAAAGCTATTGAAGTCACCGCCGCAACGCGCGGCCTCGGCCGAGCCGCCGGCCAGATAAACGACGAAGGCGGCGGCGAGGGCAAATCTCAACATGCGGGAAAATCCTCTGGGACTATGCGCGGAAGGCAGCGCGCAATCATGCCCGGGAATAGGATTCTCGTCAAAGCGGCAAGACCTCGCCACACGACTGATGCCCGCCGGCGAGATCAACCGGCGCGTGGAGCTGGTGGCGCCGTGAAGGCAAGGACAGCGCGAGCTTGATGCCGTCGATATCGCGGCGCGTGCAACACGAGATAAGTAGCCGCGCACTCCTCTCTGGTCATTCCGGGGCGCAACGCGAGCTGTGATGCGCGATTGCGCATCTGAGAATCCATCGGGCTGTAGTGTTGGTGGCGCAATGGATTCTCAGATGCGCAATCGCGCATCACAACTCGCGACGTTGTCGCGCTCCGGAATGACAATCCGTATGGAACCCACGACGCATAACTGATGCGCTCGCCGCGACACCACGAAGATTTGCCTTGCCGCCGCAGAGCGCAAGCGATATAATTCTATTTTAGGTTGTCGCCCTGCCAGCCCCGGGCGGTGCTGAAGACCAAAATAAACGGCGGGCTTTCTCGGCCCGCCGTTTATTGCGGAAGGGGCGGATTGGGCCATACGAGCCGTCTGATGCGAGCCGCCTGACGCTTCCATCCGGCAAACGGCTTTCGGCGGTGGATTGTGCGGGGGTTCGTGGCCTCAGGCCCGGCGTTGACGCCTGCCACCGCCGAAGCCATTTGACTGTGGCACTCATATCGACGACAAGCCGGCCATGGCCAAGAAACCTGGAACCAATCCCAAGGGCGAATTCGCCTTTTTCAACGTCGTCTATGAAGACGGCTCCCAACGCTCGAACCGGCGCGTACCTGCCGATATCCTGGGCGGCCTCGACGGCGACGAGCCCGCGCGCGGGCACATCATGGAGCAGGACCGCGAAATCGCGGAGAAATCCGGCAACACGCCGCTCGCGATCAAGAGCATAGAACGGGTCGGCGCGAAGAAGAAATAGGCTCGCCCGCGAGACACGAGAAGCGTCATCAGCACAAACAAACGGCGGGCTCTGGCCCGCCGCTTTCATTGAGATGGATGCCCGGGTCAGGCCCGGGCACAACGATCCGAATTAGTTATCAAGGAAGCTCCGCAGCTTCCTTGACCTTGACGGATGCTTCAGCTTCCGCAGCGCCTTCGCCTCGATCTGACGGATGCGTTCGCGGGTGACCGAGAACTGCTGGCCGACTTCTTCCAGCGTGTGGTCGGTGTTCATGCCGATGCCGAAGCGCATGCGCAGCACGCGCTCTTCGCGCGGGGTGAGCGAGGCCAGCACGCGCGTGGTGGTCTCGCGCAGGTTCGACTGGATCGCGGCGTCGATCGGGAGGATCGCGTTCTTGTCCTCGATGAAATCGCCGAGGTGTGAATCCTCTTCGTCACCGACGGGCGTCTCCAGCGACAACGGCTCCTTGGCGATCTTGAGGACCTTGCGCACCTTCTCGAGCGGCATGCCGAGCTTTTCGGCGAGCTCTTCCGGGGTCGGCTCGCGGCCGATCTCGTTGAGCATCTGGCGCGAGGTGCGCACGATCTTGTTGATCGTCTCGATCATGTGCACGGGGATGCGGATGGTGCGCGCCTGGTCGGCGATCGAGCGGGTGATCGCCTGCCGGATCCACCATGTGGCGTAAGTCGAGAACTTGTAGCCGCGGCGGTACTCGAACTTGTCGACCGCCTTCATAAGGCCGATGTTGCCTTCCTGGATCAGGTCGAGGAACTGCAGGCCGCGGTTGGTGTACTTCTTGGCAATCGAGATCACGAGGCGGAGGTTGGCTTCCACCATCTCCTTCTTGGCCTGGCGGGCTTCGCGCTCGCCCTTCTGCACGGAGTGCACGATCTTGCGGAACTCGACGATCTCGAGGCCGGTGAGCGCAGCCAGCTGATGCACCTCGTGGCGAAGGTCCTTGATGCGGTCCTTCTCGTGGTGGACGAAATTCTTCCAGCCCTTGGCCGAAAGCTTCGAGACACGGTTGAGCCAGCGCGGATCGAGCTCCGAGCCGGTGTAGTTGCGCAGGAAGTCCTCGCGCGCGACGCCATGGCTGTCGGCAAGGCGCATCAGGCGGCCCTCGTGCGAGACGAGGCGCTTGTTGATGTCGTAGAGCTGCTCGACGAGGCTGTCGATACGGGCCTGGTTCAGGCGCAGCGACTTCACCTCGACGATGATCTCGTCCTTCAGCTTCTTGTACTTGCGCTCCTGGTGCGGCGAGAGCGACTCGTTCTGGAGCTGGTTCTGGATGTCCTGCTCCTGAAGCTTGCGCAGCTTCTTGTAGCTGTCGGCGATCTTGTCGAAGATCTCGACGACCTTCGGCTTGAGCTCGGCCTCGATGGCCGCGAGCGACATCTGGTTCTCGAACTCGTCGTCGTCCATGTCGGACTCGGCGGCAGACTCGGCCGGATCCTTTTCCTCGCCACCTGGCACGCCACCTGCGGCAGGCTGCGCGGGACGGAACGGGGTTGGCGCCGGGGGCGCGGCAGGCGGCGCAACATGCGCCGGCGCACCGACTGCGGCCGCGGCGGGCTGACCGCCTTCGGCCGGCGCTTCGCCGTTCTCGCCGGTGGGCGCGGCGATCATCGCGGTGTTCATGCCGGCCTTGGCGTCGGGCCCGGCATAGGTCGCTTCGAGATCGATGATGTCGCGGAGGAAGATCTTGCCTTCGTTGAGCTCGTCGCGCCAGATGATGATGGCCTGGAAGGTCAGCGGGCTTTCGCACAGCCCCGCAATCATCGCCTCGCGGCCGGCCTCGATGCGCTTGGCAATCGCGATTTCGCCTTCGCGCGACAGCAGTTCGACCGTGCCCATCTCGCGCAGATACATGCGCACGGGATCGTCGGTGCGCTCGCCCGGCTCGCTCTTCTTGACCTCGGTGACGGCCTTCTGGGTGACCTCGACGAGCTCGTTGTCGGTCTCGTCCTCGCCGCCCTCGTCCTTGTCCTCCTCGCCTTCGCTATCGTCGGCTTCGGTGACATTGATGCCCATGTCCGAGAGCATGGACATGATGTCCTCAATCTGCTCGGGCGAGGTCTGGTCGGACGGCAAAACTTCGTTGAGCTGATCGAAGGTCACGAAGCCGCGCTTCTTGGCCTGCTTGATCATCTTCTTCACTGCCGCGTCGGACAGATCGAGCAACGGCGAGGGCGCGTCCTGGGAATCCTTCTCCGGAGCATCCGCTGCCTTGTCGTCTTTTTCCTTGTCCTTCGCCTGCAGCGTCTTTGCCTTGGTGGCCATCCATTGCTCCTAAACGCGTTTCAAACAGACGTTCGCCGCGCCCGCCCGAAATCACTTGAACCTGTTGTTCGACGCTCTCGCTTCGTCAGATCGCGACACGGAAAAGGCGGCGCGCATAACTCTCGCCACCCCGACCGTTCTCTCGCCGGATTTGCCTAACGCTTCGTGAGCCTCTTTGTCGCAGCGGATGCAGGTGAAGTGCCAACAGCGATTGCGCCGATTCATTCCTGACGCGTCTGTTCTGCCTGCGGCCGCCTGGGGCCCAAAGTGCTACAAGACCGTTAAGCCTCGATTAACCCTGTTTTTGCCGCCAAACCTTGGATTTGGCGAGTCTTTTAGCGGTTCCGGCTGAAGCCGTCCGCATGATTCTTTCATCACACGCTCTTCTGGAGCCGGCCCGACAGCTCGCCAAAGCCCTCAATCAGGGCCTCGGTGCCGTCGACTTCGCCTATCCGAGCCTTGACGTCACGCAACCACGCCATGTTGGCCTCGCTGGGATCCTCCCCCAAGGCCAGCTCGGCGTCTTTCAGCTCTCTAAGTAGTGAATGCCACTGCCGATGCAAGGCAACGAGCTGATGCCAAGTGGAGAGAACGTCGTCCCGCGCCGCGCCTTTGCGGGCCCCCCACACCGCCTGGGTCGTGATGCCATTCTCAACCCTTTGAAGAAGCTGAGAAAACCCGTCCTTTTCGATGTCGGAGCGCATTTTCTCGGCCTGCTCGGACGGATCGAGGCTGTGGTGGTGGTCGTTGGCGAAGGCGGCGATGATGCCGGCCCGCAGCTTGTGGGCCTCAGGGTGGGCCAGCTCCAGGGCGGCCACCTCCTCCAGATGCTCGTGCAGGAGCCAGGGGTGGTTGATCAGGATTTGCAGGATCAGGGCTTCGCGGCGGGAAATGGCGCTGCGTTGCCCGCGCATGATCGGGCTGGCGGCAAGTTGCGGGCTCGCCGCCTGATAGGGCCCCGACGGAAGCGAGAGCGGGACTGGCCCGCCGCGGCGCCCCTGGCCCCCGAATCGATTCGCCTGTCCGCCGCCGCGGGGTTGGAACGGGCGGCCCGGGCTGCCGGAGCGGAAATTGCCCCGGCCGGCAAAGCCGCCGCGGCCGCCCTCCGGCGCAAAGGTGCGCTGCAGCCGCTCAGCGAGATCCTGGCGATAATACCGCCGCACCACCTCGTCGCGGATGCCGTTGGAGAGCTCCTTGATGCGCGCCTCCAGCGCGGCGCGGCGCTCGGGGGTGGCGAAGTTGCCGCCTTCGAGCTCGCGCGACCAGATCATGTCGGCGAGCGGACGCGCGGCCGCGATCACCTCCTCGACCGCGCCACGGCCGCCGGAGCGGACGAGATCGTCGGGGTCCTGCCCTTCGGGCAACAGCGCAAAGCGCAGGCTCTTGCCCGGGCTCAGGAACGGCAAGGCAAGGTCCGCAGCGCGATAAGCCGCCTTCTGCCCGGCCTTGTCGCCGTCGAAGCAGAGGATCGGCTCGTCCGCCATCTTCCAGAGCAGCGCGAGCTGGCTTTCGGTCAGCGCCGTGCCGAGCGGCGCGACGGTGCCGGAGAAGCCCGCCGTGACCATCGCGATGACGTCGACATAGCCTTCGACGACGACGAGCGGCGCGCCATTGTGGGAGGCGGCCCGTGCGGTCTGGTGATTGTAGAGGTTATCGCCCTTGTGGAAGAGCGGCGTCTCCGGCGAGTTCAGATATTTTGCCGCAACGTCCTTCTCCAGCGCGCGGCCGCCGAAGGCGATGACGCGGCCGCGCAAGTCAGTGATCGGAAACATCACGCGGTCGCGGAAGCGATCGTAGGGCACAGGGATGTCGTTGCCTGCGACTAGCAGGCCAGTCTCGATCATGTCCTCGACGGAGACGCCGAGCTTGCCGAGATGCTCCTTCAGCGCGAAACGCTCGGGCGGCGGCGGCGCATAACCGATGCGGAACTGCAATTGCGTCGCCGGCGAGATCGCGCGGTCGGCAAGATAGCCGCGCGCCTTGGCGCCGAGCCGCGAGGCCAGCGTCTCGGCGAAGAACTTGGCGGCAAGATCCATGACGTCATGCAGCGACTTGCGCCGCTGCTCATGCCGCGCCGCATCCGGCGTCACCGCCGGCAGCGGCAGCCCCGCCATGCTCGCGAGCCGCTCTACGGCCTCGGCGAACGGCAGGCCGTCGGTCTCCATCACGAAGGTGATGATATCGCCGTGCTTGCCGGAGGAGAAGTCGTGGTAAAATCCCTTCTGGTCGTTGACGTAGAAGGATGGCGTCTTCTCCTGCTGGAACGGCGACAGCCCCTTCCACTCCCGCCCCGCCTTCTTCAGCTTGACGCGCTTGCCCACGACTTCGGAAACCGAAAGCCGGGCACGCAGCTCGTCGAGGAATTGGGGCGTGAAGCGCATAGGGTGAGTCTAGCGGACCGGCTGAGTCGGGGCGAACGGTTAGACATATAGGAAGCGCGCCCTGAAAAGTCAGGAATGTCAGCCTTGTCCGAGTTATTCGACCTGTGCACAGCCGCGTCATTCCGGGGCGATGCGAAGCGTCGAGCTATGATGCGCAATT
>NZ_VSTH01000082.1:0-7035 GCF_008123965.1 Bradyrhizobium hipponense | reverse complement strand
AATTGCGCATCATAGCTCGCCTCTCCGAGGCGCCCCGGAATGACGGGGCTTGAACCCGGCCCGGTTCCACGCTTCCATGTCGCCATGTTCAGGACGTTTCGAGGCGGCCAGAGCGGGGGCTGGCGGGTGACCTCGATTTCGCCCGTGACGGGCGAGCCCCTGCCCTTCATGCCGGCGCTGTCGGTCACCGACAGCGACGCGATTGCGTTGCCGCTGGTGCCCTCGCGCAATGCGTGGCGCCTGGTCGGCGTGCCGAGCTCACTGCGCTACACCGAACGGCCTGAGAAGCAGCAGCTTGTCGCCGTGCAGGCCGAGCTCGGCCGGTTAGAGGCAACCTGCGCGGCGCTGATCCCGATCCGCAAATCGCAAGCCTGGTGGGAGCTGACCCAGGAGGAGCGGCGCAGGATTTTCGAGGACAAGTCGCATCACATCGCCAGCAGCCTGCGCTTTCTGCCCGCCATTGCGCGCCAGCTCTATCACTGCCGCGATCTCGGCGAGCCCTTCGACTTCCTGACCTGGTTCGAATTCGCACCCGCGCATGCCTCGCTGTTCGAGGAGCTGGTGGCGATGCTCAGGCGGACCGAAGAATGGACCTACGTCGAGCGCGAGGTCGACGTGCGTGTCGTGCGGGAAATGCTCTCTGCTTAATGCGCCAGGAAGCGCCCCGACTCGATGCGCGGCAGATCGGCGACGGGCCAGTTGTAGATGTAGGTCCAGGCCTTCCCGGTGGCGCCGTCCGGCCGCGTCACATCGACCAGCTTGCGCAGATATTCGGTCGGCTCCGGAAAGCCCTCGCCGCAGGCCTCGTACATGTCGAGCTCGCGCAGCAGCTCATCGGGGGCGCGCAGGTGAAAGAGCTCGCCGTGGACGAGCTCGGACGACACCTCGGACAGCAGCAGTCCCGGATAGTGCTTCACCAGCACGAGCCGTCCGCGGCAGGTCGCGTCCCCGAGGAAATCCGCATGGGCTGCAAGCAGCCGCGCCATCGGATGATCAAAGCCGCGCATCAAGGTGCCGTAGACGAAGAGACGATCGGAGGTCATGGGGGCGTCTATAGCTGGCAATTGGATCGAGCGACAGCACCGCACATAAAGCGTCGTCCTGGCGAAAGCCAGGACCCATCACCACCGAACGTTGGAACGGGCACTCTGATGGCCAAGGCACGGTGCCACACAGATATTCGGGGTAATGGGTCCTGGCCTTCGCCAGGACGACGCTGGGGAAGCGTTGTGCCTCACACCCTTGACATCGTCCTTGGGAAGAGCTGTTGCGACGAAGCAATCCGGACCACCGCAGAAGCAAACTGGATTGCTCCGCTTGCAATGACGCGCGCGGAAAACGGCCAGGCCATCTCTACGAAACCTCTGCCTCCATATCCAGGTCGCTGTCCTGGTCGTCCGAGACCACCTTGATGTTCACGTCCATGGCCTCGAACGCGCCGGCGGAGCCGATATAGACGCCGTGCAGCGGGATGGCCTGGCGCGGATCGCGGGCGACCGCGACGCGGATGAGATCGCGGGTGCCGACGATGCCGTTGGTCGGATCGAACTCGATCCAGCCCGCGCTCGGCAGGTAGACCTGCACCCATGCATGCGTCGAGCCTCCACCGACATGACGCTGCTCGATATCCTCGGGTACGAAGATGTAGCCGGAGACGAATCGCGCCGCGATGCCGAGCTGGCGCAGCGCCTCGATCATGAACAGCGCATAGTCCCGGCAGGTTCCGGTGCCCGACTGCAAGGTATCGAGCGGATGCTGCGTCCCCAGTTCGTGACGCTTGCGGTACTTGAACTGCTCGCGGATGCCGTGGGTCATGCCGCTGAGGATCTTGTAGGTCGGCGTCGGCGCGTCCTCGTCCAGAAAGCCGCGCGCCCACTCCGCGATCTCGCCGTCGGGATCGGTATATTGCGGCGTGGTGTATTGCACGAGGTCGGGAAACTCATCGTCGTCGTAGACGAACGGGTAGAAATAGGCGGGATCATCCGGCGTCAGCGCGAACTCCTCCACCGGATTGTGCTCGACGGTGACGTGCCAATCGAAGATCACCCTGTCCGCGCGTTCGTCGAAATTGGCGATCGCGACCGAATTGCCGAACACATCGTGGATCCAGTGCAGCGACATCGGTGTGGGCGAGATATCGAGCTGAGAGTCGAGCACGCGCAGATCGTGCCCGTCGCGCGGACGCAGCATGATTCTGTGTTCGCCGAACGCCACGGGGCGGTTGTAGCGATATTCGGTCTTGTGATGAATCGTGAGCAGCGGCATCGTCAGCCAATCATGGAGATTTTGGGCAGATCAATCTATAGCCATTCTGCCCAATTTGGGGGCGACTGCTTTTTCCAGGGCAATCAGGATGGCTTTAGACACAGCCGGCGCGACGGATCAACTCCTCGGCGAGGGCGACATTCCGCCGGTGCATGAGGTGAATGCGGAAGGGGCATCGCCCTTCCTGCTCATCTCGGATCACCATGGACGGGCGCTGCCGCGCGCGCTCGGCGACCTCGGCGTTGCCGAAGGCGAACTGCAACGGCACATCGCCTGGGACATCGGCATTGCCGGCGTCGCCGAGCGGCTGGCCAAAATGCTGGGTGCGCATCTGGTCGCGCAGCGCTATTCGCGGCTGGTGATCGACTGCAACCGCCCGCCGGGCGCTGCGAGCTCGATTCCCATGATTTCCGAGGCCACTTCGATCCCCCGCAACGAGGGGATTTCGGAGCACGAGCGCGAGGCACGGCGGCGCGAGATCTTCGAGCCCTATCACCACAGCATCGATGCCGTGATCAACCAGCGTTTACACGACAGGCGGCCGACCGTGCTGGTGTCGCTGCACAGCTTCACACCGGTTTATGCCGGCGTCGCGCGGCCCTGGCACATCGGCGCGCTCTACAACCATGACAAGGTGCTGCCGCATCTGCTGCTGAAGCACCTGCGCCTCGAGAGCGATCTTGTCGTCGGCGACAACGAGCCCTATGCAGTGAGCGACCTCACCGACTACACCATCCCCGTGCATGGCGAAGCCCGCGGCCTGGTCAACACCGGCATCGAGATTCGCCAGGATTTGATCGCGGACCAGTCCGGCCAGCAGCAATGGGCCGAGCGGCTGGCGCGGATTTTCGCGGAGGTCGAGGTGGAGTTGCGGGCGAAGAGACTGGTATAGGCCGTCACTTCGCCCGGGTCAGCGCCAACCAGATGCCGCCGCCGATCATGAAGCCGCCGGAGACGCGCGACATCATGCGTGTGCGGCGGGCCGAGAAGAATTTTCGGGCGCGGCCGGCAGCGATAGCGTAGAGCGCGTCCGTCATCGCCGCCGTCACCATGAAGGTGGCCCCGAGCAGCGCGACCTGCGGGAAGTGGTCGCGGTTCATGTCCATGAACTGTGGAATGAAGGCGCCGAAGAACACCAGTACCTTCGGGTTCGACAACAGCACCAGAAAACCTTGCAGGAAGAAGCCGCCGCGCGGCGGCGGAGGCGGCTGGTCGACATTGACGCCTTCGACCGGCGCCCAGATCAGCTTGATGCCGAGCCAGACCAGATAGGCGGCGCCGGCAAAGCGCACCCAGTCGAACCAGTAGCCCATCGTTGCCATCAACGAGGTCAGGCCAACCGCGACGATGCAGATGACGATAGCAAGGCCCGCCTGCGCGCCCGCGACATTGGTCAGCGCCGCGCGGGTGCCATGACGCAGGCCGTTGGCGATGACGAGAGTCACGATCGGACCAGGCAGCAACGCCAGCGCAATGCAGGCGGCGAGAAAGGCAAGATAGGCTTGCAGGGACATCATGGCGGAGACTCGCTGAAGGCGGTTTGCCGGCCATTAATGCATGACAGAGCCGGGAACGGAAGCTGCGACGATGCACAGTATCGCGATCTCTCAGGTTGCAGCTTGACAGGCAACCATTTGGTTGCATATTATCCCTGCCATGGACGAGGTCTTCAAAGCGCTGGCCGACGCATCCCGACGGTCGCTGCTGGACAGGCTTCACGCCCGCAACGGACAGTCGTTGAACGAACTCTGCGAGGGCCTCGCGATGACGCGCCAGGCAGTCACAAAACATCTTGCGATCCTGGAACAAGCCAACCTGGTCATGGCCGTCAAGCATGGCCGCGAGAAGCTGCACTATCTCAACCCAGTGCCGATCCATCAGATCGGCGAACGCTGGGTCAGGAAGTTCGAGCGTGGCAAGCTTGCCGCGCTCAGCGAATTGAAACGCCAGTTGGAGAAGCGCGATGAGTAAACCGGAGTTTGTCTACGTCACCTATATCGAGACCACGCCGGAGAAGCTGTGGGAGGCGCTGACATCGAGCGAATTCACCAAGCAATACTGGTTCGGCGCCGAGGTCAGGTCCGACTGGAAGGTCGGCTCCCCCTTCGCGCTGCTGCTGGACGGCGAGACCACCGATTCTGGCGAAATCCTCGAAGCCGATCCGCCGCGGCGGTTGTCCTACAGCTTTAAGCACCAAAAGTACGAGGAACTGCGCGGCGAACCGATCTCGCGTGTGGCCTTCACCATCGAACCGTTCGGCTCGCTCGTGCGTTTGACCGTGCTGCATGACGGCTTCGTCGAAGGCGGGAAATATCTCGGAGCCGTTTCCAATGGCTGGCCGGCGATCCTGTCCGGGCTCAAGAGCCTCCTGGAAAGAGGCAAGGTGCTCGCCATCCCGCGCACGGCGCTTAATAAGGGATTCGACGCAAAATGAACCTCGATCAATTCAAGCCGCTTACGGTCTACACCATCTACATCGCTTCAACGCCGGAGAAGGTGTGGGAGGCGCTGACCTCCGCCGAGTTCAGCCGGCAATACTTCTTCGGCAATGCGGTGGAGGTCGAGCCGCGGCTCGGCGGCGCGTTTATCGTGCGTACGCCCGACGGTGCCCTGCACATCAGCGGCGAAGTCCTCGAATATGATCCGCCACGGAGGCTTTCCGTCTCTTTCAACGTCAACTGGCCCGAGCTGATCGAAAAGCTCGGTCCGACGCTGGTGACCTATGAGATCGAGGCGGTCGGCGACGCGGTCCGGCTCACCATGAGTGAGAGCCACGACCGGCCGCTCAGCGACGACATCCTCGCCGGCGGACGGCAAGGCTGGCCCGCGATCCTGTCGGGGCTGAAGAGTTTGCTGGAGACGGGAAAGGCGCCACAGATCAAGATGGCGCCGCCGCCGCAGATGCTGGCTGCTCTGAAGACGATGGGGATCAAGACGCCGTAGCCACCCCGCCATTGCGAGCAAAGCGAAGCAATCCAGTAATCTATCCGCGGAAAGACTCTGGATTGCTTCGTCGCAAGAGCTCCTCGCAATGACGGCGTTTGTTGAAGCACCCTACCCCTTCGCACGCAACTCCCTCCGCAGCACCTTGCCGGTTGCGGTCATCGGCAGTGTCTCCGCGAACTCGACGAAGCGCGGATATTCGTGGGCGGCGAGTTGCACCTTGACGAACTCCTGGATCTCGCGCGCGAGCGCGTCGCTGGCGGCAAACCCTGGACGCAGCACGATCCAGGCCTTGATCGATTCGGTGCGGATCGGATCTGGGATGCCGACCACGGCGGCCATCGCCACCGCGGGATGCTTCATCAGCGTGTGCTCGATCTCGGACGGGCCGACGCGGTAGCCGGCGGTGGTGATGACGTCGTCCTCGCGGCTGACGTACCAGAAATAGCCGTCCTCATCCTGCACGCCGAGATCGCCGGTGAGCAGGAATTCGCCGGCATATTTCTTCGCCGTCGCCTCCGGATTGCGCCAGTACTCGATCATCGTGCACGGGCACGGCTGTCGCACGCCGATGATACCGCGCTGCCCGCGCGGTAATTCCTCGCCCTTATCATTGACGATGCGGACGTCGAAGCCGGGCGTCGCCTTGCCCATCGAACCCGGGCGGATCGGAAACAGGTTGGAGTTGCTGCCGATCACGAGGTTGCACTCGGTCTGGCCGAACACCTCGTGGGCATCGATGCCGAAGGTCTCGCGCACCCAGCCCAGAAGCTCGCCGCCGAGCGATTCACCGCCGGTAAAAATACTGCGCAGTTTGACGCCCGGATGCTTCGCGCCGGCCTGGCGCATCAGCTTCAGCGCCGTCGGCGGCAGGAAGACGTTGCGGACGCCGAGATCAGCCATCATCTGCATCGCCGCCTGCGGCTCGAATTTTCGCGCACGGTGGCCGACCAGGGGAATGCCGTGATACCAGAACGCGAGCAGGGCGTTGATCAGGCCGCCGATCCAGGCCCAGTCCGCCGGCGTCCACATGAGATCGCCGGGCCGCGGCAGGAAGTTGTGGCACATCTCGACGTTCGGCAGATGGCCGAGCACGATGCGGTGCGCATGCAGCGCGCCCTTGGGATTGCCGGTCGTGCCTGACGTGTAGATGATCAGCGCCGGATCGTCCGCGGAGGTGTCGACCGTCTCAAAGTCCTCTGAGGCGGTTTCGATCGCCGACCAGAACGGTTTTGCGCCCGCGTGAACGGCGCCGCTCGTGACGTAGATGTCTTGCAGATAGGGCAGCCGATCGCGGATCTTTGTAAGCTTCTCCCAGCCGGCTTCGTCGGTGACGATTGCCTTGGCCTGCGCGTTCGACAGGCGGAATTCCAGCGCGTCCTCACCGAACAGCGCGAATAGCGGGATCGAGATCAACCCGGAGCGGAACGCCGCCATGTGCACGATCGGCAATTCCAACGACTGCGACAGGAACACCGCGACGCGGTCGCCGCGCGTGAGCCCGTCCGCCCGCAGCACGTTGGCAAAGCGCCGCGACATCTCGGCGACCTCGTCAAATGAGGTGCGCGAGGTTGCGCCGGTCTCGTCGACATAGACCAGCGCGAGACGTCCCGTGCCGTCGGCATGGCGATCGCAGCACGCCTCCGCCATGTTGAAGCGCGCCGGGATGTCCCAGCGAAAGTTGCGGGTGAGCTCGTCGTAGGTGGATGCTTCGGTGAGCATGGCCCTGGTCGTCTCCCCGGTGTCTTGTTGTTATTGCCCAGTCTAGGGCCGCGAACGGTCGGGACCCGATTTAGGTGCGGCCAAGACTAGGGTTCAGACTCAATT
>NZ_VSTH01000081.1 GCF_008123965.1 Bradyrhizobium hipponense | reverse complement strand
AGGGCGCAGGGAAGACCGGGTGCCGGCTGGCACCCGCGGTCCACTGTGCGCAGATAGCGCAGAGGAAACCGCACAGCAGCATACAGGTGACGCCGAACACTCGGCCTTCCCTGCGCAGTGGGCTTACGGCTTATGCCGCGCTCTCCCCGGCGACGAATTCCTTTTTGTCACCGTCACCTTGCGAATTGGCGATGGCCCGCGACCCGGTTGAGCCCCGATCCATCTCCGCAAGGCTTGACCGTAGCAACGACGGCCAGGACCACACGGTTTTGCCGTACGCGTTGGCGCCGTTCGTCCGCACGCAGCAGGACCTCACGAGGTTCATCTCGCCCTGGTCCCGCCTCCGCGTGCCCGACACTGCCGCGTCCACTGCCCCCCGATCCACGTTCGTTACGACGTACGATCGCCCCTCTTCGAGGACCAGGATGGGAAATGGATACTGCGTTTCCGAAATTCGGTAAAGTGGAATATTTTTGCGGCGGCGGATTGACGGGTTTTTCGGACGGGGCGGGTGTTTTGCCCGACGGGTTAAATTGGGACGGGCGGGAGGCGCGGCCTGCACAGCCTCCTCAAAAGCCGGCGCAGGAAAATGTGACCACAGGGCCTGCCAGCTAGACAAGGTCTCTCGAGGTGCTCCTGAGGCTCGCCATAACTAGCGAATCGCCGCAATATCGCAACCTTAATTTGTCGCGACTAGGATTGCAGGTCATGCCGTTTATGGAGTTCTATCCACGAACTACTTTGTATCAATACTGCTCGGCAGAGGCATTCCTTGGCATTCTGCAATCAAAGACTCTTTGGTACACCGACCTTGCTGGTGCGAATGATCCGAGAGAAATTGACCTTGGCTACGAACACATCCTTGAGGCTATCAAGTCCGTCAGCAACGAATCCCAAAGGGAGCCTCCGTCGCGCGTTAGGGAAACTCAGCGAGGGGCTATCTCGTGCTCGACAAGAGCAGCAAGCATTCTGCTGTTGCTTTTCGTTGGCTAAGGATGAACTGCCAATGTGGGGGGCGTACGGCGGCAACCATTCCGGTCTAGTTATCGGATTTCGTCCTACCGCAATTTTATCGATGCCCGGTCGTTTGCAGCGAGTGACCTATCTAGATGAGAGCACCGGCGAAGGATTTAGAGACCTCGTCCGGACTATGGCAACAGAGATTGATCCAGATGTTGAAGACGAAATCTATTGGATCAATGCGACTGCTTCAGTTTTCGCAGCAATCACGGCATTGAAACATAGCACTTGGCACTACGAGCGAGAGGCGCGATTGGTTTACTTGCAGGTAAAGGAAGCTCCAGAGGGTGAGGCAGCGTCCATCCCGATGGATTATTTTGACGACGGCACGGAACTCTTTTGGAGAAAACCTCTTGAACGTCGCGGAATTGCTGGTGACGTTTCTTACGTAACATTTCCGTTTGGACGGCGCCTAAGCGATTCTGTTGAACACAACGGAGCGATCGAACGCGTGATTCTCGGACCGGATTGTAAGTTAACACGGGATGAAGTCGACGCAGCTCTAAAGTCCCTCGGATATGTCAGGTATGAGATCATAGATTCTAACTGCAAGATTCGCGTTACGTAGTGGGGTCGGCTGAACTTTGAGAACTCAAATTGCTTGTTCGATAAACGGCCGTGCGCTGTCCGTTCGAAAGATACTCTGCAGTTCGAATCAACAGCTCTGATATGCGATCGAGCAGCGCGGGCACGCTAACATTTCCATAATATGAACTTACATGTGAGGCCCCGGCGTCCATCGCGCGCCCTATAGGGTACTCCCACATGATTCCCTTCTCCGTGCTCGACCTCGCACCCATCCGCCAAGGCGGCGATGCGGCGCAGGCGTTTGCCAATTCGCTTGATCTCGCCCGGCACGCCGAGCGCTGGGGCTTCAAACGCTTCTGGCTGGCCGAGCATCACAACATGACGGGCATCGCGAGTGCGGCGACATCCGTGGTGATCGGGCATGTCGCGGGCGGGACCACGGCGATCCGCGTCGGCTCCGGCGGGGTCATGCTGCCGAATCATTCGCCGCTAGTCATCGCCGAGCAGTTCGGCACGCTGGCCTCGCTCTATCCGGGGCGGATCGATCTCGGGCTTGGACGCGCGCCGGGGACCGACCAGCTCACCGCGCGGGCTCTGCGGCGAGATCTCGCCACCACGTCCGAGAATTTTCCGCATGACGTGCTGGAGTTGCAGGCGCTGCTCGACGATCTGCAGCCGAACCAGACGATTCGTGCCGTGCCCGGCATGGGGACGAAGGTGCCGCTGTGGATTCTCGGCTCCAGCACCTTTGGCGCGCAGCTTGCGGCGATGCTCGGGCTGCCGTTTGCCTTCGCCTCGCATTTCGCGCCGCAAATGATGATGCCGGCGTTGCGCGAGTACCGGGCGCGCTTCGAGCCCTCGGTGCAGCTCGACAAGCCCTATGCCATGGTCGGCGTCAACGTGTTCGCGGCGGACAGCGACGCGGAGGCGCAGCGCATGTTCACCTCGCTGCAGCAGCAGTTCATCAATCTGCGCCGCGGCACGCCGGGCCCGCTACCGCCGCCCGTGGACGACATGGACGCGCTGTGGTCACCGGCGGAGAAGGCGATGGTCGGCCAGTCGCTGTCCTGCTCGGCAGTCGGCTCGCCAGCGGTGGTCGAAGAGAAGTTGAAGGCGCTGATCGCCGAGACCGGCGCGGACGAGCTGATGACGACGGGGCAGATCTACGACCACGCGGCGCGGCTGCGCTCGTTCGAGATCGCGGCGGAGGTGCGGGATCGGCTGGCGGTGCGAGCGGCCTGAGCGGGATCGCGCCCCGACGGAGATGCGCTCCCTCCCCCGCTTGCGGGGGAGGGTTGGGGAGAGGGTGTATCCGCCATGGGACAATCCCCAAGAGGAAAGAGCCCTCACCCCAACCCTCTCCCGCAAGCGGGAGAGGGGGCGCACCGCGTTTGTTGCGCGCCTCGAGCCCTCCTAATCCGCAAAGCCGAACAGCTTTGCCGGATTGTGCACCAGAATCTTCTCGAGCGTCGCCTGGTCGGGCGCGTAGCGGTACATCAGTTCGAGCAGGTCGGCGTCGTTGGGCGGTTGCTTGACGGAGACCGGGTGCGGCCAGTCGCTGGCCCAGACGCAGCGGCCTGGTGCCGCCTCGATATAGGCGCGCGCGATCGGGATCACGTCGTCGTAGGGCGGACCAAGCTTCGAGGTCTTCTCGCCGAGCGACAGCATCACCCAGAAATTGCCCTTGGCGAGCAGCGCGAGCATCTTGCTCAGGTTCGGATCGTCCCTGCCGCGCTCCGGGTCAGGCCGCGCCATGTGGTCGATCAGCACGGGCACGTCGAGATTTTCGTACTTGGCGACGCTGGAGACGATGCCGTCCTTCTCGGGCTGGATCTTGACGTACCAGCCAAGCTCGCGGATACGCGCAATGGCGCGGGCGAAATCGGCATCCGACAGCACCGCGCCGAGCTCCTGGCGGAAGCTGAAGCGGGCGCCGCGAACGCCGGCATCATGCAGCCTGGCGAGATAGGCGTCGTTCGCCTCGGCGAACACCAGCGCGTTGGCGCAGCCGCGATAGTTCGGGCCCATCGCGGCGAGACCGTCGAGCACGACGGCATGATCGGCGCCATAGGTCGTGGTCTGCACGATGATGCCGCGCTCGATGCCGAGCGTCTTGTGCACGCGCAGCGCCGCTTCCCAGGTCGCAGTCGGCATCCGATAGGCCGCACCGGGACGTTCCGGATATTTGTCCACGGGACCCAGCACGTGAAACTGGCTGTCGACAGTCTTCGGCGGCGGCGCCTTGATGGGGCGGCGCGGATTGGGGTCGAACGGCAGATAGGCCGGCATAGGTAGAACTCCCTCAGTCGATCACTGCGGTGAAGTCGCACTGCACCAGCGCGCCGCCGTCCATGTTGTCCATCGGCAGCGCGTGGCGCGCCGGGCGCGAATGCTCGTCCGGAAACATTTTTAGCCACTCGACATTGACAGGCCCGCGCTGCGCGCGGTCCTTCAGCCACACCGTCATCTTGATGATGTCGTCGGTCGAGCCGCCGGCGGCCTCCACCGTCGCCTTCATGTGCGCGAACATGTTGGCGCATTGCGCCTCCAGGCTCGAAGGCATTTCTCCGGTCGCGCCATCGCGACCCAGGATGACGCCGGACATCACGAGATTGCCGATGCGGCAGGCGTTCGGAATCGGGTTGGCATGCTTGAAGCCGCCGATATGGATGCTCTTGCGCCGCGTGTGACCCGTCATGGCTCGCTTCCTCCTGTTACTGGTTCAGACGAACTGGCACGACACCGAGCCGAAGGCACCATAGTCGGCGTGGAAGGTGTCGCCGCAGCGGATGTCGACCGGCCGCGTGAACGATCCCGCCAGTACCACCTCGCCGGCCGCAAGATGCTCGTCATGCGGCGCGAGGCGATTGGCGAGCCAGGCAATGCCGTTCGCCGGGTGATTGAGCACGCCGGCGGCAAGCCCGGTCTCCTCGACCTCGCCGTTGCGGAACAGCAGCGCGCCGATCCAGCGCAGGTCCGCGTCCAGCGGACGGAACGGCCGGCCACCGAGCACCAGCGCAGCATTGGCGGCATTGTCCGAGATCGTGTCCATGACCTTTCGCGTCTTGCCGGTCTCGGGATCGACGCGGTGCATCCGCGTCTCCAGGATCTCCAGCGCCGGCGTCACATAATCGGTCGCGTTGAGCACGTCGAAGATGGTGCAGTTGGGCCCGCGCAGCGGCGCCTTCAGCACGAAGGCGAGCTCGACCTCGATCCGCGGCGCGTGGAAGCGGTCATACGGAATCGGGCCGGCATCGGCGTAGAACATGTCGGCGAACAGCACGCCGTAATCGGGCTCGGAGATGCCGACCGCGTTCTGCATCGCCTTCGAGGTCAGGCCGATCTTGTGGCCTTTGATGACACGGCCGCGGCCGAGCTGGAGTTTTGTCCAGGCGCGCTGGACGGCATAGGCATCATCGATGGTGAAGCCGGGATACTCTTTCGAGAACATCGGGATCAGCGCTTTGGTGCGCTCGGCCTCATCCAGCCGCGCGGCGAGACGTTCGATCGTGGCGATATCGAGCATGATCTATTGCTCCGCGGCGACGGTGTTGCGCAGCACGCCGATACGGCTGGACTCGACCTCGACGACATCGCCGACGTTGAGCCAGCGCGGCGGATCGAAGCGGGCGCCCGCTCCTGTCGGCGTGCCCGTCACGATCATGTCGCCGGGCTTCAAAGTGGCGAAGGTGGAGAGATAGGAAATCAGGAAGTCGAACGGAAACATCAGCCGCTCGGTGGTGTCCTGCTGCCGCACCTCGCCGTTGACGCGCGTGACAATGTCGTGAGGGTCGCGCGGATCGAGCTCGTCCGCGGTGACGATCCACGGACCGATGCTGCCGGAGCGGTCGAAATTCTTGCCCTGGGTGACGTTGAACTTGCCGTGGCGCAGCCAGTCCCGCACCGTGCCCTCGTTGCACAGCGTCATGCCGAAGATGTGCGACCAAGCCTTTTCGCGCGGGATGTGACGGCCGCCATGGCCGATCACGATGACGAGCTCGCCTTCATAATCGAGTTGGTCCGACACTTTCGGCTTTTCCAGCGGTTGGCCAGAGCCGGTCATCGAGGACATGCTGCGCACGAACAGGCTAGGATATTTCGGCAGGTCGGAGCTGTCCTTGTATTCCGCGTTGCGCTCGGCGTAGTTGACACCAATGCACCAGAGCTTTTCCGGTGCCAGCACCGGCGGCAGCAGGACGAGGTCCTCGAGCGCATGATCCGGCTCTTGCCCGGCCACCGCCTCCTGCGCATCCGCGAGCGCATTGGCCGCGATCAGCGCCCTGACGTCGGAGAAATCGCGGCCGATCCGCCTGGTCAGGTCGACCACACCGCCCGCGACCGCTGCGCCGTAACGCGGCTCGCCGTCCAAGAGATAGTTCAGCAGTCGCATGGTCATTCTCTCCAACAATGTTCAGCGGCGCGCGTTCGGCGCTCAGTCGGTCGATTTGGGAGTCTGGAACACGGCGCCGAGCGTCACGATCTCGCCGAGACGGGCGTAGCGCGGCCCGCCGATGCGGGCGATCGGGTCGAGCGCATCGGTCTCGACCTTGCCGTTGTTCACGAGGCCGTCGCGAATGTGGAACATCACGACCTCGCCGACGATCAGCCGGCTGCGGGCGTCGCCGAATTCAAGGCACTGCCGGAAACGGCACTCCATCGCCACGGGTGCAACGCTAAGCCGCGGCACCTTGATGCGCTCGCAATCAAGCGTCTCCAGGCCGAGCTCCGCGACCTCGCTGATTTCGGGCGGATGCTCGATGGAGCTGTCATGCACTGCCTGCATCAGGGGGGTATCGGCGATGTGGATGACGTATTCCTCGGTGTCGAGGATGTTGTGCGCGGTGTCCTTGTAATCGGCGCCCTTGCGGCCGACGCTGATGGCGAGCATCGGCGGCTTCTGCGACACGAAGGTGAAGGCGCTGAACGGCGCGAGGTTGAGCACGCCGCCGCGCGACAGGCTCGTCACCCAGGCGATCGGGCGCGGCACCACGATGCCGGTCATCAGCCGGTAGATGCGCTCGGCGCCGAGCTCGCTGGGATCGATCCGCATCGGTCAATCCGCCTTGATGTTGGCCTTGCGCACGACGGGAATCCATTTGGCGTCCTCGTGCTCCAGATAGGCCCTGAATTCCTCCGGGGTCATCGCGACCGCTTCGGCGCCTAGTTTCTCGAACTTGTCGGCCACGGCGGGATCCTTCAGGATCGCGGTCAGCGTCTCATGCAGCTTGTCGACGATCGGCGCGGGCGTGCCCGCGGGCGCGAACAGGCCGGTGAAGGTCTGGCCGTCGAAATCCTTGTAGCCGAGCTCGGCGAAGGTCGGCACGTCGGGCAACGACTTCAGGCGGTGCGGGCTGGTGACGGCGAGCGCCCGGAACAGCCCCGCTTTGATGTGCTGCAGGCTGACCGACAGCTGGTCGAACGCGAACTGCACCTGCCCGCCGAGCAGGTCGTTGATGGCCGGCGCATTGCCGCGGTAATGCGCGGTGACCCATTGCAGCTCGAGGCTGGACTGCATCAACTCGCTGAGCAGATGGTTGGTGGTGCCGGGACCGGGCGAAGCCATCGTCAGCTTGCCGGGCTCGCGCTTGGCGAGGTCGACGAATTCCTTGAAGGTCGTGGCCTGCACCGACGGGTGGACCTCGAGCACCAGCGGCGTCATCGAGATGGTCGAGATCGGCAGGAAGTCTTTCTTCCAGCTATAGGCGTCGCGCTTGTTGATCTCGGTCGCGAACAGCACCGGACCGTTGGCGCCGACGAACAGCGTGTAGCCGTCGGGCGCAGATTTCGCGAAAGCTTCGCCCGCGATCATGCCGCCGGCGCCGGCCTTGTTCTCGATGATGAAAGGCTGGCCGAGCTTTTCCTGCAGCTTGTCGGCGATGATGCGCGCCGCGCTGTCGACATTGCCGCCGGCGGGATAAGGCACGATCAGCTTGACGTTGCGCGCCGGCCATTGCTGGCCCGCGGCGGGACCCGCGAGCATTGCAGCGGCAGCTATGGCAATCCAGATTAATCTCATGTTAACCTCCCGGCGGCGCTTCCACTTCGCATCGAATGCCTGACTCACGCATGGCATCTCGATCGGAGCGCAATCTCCAGATGAGCGCTTTACCTGTCGAGTGAATTGTGGCGTTCTTGTCCATATTATGGACAAGACGAGTTCCGCAAGGTCCGCCCGCCGCATGACAGAACCGCGACAGGGCGCGCAGGCGATCCGGCGCGCGCTCGCGGTGCTGCGCATTCTCGCCGCGGGCCGCGAGGCCGGCGTGCCGCTGGCCGAGGTGGTGCAGGCAACCGGGCTGACCCGCCCGACCGTGCATCGCATCGTTCACGTGCTGATCGAGGAAGGCATCGTCGAACGGCACGATAAGACCGGCCGCTACGCCATCGGCAATCAGGTGCCTGAACTGGCGCTGGCCCGCGCGCGGCCCTCGCCGCTGCTGGTCGCCGCAGGCCCTTCGCTGCGGCGCGCCTCCACCGAAATCGGCGATACGCTGTTCCTGACGGTGCGGACCGGCAACGACACGCTGTGCGTCGATCGCAGGATCGGCGCCTATCCGATCCAGGTGCTGTCGATCGAGGTTGGCGCGCGGCGCCCGCTCGGCGTCAGCAGCGCAGGCGTCGCGATCCTTGCCGCAATGGCGGCGCAGGACGCGCGAAAAATCGTCGCCGCCAACGAGAAGCGGTTCGAGGCCTACCGGACCGATGTCGCGACGGTGCTGAGCCAGATCGCCACCGCGAGACGGCGCGGATACAATATGAGAGAGATTGGGCTCGTGCAGGGCACGAAATCGATCTCGACCTGGATCAAGACCCCGGACGGACAGCCGGCCGCGGCGATGACCGTATCGGCCGTGCGGACGCGCCTCGGCCCGCGCCGCGAGCAGGAGGTCGCGGAAATCCTGCTGCGGGAGGCCCGATCGATTGAGGAGGCCATCGGCGGCAGTCTCCGCTAGCGCTGCGCGGCTCCCAGCCTGTGATAAGTCAATCGCATATGAGCTGAGCGTAGATCACACTGAAGCGAACCACAGCGTCATGGCCGGGCCTGTCCCGGCCAGCCACGCATTTCCCATGACACAAAGAACGTGGATGCCCGGGACGACCTTCTGTGAATAGTCAATGGGCTGACGTGCCGCGCCTTTTTGTGGCACAAGGGCCGCCATCGTCGACCATCCAACGAGGCCAAGCATGCCCGCGCCCAAGCCGCCCGCCTTCGAGACCCTGAGCCTGCATGCCGGCCAGCATCCGGATCCCGCGACCGGCGCCCGCGCGGTGCCGATCTACCAGACCACGTCCTATGTGTTTCAGGACTCCGATCACGCCGCGGCGCTGTTCAATCTGGAACGCGCCGGCCACATCTACACGCGCATCTCCAATCCGACCACGGCCGTGCTCGAGGAGCGCCTCGCTGCGCTGGAGGGCGGCGTCGGCGCGATCTGCACCGCGAGCGGCATGGCCGCGCTGCATCTGGCCATCGCGACGCTGCTGAGCGCCGGCGACCATATCGTGGCGTCGAGCTCGCTCTATGGCGGCACTATCAACCTCTTGGCGCACACGCTGCCGCGCTTCGGCATCACCACCACTTTCGTCAAGCCGCGCGACCTCGACGCGTTCCGCGCCGCAATCAAGCCGAACACGAAACTGGTGATCGGCGAGACCATCGGCAATCCCGGCCTCGAGGTGCTGGACATCCCGAAGGTCGCTGCGATCGCGCACGATGCGAAGATCCCGCTGCTGATCGACAACACCTTTGCCACGCCCTATCTCAGCCGGCCGATCGAGCTTGGGGCCGACATCGTCATGCATTCGGCGACCAAATGGATCGGCGGCCACGGTATCGCGATCGGCGGCGCCATCATCGACGGCGGCCGCTTCGACTGGCGCGCCTCCGGCAAGTTCGGCGTGCTGACCGAGCCCTATGGCGGCTATCACGGCATCGTCTTCGACGAGCAGTTCGGCACGGCGGCCTTCATCATGCGGGCGCGCACGGAGGGCCTGCGCGATTTCGGCGCTTGCCTGTCGCCGACCAACGCGTTCCAGCTGCTCCAGGGCATCGAGACGCTCGGGGTGCGCATGGATCGCCACATGCAGAACACGCACTCGGTGCTGGCGGCGCTGAAGGCCAGCAAGGCCGTGGACTGGGTGCTGCATCCCTCGCTGGAAGATCACACCGACTATCAGCTCGCAAGACAGTTGCTGCCGCGCGGCGCCGGCTCGATCGTCTCGTTCGGCATCAAGGGCGGCCGGCCCGCGGGCCGCAAGTTCATCGAAGCGCTGCGCATGATCAGCCATCTCGCCAATGTCGGCGACGCCAAGACGCTGGTGATTCACCCCGCCTCGACCACGCATCAGCAGATGGACGCCGGGCAGCTCAAGGCCGCCGGCATCGGCGAGGAGCTGGTGCGGCTGTCGGTCGGCATCGAGGCGGCGAGCGACATCATCGACGACCTCAACCAAGCGCTGCGCGTCTCGCAAAAGGTCTGACACCATGAAGCTCTCCGTCAATGGCGCCGAGGCGTTTGCCGCAACCGGCGGCCGCGAGTTCGACAAGTCCCTGCCAACAACTGTCTTCATCCACGGTGCGGGCTTCGATCGTTCGACCTGGGCGCTGCATACGCGCTGGTTCGCCCATCACGGTTTTGCCGTGCTGGCCCCGGACCTGCCCGGCCACGGCCGCTCGGCCGGGCCTTCGCTCGGCAGCATCGCCGAGATGGCGGACTGGACCGCGGCGCTGCTCGACGCCGCAGGTAGCGCGAAGGCGCATCTGATCGGCCACTCCATGGGATCGCTGATCTCGCTGGAAACCGCGGCGCGGCATCCCGACAAGGTGTCCGCGCTCAGCCTGATCGGCACCGCCGCGACCATGACCGTCGGCCCGGATCTGCTCAAGGCGGCCGAAGCCAACGACCAGGACGCGATCGACATGGTCTCGATCTGGGGCCTCGGTTTCGGCGCCGAGCTCGGCGGCAGCCTCGCGCCTGGCCTGTGGATGCATGGCGGCGCGCAGGCCGTTCTCCAGGCTTGCGAGCCCGGCGTGCTGTTCAAGGATCTCTCCGCCTGCAATGCCTATGCGAATGCGCTTGCCGCTGCCGCGACCGTGAAGGTGCCCACGACGCTCATTCTCGGCGAGCGGGACATGATGACGCCGGCGAAGGCCGGCAAGGCGCTCGCCGCCGCGATCCCGCACGCGAAGACGGTCGTGGTGCCGGGCGCCGGCCACATGATCATGGCCGAGCGCCCCGATGAACTGCTGGCTGCGCTGAGGAACTGAAGGGATCAATCGTCCATCTTGCGCGTTGCGGTCAGACATCCCTGTGAATTTCAGAGGGAACTCGACCATGCCAAGACAAGAAGTCATTCGCAAAGCGAAACAGGACAAGCGTGCCGGTAAATCGTCGAGCACGCAGGCCGGCGAATTCGTCAAGGACGAGATCGACAAAATTCGCAAGGGCAAGCACGGTGCGCGCTCGACGCGGCAGGCCATCGCCATCGGTCTGTCGGAGGCGCGCCGCGCCGGCGTCGATCTGCCGCCACCACGCAAAGGGCGCACCAAGAAGGCGACGCGCCGCAGCGCCAAATATGCCTATGAGGTGGGGCAAGGCAAACGGACTCCGAAGCGCCGGCCGCGCGTCTCGCGTGCCGTCGAAGGGGTGTTGAAGAAGGAGCCGCGTTCGACCGCATCGCGTAGCGCGCTGTCGAAACAGACCAAGCGTGCCGCGAGCCGGCGAACCGCCGCATCGCGTTCGGCCGCCGCGCGCAAGGCGAGCCACACCAAGGGCGCCAAGGTCCGCTCCGCCGCCGCAAAGAAGGCAGCACGCACCAGGGCGCGACGCCGGAGTTGATCAGTTCGCGCGACGGTTCCGCTCCGAGAACACGGCACGGGCGGCGCGCTCGGCTTCGCGCGCCGAACGGAACTGGCGGCCTTCGAGGCTGTCGAACAGGCGCTCGGAAGAGAAGAAGCGGAAGCCGCGCTCGTCTCTTGTGATGATGCCGGCGGCGCGGTCGTGGATTTCGATGATGTAGGCGTTCGATTGGGATTGGGACATGACTGCTCATTCGCCGGATGCGGCGTTCCTGTCTGGCTTTTCGTGGGACGAGTTGGTGTGAGTTGCCGGTCAGCAACAACAACAGGCGCCGGTGGCCGCCGAGAAACAGCGCCGCGTCATGCACGCATGCATGTCGCCGGGATTACGCTGATGATCGGTTCTCATGTCGCGGCATGAAGCTCGAGGAGCAGTTTCGATGCTTCGAATATCGAGCCAAAGGCGTGTTCGGTCAATAAAATGGCTATCCATATTTGGCATCGGCGCACTGGGGTGCTTCTCCCGCCGCAAGCACCGACAGACGGATTCGTCTCGCGATGAGTTCAACGCGGGTGCGCCCGCCGCATGATACGCTTCCAGACACCGCAAAGCAGACAATTTGGGAGGCCCAGACATGGCGGACCATCTGAAGGGGCGCACGGCGCTCGTCACCGGCGGCTCGCGCGGAATTGGCGCTGCCGTCTGTCGTGCGCTCGCCGTATCAGGCGCGGCCGTGGCGGTCAATTGCCGCGAGCAGATCGGTCGGGCCGAGCAGTTGGCAGGCGAGATCGTCAACCAGGGCGGCCGCGCCATCGTCGTCGCCGCCGACGTCTCGCAGCGCGAGGCCGTCGCCGGAATGGTCGAGCGCGTCACGACCGGGCTCGGACCGATCGACATTCTCGTCAACAATGCCGGCATCGCCATCACGCGCGGCATCGACGACCTCACCGAAGACGATTTCGACCGCACCATCCTCGTCAATCTGAAATCCGCCTTCCTGTGCACGCAGGCGGTGCTGCCCGACATGCGATCGAGGAAATGGGGCCGCATCGTCAACATCTCCTCGGGTGCAGCGCGCGGCGCCGGCTCGATCGGGCCGCACTACAATGCGTCCAAGGCCGGCATGGAAGGCCTGACGCGCGGCTATGCGGCGCGACTGGTAAAGGAGGGAATCACCGTCAACGCGGTGGCGCCGTCGCTGATCGAGACCGACATGATGAGCGGCCAGCCGCAACTCGTCAGCCGCATCCCGCTCGGCCGCTTCGGCACGGCGGAGGAGGTAGCGAAAGCCGTGATGCTGCTGGTCGACAACGCCTACATGACCGGACAGACCATCGCGCTGAGCGGCGGGATGGCGTTTAACTGAGGGGAGACGATAGTGACTGCGCTTCCCTTCTCCCCTTGTGGGAGAAGGTGGCATAGGCGGCCTTTTGGCCGCCGTTCTTAAGAACGCCGAAGCGAAGCTTCGGCTATGGCGCCGGATGAGGGGTGTCTCTCCGCGAACTCAACTGCGAGCGATTGTGCTCGTGGAGAGACACCCCTCACCCGTCTCGCCGCTACGCGGCGAGCCACCCTCTCCCACAAGGGGAGAGGGGAAGAGGTCTCACCACATCGTCGCTGCAGCGCGCGTCGGCCAGATCCGGTCATACTCCGCGCCGCCGACCTTGTTCTCACTCATCTCCGCAAGGATCTGCCCCGGCGTCGGCAGCGTCTTCGGGTCGACGCGCTTGTCGGGATTCCAGAGGTCGGAGCGGACGATGGCGCGGGCGCACTGGAAGTAGATTTCATCCACGGTCATTACCATGACGCTGCGCGGTGCCTTGCCCTCGACCTTGAAGGAAGCCAACAGATCGGGATCGACCGAAAGATGCGCGCGGCCGTTGGCACGGACCGCGTTGCCGGAGCCGGGGATCAGGAACATCAGGGATACACGCGGATCGCGCACGATGTTGCGCAAGGAGTCGACCCGGTTGTTGCCGCGCCGATCCGGCAGCATCAGCGTCTTCGGGTCGTGCATACGAACGAAGCCGGGCAGGTCGCCGCGGGGGGAGCAGTCGATGCCCTCCGGGCCGATGGTGGCGAGGGCCGCAAACGGCGCCTTCTCGATGAAGATGCGATAGAGCGGAGTGACGTGATCGGCGACTTTCACGGTCGAGGCGTCATTGGTAGCGCCGTAGATGGCCTCTAACTGTTCGACCGTCTCAATCACCGACATTCCGTTCTCCTGGTTACACTGACTACTCGTGCCAGCCTTCGTTCCTGATCACGCGCGCGAGCTGGCGGCTGTGGTACTCCGCGCTGCCGGCATTGAGGATCGTGACATCGGCATGCGCTGATGCGTCATCGACGCTGCGTGCGAGGCGCTCCGCGATATCGCCGTCGCTGTGCCGCGCCCGCGCCGCAAGCCGCTGCGCCAGCACGTCCGGCGGCGCGGTGATCGCAACCACGACGACGTTGGCATAAGTTCCGCGCAGCGTGGCGATCACGGTACGCGAGACATTGGCGACTACCGTCCGGCCCGCACGGACGTCGTCGTTGATGTCGAGCGGCAACGCATAGGAATGCCCATGTGCCGGCCAATGCACGGCGAAGCCGCCGTGATCGAGCGCGCGCCGGAATTCGTCGGCGCTGACCGCAATATTGTCCTCGGCCGCAGAGGACTCGCGCGTGACGACGCGGCGCGGGAAGACGATGTCGTGATCATCGATGCAGGCTGCCTGCGCGAGCCGCAGCAAGGTGTCCTTGCCGGCGCCGCTGGGACCGACCACGAGCACGAGCCGCCCGGGTCCGATTGTCCCCGCCTGTTCCGGCACCATGACCACGGTCGCGCTCATGCGACGCGGCCTCCTTCGCGCCAGACGCTGCGGACGACGGGAACGCTGCCCGCGATGTGCACACGGATCACGTCGGCGCGCTTGCCGACCGCGATCTCGCCGCGGTCGGAGAGGCCCACCGCGTCGGCAGGCGCTTTCGTCACCGTGCGAATCGCCGCCGCCAGATCGATCGCGGGCACGTGCTCGGGCAGATGCAGCGCGCCCATCAAAAGGCTCGACGGGATGTAGTCCGACGACAGGATATCGAGCAGGCCTTCGCGGGCGAGATCAACCGCGGCGATGTTGCCGGAATGCGAGCCGCCGCGCACGACATTCGGCGCACCCATCAGGATGTCGATGCCGGCCTGATGCAGGCCGCGCGCAGCCTCGATCGTAGTTGGAAACTCCGCTACCGCTACGCCATCGCGCACGGCGTCCGCGACGTTTTCATCGGTGGTGTCGTCATGGCTGGCGAGCGGAATCTTGTACACCTGCGCCAGCGCCACGATCTGGCGCATGTTGGTCGCGGCATAGGCTTTCTGATATTCGAAGCGCCGTGCGAATAGCTCGTCGAGCTCTGCATCGGTCTTGCCGCCGTTCTTGCCGCGATAGTAATCGCGGAGCTTTCCTTCATCGCGGAACTGGCGCTGGCCGGGCGTGTGGTCCATCAGCGACATCAGCCGCACGTCGGGACGGCCGACCAGCTCCCTGGCCTCCTCGACCACGCTCGGCATCGGGATCTCGCAGCGCAGGTGCAAAAAGTGATCGGCGCGCAGGAGATCGGCGTCGCGCGCGGTCGCGATCGCGGCGGCCAGGGTGCCGGCGCGGCCGTCGACTTCCTCCGCGCCGTCCTCGCGCCAGACCCGGAGCGAATCGAATACGGTGGTGATGCCTGAGGTCGCGAGCTGGCCGTCATACGACACGACGGCGGCGACCGGATTCCAGAATACTTTTGGCCGCGGCACGTAGTGGGCTTCGAGATGATCGGTGTGCAGCTCGATCAGGCCCGGCATGATCAGATCGCCGCCGGCGTCGTCAGCGCCCGCGGGCGCCCTGCCCTCGCCGATCTCGGCAATGCGACCGTCTGCAAGAGCGAGCCAGCCCTGCTCGATCACCCGGTCGGCCAGAACGATCCTGGCGTTGGCGATGACTGTTTCCTTCGGCTTGGCTTTCATGTCCTTCATTTTCCTTCAGGCCGCGGCGGCAAAGCTGGTAACGTCGACGATGCGATCGGCAATCAGATGCCGTATCTCATCGTCATGGACGATCGCGACCATGGCAACGCCCTGGCGCTTCTTCTCGGCGATCAGCTCGACCACGACGGCGCGGTTGGCTGCGTCAAGCGAGGCCGTCGGCTCATCGAGAATCAGGATCGGCAGGTCCGAGATGAAACCGCGTGCGATGTTGACGCGCTGCTGCTCGCCGCCGGAAAAGGTCGCGGGTGGAAGCTGCCACAGCCGCTCGGGAATGTTGAGGCGATGCAGCAGGCTGCCCGCGCGCGCCTGCGCGTCGGTCCGGCTCATGCCGCCGGCGATCAACGGCTCGGCGACGACGTCGATGGTCGGAACCCGCGGCACCGCGCGCAGGAACTGGCTGACATAGCCGATGGTCGAACGACGGACGTTGAGCACCTGCCGCGGCTCTGCGGTGGCGAGATCGATCAGCGTGCCGCGATGACGGATGCCGATGCGGCCGGAGTCGCAGCGATAGTTGCCGAAGATCATCTTCAGGATCGATGATTTGCCGGCGCCGGACGGACCCGAGAGCACGACGCACTCGCCGGGGTCGACGTGGAAGGTCACGCCG
Organism: Bradyrhizobium hipponense; assembly: GCF_008123965.1. Taxonomy (GTDB): domain Bacteria; phylum Pseudomonadota; class Alphaproteobacteria; order Rhizobiales; family Xanthobacteraceae; genus Bradyrhizobium; species Bradyrhizobium hipponense. Next base: position 39,108 of record NZ_VSTH01000081.1, on the reverse strand, counting down.
CGCACCACCGGCAATTCGATGCCGCCCTGCAGGTGCATCGTAAAGGTCTTCTGGGCGTCGGCGACGTCGATCATGGCAGTCATCGGAGGGCTCGTGTTGGAAGGCTCATGGCGGCAGAATCGAGGAAACGAGGAGTTGCGTATAGGGCTCGCGGGGATCGTCGAGCACCTGGTCGGTGAGACCGGTCTCGATGACCCGGCCGCCCTTCATCACCATCACGCGATGCGACAACAGCCGCGCGACCGCGAGATCATGGGTGACGATGATGACGGCCAGATGCAATTCGGCGACAAGGCTGCGCAAGAGGTCGAGCAGGCGGGCCTGCACGGACACATCAAGACCGCCGGTCGGCTCGTCCATGAACACCAGCCGCGGCTCGGTGACGAGGTTGCGTGCGATCTGGAGGCGCTGACGCATGCCGCCGGAATAGGTCCGCGGCGCATCGTCGATACGCGCGAAGTCGATCTCGACGCGGGTGAGCCAGTCGGATGCGGTGTCGCGGATGCGGCCGTAATGATTCCAGCCGACCGCCATCAGCCGCTCGCCGACATTGGCGCCGGCCGAGACCGCCATGCGCAGGCCGTGCGCGGGATCCTGGTGCACAAAACCCCAATCGGTGCGGAACAGGAAGCGCCGCTCGGCCTCGCCAAGCGTGGCAAGATCGCGGGTGACGCCGTCGCGCATCCGGTAGGACACATGTCCGCCGCTGGCCGCGAGCTGGCCCGACAGCAGCTGGAGCAGCGTCGACTTGCCCGAACCGGATTCGCCGACGATCGCCAGCACCTCGCCGGGATAGAGCGCGAACGACACGTCGCGGCACGCGGCGATGCGGCCATAGGACTTGCTGAGAGACTCCGCGATCAACAGCGGCTCGTCGTTCTCTAGCACGTGTTGCTCGAGCATGCCTTGATCAGCCATTTGATCCCCCCTGCGCCTTCTCCTTGTACGGCGCAGCACTGAGGCTGCCGTGATGGCCGGCGGCCTGGCGTCCTTCGCAATAGTCGGTGTCCGAGCAGACGAACATCCGGCCGCCCTTGTCGTCGGTCACGATTTCATCCAGGTAGGAATTCTCGGCGCCGCAGAGCGCGCAAGGCGCGTTGAAGCGGTAGGGCTCGAAGGGGTGGTCCTCAAAGTCGAGCGACACGACTTTCGTGTAGGGCGGAATGGCGTAGATGCGTTTCTCGCGGCCGGCGCCGAAGAGTTGCAGCGCCGGGCAATTGTCCATCTTGGGATTGTCGAATTTCGGCGTCGGCGACGGGTCCATCACATAGCGCGCATTGACCTTGACCGGATAGGCATAGGCGGTCGCGATGTGGCCGAAGCGGGCGATGTCCTCGTAGAGCTTGACATGCATCAGGCCGTATTCGGCGAGCGCATGCATCCGCCGCGTCTCGGTCTCGCGCGGCTCGAGGAAGCGCAGCGGCTCCGGAATCGGCACCTGGTAGACCAGCACCTGGTTTTCGCTGAGTGCCGTCTCCGGGATGCGGTGGCGGGTCTGGATCACCGTTGCATCTTCCGTCGCCGTGGTCGTGGCGACGCCAGCGGTCTTGGCGAAGAATTTGCGGATCGAGATCGCGTTGGTGGTGTCGTCGGAACCCTGGTCGATCACCTTCAGCACGTCGTCGGGGCCGAGGATCGCGGCGGTCACCTGCACGCCACCGGTGCCCCAGCCATACGGCATCGGCATCTCGCGGCTCGCGAACGGCACCTGATAGCCGGGAATCGCGATCGCCTTCAGGATGGCGCGACGGATCATCCGCTTGGTCTGTTCGTCGAGATACGCGAAATTATAGGCGGGCGCGTTCATTCCGCGGCCTCCTTCATCGTATGAGGCGCATTGGCCTTGGCAAATTCCTGACGCAGCTTGCGCAGGAGGCCGAGCTCGGACTGGAAGTCGACGTAATGCGGCAGCTTCAGATGCTCGACGAAGCCGGTTGCTTGGACGTTGTCGGAATGCGACATCACGAACTCCTCGTCCTGCGCGGGCGCTGTGGCCTCCTCGCCGAGTTCGCGGGCGCGCAGCGCACGGTCCACCAGTGCCATCGACATGGTCTTGCGCTCGCTTTGGCCGAAGGCGAGGCCATAGCCGCGAGTGAAGCACGGCGCTTCCGTCGCCGATCCCTTGAACTGGTTGACCATCTGGCATTCGGTGAGCTCGATGGAGCCGAGCGGCACGGCAAAGCCGGCGTCCTCGGCGAAGAATTCGACCTCGACCTCGCCGAAGCGTATCTCGCCGGCGAAGGGATGGTTGCGGCCGTAGCCGCGTTGGGTGGAATAGCCCATCGCCAGCAGAAAGCCTTCGTCGCCCCGCGCGAGATTTTGCAGGCGCAGGTCGCGGGCCGCCGGAAAATTCAGCGGCTCGCGGGTGAGGTCGCCGACGCTGGCGCCGTCCTCGGACCGCGGCGAGGATTCGATCAGCCCGGCGCGGCCCAGAATATCCGTCACGCGCGGCGTCGGCGCCGTTGCGGCTTCGGCCGTCGCCGGCACTTCGGGCATGAACCCCTCAGCGAGTGCCGGATCGAGCAGGCGATGCGTGTAGTCGAAGGTCGGTCCGAGGATCTGGCCGCCGGGAATGTCCTTGAAGGTCGACGATACCCGCCGCTGCACCCGCATCGCGCCGGTGTCGACCGGCTCGCTCGCGCCGAAGCGCGGCAGCGTGGCGCGGAAGGCGCGGACCAGGAAGATCGCTTCGATCAGATCGCCGCGCGCCTGCTTGATCGCGAGCGCTGCAAGCTCGCGGTCGTAGAGCGAACCCTCGCTCATGACGCGGTCTACGGCGAGGCCGAGCTGCTCCGAGATCTGGTCGAGCGTGACCTCCGCAACGTTTTGGTCGCCGCGCCGCGCGTTTGCCAGCAGGCGATGGGCGTTCTCGATGGCGCGTTCGCCGCCTTTGACTGCGACATACATGTGATTAGCTTCCCTTGTTCGCGACACGCGCGGTGCGCGGAATCGCAACCACGGCGTCATCGGCCACCAGCACCACGTCGATGCCGCGCGGAAACAGCGCCTCGTTGACACGCAGCCGCTCGAACAGATCGGCCGGCCGGATCGCCGCCTGAAGCGTGGCGACGCCATCGATGCCCGGGCCACGCAGCTCGAAGCCGCGTCCGGCAGCCAGGCTATCGACCTGGACGATCAATGTGGTCGAACGGTCCGGATATTCATTGCTGCCGAGCGCGAAGCGTTTGAGCGCCGGAAGCGTGGCGCCGTCGCTGATCAGCGCAAAGCTCGCGATCGAGCAGTCCTGCACGACCGGCGCGCCGGTGTGGAACTTCAGCCATTTCACCACGTCGGAGCTTTCCGTCAGCTGCGCGTCGAGCCAAATCGGCGTATCGTGATCGAACAGCGTGAGCGCGATCGCAGCCGTGCCGCGCATCATCGCAGCGGGCGTCCCTGCCATCGGCACGATGCGCTGGACCGAGCCCGGCCGCGCCATCGCGTCCATGACCGAGCGAAAAGTCGATTGCGCCGACAGCACCTTGTCGACGAAACCCGGCGGCAGTTCCGCAATCGTGGTCATGGCCTCAACCCTCACCGCGCACCATGGTGTAGAAATCAACCTTCGTCGCGGCGGTCTCAGCCGCCGCCTGCTTGCGCCGAATCATAAGCCGCTCGCGCAACGGCGCGATAACATCCCGCTCGATCGACGCGCTAAAATCCCGCGACTGCACCAGCGCATCGCACAGCGCGATCAGCCGCGCCTTCTCACTATTCCGCCCGAGCGTGTAGCCGAAGCCGACCTCGCCGCTCGCAAGCCGCACCGCAGCGCGCGACACCGTCGCCTCGCCCAGATTAAACGGCGCGCCGTCGCCGCCAACCCGGCCACGCAGCATCACCAGGCCGTTTTCCGGCTCGCGCAGATCCTGATGGCCCGGTAGCGCGAGAGTGCGGAGGCGAGCGGCGATCTCGCTCGCCTCCGCGTGCGCCAGCACGGCCATGGCAGCCTTGCGCTGGGCTTGCTGGTTATTGTTTTGGGTCACCGCGTCCATCGACCTTGCCGAATTGAAGTTGTCTATGATAATAGACAACTTCATACGGAAGCGCCATGACTGTTTCGTGACAAAGCTGTGATTTCTGGGTTAGGCTGACCAGCGATATGAGCATGCAGCACACCGCTTCTTCGGGCGTCGCGTTATGGCGCCTGGTCGCCGACGGCATCGAGCGCGGCATCGCCGACGGCCGCTTTGCCGCCGGTGAAAAGCTGCCGGGCGAGGTGGAGATCGCCGAAACCTATCGCGTGAACCGCCACACCGTGCGGCGCGCGCTGGCTGCGCTTGCCGAGCGCGGCCTGGTGCGCGCCGAGCGCGGCAGCGGAACTTATGTCGAGGCGCAGCGTCTCGCTTATCCGCTGCGCTCGCGAACGCGTTTCTCGGAGATCGTCGGCGCCGGTGGCCGCGAGCCGCGCGGCCAACTAATCGAGGCCTCTGAAGATGTCGCGACCCGCGAGGTTGCGCGAGAACTCCGCCTGAAGGTCGGCGCGCCGCTGGTCCGGATCGAGGCGATACGCCTCGCCGACCGCACGCCGATCTGCGTCTCCACCACATGGCTGTCGGCGGAACTGTTTCCCGGCGCAGGAGCCGTGTTCGCAGCGACTCGCTCGATGACAAAACTGCTCGCGCATTACGGCGTCCGCGACTACCGCCGCGGCGCGACCCGGATCACTGCCGGCATCGTCGACGCAACCGACGCCACGCGCCTCGATCTCCCGCTGGGACGGCCGATCCTGGTGGTCGACGCGACCGACCTCGATCTCGACGGCAAGCCGCTGGTGACCAAGCATTCGCGCTTTGCGGCAGAGCGGGTCGAGTTTCTGGTGGATTCGTAGGGTGGGGCAAAGGCGCGCTTGCGCCGTGCCCACCATCTATCCAGGATTTCGGCGGAAGCGGTGGGCACGCTTCGCTTTGCCCACCCCTACGGCAGCTGTGATTAAGCGACGGCCCTTCGCCCGATGATGGCGAAGCGCAGCTTGCCCGAGATGAAATCGATCGCGGCGACTGCGACCAGGATCATCAGGATCAGGAACGACACCCTCTGCCATTCCAGTACGCGGATCTGCTCGGCGAGCTGGAGGCCGATGCCGCCGGCGCCGACGATGCCGATGATGGTGGCCGAGCGCGTGTTGGATTCGATGAAATAGAGCACCTGGCCGGCGATCACGGGCAGAACCTGCGGCAACAGGCCGAAACGGATCTCGTGCAGCGCGCTGCCGCCGGAGGCGCGGATGCCCTCGACCTGCTTCTGGTCGGCGCCCTCGATCGCCTCCGAGAACAGCTTGCCGAACGAGCCGAAATCCGACACCGCGATGGCGAGCACGCCTGCGAACGGGCCGAGCCCGACCACATTGATCCACACCAGCGCCCAGATCAGGGTGTCGACGCCTCGGATCGAATCGAGGAAGCGGCGGACCGGGAAGCGCAGAATCTTTGACGGCACAACGTTGCGAGCGGCGAGCAGGCTGACCGGAAGCGCGAACAAGGCCGCCAGCGTCGTGCCGAGCAGCGCGATCGACAGCGTCTCGCCCAGCGCCTTCAGGTAGATCGGCAGCGAGGAGCCGGGATCCGGCGGGATCATCATCAGGCTGATCCAGCCGAGCTGGCTGAGGCCTGAAAAGAACCGCGACGGCGAGAAATCGAGATCGACGAAGCCATACACCAGAATCGCGAGTGCCGCGACGATCATCGCGGGCGCCGCGAGCCGCGCCGAGGCCGGCCGGTCGAACACATCGGGATAGCGCGCGCGAAGCTGCGCGGTGTCGACTTGCTGCGGCTTGGTCACGTCCGCGCCTCCTTGCCGAACAGGCGACCGCGCAGCCAGCCGGTGGCGATGTCGATGATGAAGACCGTGACGATGATGGTGAGCAGGATCGCGCTGACGTCCGAATAATAGAACTTGCGGATGGCGACGACGAGCTCCTGGCCGATGCCGCCGGCGCCGACAAAGCCCATCACCGAGGCTTCGCGGACGTTGATCTCGAAGCGCAGCAGCGCGTAGCTGGCATAGCCGGCCGTGACCTGCGGCAGGACGGCGAAGCGCATGCAAGCAAGCCAGCTCGCGCCGGTCGAGCGGATACCCTCGACCGGCTTCATGTCGGCATTCTCGACGATCTCGGAGAACAGCTTTCCGAGCGCGCCGGTGGAATGGATCGCGATCGCGAGCACGCCTGCCATCGGTCCGAGGCCAAAGGCGATCACGAAGATCAGTGCGAAGACGATACCGGGCACTGTGCGGGCGAATTCGAGCAGGCGCCGCACCACGAAGCGCAGCCAGGGTGCGGGCGAGGTGTTCTCAGCCGCGAAGAAGTTGAGGGCAAAGGCCAAGGTCGCGCCGATCAGTGTGCCGACATAGCTAATGAGCAGGGTCTCGCCCAGCATCTTCAGCCATTTGCGCCAGCCCCACAGCCATTCGCCGACATCGGTCCAGACGCGCTGACCGCTGTCGAGCGTGAGGATGCGGTCGAAATAGCTGAGGAAGTTGCCGAAATAGGTGAAGAGGGTGCGCAGGTTCACTTCCGCCCCGATCGCGGCGAGAAGCAATGCGGCGGCGAACAGCGCCACTCCAAGCAACAGACGCCAACGCCTGCGCGCGACCGCCCGACTGTAGGCGGCATTGAGCGTCGCCAGCTGCTGCTCGGGGAGGATCGAAACGGCGATCGTCATGGATTGAAAAGGTGCTCGTCAAAAGAGAAAGAGCCGGGTCCATCGACCCGGCTCCAGTGCTATCGTCCCGAAACTCAGGACGCCTTCTTCTTACGGAGCGCATCGACGAACTTGATCAGTTCGATCGTGCCATCCCAATCCTTGGTGGTGGCGGGATGAAAACCCTTCTTCTGGCCGTCGGAGAGGCGGTCGAATGCGGCCTTGTCCTTGGCCGGCGCGTCGAAGAACGCCTTGGCGATTGCCGCCTTGGCCTCCTCCGGCAGGTCGGAGTTGTAGGCATAGGGGCCGTTGATGATCGGCGCCGACTTGTGGATGATGCGGAAGTCGTCCTTCTTCATCGCAGAGCCGTCGGCGTTCTTCAGCATGCCCTTGGTCAGCATCTGCGCCAGCGTGGAATCGTCGTCGCTGGTCCACTGGTTGGCGGCAACGTCGACCGTGCCCTGCGCCAGCGCCAGGATCGCGTTCTCGTGGCTGCCGGTGAAGACGACCTTGCCGAAATAGCTGTCGGCATCCGCGATGCCCATCTTGTCGAGCTCGAAGCGCGGCACGTTGTTGCCGGAGGTCGAGTTCGGATCGACCAGGCCGAGGTTCTTGCCCTTGAGCTGATCAATGCTCTTGTAGGCGCTGCTGGCCTTGACGAAGAACACCGAGTAATAGCCGGTCGAGCCGTCGGCATTGATGTCGTTGGCGAAGGCGTCGGTCTTGACGCCGGTCAGCCGGGCGCGCGCAAACGAGGCAGAGCCGTAGCTGGCGATATGGATATTGCCGGCGCGCTGGCCTTCGATGACTGCGGCGTAGTCGTTGGCGATGCGCAGCGTGACCTTCACGCCGAGCTGCTTGGACAGATAGTTCACGAACGGCGCCCAGCGCTCGGTAACGCCGGAGGCGTTTTCGGCCGGCACGACGGCGAAGGTCAGCTCGGGATATTTGGCTTTCCAGTCGTCGGCGGAGGCTGAAGTCGTGAAGGCCAGCGCGGCGGCGCCGGCAAGAATGAGTCTGCGAGTGATCATGAAACTCTCTTCATCGGTTGGAGTCGGTTGACGCAAAACGGGTAAGTACTGGTGTGCGCAGCTCAGGCGGCGGCCGCCGTTCCAAGCGCGGGAATGTCCTCGGGCGCCGGCACGGGCGTCCCGCCCATGACGTCGGCGGCTTCGAGATCGTAAAGTTCGCGCGCGACATGCTCGGTCAGCGCAGCCGGCGCGCCGTCGAACACCACGCGACCCTGCGCCATGCCGATCAGGCGATCGCAATAGCTGCGAGCCAGGTCGAGCGAATGCAAATTGCAGAGCACGGTGATGCCGAAGTGCTTGTTGATGCGCAAGAGCGCATCCATCACGATCTTGGTGTTGCGCGGATCGAGCGAGGCGATCGGCTCGTCGGCCAGGATGATGTCGGGCTGCTGCACCAGGGCGCGGGCGATCGCCACGCGCTGCTGCTGGCCGCCGGAGAGCTGGTCGGCGCGCTGCGCCGCAAGCGTGGCGATATCGAACTGTTCGAGCGCCGACATCGCCAGCGCCTTATCGTCCTCCGGCCAGGTCTGCGTGAGCGAGCGCCAGGCTGGCATCGTTGCCAGCCGTCCCATCAGGACGTTGGTCAGGACGTCGAGCCGACCGACCAGGTTGAATTGCTGGAAGATCATCGCCGACCGGGCGCGCCACTGCCGCAGCTCCCTGCCGCGCAGCGCGGTGACGTCGACGCCGTCGAACATGATGCGGCCCTGTGTCGGCGTCGCGAGGCGGTTGATGGTCCGCAGCAGCGTCGACTTGCCGGCGCCGGATCGTCCGATCACACCGACGAAGCAGCCGGGGGAAATTTGAAATGAAGCGTCGTCCACGGCGGCTTTGACGCCGAAGCGACACGTCAGACCTTCGACCACCAGCATGCAGGGCTCCAGAGTAGCTGGCTGCCACCGCTAACGCCCGTGCTTGACACTTGTGTGACACTGCCGTTGCGGTGCGGCGATGCTACACAGCTTCATCCCCTGTCATCAGCGCGTCATGACATTGTCATCAAGCCACTCGAAGAGGAACGTCCCGCCTCCCGTAATCCGGATTTGCCATGGCAGCCAAATCGCTCTCGGTGGAACCGACCATTGATTCCACCGCGAAGCTGCATGAGACCAGACTCGGCGCCTATACCGAGGTCGGCGCGCGCACCATCCTGCATGAAGTCGCGATGGGCGATTACTCCTATGTCGTGAACGACGCCCAGATCACCTACACCACCATCGGAAAGTTCTGCTCGATCGCGGCGATGACGCGCATCAATCCCGGCAATCATCCGATGCACCGCGCCACGCAGGCGCATTTCACCTATCGTTCGAGCGCCTATTTCGAAGGCGAGAGCGACGATTCCGAATTCTTCGACTGGCGGCGCCAGCATCACGTCCATATCGGCCACGACGTCTGGATCGGCCATGGCGCGATCGTGCTGCCGGGCCGCAACATCGGCACCGGCGCGGTGATCGCGGCCGGCGCCATCGTCACCAAGGACGTGCCGGCCTACAGCATCGTCGCCGGCAATCCGGCGCGGATCGTGCGGCGCCGGTTCTCGGAGGACGTCGCGGGGCGGCTCGCCAGACTCGCCTGGTGGGATTGGGATCACGACAAATTGCGTGAGGCCCTGCCCGATTTCCGCAAGCTCGGGATTGAAGATTTCCTCTCGACATACGAAGCACGGGAGAATTCCCCTTCAAACAAACGAAGCGCGGTCGCGTGATAGATATTTTCCTCGAGGGCGGCCGGGCCCTGATCGGCACCGAGCTCGTCGAAACCTCGCTTCTCGTGTCGGGCACGGACATTGCGCAGGTGGGCGCGTCTCGCGGCCGCACGCGGCTGGCGATCGACGCGCGCGACCTGCTGGCGCTGCCCGGCATCGTCGATCTGCATGGCGATGCCTTCGAGCGGCAGATGATGCCGCGCGCCGGCGTCGACTTCCCGATCGACGTCGCGCTCGCCGACAGCGACCGCCAGGCGATCAGCAACGGCATCACCACGGTCTTCCACGCCACGACCTGTTCCTGGGAGCCGGGGCTGCGCTGCGCCGACAATGCGCGCAGCCTGATGGAGGCGATCGAGCGCCAGCGTCCGCAATTCGCCGCCGACACCCGCTTTCATCTTCGGCACGAAACCTACAATCTCGACGCCGAGCATGAGATGAGCCAATGGCTCACTGAGGGTCGCGTCGACCTGTTCGCCTTCAACGACCACATGGACGGCACGGTCGGCGACATGGCCAAGCCGCGCAAGCGCAACCGCATGGTGGAGCGCACCGGATTGTCGAGCGAGGCGTTCGACCGGCTGGTGGAGCACGTGCTGTCGCGCGCCAGTGACGTGCCGGCTTCGGTTGCGCGGCTGGCTGCCACGGCCCGCGCGGCCGGGGTGCGCATGCTCTCGCATGACGATGCGACGCCGGCCATGCGCCAGGCGTATCGCGCCATGGGCGCGACCATCGCCGAATTTCCGGTCAACGAGGAGACGGCACGCGCCGCCGCGGCCGCCGGCGATGCCATCGTCTACGGCGCGCCGAACGTGGTGCGCGGCGGCAGCCACACCGGCTGGACCAGGGCATCCGACATGATCGCCAAGGGCCTCTGCTCGGTGCTGGCGTCGGACTACTACTATCCCGCCCAGTTGCTCGCGGCGTTCCGGCTCGCCGCCGACGGCGTGTTGCCGCTGACGAAGGCCTGGGATCTGGTCTCCGCGGCGCCTGCGCGCGCGACCGGCCTCACCGATCGCGGCATGCTGGCTACGGGGCGCCGTGCCGACATTCTGCTGGTCGACGACACGGTGCCGCTGCGGCCGCAGCTCATCGCCGCGATCGCCGGCGGCAAGCTCGTGCATCTCACCGATGCGACGCGGCTGCTCGCTACGGCGGCAACGCCCCGCGAAGCTGTCGTCGCGGCATAAACCGGTTATGCTCGATCAATGACAGGTTTTCCCCGCTACGCGCTTTATTTTGCCGCCGGCGCCGACAGCACGCTGTCCAGGTTCGGCGCCGAGCTGCTCGGCTACGATGCCCATACCGGCGGCGAGTTGTCCTTTCCCGACGACGCGTTGCATGTCGCGGCGGACTGGCGCGACGTCTCCGCCGATCCGCGCAAATACGGCTTTCACGGCACGCTGAAGGCACCGATGGCGCTGCCCCCCGGCAGGACCGAAGCCGAACTGATGGCCGCCTGCGCGGCATTCGCCGGCAAGGCGCGGACGATGCCGACGATCCGGCCGGTTGTGGATTCCATCAGCGGCTTCATTGCGGTGATTCCGGCCGAGCCGGTCGGTACACTTCAAGAGTTCGCCGCCGATTGCGTCCGCGATTTCGATTCCTTCCGCACACCCTTGTCGGCGGAGGACCGCGCGCGGCGCAAGCCGGAGAAGCTGAGCGAGCGGCAGCGCGACTATCTCGACCGCTGGGGCTACCCTTACGTGATGGAAGAATTCCGCTTCCACATGACGCTGACCGGCCGGCTGGATGCGGAACGGCGCGGACCAATTCTGGAGATGCTGCGGGCGCGGTTTGCAACGCTCGGTCTCGACACGCTGGCAATCGATCGCATCGCGCTGTTCAAGCAGGATGACGCCAGGGCTCGCTTCCGCATCATCGGCGAGTGGGCTTTGAAAGGCTTCAGTGCCAGCTCGCGAGATTGAAGACGAGCGCGACGACGCCAACCAGAATGAGACTGGCCGCCCAGATTGCATCGAGATTGAACCAGCTTCGCGAGACGAACCTCAATCCCAGATAGCGGTAGACCAGCCACGCCAGAGATCCGCCGGCGCCGATCATGGCGGCAACGTGCACCAAAGACACCAGTACCGCCATCCCGAGACCTGCCTTCATCAGCGCGCCGGCGGCCTCATGGCCGGCATCGAGTTCGAAGGCCTGGCAGAGCCCGAGATAGATCGGCACGAGCATCAAGGCGGCGCCGTGAGCAATGGCAACGGCAAATGACCAGAGCGCCAATTGCGTTGGCGGAATTCGTGCCAGCGTGCGCGGATGGCGCCGCTCGATCAGCCGATAGACGCCGAAGCCGATGACGAGAAGGCTCGCGCCGAGTTGGATCGAACGCTGCCACTCGGCCAATACGAGCAGGAACGCGAATGGCAGCAGCACGAGAAGTGTTGCGACGAGATGTCCGGCCGCCAGGGCCCACAACGCACGAAAGAGCGCGCGCGGGCTCTTGTCCATGAGCCCGGCCGAAACGGCGAGCGGCCAGCCCATTCCCGGATTAACCCCGTGATAGAGGCCGCTCGCAACAAGGGCGAGCCACAGCCAGCCGAGAGCCGGGCTCGCGTTTCCCCAATCTAGGCCGATGGGTAGCAAAAGGAATCAGTCGAACAATCGCCGCCCTCCAGCCTGATCTGGTGCGCACGATATCCGTCGGGGAAGCTCACGAAGTAGTCCTTATCGAGCTCGAGGCCGCCATTGCCACCGACATTGGCCACGACCTCCACACCCGGAACGCCGTCGGGATAGAACTGGTCATCCCAGGTGGAATAGAGCGAATTGGTCCAGTACACGCGCTTGCCGTCGCGGCTGATCTCGACCATCTGCGGACCGGCCGCAAATGCCTTGCCGTTCGGATGGGGGGTGCGGCGCGCGATGCCGCCGATGTGCACCGAGCCCGCAAGCTTCGGCTTTCGCGGATCACTCACATCGTACTGGCGCATTTCACCCGTGCCCCAGCACGAGACATAGAGAAAGCGATCATCCATCGACAGGTCGATGTCGGTCACCAGCGGCGGCACGGCGCCAAAGCCCTGGAGCAGCGGCGGGAGCTTCTCCTTTGGCGCGGGCTCGGGCGGGATCGTCGCCGTCTTCTCCGCGTGGAATTTTCCGCCTTCTCGCCACCAGGTCCAGATCGATGCTTCGAGATTGGTGGTGTCGACCACAACGCCTACGAAGCCGTATTCGCGAACCGGATCGTGCGCCGGCCGTACCTCCAGCGCCATCTGATGATTGGCGCCGAGGTCGATGGTCTGCACGTTGCGACGGGCGCGGAGATCCCAGAAGTGGAGACGATGGCCATATTTGTTCGCCAGCAGATCTTCCGGAACGATTCCGTTCTCGAACTGCGGCGGCAACGCCCATTCACTCGTCACCATGTAGTCGCGCGGCAGGTTCCACCAGAAATCATAGTGCAGCGTCTGCGGACCGCGGTCGATCTCCCATCGTCCAAGGACCTCGAACGTCTCGCAATCCATGATGAAGACGCCTGGAGGTCCGTTGGTGCCGTCTTTGCCGCCGCCGCCCAGCGTGCTCACATAGATGCCGTCCGGCCCGCAATGGATGGTATGCGGTCGCGAGTAGCCGGTCTTTCTGAAGACTTCCTCGGGCTCGATGATCTTGTGGATTTTGGCTTTGGTCGGATCGGGCTTGGTATCGATGATGTAGATCCGCGACGAGCGCAGTCCGGGGATGATCAGATAGCGCCGCTCGATGAAGGCATGTCCGGCGAGCGGCGACAAGGCGGAGGAGCAGGCATTCCAGCCGAAGTGATGAAACTCATCGCCCTTGTTGGGCATCGTCACGGTGTGGACGATTTGGCTGTAGGTCGGCGATCCCGGCTTGACGTCGATGACCGCGAGAGCATCCGGTTTTGAGAAATCCGGACTGAGCAGCAACGTGTAGGCAAAGTTCTCCGCAGGTGCTTCCATCGCAAGCTTGGGCGATGCGTGAAAGGTGGGATCCGGCCTCATCGTCATGGCACTGCCTCCCTGTTTCGTCGGTTCGCTCCAACCTGGCTCGGGATAGCGGCACAATAAACAGCTGGCACGCGATGTCTTGAGATGCTCCGCGGGCCTGATTGGCGAGCGTACAATACGTCATCCCCAGGCCGCGGGAAACCGCCTGAACCGCGTAAATTCGACGCCTTCAGCCAGAGGGAAGCCGGCAGGATCAGGCTGGGGAACGCACCTCACATTCGGCGTCGTCCCCGCGAAGGCCAGGGCGATCGCATATAGATTTCACGAAGATAGTCCGGCGGCTTGCTCCGCCTCTCCCGCTTGCGGGAGAGGCCGACGCGCCCCGGGCGATGCGAAGCATCGTCCCGTGCGCGGCGGGTGAGGGCTCTCGCCGCGCTGGGACGTCCTCCGCAATCCTCAACAATCCCGACGCGGAGACACCCCCACCCCAGCCCTCCCCCGCAAGCGGGAGAGGGAGCTCAGTGCCGATGCCGAAGCGTCATGCACACAACATATCCGATTGTCCCGCCGTGGAGACGGGGAACGCCGATCTGGCGACAACCGAGTGCGTGCCGCGCTACTTCCCCCAGCGCAACGCCAGCGCATCGCGTTCCTTTGCGAGTTCCAGCAGCCCTGCCCGCGTTGCTGGATGCAGCGGCTGCAGCGGATGGCGCACGGCGTCCGACTTGATCACGCCGCCGGCCTGCATCATGACCTTGCACGCAATCAGGCCGCATTGGCGGTTCTCGTAGTTGATCAGCGGCAGCCAGCGTTCATAGGCGGCTTTCGCCTGCTCGCGCTTGCCGGCGAAATAGGGATCGATGATCTGGCGGATGCCGTCGGGATAGCCGCCGCCGGTCATTGCACCGGTCGCGCCGGCATCGAGATCGGCGAGCAGCGTGATCGCCTCCTCGCCGTCCCAGGGCCCTTCGATGTCCTTGCCGCCCGCCTCGATCAGGCTGCGGAGCTTTGCTGCAGCAAAGGGCACCTCGATCTTGAAATAGCGGATATTGGCGAATTCGCGCGACAGCCGCGCCAGCAGCTCGACCGACAGCGGCGTGCCGGCCACCGGCGCATCCTGGATCATGATGGGGATGTTGATCGCGCCCGAGAGCACGCGGAAGAACTCGACGATGCCTTTCTCGGGCACCCGGAAGGTCGCACCATGATAAGGCGGCATCACCATCACCATGGCGGCACCGGCAGCTTCCGCTTGCTTGCTCCGCGCGGCGCAAACGGCGGAGCTGAAATGGGTGGTGGTGACGATGACGGGCAGCCGCCCCGCGACATGCTCCAGCACCGCATGCATCACGGTGTCGCGTTCGGCATCGGTCAGCACGAATTGCTCGGAGAAATTGGCGAGGATGCAGAGCCCATTTGAGCCGGCATCGATCATGAAATCGATGCAGCGGCGCTGGCCGTCGAGATCGAGCTCGCCGCGCTCGTCGAAGATGGTGGGCGCGACCGGGAACACGCCGCGATAGGGGCGCGGGACCTTGGTTTGTGGCGTGACCGGCATCGAACTCTCCATCCCTGATGTTCCCTTACGTCCGTCGCCGCGCTTGCGCGGCGCGACAGATGTACCCGGCGCGCGGACCGGCTGCAATGCCGATCCGCGCGCCCTGGAACGGAGGAATGTCGATACTATGCGGTCTTCACCGCGCCAAGGAATCCTTCGACCGCGACGCGGAGACGGTCGGCGTCGGTCGACATTTTCTTCACGGAGTCCGACAGCACCGTGCCGGCGTTGCCGGTCTCCTGATTGAGCTTGGCGACGCTGCCGATGGTGTCGGTGACCTCGCGGGTTCCCTGCGCGGCCTGCTGGAAGTTGCGCGAGATCTCGGTGGTGGCGGCGCGCTGCTCCTCGACGGCTGCCGCAATCGCCGTCATCTTCTCGTCGATGCCGCCGATCGCGCCGCCGATCGCGCGGATGGCGGCGACGGCCTGGCCGGTCGCGCCCTGAATCTCCTCGACTTGGCGCGAAATCTCTTCCGTTGCGTTTGCCGTCTGCGCCGCGAGGTTCTTGACCTCGCCGGCAACCACGGCAAAGCCGCGGCCCGCTTCGCCGGCGCGAGCGGCTTCGATGGTGGCGTTCAGCGCCAGGAGATTGGTCTGGCCGGCGATGGCATTGATCATCTTCACGACCTCGCCGATGCGATTTGCCGTCTGGTCGAGGATCTCGACCGTCGCATTGGTCTGCTCGGCCTGCGCCACGGCTTCACGCGCCTCGCGCGCGCTGGCCTGCACCTGCGCGGAAATCTCGCCGACCGACGCGGAGAGCTCCTCGGTCGCGGCCGCGATGGTCTCGAGATTGTTGGTGGCCTGCTCGGCGGAGGAGGAGACCGCCGCGGTCTGGCTGCTCGATTCCGAGACCAGCGAGCGCACATCGGCCGCCGTCGCATCGAGCTCCCTCGCCGACGCCGCGACGCTGTGGATGACAGCCTGCACGGTATCGTCGAAACTGCGGCACGCGGCATCGACGGTGCCGGAGCGGGCGAGCTGCAGAGCCTGCTGCGATTCGCGTTCGAGGCCCAGGCGCTCGGCGGTCGCCGCGCTCTCGCGCAGGCTTTCGAGCGCGGCCGCCATGGTGCCGAACTCGTCGGGATGCCTTGATTGCGGCACGGGTGTCGCATAGTCGCGTCCGCCGATCCGCGCGATGGCGTCCAGGATGGCGCGCACCGGGCGCATGAGGCGATTACGTATCACATACACACCGGCCAGGGTCACGGCGAGCGCGAGCAGGAACGCGAGCGACTGCACCACGAGGTTGGTGAGCGCCTTCGCCTGAACGGTCTCGGCACGCGCGATCGACTGGTCCAGCGCTTTGTTTGCGACCGCAACGATGAACGCGAAGGGCGACTGGCACAGCGCGTTCCACTCCGAGGCGGGCATTGCGGGACGGCCGCTGCCGTCGAAGTTCTTGGTAAGCTCGCCGATCTGCTTGAGCACACCGTCGGTCTTGGCTCGCGCATCCTTCGCGGCACTGACCATCTCCGCGGTCACGTCGGGCGCGGCCAGCAGTTCGTCCATCCCGGTCCAGCCGGAGGCAATGGAGCCGTTCCAGCTCGCGAGGGTCTGCTTCAGGGTCTCGTCGAGCGGCTTGCTGGCATTGACATGCGGACGCAAGGTCGAGCACTGGATGCCATAGCGGTCGCGCACCTGCCAGGCGAGACGGCGGACCTGGATCATGCGGGCGATGAAGGGATCATCCATCCAGGCGCGGTTCGATACCGCGGTGGATGCCAGATTCGCGGTATCGATCACCTTGGTGACCGCATCGTACCAGGCAGCGGTTCGCTCCATCTTGCGCTCGGCACGAGGCTGCTTGGCTTCATCGTAGAACAGCTGAAACTTCGGCGCGGCTTCGCTCCAGCGCTGCTTCAGCGTGTTTGCGAGCTCGTCGCGGCGCGCAAACTCCACCGTCGAGACCGCCGCGACGATGGCCTCATAGCCGGTCTGCTCGGCCTTCTCGGCGGCACCGAGCTTGGCGCGCGGATCATCCTCACCGAGCAATGCGCTCTGGGCATCGCCGCGATTGTTGCGCAGCGACAGCACGCCATGGAAGATCGCCTTGTCGGCGGCGGCAAGCCGCTCGGTCTCGAGACTGTCGCGATGGCGGCCGAAGGCCCCGACCATCTGGATCGCCGTGCTGGCCAGCGCGCTGGCGGCCAGCAGGGCCATCAGCGTCAGGAGGAGCGAGCTTACCGATTTCTTAAACATTGCCATGGACCGGGGACCTACTCTTCACGAGCGGCACCCTGCATCGCCACCTGCCAATGTTTCGTTAAGGTTGTAGTAAAATGCCTGCTTTCCGGCCTGCCGCGCCTCCCAGGGCCGGTTAAGCGATCCTCGTGAAATCTGGCGGACGGCGTTCCGCGAACGCCGTGAACGCCTCGCGCGCCTCGGCCGTGCGCAGGCGCTGCGCGAACTGCTCGCCTTCCGCCTGCATCTGCGCGACCAAAGCCTCGCCATTGCGCATCAGCCGCTTGGTGGCGATGAGCGCGCCGGCCGGCTGGTGGGCCAGACGCTGGGCGAGCGCGAGCGCCTCGGCATCGAGCTTGTCGAGCGGCACCACGCGGCTCGCAAGGCCCCATTCCAGTGCGGTCTTGGCCGGCACGGTCTCGCCCAGCGCGAACATCTCGTAGGCGCGGGCATGGCCAATGCGGGCCGGCATCAGCAGGCTGGAGGCGGCTTCCGGCACCAGCGCGAGGCTGACGAAGGGAGTCGACAGCTGCGCATTGTCGGCGAGCACCACGAGGTCGCAGTGCAGCAGCATCGTGGTGCCGACGCCGACGGCGCGGCCCTGGACGGCGGCAACCAGCGGCCGGGTGCAGCGCGCCAGCGACTGGATGAAGCGCACGACGTTGCGGCTGCCTTCGGACTTGCCGGATGCGACCGCCGCGAACTCGCCGACGTCATTGCCAGCGGTGAACATGTCGCCCTCGCCACGGATCAGGATCACGCGGACGGACGGATCGAATTCCGCGGATTCGATGCTATCGGCGAGCTTGCCGTACATCGCATCCGTCAGCGCGTTCTTCTTGTCGGGACGTGCCAGCGTGAGAGTGAGAATTCCAGCATTATTCTCGGTCCGGACGTGCTCGGTCATGAGTGTGCTCCTGTTATTCTTCTGGATCCCTTGGAAACTTGTCCTTGGGAAATTTGTCCTGAATGCTCGTCAGCCAGCGCGCGACGATATCGATCTCCGCGCTGGTAAATCCTTCCGTCAGCGCCGCGTTGACTTCAGCGGCTCCCGCTTTGGCCTGCGCCAGCGCGGTACGGCCCTTCGGCGTCAGCCAGATGCGCCAGGCGCGTCCGTCCTCGCGGTCGGCCCGCCGCTCGACCAGCTTTGCCGCCGCGGTGCGATCGACCAGGCCGGAAATGCCGGCCGGCCCGAGATCGAGCGCAGCGCCCGCCTCGCCCATCAGGACTCCGTCCTGCTTGCCGAGGATGAACAAGAGTCCGGCCTGCGCCGGCGTCACATCGTTGTCCGGCCGCGCCGCCATCCAGCGCTGCAACCGCCGCTGCCCGACGGTCAGCAGGTAGATCAGCCGATGATGCTTCGCGGCGGCCGAATTATTTCGCATGCGAAATAGATGTAGCCCTAACGAACCGCTTTGTCAAAGAGGGCGATGCCATCCTGACGCGGCGCGTGGAGGCGCCCGGCGGACCAGCGCATTAGAATTCGAGTCGATCGAGGATTTGAGGCGGCCGTCCCGCTTGACGGCCACTTTCTTTTGTGTTCCTTATTTGTTCTATTCTAGCTCTGGTTGCAGTGGAGTCATTTCATGACGAACGATGCGCGGGGCGAGCGTGAGCCGGCTCAGCTCGTGATTCACAATGATGAAGACACACCGGACGAGTTCGTCATTTCGCTGCTCCGCCAGGTTTTCGGCAAGTCGGAGCGCGAAGCAGCCGCGCTGATAACGCGGATCGAGCGCGAGGAGAAAGCCGCCTGCGGTCCCTACCCGCAATCCGTTGCAGAGGCGCTTTTCAAGTCGGCCCAGCAATATATCTGGCTGGGCCAGCATCCCCTCAAGATCACACTAGAAGAGATCAGGACTCCCTGTGAACTCTGCGGCAAGCCTGAGGGGCAGACCGATGTTCGAATCGGCAGCCGTACGGTCTGGCTGTGCAGCGACTGCATTCGTGCAGCAGACACCATGACCGCACCGGAAGAGCCGGAGAAGGAGTTCGAATACGCCTGCGACGTGCTGGATTGGCACTTTGCCGACGTCCCTCGCAGCAAGCTCGTGACCACGATCCGTCAGTTTCCCGGGCATATGCGGGTCGACGTCCAGGCAGCAATCGACCGGCTGTTCAGCGAGGCAAACCGGCTATTCGGGCTGAATGAGGAACAGCGCTACGAGACGCTATCGATTTCGCGGCTTCTTCGGGAAGGCCGCTATGCGCTCGCGATTGCGCCGTTGCAATATTCTGACGTCGATATTGGCGAGAAGAGCCCGGTCAAATGTCTCGATAACGGCCTATGGCTGTGCGAGCAGGATGGTCTTCGGTACGCGGTATTGCTCTGCGCGCATCGCGAATACAGCCGCGAACCGGGAATTCGGATCGAGATCCTGGTGCCGTCGGGGTCCGCAGGCGCTGCCCTCGTCCAACGATGCTTCAGTGAGCTGGAAGAGGCCGTGCAAGCCGCGCGTACCTACCGCGGCAAAATCCTCTCACTCGACGCAGATAGCGATTACCGCGGCCGCTCGCGCGGCATCACCGTGCATCGATTGCCGCCGGTCGCTCGTAGCGAGGTGATCCTGCCGGAGCAGACCCTGCGGCTCCTCGATCGCAACGTTCTGACCTTCGTCAACACCCGCGATCAGCTACGCCGGCTCGGTCAGTCGACTCGCAAGGGCATCTTGCTGTACGGGCCGCCGGGCACCGGCAAAACCCATACGATCCGCTATCTCGCAACACATTTGCCTGGACATACGACCCTGATCATCACCGCCGAGCAAATCGGCCTCCTCGGCGCCTATATGAACCTGGCAAGGCTGCTCCAGCCATCGATGGTGGTGATCGAGGATGTCGATCTCATTGCCCGCGACCGCGATGACATGGGACCCTGTGAGGAATCCATGTTGAACAAGCTGCTCAACGAGATGGACGGGCTGAAGGAGGATGCAGACATCCTGTTCGTCCTGACCACCAACCGGCCGGAGGATCTCGAAGGCGCGCTCGCCGGGCGCCCAGGCCGTATCGATCAGGCAATCGAGGTGCCGCTCCCCGATGAGACCGGCCGCGGCAAGCTGGTCCGGCTCTACGGCAAGGGACTGCCGCTCCAGGACGCGGTTGTCGCCGAGGCGGCCCGACGCAGTGAGGGCACAAGTTGCGCCTTCATCAAGGAATTGATGCGACGGCTGGCGCAGGCGAGCCTCGCCCGCGACGGCGGCAACTCCATCGTTTCCGCCGATATCGACGAGGCGCTGGACGACATGTTGTTCTCCGGCGGCCGGCTAAATGCGCAGCTGCTGGGTGGCGCACAGGCTATGGCAACTGGGTGACGCTTCGCCCGAGCGGCGCGCTGTTCCTCACGGCGCGCAGGCGAAGCTCGACGCTTCGGTCACTGAGCCGCTCTTGTAATGCGGCCAAGCCGGCCAGCGGCACAGTGGCAGCGCGCGCAGCACTGCGAATGACGGCGCCTCGACCTTCTGATCGGTGACTTCCAGATCGCCGGGCGCCTTGCCCTTCTCGACCCAATCGACCAGCGCGCTCAGCATGTCGACATTGGCCGGTGCGCCGGAGCCGACATGGTCGACGCCCGGCGCGGTATAGAGCCGCGCGAACTCGGCCGTCTCGGTCTTGCCGAGCTTGCGCTCGACGCTTTCGAAATAGCGGATGCCGGCATAGGGACTCTGCGCGTAATCGGCCATGTGCTCGAGCATGATCAAGCGGCCACCGCGGGCACGGAAGCGGCTGAGATCTGGGTCGGTGGAATCCATCAGCTTGGAGACCTCGAGCAGCCTGGCCTTGTGCTCCTCCAGCTTGTAGGTGGTGACGTCGAGCTTGGGATCGCGCGCGAACACATATTGAATGCCGCCTGCGCCGTAGATCCAGGCGATGCCGTTGTTGGGTGCAGGCGGCTGCGCCGGCGGCGCGGTGCCGAGCCACCACGCGACCCAGCCGCCGGTCGGACCAACCGCCGGGGTATCCTCGCCGGAGACGCCCCAGCCCGGATAGTCGTCAAGCCCATTGGCGAGCTCGAACGGGAATTTGTAGGTCGCGTGCAGCGTATCGATCGCCTTGATCTGCGCGTCGGTGAGGCACTGATCACCCGTCTTGTCGTCCGTCTTGCCGCTCGCGCAACGCAAGCTCTCCGCCTTGAACGCCGCCTTGCAGGCAACGGGATTTTGCACCAGCGCGTCATCGGAGCCGTCGGCCTTGTCGCAAGCGGCGCGCACCGCGTCGCCGACGAGCTTCACCTGCGCCGGATTGATCCAGCCGTCGCCCATGGTCACGAGACCCGAGCGGGTGCCGGCATGCTGCAAACCGACCCAGTTGATCACGGGCACGCGGGCAAAAATGCCGTCGAAATCGTCGGGATAACGCTGCGCCATGGTCAGGCCCTCGCGGCCGCCTTCGGACGTGCCCATGAAATACAACTTCTCGGGTTTCTTGCCGTAGGCGCGCTCCATCAGCGTGACGGCGGCATCGCGCACCTTTTTGTAGGCCCGGTGGGCGAAATTCTCGAAGGCCTCGTCGTTGAGCGCAAACACCTGCGGCGGTTCGCCTTGCCTGGTCTCATGACCGGAATCGGTGCCGTAGGTGACGAAGCCGCGCGCCAGCGACGACGGCTTGTCGAAGGGATAGGCCGGCGGCAGCGCTAGCCCCGTGATCAGCACGCCGTTGAAGCCGCCGCCGCCATATTGCACTGAACGCCCGTTCCACTCGACGGGAGGTTGACCTGGAATCTGATCGGCGGCGCCTTGGGATCGACCGGATCGATATGCCCGAGCAGCTTGCAGAACGCGGGATTGGTCGGGATGATGCGTCCCGACGGCGTCGGTCCGCGCTCCGCAACAGCCAGTTGCGACGGCGCTTGCAACGCCGCGGAATCGATCTTCACGGCATCAGTGCCGCCAACGAGGCTCTTGCAGACGGTGTCTGCATCCTCCGCCAGGGTCACCGCCAATGCGGCATTCGCGGCCACTACAGCCGCCGAGCCCAGGAGCAACGCCCACAGCTTCGCACGCATACGCGCTATCGTTTCCCCCGATTTATCTGTTCTCGTTCAATCCGACTGGAAGCCGCATTGAATGCGACCTCCTGCCGGCCGTCAACAACCGCTCTAGTGCTCGAACACCAGCCGCGCGCCGATGGTGCCGTCGAGGCCGCTGATCTGCGCAAGCAGATCGGCCGAATCCTGGCCGCCGAGGTCGGCGTCGAGCACGACGTAGCCGAGGTCGCCGGCGGTCTCCAGATATTGCGCGGCGATGTTGATGTCGCGCTGGAGGAAGACCTCGTTCAACCGCCGCAGCATGCCCGGCACGTTGCGATGGACGTGGCTGAAGCGGGCGCCGGAGGGACGCAGATGCAGCTGCACCTCCGGGAAATTCACCGCGCCCATGGTCGAGCCGGTGATGAAATAGTCGACCAGCTTGCGCGCCACCTCGCCGCCGATCCGCTCCTGCGCCTCCTCGGTCGAGCCGCCGATATGCGGGGTGAGGATGACGTTGCCGAGGCCCTGCACGGGGCTCTTGAAGCGATCGGAATTCGACGAGGGCTCGACCGGAAACACGTCGATGGCCGCGCCCGCGATGTGCCCATCGCGCAAACAGGCTGCAAGCGCGTCGAGATCGACCACGGTGCCGCGGCTGTTGTTGATCAGGAACGAGCCCGGCTTCATCGCCCGCAACTCCTTCTCGCCGATCATGCCGGCAGTCTCCGGCGTCTCCGGCACGTGCAGGCTGACCACGTCGCTTTGCGCCAGAAGCTCGTCGAGCTTCTCGACTGGCTCGGTGTTGCCATGGCGGAGCTTGTCGGTGCGGTCGAAATAGATCACCCGCATGCCGATGGCCTCCGCCAGCGTCGAGAGCTGCGAGCCAATATTGCCGTAGCCGATGATGCCGAGGGTGCGGCCGCGCACCTCGCGGCTGCCGGTCGCCGACTTGTCCCAGCCGCCGTCATGGGCCGACACCGAACGCGGAAAAATCCGCCGCAGCAACATCACGATCTCGCCGATCACGAGCTCGGCGACGCTGCGGGTGTTGGAGAACGGCGCGTTGAACACGGGAATGCCGCGCTTGCGCGCGGCGAACAGATCGACCTGGTTGGTGCCGACGCTGAAGCAGCCGACCGCGAGCAGCTGGTCGGCGGCCGCGAGTATCTCCTCGGTGATCTGGGTGCGGGAGCGGATGCCGAGCAGCGACACCCCCTTCAGCGCCTGGCGCAGCGCCTCGCCGTCCAGCGCCTTGGTCAGCCGCTCGACATTGGTGAAGCCGGCGCTCCTGAACAGGTCGACGGCACTGTCATTGACGCCTTCGAGCAGCAGCGCCTTCGCGGTCCGCTCGGGGCTTTGGCCTGGGGCTGGCATGGTGTCTCCGTAAGTAGCGGTTTTGCCGCAGCTCATAGACCGCGGAGGAGACGTAGCACAATAGGGCTTGGATACGGGGAGAAGATGGCGGAGCGGTTGCTTGGTGTACCAGACCCGTCGTCCTGAGGTGCGAGCCATGGGACGCGAAGCGTCGCGTGGGGAGCCTCGAAGGATGGACGGCCTAGATGCAGCCGGGCCTTCGCCCTTCGAGGGCCGCTGAAGAAGCGGCCACCTCAGGGAGACGGTGAGAGATCAATGCCCTGGCAGGAAACGCGGCCACTCGACGTCAGATCACATAAAACCCGTGTGTCGCATCGCGGCGGAGCTGCTCGACGAGACCGTATTCCCAATCGAGATAGGCCTGCATCGCCCCTTCGGCAATATCGGTACCCTCATAGGGACGGCGATAGCGATGCGCTGGGTCGGGCTTCGGCAGCACAAGCGGCGGGCCGACCTCTAACGCGCCGTCGTAGCCCCCATCCAGCACGTTGACCTCCCAGCCCATCTGCGCGAGCCAGGATGCCGTCATGTCGGCGCGAACGCCTTTGTCGTCGGTGAGGAGGATGCGCGCGCCGCGGACCGGTACGGCCATGTCGGTTTCCTGGACCAGCTGGCCGCCGGGATAATGGCGGAAGCCGGACAGATGACCGGGGGCATATTCCTCCGCGTCGCGCACGTCGAAGCGATAGAGCGTGCGATCACTTTGCGCGATCAGCACCGACATCTCACCCGCCCCGATATGGCGGACGCCGGCACGATAGGCGACGTCTCGCGCATTGGCCGGACCGCCCTCGAACGGCCCGATGGAGCCGCGTCGGTCGGCACCGTGATCGAGTTCGTGCCGTGCCAGCGTCCAGCCGATGGTGCCGTTGCGCAGTGCCCGCACCTTGTTCGGCACGCCGGCATTGATCAGCGATTGCGTGCCGATGATCGAGCGCGTGCGGCCGGCGCAATTGACGATGATGGTGGTGTCGGGATCGGGCGCCTCGCGCCCGGCGCGCAGCACCAGCTCCGCCCCGGGCACACTGACCGAGCCGGGGATGTTCATCGTCGCATATTCGTCGAAGCGGCGGACATCGAGGATGGCGATGTTGGCCTTGTCCGCAATCAGCTTGGCGACCTCTTCCGCACTGAGCGAGGGCGTGTGGCGACGCGCCTCGACCAGCTCGCCGAAGGCCTTGCAATAGGAATTGACGTCCTCGAACACCTCATAGCCCGCCGCGCGCCAGGTCTTGAGCCCGCCGTCGAGCGCGCGGATGTTGGTGTAGCCGAGGGCCGCGAGGCGTTCGGCGCCGGCCACGACCAGCCCCTCCCCGTCATCATAGAGCACGACCGGCACCTGCTTGCGCGGCAGCCTCACCTCGGCTTCGATCGCGATCCGGTCCAGCGCCATGTTGGCGGCGAACAGCGGATGGCCGGTGGCGAAGGCTGCCTCGTATCTGAGATCCAGCAGCGCGATCTCCTCGCGCAACAGCAGGGCGCGGCGGATGTCGGCGGGAGTGGCGGTGAGGAGCTTCATGGCATGAACCTTGGCGAAGATAGGCCACGGGCTTTTGGACGATTACCGCGGCCTTGGCTAGCCTTCGAGCAGTTCACTCGCCTGGCACGAGCCGCCCGAGCGGTGGCTGCGAGGGGCGGCGCAGCCGCCGGCGCGACAGATATAGCAGGATGCCGGTGACCGCAAAGAGCGGCATCAGCGCGGCGGCGATCATGAAGGCGAGCTTGCCGGGCCAGCCCAGAATCGCGCCGCGGTGGATGTCGAGCAGGTTTGCGATGATCTCCTCGCCGAACGTCTTGTCGGCATAGCGTTCTGCGGAAACCAGCTGACCCGTGACGGCATCGACACGGAATTCGTCGCGCGTGGTATCGAGCGTGGAGTCCTTCCCCCACGACCGGATCCGTATCACGGTGCCGGCACCGGCGGGCAACGTCAGCAGCGCCCTGGAGAAGCGGCCACCCTCATCGTGCAGGAAGTTCGACCACGCGCGATCGAAGCCGATCGGCTGAGCGGGCTCGGCACGGCCAGCCGCGCGCGGCGCCTTTGTAGGTATCTTGGGCTGCATCTTCGCTGGCGCAACTTGCGGACGCGACAGCAGCCAGACGACGCCGTCCTTGTACCAGTCGAACGAGTACCAGAGCCCGGTCAGCGTCATCACCAGATAGACCGGCAGGACCCAGGTGCCGATGACCACATGCAGCGAGCGGTGCAGACCACGGCCGCCGAGCCCGAGATTCGGCTTCAGCCACATCTTCGCGCTGCTGGCGCGGCGCGGCCAGCGCAGCACGAGGCCAGAGACGAGCATGACGATCAGGCCGAGCGCGGCGACGCCGGTGATCTGGCGCCCCCACCCCTTGGCATCGCCGGGGATCAGCAGCCAGCGATGCAGCTTTCGGACCGTCGCGAAAAATTCCTCGCCGCGCGGCGTGCCGAGCACGCGGGCGTCGTAGGGATCGACATAGAGCGAGGACGGACGCGCGCCCTGCTCGTCGCGGGCGAAGCGGAGGCGCACCGCGGCGGACGGGTCGCTCGATAGCGTGACGGCGGAAACCTGGCCGATCTCTGCCGCCTTCAGGCGTGCAACCACCTCATCTGGCATCAGCATCGGCGCCGGACGTGACGCCACCCGCATGATGTCTGCATTCAGATGGTCGACGATCTCGTCCTCGAAGCTCATGACCGCTCCGGTCAGCGCGATCACGGCAAGCAGCAGCGCAAGCACGAGACCCGCGATGGAATGCACCTGGAACAGAACGGCCTTGATCGCGCGCCCGCGCTCACGCATCGGCACCGATCCTTCCGATCGGCACGATCAACAAACCCGTGTCTTTGCGCGATGTCTGCATCGCTAGAACTTCACCGTCGCCGACAACGAGAAGCGTCGGGCATCGCCGATCGCAACGTTTAGCGCGTTCCCGGTGGTGGACGTATAGTAGACCTTGTCGAACAGGTTCTTGACGTTGAACTGGTAGGTCACCGGCAAATTGTCGACTTTCGTGTCGTAGGTCGCGAAGACGTCTGCGACGGTATATGCGGGCAGAAAAAACGTGTTGGCGGAGTCGCCCGGCCGGTCGCCGACGTAGTGCGCACCGCCGCCGAGCCGCAAACGTCCGGGAAGCGCATCGCCGAAATCGTAGACGAGATAGAGCGAAGCCGTGTTCATTGCGGCGTTGAGGAGCTTGGCGTTGCCGACAACGGGATCGTTGATCAAGCGTGCGTCGGTATAGCCGTAGCTTCCGATCATGCTCCATTGATCGGTCAGCTTGCCGGTCACGTCCAATTCGACGCCGCGCGACCGGGCCGCGCCGGACGTGCGCCCTGTCGACTTGCCGTTGCCGAGATCATCCAGCACCAGCACGTTCTTCTTGTCGATGTCGTAGAGCGCAAAAGTGCCCGACAGCCGCTTGTTGACATCGAACTTCAGGCCGGTCTCCCATTGCGTTCCCTCCTCGGGCGCAATGGTGGAGTCGACGACAAAACCGCTGGTGAACGCCGCGATGGTCGAGGTCGGCTTCAGCGACTGCGTATAGCTCACGTAATACGAGAGCTGATCGTTCAGCTTGAAGATGACGCCACCGAGCGGCAGCACCTTATCGCCTGACAAATTGGTGTTCGTGACGAAGACAGGCCGGCCTTTTCCGGCGAGCTGCTCGTATTCTATCCAGCGCACGCCCCCGACCACAGACAGCCAGTTGGTCAGGTGGACCGTATCCTGGGCGAAGAAGCCGCGGGTGCCGAGCTTGTCGGTCTGTTCGCTGTCGACTGGCGAAACAGCCGTACCCGGCGAGACCAGTCCGTAGACCGGGTTGTAGAAGTTGAAGCTCGGGGTCGCCTGGCGAATCAGGTCGCGGCGATCGATCGTACGATACAACGCCTCGCCTCCGAACAGGATCTCGTTGCGGAAATAGCCCACCCAGACGTCACCCTGCAGGTAGGAGGTGCCGTAACTGGCGTTGCTCAGCGAGTTATGGGTGCCGTCGTTGCTGCGCGTCTCAACTCCGGTCGTGGCGTTGACGCCGGTGATGCGCAGCTGATTGGCGCTATAGGTCTCGGTGTTGTAGCTGTAGGCTGCCGTGACCTTCCAATTGTCGCTGAGCTTCTGCTCGAGCGAGGCCTGCATCAGGTCGGACGTGCCCCACATGTTGTTGAAGGGCTCGTCGAGCCGACGTGTCGCCGGGATCGCCAGCGGTGCGCCCTTGACGAAGGCTGTGCCGCGGTCGAACGGATAGATGAACTCACGGTGTTCATAGGTGAGCTGGACTGTCGTCGTGTCGCCGTACCAGGCAAGCGACGGGTTGACCAGCATTTCCCTGTGGCGGCCGAAATTGCGCCAATAGTCCTCGCTGACGCCGTAGCCGATGAAGCGATAGGCGAGACCGCCGTCGCCGATCGGACCGGTGATGTCCAGCGTGCCGTCGGCGCCGCTGCGGTTGTTCGCATAGGTCGAGCCGAGCAGCGTAACCGAGCCGTGCTGATAGAGCTCAGGACGCTTGCTGATCGTATTGACGATCCCGCCGGGATCCATGATGCCGTAAAGCAGCGACGCCGGTCCCTTCAGCACTTCGACGCTCTCGACGGCGGCATTGAGGCTGCGGCCCTGCACCAGCGGCATGCCGTTGCGCATGATGGAGCCGTCGCGGTTGTCGCCAAAGCCGCGGCGGATCACGGCGTCCTG
Organism: Bradyrhizobium hipponense; assembly: GCF_008123965.1. GTDB lineage: Bacteria > Pseudomonadota > Alphaproteobacteria > Rhizobiales > Xanthobacteraceae > Bradyrhizobium > Bradyrhizobium hipponense. The sequence continues at coordinate 11,054 of NZ_VSTH01000081.1, read as the reverse complement.
GGTGCCGGCGAGCGTGTTGGTCTGCGTGACGCCGCTGATGTTGACCAGCGCGTCGTCGATGTTGCGCGGCAGCTGGTCTTTCAACACTTGCGCCGGCACGATGTTGACGGCCTGCGAGGTATCGAGCGGCGAGGCGCCGCTGCGCAGCGTCGTCGCGCTCGGCATCGCGCGGTAGCCGAGCTTGGCCGCAGCCTGCGCGGCGGCTTCAGCCGCGGCGCGTTCCGACAGCGTCGGTGCGGCCGGGGTGGCGGCATTGCGGCTGCGCTGGCGTGCGGCTGCTTGCGTTCGGCGTTGCGGCGATTCCGATGCACGCGCGGGCTTCGGCCGCTGCGTCGGCGCATCCACGGTCACCGGCGGCAACGCCGATTGGGCCTGCGCGGTCGTCGTGTTGGAGGGCAATTCGGCGAGCAGCACGGCTGCTCCGATGAGAAGACGCGCACGGCTCTTGCCGGCGCGGTTTCGATGGCCGCTTACGCGCTGACCATCAGCATTGGCACGCACTTTCGATCCACTTCAAGTCAGACGCAGTGTTGAAGTGTGCGCCTGTAGCAGTCGCAGCGGACCAAGAGAACCGTAGACGGATTTGAATCGCTCTAGTGTTATTCCTTCCAAGCGTAGATGTGCACAAAAGCGCAATCACCGATTGATGTCGCGGGGAACCGCGACGCGCTCCGCGCGAATTCGCGGCCGCCCGGCGCGGCGTTGTACGATCTCACACGTCGGCGAGAGTCACCAACTCGTCGAGCTTGCGCTTGAGCGCGGTGCCGTCAGACAGGGCACGCAGCGGCGGACGCACGCGCAGCCAGCTTGCATCGCCGGTCTGCGCCGCGAGGATGGCCTTCAGCGTCGCGAGGAAGGATGGCGTCTTCACCACGATGTCGACCGCGGCCTGCATGCGTGCCTCGACATCCTTGCCGTCGATCATCGCTTTGACCAGCTCCGGCGCTATATTGGCCATGCCGCAGATGGTGCCGGCGCCCCCAGCTGCAATCGCACGGGCGATGTCGGTTTCATTACCAACGGTGATGGCGAGCTCGGGAGCGGCGGCGCGGAACGCCTGGAACTGCTTGAAGTCGCCGCTGGAGTCCTTCAATCCTGCGACCAGCTTGCCATAGCGCTTGCGCAAGTTCGCGGCGACGCTGATCGGGATCGCAACGCCCGAGACCTGCGGGATGTGATAGAGCGAAGCGCGCAAGCGTTCGTCGCGAACGCCGTCGATGATCGCGGCAAAGGCGTCCTCGATGCCCTCAGGGGTAACGCTGCGGTCGAAGTAGGGCGGCAGGTACAGCACGTGGCGCAGCCCGAGACCGAGCACGGCGCGCGTCAGAGCGATGCTGTCGCTGATGGCGGGAAAGCCGCCGCCGATCCCGATGCGCTCCGCCGGGACCCCGGCCTTGAGCACGGCCTCGATGGTTGCGACGCGCTCGGCGACATTGAACGAGGTGCCCTCGCCGGTGGTGCCGAACAGCACGACGCCGTCGACGCCTTTGCTGAAGAGCTGCTTGGCGTGGCCGGCGAGCCTTGGGGAGTCCACGCTGCCGTCGGACGTCAGCGGCGTCGCCGATGCCACCCAGAACCCGCGAATTGCCTCCGTCATGACACCACCACCCATTGCTGCTGCAGCTTCGGACTAAGCCTTTGATCCGTAACGATCTTCAGAGCTTACCTGGAACCTTGTTTTTGCTTTACTTCTCGCCTTGTACCTTACATACAAGGCGGGCGCAATTCCCTCGCTGCAACGGCGCCATTGGGCGCTTCCCGATCTTGATGAGGTCTCTCATGGACATGGTGACCCGCATCGAACATTCCGGCCGATTGCTCGGTACTCTGCGCGACAAGCTCGGAGCCGCCGCCGTGCTGACGGGCAGCGACGTGCCCGCACGCAATTGCAACGACTGGAGCGCGAGCCTACCGCAGATGCCGCTCGCGGTGATCCGTCCGCTCGACGCTCAAGGCGTCGCCGACGCGATTCTGACATGCAGAGAGGCGCAGCTGCCGTTCGTGCCGCAGGGCGGATTGACCGGGCTCTGCCGCGGCGCCTCGCCCGAAGCAGGCTGGGTCGCAATCTCGCTGGAGCGCATGAGCGGCATCGAGGAGATCGATCGCGCCTCGGCAACGATGACGGTGAAATCAGGCACGCCGCTGGAGACGATCCAGAAGGCGGCCGATGAAGCCGGCTTCTTCTTTCCGCTCGATCTCGGCTCGCGCGGCTCCTGCGCGATCGGCGGCAACCTCTCGACCAATGCCGGCGGCAACCGCGTGATCCGCTACGGCATGACGCGCGAACTGGTGCTTGGCCTAGAGGTGGTACTGCCGGACGGCACCATCATCACCAGCCTGAACAAGCTGATGAAGAACAATGCCGGCTACGATTTGAAGCATCTCTTCATCGGCTCGGAAGGCACGCTCGGCATCATCACCCGCGTGGTGCTGCGACTGTTTCCAAAACCGCGTTCGACCATGGCCGCGCTATGCGCGTTGAAGGACTATGCCGCGGTGATCGCATTGCTCGATGCCGCACGCAGCGGCCTCGGTCCGCTGCTGTCGGCGTTCGAGGTGATGTGGCCGGACTATTGGGACGTGATCACGGCGCGCGCCGGGGTCAAGCCGCCGGTCGGCGCCGGCCACGGTCTCTACGTGCTGGTGGAGGCGCAGGGCACCGACGAGAGCCTGGATGCACCGCGCTTCCAGAGCTGGCTCGAGGAGCTGATGGAGCGCGGATTGCTTACGGACGCCGCGGTGGCGCAATCGCTGGCACAGACGCAAGGATTCTGGCGGGTGCGCGACATCTGCGCCGAATTCGGCCAGGTACTGGGGCCGCACATCTCCTACGACATCGGCCTTGCGGTGGCAGGGATGGACGCGTTCGTCAAGCGCTGCAAGGCGGCGCTCGCTGATGGCATCGAGGGATGCGAGAGCGTCTATTACGGCCATATCGGCGACGGCAACCTGCACCTCGTCTCCTGGGTCACGGGCCTTTCCGTCGAACAACAGCCGAAGGAAGAGATGGACACGATCATCTATGGTCTCGTGCGCGAGATGGGCGGCAGCGTCTCCGCCGAGCACGGCATCGGCACGTTGAAGAAGAAATGGCTGGGGCATGCCCGCAGCGAAGCCGAGATCGCGCTGATGCGGACGCTGAAGGCCGCGCTCGATCCCGATCATCTGCTCAATCCCGGCAAGGTGATCTGACCCAGGGATAGCCGATGAGATCGCTCAAGCTCGATACGCCGAAATCGCTGTCGCAGCGGGTGATGCAGCGTTTGCGCCAGGCCATCATCGACGGCGAGTTCGCGCTCGGGGCTGATATTTCCGAGGAGATGGTGGCCACTTCCTTTGGCGTCAGCCGCACGCCGGTGCGCGAGGCGATGGGACAGTTGCAGGCGCAAGGGCTCGTGGTGATCAGGCCGCAGGTCGGCAGCTTCGTGTTCACCCCGAGCGCCGAGGACATCAGCGCGCTCTGCACCTTCAGGATCGCGCTCGAACCCAAGGCCGCCGAGCTCGCGTTCCGTCACGACCGTGACGGCGCGGTCGCGACGATGAGCGCCGCGATCGCGGCGATGGAGCCGGCAGTCGCGGCACGAGACAACATCGCCTATGGCCGCGCCGACGCCGCCTTTCACGAAGCGCTGTTCGCGCATTGCGGCAACCGCTATCTCGTCGAATCCTACCAGCTCGTCTCGGGCCGCGTCGCCGCGCTGCGCACCAACCTGACCTCGCCGATCGACGTTCGCACCCGTACGTCGTTCGACGAGCATCGCAAGCTGCTCGATCTGTTTGTCCGCGGCGAATTTGCGGCGTTCGCGGAGCTGATGACGACGCACATCACCAATTCCGGCGTGACCTATGCCAAAGCCTTGAGAATGGAGGCGCCGAAGATGGATTGAGCGGTCGCTACTGCGCGCCGTTCGGTTCCGGCCTGTCCAGAAAATCCAGCGCGGTGTTGATCTGTTCGAGCTGCTGCTCGATCCTATCGCGTTCCTCGATCGACTGCGCCTTTTCGAGCTGTTCCACGAGCTGCTGCTTCCGCGACAGCAAATTCTCTATGACTGTACTCACAGCTCCCCCATCGGCCGAGGCGGCAGCGACGCAAACATCGCCATAGTGGGCGCAAGCGTCGTGATTGCGGACGCGCGCAAACCGGGCCCGCGTCGATTCCTCGACCTGAATGTTCGCGAAGCCGATTGGTTCCGTGTGCTGCGCCTAACGCGTCGCGATGGCGCCGGCGAGTTGCATCGGTGCAACATGTGTGCAAGCGGCGGATCGAGAACACCGCCAGCGGCGCGCACAGCATGTAGAGCTTCATCCGCACCACCGGGAACCGCGACCCGCTCGCGCAGCACATCGTTGGTTGTCTTTGCGAGCCCGCAGGCCTATGCGTAGGCGCCATGAACACCCCAGCCATCGCCGAAAAGCCCCTGCTGTCGCGGTCCCCTGACCGTGCGCACAAACCCGCTCCGTTCCTGCCCATGAGCCGCGCCGAGATGGATGCGCTGGGCTGGGATGCCTGCGACATCGTGCTGGTGACCGGGGACGCCTATGTCGACCATCCGAGCTTCGGCATGGCCATCATCGGCCGGCTGCTGGAGGCGCAAGGTTTCCGCGTTGGCATCATCGCGCAGCCGGACTGGCATTCGGCCGAACCGTTCAAGGCGCTCGGCAAGCCAAAGGTGTTCTTCGGCGTCACCGGCGGCAACATGGACTCGATGGTGAACCGGTACACGGCGGACCGCCGCTTGCGCCATGACGATGCCTATACGGCAGGCGGCGAAGGCGGCAAGCGGCCGGACCGCTGCACCATCGTCTACGCCCAGCGCTGCCGTGAAGCATTCAAGGACGTGCCGGTCGTGCTCGGCGGCATCGAGGCCTCGCTGCGCCGGATCGCGCATTACGACTATTGGTCCGACAAGGTGCGCCGCTCGGTGCTCGCCGATGCCAAGGCCGACCTGCTGCTCTACGGCAATGCCGAGCGCGCGGTGGTCGAGGTGGCGAACCGGCTTGCCGCTGGCGAAGCGCCGCGCGAGCTCGATGACATCCGCGGCATCGCGCTGTTCCGGCGCGTGCCCGAAGATTACGCCGAGCTGCACGCCGACGATCTCGACTCCGCCGACGAAGGCGCCGCGCGCCAGGCCGGCGCCACCGTGATCCGGCTGCCGGCGCTCGAGCAGGTCGAGCAGGACCGCGAGGCTTATGCGCGCGCATCGCGCGTGCTGCACCGGGAGAGCAATCCGGGCAATGCGCGTCCGCTGGTGCAGCGCCACGGCGACCGCGACCTCTGGCTCAACCCGCCGCCGATCCCGCTCACGACCGAGGAGATGGACGCGGTCTACGACCTGCCCTATGCGCGCGCGCCGCATCCGTTCTATGGCGATGCCAAGATTCCGGCCTGGGACATGATCCGGTTCTCGGTGACGATCATGCGCGGCTGCTTTGGCGGCTGCACCTTCTGCTCGATCACCGAGCATGAAGGCCGCATCATCCAGAACCGCTCCGAGGGCTCGATCCTGCGCGAGATCGAGCTGATCCGCGACAAGACGCCGGGCTTCACCGGCGTGATCTCCGACATCGGCGGCCCGACCGCCAACATGTACCGGATGGCGTGCAAGGATCCGAAGGTCGAGGCGGCGTGCCGACGGCCGTCCTGCGTCTTCCCCGAGATCTGCCCGAACCTCAACACCTCGCATGACGACCTGATCCGCCTCTATCGCAAGGTGCGCGAGACCAAAGGCATCAAGAAGGTGATGGTCGCCTCCGGCGTACGCTACGACCTCGCCGTGGAGAGCCCCGAATACATCAAGGAGCTCGTCACCCATCACGTCGGCGGTTATCTGAAGATCGCGCCCGAGCATACCGAGCGCGGCCCGCTCGACAAGATGATGAAGCCCGGCATCGGCGCCTACAACAAGTTCAAGCGGATGTTCGATGAAGCAGCCGAGCAGGCCGGCAAGAAATATTACCTGATCCCCTATTTCATCGCGGCACATCCGGGCACGACCGACGAGGACATGATGAACCTCGCGCTCTGGCTCAAGAAGAATCGCTATCGCGCGGATCAAGTGCAGACCTTCCTGCCCTCGCCGATGGCGACCGCAACGGCAATGTACCACACCGGCGTCAATCCGCTCCGCGGCGTGCGGCGCGGCGGCAGCGACAAGGTCGAGGCGATCAAGGGCCTGCGGCAGCGCCGGCTGCACAAGGCGTTCCTGCGCTATCACGACCCCGACAATTGGCCGGTGCTGCGCGACGCGCTGAAAGCGATGGGCCGCGCCGATCTGATCGGCTCCCGCCCCGACCAGCTCGTCCCCGCGCACCAGCCCCCCGGCACCGGCAAGGCCGCCGGCACGCGGCGGCCGGTGCGTCCCGGCGACAAGGCCCAGCGGTTCACGACCAAGGGCCTGCGGGTGATGAAGTAGCGGGCCGGATGAGATCCGGTTCAGCCTGAGGCTTCCGAGCCTCCAAAACAAAAAGTCGAAAAACAACCCCATACACAGTAGCCGGCATGAGCCGGATCAATGGCTTACGCCACGTGCTTTTCGAAGCCGTTGCTCCGTCGGGCAACACAGGCGCAAGATGGCAAGATCGCCATCATCGCAGCTGCCCTTGATGCGTGGTTCGATGAAGTCAAAAAGGCGCGGTGGTCGAGCGCAGCAGACATCAAACGCAGCTACGCGACCGCCAGCATCATCTCGGCGGACCGGGTCGTGCTTAACGTCAAGGGCAACGACTACCGGCTGGTCGCTGCCGTCGATTTCGAGAAGAGCATCGTGTGGATCAAGTGGATCGGCACGCACCGGGACTACGACAAGATCGATGTCAGAGAGGTTCGACATGACGGCGACTGAGATCAAGCCGATTCGGACGGAGCGAGACTATGATGGCGCGCTCAAGGAGATTGAGCGTCTCTGGGGCGCGAAGTCGGGCACACCAGAGGGCGACCGGCTGGACGTGCTCGCGACGCTGATCGATGCATACGAGGCCGAGCATTATCCGATGGATCCGCCCGATCCTGTCGAGGCCATCAAGTTTCGCATGGAGCAGCAAGGGCTGACGCGACGGGACCTGGAAGAGATTATCGGTACACGCACCCGCATCGCCGAGGTTCTGAACCGAAAGCGCGGGCTATCGATCACGATGATCCGCCGTCTTCATGAACGTCTTGGCATTTCCGCAGATGTGCTGATCCGACCGAGCCGTAAAAAGGCCGCGTGACGAACATTGACCCGTCGGGCAAAACAGGTGCACGATGACACCATCGCGGCGTGTGGACAGGGCGAACCATCACCGCTACTCCATATCGGTATCCTCAAGCTTCACACCGCGTCCCGCGCGCAGGCTGTTCCGCGCTCTCGATCCGGCTACGACTTATTTTCTCGGGCTCGTGCCTCAGATGCGTTTCCAGCGCAGTACGAACGACCGCCCGCACATGCGCTTTCATGCGCCAGAAGTCTTCAACAGCTTCTGGAGCGAGGACTATCGCCGCTTGACTGCAGCGCGATCACGTAACATATAAAGTTACATGAGACGCGACAGCAAATTATCGGGCGTGCTCCACGTGCTGCTGCACATGGCGCAGCAGCCCGGTCCGTTCACGTCGGAGACCTTGGCCAAAGCCATGGACACCAACCCCGTGGTGATCCGGCGCATCATGGCCGGCTTGCGGGACCTCGGTTACGTCCGCTCCGAGAAGGGGCATGGCGGCGGCTGGACGCTGGCCTGCGACCTTTCGAAGGTGTCGCTGCGCGACGTCTACGCCGCGCTCGGCAGTCCCCCGCTGCTGGCGATGGGCAACCGGACGGAGGCGCCGGGCTGCCTGGTCGAGCAGGCCGTCAATGCCGCCCTCGATCAGGCCTTTCGCGATGCGGAGGCGCTGCTGCTGTCGCGCCTCGGTGAGGTGACGCTGGCGATGCTGGGCGACGGTCTGCGCAGGCGTCTCGGATCCCGAAAGCTTCAGGGCATCAGCGCGCATCAAGCGTAAAGAACTCCAGTCAAAGGCCGCACCATGACCAACATTCAAGACATGTTCTCCGATCCGCAGGCCGTGGCGAAATATACGGACGGGCCGCCGCGGTTCGTTCCGGGCTACAACGCCATGCTGTCCATGGCGGCGATTCTTCTGGGCGAGCGCGCGCGTAACGATGCACGGATACTCGTGCTCGGTGCCGGCGGCGGCCTGGAGCTGACGGCCTTCGCGCAAGCGCATCCCACCTGGCGCTTCGACGGCGTGGACCCGTCCGCGGCGATGCTGGGACTTGCCAGGCAAACCCTGGGATCGCTCGCGCCGCGCGCACATTTTCATCAGGGGTACATCGACGACGCCCCTGAAGGACCATTCGATGGCGCCACGTGCCTATTGACCCTGCACTTCGTCGATGCCGAGGAGCGGCGCCGCATCGCGTCGGAAGTCCGCCGCCGCCTCAAGCCGCGCGCCGCCTTCGTGGTGGCCCATTTGAGCGCTTCCGATGGCGAAGAGGAACGCCCGCTGTGGCTGTCGCGATATTCCGCGTTCCTGGCCGCGTCCGGTGTCGAGCCCGACAAGGCGGCCGCCGCACGGGAAGCAGTCACCAAACATTTGCCAATTCTGGCTCCGGAGCAGGATGAATCGATCCTGCGTGACGCCGGCTTCTCCGACCCAACCCTGTTCTATACTGGCTTCATCTTCCGCGGGTGGGTGGCCTACGCCTGAGGCGTCACGGCTTCGTCAACAGAGCCGGGCACCAATGCAAAGCCGGATGCGCTGGAGCGTGCACCCAAAAATCGATGAGCCCGCGAGGTATATCGCGTCCGTTCTGTCTTAGAATCCGGACATGGCCAGTTCGCCTCTGCGAGTCAGCAAGGGCCCTGTCGGGCGACATAGGGCATCTCTGATGTCAGGATAATCCGGAGCAAACAGTCGGTCAGCGCGGCTGACGTTTCAGATGCGCGGCAGTGACCAGCAGCATCTGGATACACATCGCACGATTGGCTCTGTCGTGTGATCCATCGTACAAATGAGCCCGGGTTGGAGCGCGGGCCATGGTGCAGGAACGGGCAACTCGGGTCGAGCGCAGGTTATCGGCGATATTGGCCGCAGATGTGGCCGGCTATTCGCGACTCATGCACAATGACGAAGAGGCAACGCATGCCAAACTTACTGCGCTTTTAACGGACGCGGTTGCCCCGGCAATTACCGAACACGGCGGCCATATCGTCAAGAACACAGGGGACGGGTTCCTGGCCGAGTTTCCGAGCGCGGTCGAAGCAGTTCGGGCTGCTATACAATTCCAGACCCGTATCAAGGAAGTTACAATCGACGATCCGGAAGCCAAGCGCATTGCCTTCCGTGTGGGCATTAACATCGGCGACGTGATTGTCGAGCCGAATGACATTTTTGGCGACGGCGTGAACATTGCGGCGCGGCTTGAGGGCATCGCAAAGCCCGGCGGCATCTGCATATCTTCCGCCGCCTTCGATCAAGTCCGAGGCAAGGTCGGTGTTGAGTTCGCCGATCTGGGCGAGCAGAACCTCAAAAACATCGCCCTCCCGGTCCGAGCCTATGCTCTGCAGTTCTCCGATACGCCGCCGACTGTTTCGTTCCTGAACGTGACTGGTGGCTTCCCGTTTGGTCTGTGGTCGCGGCGAGCTCGGGTGGGCCTAGCGACAGCGTTTCTCCTGCTCATGATTGGCGCCAGTGTGAGTTATTGGTACATCCGTTGGGGCGAGCCGCAGCTGTTGAACCATCGGTTATCGATTGTCGTGCTGCCATTTACCAATTTAAGCAACGAGCCCGAGCAGGATTACTTTGCGGAAGGCATCACTGACGATCTGAGCGCCGATCTCTCACGGATCCAGGACAGTTTCGTGATCGCACCAAACACAGCCCGTGCCTACAAGAACGTCGACCCCAAGCGCATAGGCCGCGAGCTCGGCGTTCGATACGTTCTCGACGGCAGCTTGCGCAGGACGGAGACGATGGTTCGGATCGATGCCCGCCTGATCGATGCCCGGACCGGCGCCGAGGCCTGGTCCGAGCGCATCGACGGTGACTGGTCCAAGTCGATGCAACTTCAGGATATTATCACCGGACGGCTCGCGCGGCGGCTTGATCTGGAACTGATTAATCAGGAAAGTCGCGAGGCCGAGGTTGCACGCCCCAATAGTCCGGACGCGGTCGATCTTACGATGCGGGGGTGGGCTGTGCTGAACCAGCCCTATTCGCGCGAGCAGTTAGCGCAGTCTCGCGCCATCTTCGAGCGTGCGCTCCAGATCGATCCCGGCCTCCCGAAGGCGCTGGTGGGCCTGGCAGATACTCTGGCAATGGAGGTCAACTATCGCTGGAGCGATGCGCCGGCGGACCAGCTGCAGCGTGCTGAGAACGCTGTAGGCAAGGTCCTGTCAAAGTTTCCCAGTGACGCAATGGCACATTTTGTGAAAGGAGAAATCCAGCGGGCCAGAGGTAGGAACGTAGAGGCTGCGGTCGGTGAGTACAAAGGGGCGATCGCGATCAACCCCAGCCTCGCCCCGGCTCATGGCGCGCTCGGTGCCGCCAAGATTCGCGTCGGCCGCTCTGCGGAGGCATTTGAACCGCTCCAAATGGCTATTCAGCTCAGCCCCCGTGATCCGCTGCTAAGCACGTGGTACTTCTACATCTGCCATGCGCACAGCCATCTCGCTCAATACGACGAGGCGATCGACTGGTGCCGCCGCTCCATCGCGGTGCAGCCTCTCTGGATCGCCTACGCTGATCTCGCCGCTGCCAGTGCATTGACGGGACGTGAGCGTGAAGCTCACGCCGCCGTCGCCGAGCTTCGTCGGCTCAGGCCCGATTACACCGTTGCCCTTTGGTTGCAGGATGGATCTGGGTGGTCCGATAACGTCGTCTTCCTTGCCGAATTTCAACGCATCGCCGAGGGTTTGAGCAAGGCTGGTCTTCCGGAGTGAAGGCTTGAACGTCCCGGATAACAGTCCGCGGACCTACGCTCCAGCGCCCCAGCCATAATGGAAATGGTTCAAAAGTCGGGAATGGGTCGGAAGGCGAAATGCTGGCTTCTTGTCAGCTTAGCATTACAGTTGTTTTT
>NZ_VSTH01000080.1 GCF_008123965.1 Bradyrhizobium hipponense | reverse complement strand
TTGAGTCTGAACCCTAGTACAGCATTTGGTACTGCACGGCCGACCACGGTCCCGCGTAAGAGATGTCCCGGTCCAATCCATCATGGACAAATTTGGGCTAGCGAAGTCCAACGCCAGGCAAACGCCGATACGTTCCTACAACTGCACCCCACGCGTGAGTGCGCCGTCGACGACGAGATTTGTGCCCGTGATGAAGCTGGCCGCGCGGCTGGCGAGAAACACCACGGCGTTGGCCATTTCCTGCGGCGTTCCCATCCGCCCCGTCGGATTAAGCGCCAGCGCCGTCTTATAGAGCTCGGGATTGTTGTCCTTGATCATGTTCCAGACTCCGCCGTCGAAATAGGTATTGCCTGGGGAGACCGAGTTGGCGCGAATGCCTTTTCCTGCGAGCTGATTGGCTAGTCCCTGCGTGTAGTGGATGATCGCCGCCTTGAAGGTGCCGTAGGGACCGGCGGCGAAATCGACCTCGCGCCCTGAGACGCTAGAAATGGTAACAATCGCGCCGGCGGCACTCTTCTCTAGATAGGGCATGGCCGCATTCACCAGCCGAACCGTACCCATCATGTCGGTCGAAAACTCCTTCTCCCAGCTTTCGTCGTCCTGCCCGATGGCAAGTGCGCTGACATTGGCGACGACGACATCGATGCCGCCGAGCTTTGCCGCCATATCCCCGACCCAGGCCTTCAGCACGGCCGCGTCGGCAACGTCGACGGCGCCGCCATAGGCCGCGACGCCCTTGGTCTTGAGTGCGGCGACCGTGCTCTCGACCTCAGCCAGATTGCGGGAGCACACCCCGACATCCGCGCCCTCAGTGGCGAATGTCTCGGCGATCGCGCGGCCGATTCCCTTGGTGCTTCCCGTGACGAGTACCTTGGCTCCCTTGAGTCCCAGATCCATAGCCAAATTCCTCTTCTTGGTTCAGTAGTTGGTCGCAGCCGCCTTGAGCAATCCACGATAGCTGTGCGGCATGCGCATCGACACCAAATCCTTTCGCCGCACCACGTTGGTCGGATAGACGCTGTCGAGATTGGTGGTGTCGACCAGCGCGGTTGCAAGGCCCGTGCCGCTGGCCGCGATCGCCTCCCGGCGCGGAAAGGAGAACGTGTCAGGACCGAACACACCGCTCAGCCCGGGATAGCCACGCTCGGGATCGACGATATTGGCGAAAGCGAAGAACAGGTTGTTTTCGCCGGCGCGAACGCGGAAATGATGCCAGTGATGCGGATCCGGGCCGGTCGGAATCGGCTTTGGCTGCAACACCTCAGTTCCGGCATGCGACGAACTGAAGCGTCCCTTGATCGCGGCGGGACACGCAATGAGATCGCAGCCGCGCAGCGCCAGCACCCGCCCCGCTTCCGGGAAAGACGCATCGTGACCGATCAACAGTCCGATACGGCCGATCGGCGTGTCGACGACGGTCCAGCCGTCGCCGGCGGTAGCCCAGCTTCGCTCGTCGGCCGCCAGATGCGTTTTGCGATAGACCGAGACGTCCCCATCCGGCGACACTAGGCAGGCGCTGTTGTAGATGATATCGCCGGCGCGTTCGGCCAGGCCACAGACGAGATAGAGACCCAGTTCTTCTGCGAGTTCCTCAAGGCGATCGGTCACGGGCCCCGGTATCGGCTGCGCCGATCTCGCGGGATCGCCGAGCCCGGTCACCGCGAGCTCCGGGAGGACGACGAGCTCAGCGCCGTCGGCGCGGGCCTTGCCCGCGAGTCCCGCGATCTCCTCGAGATTCTGGTTGAAATCGTCGCCAGGTGCAAATTGCGCAACGCTGACCCGCGACGTTTTTCCGGCCGGCCACGGCTCGTGGCCGTAGAGGCCGAAGAAGTCACGCGGATTCCAGCTGAAGGTATCGGCGAGCAGCTCCGGATAGAGCTCCGGCCGCCGCTGCGCGAACACGGTCTCGCCGAGCACGCGGCGCGCGCGTGCGGCATCGAGATCGATCTCCGACAACAGCACTCCATCGCCCTTGTCGAGCACGGCCGTGATCTGCCCGTCCGGTGCGATCACGCAGCTGCCGCCGCTGAACTGCACCGTGCGTTCCAGCCCCCATCGATTGCTCTCGATGACGTAGCAGCCGTTCTCGAAGGCCCGACTGATCCAGTACGGCGCCGGCGTGCGCTCTGCCAGCCAGTTCGAGATGTGGCAGATAACGTCCGCGCCGCCCAGCGCCATCAGCCGTGCGGTTTCCACGAAATGGATGTCCATGCAGATCAGCAGCGCGATCCGCCCGATCGGCGTCTCGAACACCTGATTGTGCAGGTCGCCCGCAGCCGCCCATTTCGGCTCCGAGATATAGGGATGCGTCTTGCGGTGGCGGCCAACGATGCCGTCAGGCCCGATCAGGACCGCCGAGTTGAAGTAGATGCCGTCTTCGTCGACCTCCGGCATGCCGACCACGATGTAGCAGCCGTGCCTGCCCGCCAGCGCCGCAAAGCGGTTCGTGGTCGGGCCCGGGATCGTCTCGACGAAAGGGGTGACCTCGACGCGGTCGAACCAGCAATAGCCGGTCGTTCCCATTTCCGGCGTGACGATGAGCTTGGCACCGGCCGCCGCCGCCTGCTCACAGAGTTCGAGCAGGCGCGCGATGTTGCGCTCCTTCTCGAACATGGTCGGCTCGAACTGGACGGCGGCGACTTTGTGCTTGGTGGACATGATCCGGCTGGCCTCAAACGAGATAGGACTTCTTGATGGAGGCGCCGAGCGTGTATTTGGGATCGACCATGTTGCCGACGCGGACACGTCCGGCCTGGGTCAGGAGCATGTAGGCGTCGATCTCGTCGAAGCCGTAATCGGCTGCCATCCAGCGGCAGAGCTCGCGATAGGCGATGCGGGCTGCATCCTCCATCGGCCGCGCCGAGCCGATGGTCATGATGAAGTCCTTGGTCTCGAGCCGCGGCCAGGCAATGGTCCAGTTCTTGATCAGGTCGATCTGCACCGTGGTCACCGTCGGATGCTCGATGGCGACGCCGCAGAGCTCGCCGTCGCCCTGCGCGGCATGACAGTCGCCGAGATAGAGCAGCGCACCGTTGGTGTTGACCGGCAGGTAGATGACGGCGCCGACGCCGACGTCCGGCAGGTCCATGTTGCCGCCGTAATAGTCCGGAACCAGCGAGGAGATCGCCTCGATCTCCGGCGAGGTGCCGATAGTCCCGATGAACGGCTCATACGGCAGCGTGATCTTGTCGTTCCATTTCGTCCCGGTCTTCGCATCGACCACCAGCTTCTTCACCCGCTCGGGCAGTGCGGGATTGAGCAGCGCGGTCTGGCCGGTGCTGACGAGGCCGCCGAAGTCCGGCATGACCACGGTGGTGCCGCACGGCTGCGGCCCGCGCGGCACGATATTCTCGATGTAGACCGCGAGCGTGTCGCCTTTCTCGGCGCCGTTGACGTGGATGGGCCCGTTCTGCGGATTGAGGAACGGAAAGTTGAGAATCTTCGACGGGCTGTCGGTCTCGTGCTTGATGGCGCCTTCGAATGCGTCATGGGTCTCCGCAGCGACGACCGCACCGGGATCGACCGTCAGTACCGGGCTCGCATAGGGACCGTAGACATAGTGGTACTTGCCCTGCTGGGTCTCGGTGATGGTGTATTGCTTGCCGCGCTCGCCCTTGGCGACGCCTTTGCGTGCCATGATGGAATCGTTTTGCCAGGCCATTGCTGTTTCTCCTTGGTTGGGCGTCGTTTTTTTAAACTGCCAGATGGCGGCGCATCTCCGCCACGTCGTCGAGTGCGGAGTGGTCGAGACTTGCGACGATGCGCCCCTTGTCCATAACGTAGCAGCGCTGCGCCATGGCGCGGATCATATCGAGATTCTGCTCGACCAGGATGATGGTCACGCCGGTCCTGCGGTTGAGCTCGACCATGTTGCGTGCGATGTCCTGGACGATGTTGGGTTGGATGCCTTCTGACGGCTCGTCCAGCAGAATGAGGCTCGGATCGGCGATCAAGACCCGTCCGATCGCAAGCTGCTGCTGCTGGCCTCCGGACATGGTGCCGGCACGCTGATTCCAGCGCTCTTCGAGGATCGGAAACGCCTCGACGATCTTGCGCCGCCCGGCCTCGGGAATGCCGCCGCCCTTGATCGCCGCGCCCACCGCGACGTTCTCGCCGACGGTCAGGCGCGGAAACACGTCGCGCCCCTGCGGCACATAGCCCATGCCGAGGCGGGCCCGCTTGTGCGCCGGCAGCGACTCCACGGCTTCGCCGCGATAGACGATCGAGCCGCTCATCGCCGGCACGAGCCCGATCAGGCTCTTCATCAGCGTGGACTTGCCGACACCGTTGCGCCCGATCACGGCGACGATCTCACCTTCCCGTACCTCGATCTCGAGGCCCTGGAGCACCGGCTTGCCGCCATAGCCGGCACGCAGAGCCAGCGTCGAGAGGATGACTTCCTTGCGCGGCATATCAAGCATGAGCCTGCCCCAGATAGATCGCCGCCACGCGCTCGTCGGCCACGATCTCGTCGATCGAGCCTTGCGCGAAGACCTGGCCGAGATGCAGGACGGTGACGCGCTGGGCGACCTGCCGCACGAAGGCCATGTCGTGCTCGATCGCTAGCACGGTCATGCCATCGGCATTGAGGTGCTGTACCATCTCGCCGGTCATGTGGGTTTCCTCCGGCGACATGCCGGCCGTTGGCTCGTCCAGCAGCAGGAGACGCGGCCTCAGGCTGATCGCCATGCCGATCTCCAACCATTGCTTCTGGCCATGGCTGAGATTGCCGGCCATCTGCGCCTGCTCGGATTCCAGGCCGAGGAAGCCAAGCAGACGACTGATCTCGGCTTCGAGTTCGGCGCCGCGATGCCGGCTCTGCAGGGCGATTTCGAGATTCTGGCGGACGGACAGCCCCTTAAATACGCCCGGCACCTGGAACTTGACTGACAGGCCGCGGTGAATCCGCGCGAACGACTTCAGCGCCGTGATGTTCTCTCCGGCGAAGAAAATCTCGCCGCTGCCAGGATGGTGCTCGCCGAGGATGAGACGGAACAGCGTGCTCTTGCCGGCGCCGTTCGGGCCGATCAGGCAATGAATCTCACCGGGCTCAAGCGTGAGATCTACCGCGTTGGTGACGTGCAGGCCTCCAAAGTGCTTGTTCAATTTGCGGAGCTCGAGCAACGACATCAGCTGGCCCTCCGCGTCAGGCGCGCGGCAAGCCGTCCGAGCCAATTCATTGCACCAAGCACGAGACCGTTCGGGGCGATCAGGACAGTCAGCACAAGCAGCACGCCCATGAAGACGAGCGCGTATTGGCTGCCGTAGATCGTGAGCGCCTGGAATGCGGCCAGCACCACCAGTGTGCCGACCACGGTCGAGGTCAGGTCGCTTCGGCCGCCGACGGCAACCCAGATCAGCGGTAGCGCCGCCGCCGTCATGCCCATGCTCGACGGCGTGATGTATTGGCCCCAGGCCGTATAGAGCACGCCGGATATCCCCGCGAGCGCGGCGCCGATGACGAAGGTGATGAGCTGGTACTTGCGCACGTCGTAGCCGAGCATCTCCGCCCTTTCAGGGTTCTCGCGGATCGCGACGATGACGTTGCCGAACGACGAGTTCATCAGGATGCGCAAGGCGAGATAGACGAAGACCAGAAGGCCGAGCACGAAATAATAGAGCCCGACATCGGCGAACAGCACGATCGGCTCGCCCGGCCAGGGGATGGTCAGAGGCGGCATCGCGCTCATGCCGTTGAAGCCGTTGAGCCGCGCGCTGCCGATGTGCCACTCCGGCCCTGCCGTCTGCGCCATGAAGCGCTCCAGCATCAATGTCACGGCGAGCGTGACGATGCCGAGGAAGACGCCGGCGATGCGGCCGAAGAACATGAAATAGCCGAGCAGCACAGCGAACAGCGCCGCAATCGCGACCGCAGCGACAAAGGCGATCAGCGTAAAGCCATAGGCCGCGCCGAAATTAAGCGTCAGGACGCCGTAGCCGTAACCCGCGATCCCGAAGAACGCGGTCTGGCCAAAGGACAGCGAGCCGCCATAACCCCAGATCAGGCAGAGGCTGAGCGCGATGAACACCCAGACGAAGAAGTAGACGGTGTTGCCGACCGTATAGCCGTCGCTGAACAGCGGATAGGCAAGCCCGATCGCGAGCACGATTGCAAACAGGCTCCAGAAGGCCGGACCGCGACCGACGGTCTGCGGCCCTTCAAGACGGCGAAAGAAGGAAACGAAACCGGTCACGACGCCATCACTCCGTTAGGTGCGCTCGCGCAGCACAAAGCCGGAGATGCCCTTCGGCAGAACCCGGACCACGATGATGACGGCGACCAAAAGACCGATCTGGCCGAACAACTGTCCCTGCCACGACGTCATCCCCGACTTCACGATCGCAAGCAGGCCACCAGCAGGCGCCGTGCCGAGGAACACGTCGGCGCCGCCGATCACGACCGTGACGAACGCTTCCATGATGAAGGTCGCGCCCATAGTCGGCACCAGCGTCATGGTCGGCGCGTAAAGCCCGCCGGCAAGGCCCGCGAGCCCTGCGCCGCAGGCGAAGGTGAGGCTGTAGATCAGGCGCGTATCGACGCCGAGGGCGGCCGCCATGTGCG
Source organism: Bradyrhizobium hipponense (assembly GCF_008123965.1). Taxonomy (GTDB): domain Bacteria; phylum Pseudomonadota; class Alphaproteobacteria; order Rhizobiales; family Xanthobacteraceae; genus Bradyrhizobium; species Bradyrhizobium hipponense. The sequence goes on along the minus strand of NZ_VSTH01000080.1, from coordinate 11,442 downwards.
GCACCTGGATGGTCGCTCGCGCCAGCACGCCGAAGCGCGTCCAGTTGAATAGCGCATAGAGTGCGGCGAGCACGCCGAGCGCGGCACAGAACAGCACGATGCGGTAAATCGAATAGGAGTAGTCACCGACCTGGAAGCTGCCGAACGGCGTGCCGACGCCCGCCATGGTCGAGCCGACCATGATCAGAGTGCCCTGCGTGGCGATCAGGCTGAGCCCCCAGGTGGCGACGATGGTGTCGAGCGGCCGGTCGTAGAGATGGCGGATGACCGCGAGCTCGACCAACACACCGACCAGCGCGGACACGACCGTCCCCGCCAGAATTCCCAGCGGCAATGGCAGGCCGGCATGCACGGTCGCAGCGGTGACATAGGCGCCGCACATGATGAACTCGCCATGGGCGAGATTGATCACGCCCATCATGCCGAAGATCACCGCGAGCCCGCAGGCTGACAGTACCAGGAACGCGAAGGCGTCACCGAATTGATAGAGCGCCGAAAAGACGTGGGTCGCGATATCCATGAACCAACCAGTCTGAGGGAAGACGCAAAATTGCCGTCGCAGATGTCCGTGATCGCCCCGGCCCGCCGCGAGGGCCGGAGCGATCAGCCGCCGGGTCAGGGCTTCGGCGGAGGATTCGATGGCGTGTACTGGGCCATCGGATCTTTCTTGGTGAGATCGCAGCCGGCCTCACCCAGCCAGTACGGCTTGATGTCCTCCCAGGTCTTCGGGAAGGAGATCGAGTGATCGGCGCCGACCTTGGCGAGATAGATGGTGTGCGACATGTGCTGGCTCTTCGGGTCGATGCAGACCTTGCCTTCCGGCGCGTCCATGCAGACATCGCCCAACGCGATCACCTTGCGGATGTCCTCGCGCTTGGTCGACTTCGCCCGCTCTACCATCTGCTTGTAGAGATAGATGGCGAGATAGGAGTTTTCCGCCTCCTGGTTCACATAGGGCTCGCTTGGAAATTTGGCCTTGAACTTGGCGTAGAACTCCTTGCTCTTCGGCGAGTCGATCTCCTCGATGTAGTTGGTGGTGACGTACATGTCCTTCAGGCTCGGCGGCTTGAAGCGCTTGTGCTCGTAGCCCTGGCCGACGTTGACCGAGGACGCCATCGGCAGGTTGACGTTGGCGGAAGCCGCCTGCTCGTAATAGGAGGCCTGCGCGGTGCCGACCAGCAACGTGACCACGAAGTCCGGCTTGGCCTTCTGGATGTTCTGGATGCTCTGCGAGAACTGCGACACGCCGAGCGGGATGAACTCCTCGCCGGCCATCTTGCCGCCGTTCTCCTTGACGATCTTGCGCACCCATTCCGCCGATATCTGGCCGAAATTGTAGTCGGCGGCGAGCGTGTAGACGTTCTTGCCGTATTTCTCCATCATGTAGGGAATGAGTGTGGAGAACTGCTGCTCCGGCACAGCGCCGGTGACGATCATGTGGCCGTCGCAAACGCCGCCTTCGTACTGGTTGTTGTAAAAGGCGAAGCCGTTGAACTGGTCGACGATCGGCCGATAGGCTTCGCGCGAGGCCGAGGAGAAGCCCGCGAACACGACATCGACCTTGTCGCGCTGGAGCACGCGGCGCATGAACTCCTGATAGCGGGTGTTGTCGGATTGCGTGTCATAAGGAACGAGCTCAATAGGACGGCCCATGATGCCGCCGGCCTTATTGATCTCCTCGGCGGCGAGCTGGATGGCGTGGACCTTGCCGATCGTGGCCGCGGCGAAGTCGCCGGACTGATCCTCCAGCACGCCGAGCTTGATCGGGTTTTCCGCCGCGAGCGCCAAGCTTGACGCGAGGACAAGCGTCCCCGTGAGGGCTGCGGCGCGCAGCCCCCGCAATACAGACTTGCTCATTTTGCTTCTCCTAGATGGCTTGCTTGTTGCCGCCTTGCAGCGTGATGCCGGTCGTGCGGCCGGACGTGTCGGGCGGCTTCGCCCGCTTGCTCAGGAACTCCTCGCAGTACAGTTCCATGTTCTGTCGCGCGCGCATGCTTTCGCGACGGAGCTGGGAATAGGCACCCTCCTCGTCGAGGCCCTGCTGAATCAGCAGGATCACGGCCCGGATCACCGCGCGGCGACCGCGTCGGCGCTCCTCGAGATCCTGCAGGCGGTCGTTCATTTCGGCACGCAGCAGGAACTGGTTGATGCCCATGAACAGGGACGTGTAGACCGCGCCGCCATGCACCGGCTTGCGCAGGAACGACGTCGCACCGAGATTGACGAGAGCCTTCAACCGGCTCGGCGCCTCAACGCCGACGAGGCCGATCACCGGCACCGGCGGCAGCCGCGACGCGGGGTTGACCTCGATGGCGACAGCGCTTTCGAGATCGCCGTCGACGAAAAGGATGTCGCGGTCGGCCTGGAGGCTCGCAACGTCGATCTGCGCACGGCCGTCGATGATTTCAGGATATTCGGTGGAAACACCGAGCTTGGCGAGCGTCGTTTCGAGCGTACTCTCCCATCCGCCTCGCCGTGTCACGACGATGGCGCGGCCGCCCTTGAAATTTTGTAGCAGTCGAGAGCTCATGATTACACCACCTTCAACAGCGGAGAGCGCATCGCACTGGCAAAGCGCGGCGACGACTGGACGAGATAGGGATCGGGCGCGATCGGCTCGCGGGATTCCAGCAGCACCTCGAATTGCCCGTTCGCGGCCGAGCGGCCGATCCGCGGCGTGAGCCAGGCGTGAAAGGTCTGCCGGTCGATACGGACCTCGCCTTGCGGCGCGCGCAACCGTTGATCCGCCACGGCGGCGCGCACCGTGCGCGCGTCGTCGGTGCCGGCCTGCGACAATGCCGCTGCGAGCAGCTTGACGCCGATGTAGGACGACTCTGCATCGGCCGACGAGACCGGTCCGTCCGGAAAGGACTTCGTGTAGGCATCGATGAAGGCGGCATTCTCCGGTGAATTCAGCGACGAGAAATAGACGCTCGACGATAGATGTCCGTCGATTGCATCGGGCCCGATCTCCGGCAGCTCCGGTTCGGACAGCGTGCAGCTCGCAACGGGAATTTCCGCGGCCTGATCTATGCCACGCGCGCGGCAAGCGGCCCGGAATGCGCGGAAGAAGGCATAGGCGCTGGTGCCGATCAGATTGTTGAAGACGAAGTCCGGGCGCTGGTCGATGATCGCGGCAATGACCTGGTCGACCTCGGTATCGCCGACCGAAAGATAACGCTCGGCGAGCACGGTGCCGCCGCGTGCAATCAACGCCTCGCGGAAAATGCGGTTGTTCTCCCAAGCCCAGATGTAGTTGGAGCCGATGCAGAAGGCGCGCGTGCCGACCCGGGAGACCAGATAGTCGACCAGCGGCAGCACGTGCTGGTTGGGCGCGGCGCCGGTGTAGATGACGTTATCGGAGCTCTCGAAACCCTCGTAGTGGGAGGGATACCACAACAACCCGTCGAACTTCTCGAAGCACGGGATCACCTCCTTTCGGCTCGACGAGGTGTAGCAACCGACCACCTGGCGGATGCCGGAACCGAGCAGCTCGAGGCTGAGCGAACGATAGCGCGCGAGGTCGCCGGACGGATTGACCACGACCGGCTCCAACACGATGTCGCCACCACTCGCATTGATCTCCTGGAAGGCCAGCAATGCGCCATTGAGGATCGAGCGCGCAACGACGCTGTAGGAGCCCGTTGTCGAGAACATCACGCCAATTCGATACCGCTTCTGCGTCATCGCTCGATCCAAAACAAAAAAAACGCCCGCCGGCTGTGAAGCCGAGGGCGCCCTCGCCGCCAACCGAACACGCGATGAAAGCGTGGCGTTGGAAATGGTTGAACTCACCGCGTTGATGGGCCGTCTTGCCCAACGCTTGCAGGATACGGTCGTTGAGATCGGATATTATGTCAAGCGCGTTGTTGCAGCGGAAATTGCCGCAATTCGTGCCGGCCTGTAGCAAAACTGTGCAAGGTGGTTCATGCCCGCGGAACGGGCCTACCAACACGGCCGGCATGGCGGCGGGTCAAATATTGCCCGCACAGAGTGGTACGTGCGACCACCGGTCGATCAGGTTCACCATCAACCCAACCTCAGCGCCGCATAGCGACAAAACAAGTGGACCGTTTTGTCTCGCATGTCGCCTTCTCGTTCTTCACCCCCGGCGGCGTCGACGAAGCCGCCGGACTCGGCGACCGCGGAAAATCAGCAATCCCGTCTTTGTCAGCAGATATTCCAGCATGTGCGATGCAGCGCGCAGGCCTCTATCCTCCCCGAACATCGAGATCGGATCCTTGATCTTGCACTGAACGGTGGCTTCCAAATGGTCCTAGTAGTTCTCGCCAACTCCGGGCAGGTCGGCGACGTTTTCGATGCGTGAAATTCAATCAAGAGTCTCTGAAAGAGCCTGACTTACTTCATGAATGATGCATTTTATCCGCGGTGGATGGGGGGGCAGCGCGTCTGCGAATGCGACCACATGTTCGTACTTGATGCTTTCCCGCACCTCGCGGAAGCGGGGTGATAGCGGTATTGCTTGCGTCCCTTGACATCACGGCCTGTCGCCTGGATATGACCGTTGGTTGCTGGTACGGACCAGTTCAATAACCTCGTAGACGCTATCAGGCACGTCGTCCTCCTGTTCGGTATAGCGTCAGGGCCTTATTCATGATCCCCAACGAACGGATTACGAACCCACAGGGTCCATCAAGAACCAACATACCTAGTTCCGAGTTTACACAGGTGGGTAGGTTCGTAGAGATGGGTATGCGCCATGAAGCGCCTGCGGTTCGTACGAAAAGCCTCGTTAAAGGCTCGGCTTGACCTAGAAGCTCAACAGCTACGTGATGAAGCCAGGTCATGCCCGCCAGGACACCAACGAGACAGTCTGCTTAGGAAGGCCCGCCGGAACGAAATCACGTCTCACATAACCGAATGGCTGACCTTGCCAAGATGGCAACCACCGAAGTGAGGCTACTTCAGAATGGTCAAGATGGATTAGTGGCAGTGAACCGCACCGGGATTGCCGGCCTCTCGCCTTAGCGCGAGAGGATGCCTATGTTGCGGAGTACCTGCAGCGCCCCCAAAGCGAATGGGAGGTATGCTCATGGACGCGCCTAGCAAGGAATTTACGCTGGCGGGCAGCCTTGAGGAGCTCAAGATCAAGGGGCGGCTCGTTGTGCGCGGTGGCCATCGCCCGATCCTCGTCATCTACGACCGCGGGCGCGTCTTCGCCCTCGATAATCGGTGCCCGCACATGGGCTTCCCGCTCGAGCGCGGCAGCGTCGAGGACGGCATCTTGACCTGTCACTGGCACCACGCTCGCTTCGATCTCGAAAGCGGCTGCACCTTCGACCTGTGGGCAGACGACGTGCCGATCTGCCCGGTCGAGGTGCGTAGTGGCGACGTCTGGGTGAAGACCACGTTCACGCATGCCGATCTCGCCGCGCACTGGCATCAGCGGCTTGTGGACGGCCTCGCCCACGATCTCGGCCTGGTCATTGCCAAGGCCATCCATGGTCAGCTCGCGGCCGGCGTACCGCAGGCCGAAATCGTCCGGGAGGTGGCGCTGTTCGGGGCGCACAACCGCGACGGCTGGGGCGTGGGTCTTACGATCCTCACGGCACTCGCCAATCTCCTGCCTATGCTGCCGGAGGATGAGGCGTATCTCGCTTTGTTCCACGGCGCCCACCGCGTGGCGGCGGACTGCGACGGCGAGGCGCCGCGGCGGGAACGCGCACCGCTTGGCAGCCGGCCGGAACCGGCCGCGCTCAAGCGGTGGCTGCGGCGTTGGACAAACGTGCGCCATCGCGAGGCCGCCGAGCGCACCCTGCTCACGGCGATTGCGGCCGGCTCCTCCCCGGCTGAACTGGCTGATGCCCTGTTCGCCGCCGGGACCGAGCGGGCGTTCGCCGATACGGGGCACTCGCTCGACTTCATCAACAAGGCGTTCGAATGCCTCGACCTGGTCGGCTGGCAACACGCGCCGGCTCTGCTGCCCACTCTCATCGGTCAGATGGTCGCGGCCCGTGGCGCCGAGGAATCGATTGCCTGGCGCCAGCCGGTTGACCTTGTTGGGTTGTGTGAGGAATCAACCAGCACACTCGCAAACCTGTTCGCTGCCGGAGGAGGCGGCTCCCGTGACTGGTTGGGCCACGGCGCACTGGCTCAAGAGCTACTCGGTGACGATCCGGCCAGGATCGTTGATGCGCTCAAGGTGGCGATCCGCGCGGGGGCGGCTCCTGCTGACCTTGGCCAATCCCTCGCCTACGCGGCGGCGCTCCGGGTGGCGCGCTTCGGCAATGCCAACGAGCACGCCGACTGGGAGACGGCACATCACGTCTTCACCTACGCCAACGCGGTTCACCAGATGCTCGTACGGATCGGGACCGCCAACATCAATGATCACGTCACGGCCGTCCGTGGCGTACTGCATGGAGCGATGGCGCTCTACCTTGCTCGCTATCTCAATGTGCCGCCGGCGCACATCCCGGGCGACGGCGGCGAGCAGCTCGATGATCTGCCCGCGGATCCAGAGACGATCGGCGCCGCCTTGCTCAACGCCTTCGACCGGCAGAGACAGGTCGATCTCGCCGCAAACCTCGTGGCACGGCATCTCACGCTTCGCCATTCGCCGCAGGCGCTGATCGCCACGCTCGCGCATGTGGTGCTGCGCGAAGATGCAGCCTTCCATGCGTATCAGATGCTGGAGGCGGGAATCCGGCAATTCGGCGCGTGGGGCGACACGGACGAGGGCCGGCACATCTTCATCGCGGTTGCCCGCTATCTGGCGGCCCATTCACCGACCGAACGCGCGTCCCTGCAGACCGCCAACATCGCCCGCCGCTTGATGCGGGGTGGCGAGCTGCATCAAGAAGCTGGATCGTCCTGACGCCACGCGCTGAAGGCGCGCTGGACTAAGGGCGATCCAAACTGACAAAAGCCTGCGAACCGAGTGCGGAACTTTTCCGCGTTGGCTCTGCCTTGCGCTGAGTATGGCGCCTGGATCATATCCCGGACAGAACCGCGACAGCACGGCTCAGTTGGCGGTCGTCTGCCCCGGTGGAGGCCGAGCCTGCCTGGACCTCGGTCGTCGGCGTCACGCCCACGCCCTCCAGGCGTTCGCCATCGACCCAGACATCTTCGACTGCGAGCAGCAGCAGCCCGCTTCCGATGAGGAATGCGGTGGCGGCAAGGACAGCGCCCTCCGTGCGGGTGCCGATGAGCTCACCCAACCGGTACTTTTTGAAGCCATAGGCAAGGACCTCCTTGCCGCTGCGCGTACCGCCGTTAATGAGCATCGCAACCGGCTTGCGCCACTTCACATTCACGAATTCGCTCCTACCGCTTCGGTCGGTGACCTGCATTGTGGGCGCGCGGCCATTGAACAGGTCGAGATATTGAGGTTGCGCGCCACCCCAGCCATCCCGCAAATCCCAGATCAGTGCATCCGCGTCTTTTAGCGCCCCTTCAGACAGCAGGTGTTCAAGAGCGCGTTGATAGATGGAGCCAGCATAGCACCAAACATGGACATAGCCGATGCGTCGTCCGTTGGACTCAATGACGCGCGCACTGGACTCCAACCCACGAAGGAACATTCTGGTGGGCTCGAGGTCGACCGGCATGACCGGAATTTGCAGCACCGAGGCGCCCCGATGGAGTTCCAAGACAACCGATTTGCCGACCTTCCCACGGAATGACCCGATCGGCTCAAATCCGGTCCCGTCAGCCGTAATTATTTCGTCACCGGTGCGGAGGCCCGCCTGCTGAGCCGGCGTTCCATCTATGACGCCGGTGATCGTGTTACGACCAGGCGCCTCGAAACCTGAAATGACACCTATGCCAGGGTACGAAATGCGGCCGTCTGGAAACGCGCGCTGCAGTCCCCGGCGTCGCAATGCGCCGACAAAGATGTCTGCAAGCTGATAATATTCCGGTTCATCCGGCGTATAGAAACGCGTATGCGAAGCGTGCAGCTCAGACAGCATGGTATTGATGACGCGCGCCAGAGAGTTCTGGGAAGTTGCCCGCCGAACGTCTGGAAGATATCTCTCCCGGACCGCCGGCCAGTCCAGTCCGTTGTGACGCGGATCGAAAAAGCGATCACGCACGGTCTGCCAAACGCTCTCGAACGTCGAGACGCCATCAGCGGCAACATAGGCGTTGTCGTTCTCTCGCTGTAGAGCCTCAGCGGCGTTCGCCGCCTTCGCAGCCACGGCCCATGCCGTTGCCATGGCTGCCAGTCGCAACATCTGGCGACGCGAAGGCGATAGATCGATAGCCTCTTTCATCGTCTGACCTCGCGGTGAAGCGCTGCCAACGCATCCGCCGGCTATACGACGCCGGCTCGTTCCGAATGCTCGCGCTCCGTTCGTGAAAGGAAGCAGTCTTTGAGGTCAGGACATGCCAGACCATGGTAGCAATCCTGCCACCACGAGGCTACTTCCCGCAGTATTTTTCGCCTGTCGAGCCCGAAAGATTGGAGACCCGACGGCGTACAGGCCTATTGGCCTGGCTCATGAAGGACACGGGTCATGGTGGATGCGGCATCGGGCCAGGCCTTCGATTTCCAGCACTCGCCCAAGCCATTGAAAGCGTCGGCTCAAGTGCGCGGTTTTCTGATTCCGGAGCCGCTCGCCATTCATCCGCTCCGCCCGGGCCTGCCCGCAGGGCCTGGCGGCGCACGATGGCCGTCGGCGACCGCTCCGGCTCGGTCGCCGCCCGATTGAACGTATTCCGGCCGAAAGGCGACAGACGGAATCAGTCTTCCGCGATGGCCGCCAAATCCGTCCTGGAATCGCGAAACCGCGCAACCAGCACGGCCCGCCGAAGAGTCCGGCTCGAGCTTAAGAGCGACACGAGTCCTAGCACCATCAGCAGCACGCCGAGCCAGGTTGCCGACCACCGCGGCCAGTCGTCGCCCGTCTCGCCGATGGGAACGGCGACCGGCGTCGCCGGAGGCATGGAGGCGGCAACCGCGTCGCTGGCGGCCGGAGCGGCCGCCAGAAGCGTCTCCACGTCGACCTGGCGCGGCGTAGAATGGTCCGGCGTGAGCTGATCAGTCGCGGGATTGGTGACGACGGATGCCGGCGGCACGAGCGCCCCGGCCCCCGTAGTGGGGACGGGAGCGGCATCAGCCACCTTGAGCTTGGGCGCTTGCGGCGTCGGCTGCGGCGTTTCCGCCGGAGCGGAGCGCAACAGCTCCGCACGCGCATCCACTACCGCCTCCTTCCGCTTGCGCGGCCCGGTCTCGCTCTCCGCGGGACCGGCCACACGACGTTTCGCGGCGTGATGATGAATCGACCTCTTGACCGTCGCGGTCCCCTCGGCGGCCTGGAACCAACATTTGCGGTGGCCGTCGAAACGATAGACCCAATGCTGGCCGTCGGCCGTCGACTTGCCGGGTTCCGGCAAGCACTCCTCTGCGGCGGCAGCGGGTGGAGTGGCTTGCCCGGGAGACGTGTTGAACAAGGTGGCGAAGGGATTCGAAGATGCAGGCGACGTCGAGAGACCTGCGAGGAAAAAAGCGGAGAAGCAAAATCGCAAATAACCGGACATGGAAACCCCCGGTGTTGCGCCCCGCCCGCCCACGACCTTTGGCCGCGACCTGGGTCGCAATGCGGCTCAAATCCGGCAACGCGATGGATTCATTCTGGCCCGGAACCGGGCTCCGGGCCTGAAACAGAGCCAGCCCTGCAGCCGCGCGCGCAAGCGGAGGCAGTTCACCGCGCTCTCTTCTATGCACCATTGCTTCTGATCGGCGAACCCTAACCTGCTCCGACATGTGGCTGGCTCCTCCGCCTGTCGTTGGACCAGTGGATCACGAACACCTGATTTGTCCGACGGCACAAGGGGGTTTCTGATCTCAAGAGCTCGTCCGGTTTGGCCGGACGAACTGGTCCCGTTCACGCAAATCGCAGAGGGGTCGTCGACGGCGCGGCTGCCCGCACTTATCGCCTACCAATCAAATGATGAAGCAGTGCCTTGGGACCGCTTGCGGTCAAATCCAACGTCGCCAGCGTGATAGGAAGGTTGAAACGGCGTGGCCCAGCACTTCCAGGATTGAGATAGAGCACCCCACCCGTGGTCTCAATTAGCGGCCGATGCGAATGGCCGGAAATAACCACGTTGATCCCACAGACCGGCGGATCGAGTTGCAGGTCGTGGATGTCATGAAGGATATAGATCGAGTGGTCGCCGAGCCTGACCGTCTCTGTATCAGGATAATCTTCCGCCCACGGCCCGTTATCGACGTTTCCCCGAATTGCGATAACGGGCGCAATCCGGCGGAGTCTCTCGATGACGTCAGGGCGGCCAATGTCACCGGCATGGATGATATGGGCCACCCCGGCCAGCCGTTGCTCGGCTTCGGGACGAAGTATCCCGTGTGTATCCGAGATGACTCCGATTCTAAGCACGATGCGTGGTCCGAACGGCCGTTTGATCTTTTGGGAATGACCTCTGCCTGGTGAATACGCAGTAGCCGATCTCAGTCGTGTCGCCACCTTCCCGCTCCTGCGCTAATAGCCCCCGCGTGCTCTCTGGGTCCGCTTCGCGCCAAAACTGCCCCAGGTCGCATGTACAGAAGGAGGCCCTAGTCCAGCGGTGGTCCGATATGCTTTGATGCAAAGGGTCGGAAACGCATGGGTGGCCTTATGTACATGGTCATTCGAAAGTACAACAAGGTTCGTTCGGTTGCGGATGCTGCTCGCCGCGCGAAAAGTGGCATCGGTCACATCCTAAAGGAATCGCACGGCTTCAGATCTTATTATATCTTGGACGGGGGCGAAGGCGTTGGTCTCGCTGTGATGATGTTCGACGACCGAGAAAGCGCCACCGCGGCGAACGATAGAGTACTGGCATTTGTTCAAGCAAGCTTGCATGACCTTGACCTTGGAGATCCCGAAATTATCGCCGGGGAGGTCTTGGTAAATATAGAGACGGATGCGTCATCGCTGGTGAAGCTCATCTAGCGCGTGAATGCCAAGGCGTCATTCCGGAAGGTGCTTAGAGGATTGCACCTGCGATGTTGGCAGTTGCTGACGTCGCGTCCAAACACATGTCGCCTTTGCGCCCCAAAAGCTGCCAGTGGCTCCCAGCGACTTCACGCGCGCAATGACCGAAACGAGCTGATTACACTCGCGCTCCCCGCGACGAGCACGATTGGCCCTTGTGCCCCACGTGAGCCGCCCTGCCCTGCAACTCTAGTCTCTGAGCTGCCGAATTCCGCGAAGATTACTCCAAGCAACGACCGGCCCAAGTCTGCTCTCGATCGATTTTCCTTGATCTCCCGGTGCACACGTCGTGCACACGCCGCCTTCTAACCATTTGAAAGACTTGAACTCTCGTTCCAATCCATCATTAGGAAGCTTAAGCTAGGTCCAGCCAGCGTGAGCCAGCCAGATCTACTAACCACAGGTCAACGGCCGCTTGGCGCCAAGAGCTGCCCTCCCCGCTAGGTTGCATTTTGACCCGTGATGTATGGTCCGGCCGCGC
>NZ_VSTH01000008.1 GCF_008123965.1 Bradyrhizobium hipponense | reverse complement strand
TTGAACGCGTCACGGTGAATCTGCGGGCGGCGGGCGATTGCCGGGCCGAATGGGTAGGATTCAGCCGTTGGCTGAACAATCCGAGCGTGACAGCCGAGGAAATTGCCGTGCATAGCGCAGAAGCGCTGTCGGAGCGTGTCGCGGGCTTGCATGTGCTTGCAATCCAAGACACCACGGAGCTGAACTACGCCAAGCACGCCGGGCGGATACGGGGGCTTGGACCATCCGGCAATGGACGTGATCCTGGCTTGTTCGTGCATCCGGTGCTGGCAATTGATGCAGGCAGTCGAGCCTTGCTCGGGCTGGCTGGAATGCAAATTTGGACGCGCGAGGGGCCAGCGTCCGCCAATTACCGCAGCCAACCGATCGAAGACAAAGAATCGCACCGTTGGATCAAGGGGGCGGCGGGCGCCAAGAGCGCGCTCGCTTCGGCGGCGATGGTCACCGTGATCGGCGACCGGGAGAGCGACATCTACGAAGAGTTTGATCGGATCCCCGATGGGCGCACCCATTTGCTGACGCGCGCCTGTCGCGATCGCGCCCTGGTGGATGGCAGCAGGTTGTTTGACGTGACTGAGGGCTGGCCGGTGCGGCATCGCTTCGCGTTGGAGGTTCGAGCCCAGCCCGGCCGTCCAGCGCGCACGGCCGACGTGGCGGTGCGCTTTGGCGAGGTCACGATCAAGCGGCCGGCCAACTGCAGCGATCCCGCCGCCGCACCTCAACTGACTCTGCGCCTGGTCGAGGTGAAGGAGCTTGATCCTGCGGTTGAGGAGCCGATCCACTGGCGCCTTCTCACCACCCACGCAGTTGTGACTGTTGCGCAGGCGCTGCAGATCGTCACTTGGTATCGTGAGCGATGGCACATCGAGCAGTTGTTCCGCACCAGCAAGAGTCAGGGTCTCGATCTCGAGAGCAGCCAGGTCGAAGCCGCCGAGGCGCTGTTCAATCTTGCCGCCATCGCGATGATTGCAGCCACCAAGATCATGCAGCTCGTACTCGCACGCGACGGCACCGTTGATCGCCCGGCCACCGACGTGGTCGCGGCGGACCAATTGCCGATGCTCGAGGCCTTGCAGGCCCGTCTCGAAGGAAAGACCGCCAAGCAAAAGAACCAGCATGCCAGGCATTCTATCGCTTGGCTTGCCTGGATCATTGCCCGCCTTGGCGGTTGGACCGGCTACGCTTCCGAGCGTCCGCCCGGTCCGATCACCATGCGACGAGGTTGGTATCGCTTCGAACAAATGGCCCAAGGATGGAACCTCAGAAACGTGTGCACGCCTTAGCC
>NZ_VSTH01000079.1 GCF_008123965.1 Bradyrhizobium hipponense | reverse complement strand
GCCACCCATAGGATCTACGCCGTCATACATCGCAGTTGCTCTCGCGAGGTAGACCTGACAGAAGGGCCGCCAAGCTCCGCCGTCATCGCCCGGCTTGACCGGGCGATCCAGTATTCCAGAGAGGCTGAACGTATACGGAGGCGGCGCGGCGTACTGGGTCGCCCGGTCAAGCCGGGCGACGACAAGCACCTTTGGTTCAACAGATGGATACGACGCTTTTGAAATTCGCTCTGTCCGCCCTGATCCTGCTCGCGGTCTCGGTGGCCCCCGCCGCAGCTGTGGAGCAGAACTGCCGCTTCATCCAGGCCAAGCCCGATCGCGAGGCCTGCTACAAGCGGCAGGAGGAAGAACTCGCGGCGAAGCGCAAGCCCGTCGCGCCGATTGACAACGGCAAGGCATTCGAATCAGCGCGGCAGATGCGGCAGGACGACGAAGCCGTCTACCGCAGCATCAACAACATCTGCCGCGGCTGCTGAGCGCCGAACGCTCAGCCCTTGCCACCGCCCCAATTCGCCACCCGCTTTTCCGCGAACGACGCCAACCCCTCCGCTGCCTCGGCGCTCTGCCGTTTCAGCGAATGCAGGTGAACCAGCCGCGCATAGGCGGCATCGTCCACCGCCATGCCGCCGAACGAGCTTTCCAGCGCGAGCCGCTTGGTCTCCGCGATCGCCTCCGGCCCGTTGGCGAGCAGTTGCTCGACCACCTTTGCGCCGGCGGCTTCGAGATTGGCGAGCGGCACGACCTCATGCACGAGGCCGATGCGGCGGGCGTCCTCGGCGCCAAAGCGTTCGCCGGTAAGTGCGTAGCGGCGGACCTGGCGCACGCCGATGGCGTCGCAGAGTTGCGGAATGATGATCGCGGCGGTCAGGCCCCAGCGCACCTCAGTGATCGAGAACAGGGCATTGTCGGCTGCGATGACGACATCGCAGGCGGAGATCACGCCGGTGCCGCCGCCGAAGCAGCCGCCCTGCACCAATGCCACGGTCGGGATCGGCAAGGTGTTGAGCCGCTGCACCGCCTCGAACGTCGCGCGGGACGCCGCCTCGTTCGCCTCAGCCGATTGCAACCGCACGCCGTTGATCCATTTGAGATCGGCGCCGGCCTGAAAGTGCTTGCCGTTGCCCCTGAGCACAACGACGCGAAGGTTGGGCTTCTTGCCCAATTCATCCATGGCCGCGAGCACGCCCGCGATTAATGCGCCGTCATAGGCGTTGTTCACCTCCGGACGGTTCAAGGTCACGGTCGCGACGCCACGCTCATCTAGGGTCCACAGGACGGGGCTGGCAGTCATCGGCGATCCTCCGGTCGTTTCATTTGCTGCGCACTATGGCCGAGGCCGCGCGCCGCGATCCATATCTTTCCGTCGTAGGGCGGCCGCGTCCATCGCATGGCGGGTTGTGCCATGCTGGAACCGGGCGGCAGCCAAGGGACCAGGCAAAGCGATCAGGAACGGGACATCACATCATGCGCATCTGCATTTTCGGCGCGGGCGCCGTCGGCAGCCACATCGCGGTCAGGCTGGCCCGTGCCGGCCATGAGGTCTCGTGCGTGATGCGGGGCGCGCATCTCGAAGCGGTACGCGCGGGCGGCCTGAAGCTGCGCGTCGGCGATTCCGAGGTGAGCGCCAAGGTGAACGCCACCGGCGATCCGGCCCAGCTCGGACCGCAGGACGTCGTCATCAGCACGCTGAAAGCCACCGCGCTTCAGGGGCTCGTCGCCAGCCTCAAACCATTGCTCGGCGAGGACACCGCGATCGTCTTCGCCCAGAACGGCATTCCCTGGTGGTACGGGATCGGCCTGCCGCCGCGGCACCCGACCCCGCCCGACATCTCCTTCCTCGACCCGGGTGGACGGCTGCGCGCCTGCATTCCGAAAGAACGGATCGTCGGCGGGGTGGTCTTCTCCTCCAACGAGGTGATCGCACCGGGCGTGGTGCAAAACCTCACGCCCGATCGCAACCGCCTCCTGGTCGGAGAATGCGACGACCGCAATTGCGAGCGCATCACCAAGCTCCGCGGGGTTCTGAACGATGCACGGCTGGAATCGCCGCCGGTGGCCGAGATCCGCGAGGCGATCTGGTCAAAGCTGCTGACCAACATGTCGCTCTCGGTGCTGTGCCTGCTCACCGGCCAGACCGCGCGCGGCGTGCGGGACGACCCGGCCTTTGCCGAGGTCATTCCGCGCATGCTCAACGAGGCCAACGCGATCGCGCAGCACTTCATCCCCGAGGTCAAGCGCGTGTCACGCAGCGGCCCCGCCCCCAACCACAAGCCGTCGCTGCTGCAGGATTACGAGCTCGGCCGCGCCATGGAGATCGACGTGCTGGTGAAGGCACCCGCCGCCTTCGCGCGCGCCGCCGGCCTGTCGACGCCGACGCTCGACCTGATCGCCGCGCTCGCGATCCAGAAGGCGCGCGACAAGGGGCTTTATGCGGCGTGAGTTTCAGACGAGCTCGTCGATCCAAGCGGCGAGCGTATCGAGCACCTCCGCAAGCGCCTCGTCATTGCTGCGGCCAGACTTTCGCAGCACCGCGAAGGAGTGATCGCCGCCTTCGACCTCATGCAACCTCGCCTTCGGACCGAGCCCCGCGACGACGGGCTTGAGGGTGCCGAGATCGGCGAGCCGGTCGCGCGTGCCCTGAAGGAACAGCATGGGGATGTCGACGCGGGCAAGATGCTCGGCGCGCTCGGTCGACGGCTTGTTGTCGGCATGCAGGGGAAAGCCGAGAAAGGCGAGCCCTTTTACGCCGGAAAACGGAGCCTTCGCCTGCGCCTGCGACGTCATGCGCCCGCCGAACGATTTGCCGCCAGCGACGAGCGTCACGCCGGGGCACAGCTGCGCCGCCTCTGCCACCGCCGCGCCGATGGTGGCGTGCGCGACCGCCGGCTGGTCGGGACGCCCCTGCTTCTTCTCCATATAGGGAAAATTGAAGCGGAACGTCGCAATGCCGCGGTTCGCCAGGCCGGCCGCGATCTTATCCATGAACGCGTGCCGCATATCGGCGCCAGCACCATGTGCAAGGACGTAGCAGGCGCGTGCATTGTCCGGCTGCGTCAGGATCGCCGAGACGCTGCCGATGCGCTCGATGTCGAGCTTGAGCTCTCTAGCCTTGGCGGTCATGGCGCGATCAATCCTCGATCTGCACTTGGCGGCGCGCGCTGCCCACCGGCCAGAGATAATTCAGGACACGATTGAGCGTCGTCATGATCTCGCGGTGCTCGGCCTCGCTCCTCACTGGGCCGAATTTCCCCTCGAGCGCAAGCTTGGCAAAGCCGTGAACGGTCGACCAGGCCGCCGCGGCCGCGGTCTTCGCCTCCTTCGCAGTGCCGCCGACGAGTTCCGCGATGATGATCTCGAACTCGTGGCCGGCCGCCCTGCTCGCCTGCGCCAGACGCGCATCGTCCGCGACGAGGCGCTTGTTGGCAAACATCATCTGGAAGCGGCCGGGATGCTTCAGCGCGAACTCGACATAGGCCATGCCCTGGGCGTGGAGTTTTTCGCGCGCACCCTGCCTGCCGGACGCAGCATCCCGCAGCGCGCCGGCAAGCGCCTCATAGCCGCGAATCGCCACCTCCGTCAGCAGGCCCTGCGCATTGCCGAAATGATGCGAGGGTGCGGCCGGGGACACGCCAGCGCGGCGGGCGGCCTCGCGCAACGTGAAACCTTCGGCACCTTGCTCAGCAAGAATGGCCTCGCTTGCCGCGATCAGGGCCTCCTGTAGCTCACCATGATGATAGCCGGCCTCGGGCTTCGGAACCCTGTGGCTCGGCCTGGCGCGCGCGTTCGGCTTCGTCATGCGTATCTTGACACTGTTCAGATTGCGAATTATCTATCTTAACACTGTTTAGATCGATCGACCGGGAGTTCGAAATGACCGAAATGCAGCATAGCACCGCGCCCTCCCGCGTAAAGCGGCGTCACCTGGTCGGCGGCGCCGCGCTGGGCATGCTGGCGAGCGCCGTCGGCGGACTTGCCGGCGGCATGGCGCTCGGCCAGGGCGCAACGCTGCCGCAGCAGAAACCGAGCGGCAGGCGGCGCTTCGCCGACAAGACCATCATCGTGACCGGCGGCACCTCGGGCATCGGCCGCGCCGCAGCGATCATGTTCGCTGCTGAAGGCGGCAGGGTGGTGTTCTGCGGACGCAATGTCGAGCGCGGGACCCGGGTGGAGGACGAGATCAAGGCGGCCGGTGGCAACGCAGCGTTCGTTCGGGCCGACGTCCGCAACGAGGCCGAGGTCAAGGCCTTGGTCGACAAGACGATCGAGCTTCATGGCCGCCTCGACGTGGCTTTCAACAATGCGGGCATCTCCATAGAAAAACCGCTGCATCAGTACAACGCCGCCGAATTCGACGACGTGATCAATACCGACCTGCGCGGCGTGTTCCTGTCGATGAAGTACCAGATTCCGCACATGCTGCAGAAGGGTGGTTCAATCGTGGTCACCTCGTCGTCCAACGCCATCGCCACGACGGCGAACCGCTCGGCCTATTCCGCGGCCAAGCGCGGGCTTGTCGGCATGGTTCAAGCGGCGACGCTCGAATATGCCCAATACGGCATCCGCATCAACACCCTGATCCCCGGCACCACGGACACGCCGTTCATCCGCCGGCTCGCCGGCATGGAAAATCTCCCCGATGCGGCCTGGCACGTGGCCATCGCGCAATGGGCCAAAGCCCATGTGCCGGGCATGCAGCGCGTGGCGACGGCAGAGGAGATCGCGGCCTTCGCACTGATGCTCGCCTCGGACGATCATCCCTACGCGACGGGCGGCCAGTTCATCATCGACGGCGGCAAAACCGCGCAGGCAGGATAGGGTAACGGCGCAGCCTCAAGACACAATCATGGGCGGCCGCGGCTGGCGTAGCAACGCGGCGGGCTTGCGCCCGCATCTCGCCTTGTGGCACGGCTGAGCGGGCGCAACGCCAGCAACGATCGAGGCCGCCATGTCCTACCGCTCCTCCTGGATGACCGAAGAGCTCGATGTCTTCCGCGACCAGTTCCGGAAGTATCTCGCCAAGGACCTGGCGCCGCATGCCGAAAAGTGGCGCGAGCAGAAGATGGTCGACCGCTTTGCCTGGCGCGGGCTCGGCGAGATGGGCGCGCTGCTGGCGAGCGTGCCTGAGGCCTATGGCGGTTTAGGCGCGAACTTCGCCTACGACGCCGCCGTGCTGGAGGATCTCGAAAGTACGGTGCCGGAACTGACGACCGGCGTCTCCGTGCACAGCGCCATCGTCGCCCACTACATCCTCAACTACGGCTCGGAGGACCAGAAGAAGCGCTGGCTGCCGAAGATGGCCTCGGGCGAGATGGTCGGCGCCGTCGCGATGACCGAGCCCGGCACCGGCTCGGATCTTCAGGCGGTCAAGACGACAGCGAAGAAGCAGGGCAATTCCTACGTCATCAACGGCCAGAAGACTTTTATTACCAACGGCCAGGCCGCCGATCTCGTCATTGTCGTCGCGCGCACCGGCGATGCCGGCGCCAAGGGCATCTCGCTGATGGTGGTCGAGACGTCAGGCGCGGACGGTTACAAGCGCGGGCGTAACCTCGACAAGATCGGGCTGCACGCCTCCGACACATCCGAGCTGTTCTTCGACAACGTCACGGTGCCGCCGGAAAACCTGCTCGGCGGCGAGGAGGGCCACGGCTTTGTGCAGCTGATGCAGCAATTGCCGCAGGAACGGCTGGCGCTCGCGGTCGGCGCCGTCGCCGCGATGGAGCGCGCGATCAAACTCACCACCGAATACACCAAGGAGCGGAAAGCGTTCGGCAAGCCGCTGATGGAGTTTCAGAACACCGCCTTCAAGCTCGCCGAGCGCAAGACCGAGGCGATGATCGCGCGCGTCTTCGTCGACTGGTGCATCGAGCGCCTGGTCGCAAAGGATCTCGACACTGTCACCGCGTCGATGGCGAAATACTGGTGCTCGGAAAAGCAGGTCGAGACCGCCGACGAGTGCCTCCAGCTGTTCGGCGGCTACGGCTACATGCAGGAATATCCGATCTCGCGCATCTTCATCGATTCCCGCATCCAGAAGATCTATGGCGGCACCAACGAGATCATGAAGCTGCTGATTGCTAGGTCGCTGTAGCCGTCTTTGATTCGGTAATTCAGCCGCAGCGCGTCTTGTCCGCTCACCTTGCCGCGCGCCAGTCTGCAAGATCCTCCTCGACCGCTTCGGCCGCGGCCTTTGCCTCGCCGTAGAGCCAGTCCGCCTTGCGCGTTCTGAGATCGCCGAGAATTCTTGCAGACGCCCCCTTTGTCGCGGCATGGATCGCCCCGATGTCGACGCCCATGGCGCGCAAGAGGTCGAGCTCGAGCCTTTCGCCGGGGTGATCGCCAAGATCCACCTTGCGCGAATCCGGCGCAATGCGCCGGAGGATAAAGCCCCCTTTCAGCGCGAGATGCGGATCGGGGGCGCGGTGCGCTCCGGTCGCGAGCGTCATGAAGCGCGGCGTACCCTTGTTGCCGTGCGCCCAAT
This sequence comes from Bradyrhizobium hipponense, assembly GCF_008123965.1. Lineage (GTDB taxonomy): Bacteria > Pseudomonadota > Alphaproteobacteria > Rhizobiales > Xanthobacteraceae > Bradyrhizobium > Bradyrhizobium hipponense. The sequence continues at coordinate 77,914 of NZ_VSTH01000079.1, read as the reverse complement.
CCCAGGCCGAGGGCACCAGCGCCTTGGCTTCCCTGACAATCTGGCCTCCGCGCCAATCGGCGATGGCGACGAAACGCGGCCGGCCGAGGCCGCCGCCCCCTTCCTGAGGCGAAGCGAACCAGCGTGGCACCCGGCGGCAGGCTGCTCTTCAGGGCGGATGCAACAGGCTGCGGCGGCGTGGCATTCGGGTACCTCTTCACCTCGTGCCAGAAATCCGCCCGTTCCTCATCGGTGCAGGCGACGTAGCGCCGCATCCATGTCTGGTGCTCGTCCAGGAGCGCGGGATGCGGCTTCTTCAGTCCCAGCCTGTAGCCTTCGAGGATAACTGCCGCCACCTCACGGTTGCCGATCGCCATGTCCTCGGCGAGCCTGGCGCTCGTGGCCAGCCGCACCAGGTCGAACGGATAGGGAATGACGGCGGCTTCGTCGAAATCGTTGATGCCCCAGACGGGGCGCCCCTCCCGGTCGCGCCAGGTGCCGTAATTTTCGGTGTGGGTGTCACCGACAGAGAGAACACGCGGAGCGGTCTTCAGCGCCGGGCATATCGTCTCGATGCGCCGCGCCCAGCGAAAATAGGTCGCACGCAGGAAGATGAACGCGCTTTTCTTCATGCGCTTGTGCTTGTGCGCGAGATCGTCCTCGACGACCCGGCATTGCTGGCGTAGCCACGTCTCGAATTCAGCGTTGTCGTCAAGGAATCCCACGTTGCTCGTCCCGAGTGAACCTGCTGGCTCAACGCCATCTGCAGCAAATCACGACCGCCTGCCGGCACGCCTCGGATGCGACCGCCCTCATCATTATTCTGGTATCCGTTGCAGTACCGCCGATTGCGCCGATTGGAGGTCCGGCAGGATATGCCACGCAATGAGCAAAAGCCGGTCGGAAATCAGAAAGGCCGTGCCTCGGTCGTCCTAGTGACGGTTCATCCGCGAATTGGTCACCTTCATCGGCTGGGCCGCGAGCGCGAAATTGAGATTTTTCTCGGCGGCGGAGACGTGCCCGGCGAGGATGTTCGCAATCTCCATATGGTTGACCGTGAACTTGATCTTGTTGATGCACAGATCGACGTCGGAGGTCGCCATGCCGCCACCGCGCAGGCCGAGGGTCAATATCGTGGGTATCGAGGCGTCAAGCCGAATGCCGCGCTTTTTGATCGCGTCGCCGTCGTAGACCGCATCGCTTGTCCAGTAGCCGCCGCGGTCGAAAAAGATCATCGGGGTGAAATCCTCGACCCGCCGCAAGTAGTAGTTTCGTTCGACATCCTGGAAGACCTCGCGCATCGTTCCACCGCCGCCCTGGCCGTAGATGATGCCGGCGCGCGAATTGTTGACGAGCGCCTCTTCGCGCAGGCTGTTCTGATAATATTTCGCGTAATGGGTCGCGAAAGGCATGGTGGGCTCCGCGCCATAGAGCCACGTCGGAATCGCAAGGCTGATGGGCAGGATTTCGGGCGCGGCCTTCCTGACCTCGATCGCAACCTTGAGCCATTGACGCGCCTTGACCAGGGCTTCGAGCTTCTCCGGCAACACCATTCCGTCCGGATCGAACAGGGCATCCAGCGAAGGCACCACGGGCTCAACTGCAATGGCCTTCAGCGCCGTCTCCAGGTCGCCGTCCGGCGACGCGGAGAAGGCAACGCCGAGATGCGCAGCCTCCATGATGCCGGGGCCGCCGCCGGTCACGATCAAGAACCCCCTGTGCGCGAGAAACCGCGCCAGTCGCGCGATGTCGGCATAAGCGTCCGAATTGCGCGGCACGCCGTGCCCGCCCATGAAGCCGACCAGGGGCCGGCGCAAGTCCTTGAGGAATTGCCGCAACGCATCGGCGATGGCCGCATCGTGATCGGCTTGCGCCGTGCGAATCGCAAGCGAGGCAGGGACCGCGCCGCCGTCGTGCACGAATCTGCGGAAGATCGAAAAATCGCGGGTGAGGCTGTATCCGAGCGGATCCCAAGGATTGAAGCCAGAAAGCAGATCCTCGGCGGTATAGAGCCTGAGGGGAACCAGTTCAGTCATTGCGAACACCTATGCTGCAGCCGATTCCGAGGTGCGGAGATAGCGAGGCAATGGTCCGGCAATTCGCCGGACCGGCCTCATCTCTTTTTTGCTTTCTTGGCAGCCTTTTTCGCGACCTTCTTGGCCGCCTGCTTGGCCGGCCGACGTGAGCGTCGTGACTGGAGGAGTTCGTCAAGAGTGCTGACCTCGCGACGCTGGCCACGCGATGAATAGGTGTCGGCCTCGGCAATCTTCGTACCGAACTCGAAGCCGGTAATCCTCTCGAGTTCAGCGATGCTGCAGTGATATTGCTTCACCTTGTCGTAGGGCAGCGGTGCCGGAAGAGCTTCCCCGCGCCGGATCGCTTCCGGCAAGACGTCGATGAGCGGCGACTGGTCTGCGACCAGCGCGGTCGCCTGGAGCGCACCGCCATCAACACGCAACACGAGCTTCCAGAATTTTCGCGGCGCCAGGAATCCTCTCATGTCGGACCGGCCGCGATCCCAGGGAAAATCGTTCTCGTCATCGAACAGCGGTCCGGTAAAGACGCTCACCCGCTGGCGATCGGTGCGCGCATTGGACAGAACATATTCCTCCAGCGCGCGCCAATAGAGGTTTCCGCCTGGATGAGGCTTGGCGGCCGCTTCCGAGCCGGGCCGCTTGCCAACGCCCATGTTGAAAAAGCCGACCTGCGGCGCGCAATTGGTCACGTGGAACGTATCGGCATTGGCGTAGCGGATCAGATCGTCGTCATTGCCCCACAAAGGATCCTGGCGCCGCGTCAGATGACCCTTCTGGAACATACGGTTGCGATGGCCACCCCTCCGCTTATCCAGAATCGGGTTGCCGTCGGCGTCGAAGGTCGTCTGTCCCTCGTAGAAATCGCGCGGGGTCTGCTGGGAATCCTTGATCCTGTGCTCGGGAAACCAGAGCTCCGATGCTTCCGAGTCGTCGCCGTCGGCCATGGGATCGCTGATCACGCCCGAGGACCGGTCGAAATCCTTCGACGTGCTGCCATCGATATTGACCGCCGACAGGAAGGCGAGACGGCGCTTGCCGTTCATGATCACGCTGAAGTGGTGATATTTCAGCTCGTAAGGATTAGCGCCCCCATCTGCTTCCGTGTTCTTCGCCGCGATAACCTGCTGCGCACGGGAGAGTTTTGGCAGATCGATTCTGACGCCCAGGAATCGAGGGTCGTAGCCGGATCGATCCGAGTAGTCGGGATCCAGTTCGAGCCTGGCTTCGGCACCTGCCGGCTGGATCGCCGGCCCCGAAGCCAGCGCCGCGCTCGCGGTTTCGGGAATTGGTGAAAGGAGCCCACCAAGCTTCACAGAGACCGTGAGCGGAATGCTCCAGGTCGCAGTGCCGTCCTTGGCGACCGAAACCGACGCGGCCGAGCCTGCATCGCGCATTGCACTCTCGCCGGCCAGCGTCTCGCCGACCGACGATTGCGGCAAGGCCTCCAGGCCTACGCGCAGCGCCTCGTCGATCATCGATTGCGCGGACGGATCGAGCGTGCTCCGCAGCGTGGACATATCCGTATAGATCGAGCTCGCGCGAATGCCTTCGTTGACGGTCTTCGCGATCTCCTTGCCGGATTCATCGGTCAGCTCGCGATGGGGCGATCCCCAATGATGGAGCGCCACCAGAGCCCAGAGCACGTTGCAAACAGGCGAGCCTGATGCACCCGGCTCCGTGTCTGCGACATACGCAAGAGTGGTGCCCGTGCGCGCGACCAGCTGGTTCTCGCGGACGACGGCTTCCTTTGGGCGCCCGTCGGGATGCTGGAGGATGTTGACGAAGTCGCCGAGCTGGTGCTTGTTGCGGGCACTGCTGACCGGAATGTAGCCGAAAGAGGCGAGCTCCTTGGTTCCCGTGACACGGCGCCCCAAGGCGAGGACGGTGTAATCGAGGTTGTCCTGATCGTTGGTCAGGAAGCAGGCCTTCGTATCAAACGCGAAACGCGTCGCCTGCAGCATGACGCCATTGATGTCGCGCTCATAGTCGAACTCTGCGAGAAGACCTGCCGCGTCCTGTGTCGAACCGATAACGTGATTGTTCGTCATCAACAAATGCGGCGAGATCAGGAAGCCGGTACCGACCGCGGCGCCATCGGTGGTGATGATGCGTGCGACCGCTCTCGCCGCACGGCGGCCTCTCTCGAAAAAGGCTACATCGACGAAATCGACGGTTTTGCCCCAAATCCGCTCCGCACCTGACTCTGGTTTGGCGACCTTGCGATCCGCCTCCTCGATCGATAGCCCGGTACGCGCCTGATAGACCTGCACCTTGCGGGACAGCTCGGGCTCTGCGTCGCCGGGGCGTCTCTCTTCGATCATCAACATCGAATGCCGGATTTGCGCTGCGGCTCCCGCAAGTCGCGTCCTTGCCGCGGCGGCGATCCTTGGAGTCGGCTTGATGCTCATAATAGCCCCCTCGTGAAATCAACATATGCGAAATGCGCCGGCAGAAACCTGCCACATTGGTGCAACGGCCCTGCGCGGGCGGCGAACGGCACGGCAAAACAAGAAAAACGAATCCGGAAGGAAAGCTTCCGTCTGCGGGATGCTAGGAGTAAACGGGGCGCTATGCAAATATAGATTGTCTTGTCATAAAACTATCGCATCGCGGGAGCAGCCAACTGCCGCAAGCCGAAACCTCCCTGGATCGGAAGACCGCTGTAGCGCCGGCTATCTCATCCGCTTGTCGGCCGCGATGAAATCGATGAAGGTCCGGACCTTGGCGGAGAGATATTTGCGGCTCGGATAGACCGCGAACAGCTTTCCGACGAAGATGACCTGGTCGGGGATGACGTGCTCCAGGCGTCCGGCGGCGATGTCATCCGCGACCAGCCATTTCGGCAGGAAGGCGAGGCCCATGCCTTGCAGCGCCGCCATGTGCAGCAGCGTTTCGTTGCCGCTGCGCAGGACCGGATTGAGCTTGACGGTCTCGACGCCATGCTCACCCGTGAAGGAGAAGCTTTCGCCCGGATAAAGCGCGTAATGCAGCAGCGTCTGGCCGGAGAGATCGGCCAGCTTCGCCGGGCGTCCGGCACGTTTGAGGTACACCGGGCTGCAACCATGTAGAACGGGACGTTGGTGATCGGCCGCGCGATCAGCGCTGCGTCGATCGCTGCCGTCGCGCGAAGTGCGAGGTCGAATCCTTCCTCGACCAGGTTGACCATTCGCCCGCTGAGATCGACGTCGAGCCGCACTTCGGGATAGCGGGCCTGATAGTCGGCCAAAATTCCCGCGAACATTGCGTTCGCCATCCAGACCGGCGCGGTCAGTCGCAACATGCCGCGTGGAATCACGGTCGCATTGCTGACGGCGGCTTCGACCTCGTCGAGCGAATCGAGCATCTGGCGCGCCTGCTCGAAATAGAGCATGCCGCTTTCGCTCAGGCTGACGCGCCGGCTGGTCCGGTTCAGCAGCCGTGTGCCCAGCCGCTTCTCGAGCTGCATCACGTGCTTGCTCGCCATCGCGGGCGAGATGCGCAGGCGCTCCGCCGCGGCCGCAAAGCTCTTCAGCTCCGCAACCTGGCAAAACACCCTCATGCTGACCAGGGAATCCATAGGAGCATCATCAACATACAGGAAATGAACGTATCCCATAACGCATAATGATCAAGGATGGTGAAACTATCAGATGGTGGCGACCTTCAACTGTCAGGAGCACACCATGTCCGCCACCGCGATCGAAACCACCCCGCCCGGCCGGGCCCTTCGGATCGGCCTCTGGGCCGCCCAGGCCCTGATCTTCTTGGCCTTCGCCTCTGCCGGACTGGTCAAGCTGCTCGCGCCCATTCCCCAGCTTGCAGCGATGATGCCCTGGGCCGGCCAGTACTCCGAAGCGTTCGTTCGCGCCGTCGGCCTGGTCGATCTCGCCGGCGGGATCGGCATCCTGTTGCCGGCACTGACGCGGATCCTGCCGCGGCTGACGGTGCTGGCTGCGCTCGGCTGCGGCGTGCTGCAGGTCTTTGCGATGGTCTTCCACATCTCGCGCGGCGAGGCTGAGGTCACGCCGGTCAATCTCCTGCTGCTGGCGCTCGCGCTGTTCGTGTTCTGGGGGCGTGGCCGCAAGGCGCCGATCGTGCCACGGCAGTTTTGATCTGCGGGAGTGCATGCCGATGACCTCGATCAACGGATGGTCGCGCAGGGGCCTGCTCGCCGGGGCGTCGATCCTCACCGCGGGTGGCGCCGCCGCAGCCAAGGACGATCGTCTTGTCGACGGCGTCGCGATCCTGATCGACAGCAACGAACCCTATGTCATGGGACACGCCGTCAGCTACTCCGCCAACCTCGCCAGGCACTTTGCCGACAAAGGCGCAAAGTTGCTGATCGAGGTCATCGCCAATGGCAAGGGCATCGACCTGTTCCGCGCCGACAGGTCTACGCTCGCCGAACCGCTCGCGACGCTGCACCAGTCGCTGCCTAATCTCACTTACAGCATGTGCGCCTCATCCAAGGCGATCGCGGAAGCCAGGGAGCAGGTCTCGATTCCGCTGATATCAGGCGCCAGCCTCGTCCCCTTCGGTATCGGCCGCGTGGTCGATCTGCAACTCAAGGGCTGGGCCTATATTCATGCGTGACGGGACGCGCGACGACATTGCGGTGCTGTCGAGGCGATCGATCCTGATGGCAGCGCCGGCGCTTCTGGTTTCCCTGGACGCAAGCGGCGCGAAAGCAGCCGCGTCGTCGTGGCCGCCGGTGTTCGAGGCCGGCCGCAACCAGTTCACGGTGGTCCGGCCCCGCGCGCCGATGCCGCAGCTTCGCCTTCAGGACCTCAATGGCAGGGATGCCGTGGTGGCAGCGAAGCCGGGACGCATTACCCTTGTCAATTTCTGGGCGACATGGTGCGCGGCCTGCCGGCTCGACCTGCCTGCGCTCGCAAGCCTGGCGCGATCGCGGCCCGACCGGCTCGACGTCATCGCGATCTGCACCGACACCAGGGATCTCCGCAAGATCCGGACGTTTCTGAGCGGCCTGTCTGTCCAAGACCTCGCCTGCTACGTCGACGCCTACGGCGCAGCCGCCGAAGCATCCACCGCGATGTTCCCCCTCGCCGGCATGCCCATCACCTATCTGGTCGGATCGAGCAGCCACGTCGAGGGGTACATCACGGGCGCACCCGAGTGGCTCTCGCCGGAAGGCGAGCGCCTGCTGCAATTTTATCGCGAGCAGGGTTAGCCGATCAGTTTGGATGCCACCAGCGGCCGCCGATGACGACACCTTCGGAGACGATCTTGCGGTCGCCGATCAGGTGCTCGCCGACGACGTCCTCATAATCGAACTGGCCTTCCCTCACCGAGATCAGCGTGGCGTCGCCGACGCAGCCCGGTTTGAGGCTGCCGAGCTCGGGACGCCGCAGCGCCATGGCCGCATTCACAGTCGATGCGGCAATCACATCCGACAGCTTCATGCCCATGCACAGGAATTTCGACATGGTTGTCACTTGGTCGAAGGCCGGGCCATCAATGCAGAGCAGATGGATGTCGGAGGAAATCGTGTCCGGATAAAATCCGTTGGCGAGCATCGCGCGCGCGGTCTTGAAGGCGAACGAGCCCTTGCCGTGGCCGATGTCGAACAGCACGCCGCGCTCGCGCGCATCCAGCACCGCCCTCTTCACCGTGCCTTGCGCGGTCGCTGGCGTGTTGGGAAATGGTCGGAACGCGTGGGTGAGCACGTCGCCGGGGCGCAGGCGCGCCAGCACGTCTTCGTAGCTCGGCGGCGGATGGTCGATATGCGCCATCAAGGGCATGCCAACCTCATTTGCGACCTCGAGCGCGATATCGAGCGGCACGATCCCCGACGTGCCCGAGGCGTGCAGGCCGACGCGCACCTTGATGCCGACAATGAGGTCGCGGTTCTCATCGGCCACCTTGGCCGCATCGATCGGATTCATCAGCCGCAGTTCCTCGCTCTCGCCGACCATGATCCGGTGCGAGAAGCCGAAGATGCCGGCATGCGAGACGTGCAAGTACGCGAGGATGCGGACCTGGCTCGGCTCGATCACGTGCTTGCGGAAGCCGGCAAAATTGCCCGGGCCGGCACTGCCGGTATCGACCGCGGTGGTAACGCCGGAAGTGCGGCAAAACTCCTCGGCATCGATGCCGAGCGAGGTGCCGCCCCAATAGACGTGAGTGTGGAGATCGATCAGACCCGGCGTCACGATCAGCTGCGAGACGTCGCGCACCTCCGTGCCCGGATCCGCCTTGAGCCCACTGCCGACCGCAGCGACCTTGCCGCCGGCAAAGGCGACATCGGTCACGGCATCGAGCTTCTGGGACGGGTCGATCACTCGCCCCCCGCGCAGGATCAAGTCGAAAGGCATTGTCGTCTCCGGATGTGGGCAGTGAGGCGCGGCGGGCATGTCAGCCGGGCCAGCAAGGAAGGAAGCGTGACGCTTCTAGCAATTTTTGCGCCGATGAGCGTGGCAATCCACGACGATTGCCCATGAGAAAATGGCGAGGATATTGGCGATCCCGGGAAGACTCGAACTTCCGACCTACGGTTTAGGAAACCGTCGCTCTATCCGGCTGAGCTACGGGACCGCGGAACCCGCGCGTACGGATTCGGCCCCCTCATAGCAGAGCAGGATGCAGTTCGCCAGCCGCAAGGCGGGCCGGCAATCTGCCGCTCGGCTCATCGTCAACCTGCACTTGGCGGCTGTACAATCGGCTTCGAGCCCAAACTCTGGTTAGGAGCCGCCATCATGATCGAGGGCATCAGCGCCATCACTCTCGCCATCCACGACATGCGTCGTGCCGTGCACTTCTACCGCTCGCTTGGATTCGAGATCCTGCACGGCGGTGAGGCTGCCCCGTTCACGAGCTTTCGCGCCGGCACGGGTTATCTCAATCTGACTGTGCAGCCGGACAAGCGCTGGTCCTGGTGGGGACGCGTCATCTTCTACGTCGCCGACGTCGACGCGCTCTACGAACGCGCGCTCGCAGCCGGATGGCAGCCGAGCACCACGCCACGCGATGCCGAATGGGGCGAGCGCTACTTTCATCTCACTGACCTCGATGGTCACGAGCTCAGTTTTGCCCGGCCGTTGTCCTGACCGAAATTGTCCTGACAAATAAGTCACGTCCACTGACGCTCCCAACGCGCAAGTAGCGATGTCTCGGCCGTTGTGGCAAACTCGGTGCGGTTTCCTCGAGCGAGAATTCTATCTGGGTTCCAACCAGGGAGGACGACCATGGTGACCTATGTCGTGCTGGGAAACTTCACTGATCAGGGAGTCCGGAACGTCAAGGACTCGCCGAAGCGGGCCGAGGCCTTCAAGGAGATGGCCAAAACATTCGGCGTGACCGTGAAAGAGATCGTCTGGACGCAAGGACGGTATGACATTGTGACCGTTCTCGAGGCTCCGGATGAGGCTGCCGCGATGTCGCTCAGCCTTAGTCTCAGCGCACTCGGCAATGTCCGCACGGAAACGCTGCGCGCGTTTTCGGCAGCAGATATGACAAAGATCGTCGGCAAGATGCTCTGACGCTCAAGCCCGCGCGAGCGCACCGGACCTGGGATGGCAATCCCGGGAGGAGACCTGTCATGACGCGGATCGCCGAGCCGTCGAGCAGCACGCCCCACTGCTCCTCGGGATGATGATGCAGTGTGCGCCTTGCGCGTGTGGCGCCAGCGTCACCACCGACAGCATCGCCTGCTCGCCGGCGAAGATGCGCGTGGTCACCCCCCGCCGCGAGTTCGCGAAACAGGCCGTTCTCGGCATTGTCGAGATTGTGGAATTCGTCTCTCTGGCTCACGCCGTCCTCCCTTCTACGTCTTATTTTGCTGCAGACAGGCTTACGGCAGCAAGAAGCTGGTCTTTGAACTCACCCTTCAAGGTAACGTACACACTCGACCATTCCCGACTCTTGAACTCGCAGCCGCCTCGTGGACAATAGTGTTTATCTCGATAGTCTCCATTAAGGACGCCGAACAAGGTCATTCGACTGCCCATCCGACGAAACAGGGCGCTGCCTGATGCCCCAACTGTGAACTCGCAGTTGGTTTCAAATATCGACCAGTCCCTTACGTCGCGTATTTGACACTCCTGTACCGTCTTGTTGAACGGCCCGTACTTGTCTGTCTTTCCTGTGGCTTCAATGTCGTAACCGACAATCGCCAGGACACGCTCCAACTCGACCAAAATTTCGGTCCGTTCATAGATCTCGTAAGGCGTCACCTCTGCGGGAAACTCGAGTTTTGCGACTGCCCAATCGCTGACAATCGCCCTCGGCGCACTCTCAACGCATGTGCCCATCCATAGGGTCGCCGACAAAGGAACGGTCCGCTTCTCCGCTCCCAGATAGTACTCGAATGTACACTTGTCAGGTGACGTATGGCGTTTGCAAGCGTCCCGAAACGCGTGAGCCGCCGCCGTGATCACGTCGCGCGCTCCAGTCACCTGAGCGCTGCTATCTCCACCAGGACATCGCAGGACTCCACTTGCCGCGAAACGACTTTTAACTGCGTCCGGGGAGAGACCATTGGCCTTTGCGTACGCGTCTTCCGTTATTCCCCGGCTTCTCTCGGCCGGGGCAACAGCGGCAATCGGCTGGATGGAACGATTGTTGATGGCCTCATGGCCATCGTAGGTGTGCATTGATGCGCGGATGGGCCGCAACATCAATGAACCGACCTCGTTGTCTCCAGAGACCAGCAGAAGGAGAATGCAAGGCAGGATGAACGCGCAATTCTTCGTCACTTGGAATAACCCAGCATAAGAAAAATGAGATAGCTTCGGCCGAAACAAACGTTGTGAAATCGCTCGCGAAAGCAGCAGCGAACGGCTTCGTTTTGCAATTCACTTGGCCATCGCTTTGACCCAGGCCTTCCGTCTGATTATGACTTCCCATACGAGCCCTGGTAACGGCCCTCGCGGATCGCCTTCAGCGTTTCCTCCTCGCGCATGATTTGGGCGCGCACCGCCTCCAGCAGCGCCGCGGCGCCGGCGGCAGAAAACGACACAACGCCGTCCTCGTCGCCCACCACGATGTCACCGGGCGAGATCACGCTGCCGCCGATCGTAACAGGCACGTTGATCTCGCCGGGACCGTTCTTGTAGGGGCCGCGGTGAATCACCGCACGGGCGAAGCAGGGAAAGTCGTCCGCAGCGAAGGCCGCGACGTCCCGGATCGCGCCGTCGATGACATAGCCTTCCGCTTTGCGCCACTGCGCGATGTTCTTCATGATCTCGCCGACCAGCGCCCGGGTCTCGTCGCCGCCGCCATCGACCACGATGACATCGCCGGGTCCGACCAGCTCGAGCGCGCGGTGGATGGCGAGATTATCGCCGGCACGGGTGCGCACCGTGAACGCTGTCCCCACCAGCTTGCCGCCGCGATGATAGGGCTTTAGCCCCACCGCGCCGGGCAGCCGGGCGAGATTATCGGAAATAATCGAGGTCGGCGCGTTCCTGAACCCTTCTATGATATCGGCCGGCGGTTTCGGCACGCTGTTGCCAGCGATGGTGATCGTCATGAACGTTCGGTCCTTCTCAGGCGTTCCGCTTCGTTTTCTAGGCGTGACCTCGATATGAGGCGTTTGCGGAACGAAGTGTAACAGCCGGCCGGCCCGGCGCTGTGACTCCCGAGCCACGTCAAGCAAAAAATGTCAGCATTACGGACGCGAAATTGATGGGTTCCATGGGTGACAAGCTGGCGATAAAGGGGCAAAAATCCGACTCGACTCAGTTGGGGTTGAGTTTCGCAAGGAATGCTCTCGTAGAATGTCGGACGTAGTTGCATCGCGTCGTGCGGCGCTTGCCGTTGTCGCAGCAGGGGCTTTTCTGCTGACGCCGCCGCATGCCCACGCCCAATGGTGGAAGCGGGCGCCGGTCGATTTCGAGGAATGCGCCGACGCCGCCGAGAAAGCCGCGACCAAGGCCGAAAAGACGGCCGCGCTTGCCGAGTGCAATGCCAAGTTCGCGGGCCGGCGCAAGGCAGGCGGCGGCTACAGCTATTACGACTTCCTCCAGGATCGCACCTTCGACATCGCCGGGCCCAATCCGACGCCGGGGGAGCAGAAGAAGATCGACGAATCCTACACCGCCTATCTCGCCAACCAGCGCCGCAGCAATGTGGCGGAAGCGGCCGCGCGGCAGCAGCGCGAGCAGCAGGAGCAGCAACAGCTCCAGCAGGTCGCCTTGCGAACCGAGGTCGCGCGCGTGCCCGTGCCGGTCGAACGGCCGAAAGTCCAGCAGGCGGTGGCCGGCGACGCGCGATCGCGGCCCAAGGGCACGCCCTGCGTCAAGGGCTCGTTCTCCTGCGAATGGCCGCGGCTGTCGGATGGATTGAACGAGCTGAAGAAGATATTCAACCCGGCGCCCGGCAAGCCGGCGAAGAAGGGGTGAGCGGCGGCCGCAAACTCCGCTGTCGTCCCGGACAAGCGTAAGCGCCGATGCGGGACCCATAGCCACGAAATTGGGTTTGGCGCGAGACTCGTAACCACGAGTCTTCGCAAAACCACTCCCTGTGGTTATGGGTCCCGGATCGGCGCGCGCTTTGGGCGCGCTTGTCCGGGACGACGGCGGAAGATGTTGGGTCGAGCGCCGCGCGTCAGTTCGTGTGCTTCTTCTTGCTGCGCTTGGGAGTCGCAACCGGCACATTCGCCGGCGCTGTTGTCGTGGATGAATTGCCCAGCGCCTTTCGACTCTCCTGCAGTCGCGCGTCGTAGCCAGGGGAGTTCATGACGGTCGGCGGCCTCGCCTGGGCAAATCTGCTGGCGCCACAAAGCGCAATCAGCGCAAGCCCGATCATCAAACAATGCCTCATCGCGCTCCTCCATCAAACGGCACGGTCAAGCCGCGCCCCGAATCTGCTGTGGCGTCAGCCCGGGCGGCCCATTCCCCGCAGCTTCAGCTTCCTTGATCAGCGCAACAATACGGCGCACCAGCGGCACAGCGACTTCGTGTTGCTCAGCAAGCGCAATAACCGCGCCCTGGAGATAGTCGATCTCGGTCTTGCGGCCCTGCTTCAGATCCTGCCACATCGAGGAACGCGCCTCGGGATCGATCTTCATGGTCCGCCCCAGGATCAGGTTGAAAATCGCATCGGGCAATCTCAGCAAGGTCGGCGTCCACCTCATTGGGATCGGCGTCGCCGAGACCGGATTGATGCCCGCGGCCTTCAATGCGGCCAGCCCCTCCGCCATCTGGTCGGCGAATAGTGTTCGCCAGTCGCGGTTCGCCAGTTGCGCGGCCAGCGGCATGTCGGACAAGGCGCTGAGCGCGTTGTTCAAATTGATGATCAGCTTGCCCCATTGCACGCCGGTGATGTCGCGGCTCGCGCGCATCGTGAGACCGGGCACCGAGAGCGCCGCGGCCGTATTCGCCTCGTCTTCCCCGATATGGATGTCGCCCGAGGTCGAACGATGGAAGCGGCCCTCGCCCATGGCGATCACGTTGAACGGCACCATGCCGGCGAGCACGCGCCGGCCACCGAGGCGCTCGCGCAGAACCGCGACGTTGCCGACGCCGTTTTGCAGTGACACGATGATTGCATCCTCCGGCGCATGCTGCGCGATCTGATCCGCGACTTCAGCAGTATTGGCACTCTTCACCGTGACCAGCACGATGCCGGCGCTGTGCAAGATCGCGGGATTCTCAGACAGCGCGAACTGGCCGGCGCTGAGCTTCCTTTCGGAGCCGTCGAAATCGGTGAGCCGCAGGCCGAACCGCTCGATCTCGGCCTTCACCCGCGGCCGCACCAGCAGCGCGACGCGGCGACCGCCGGCCGCCAGCATGCCGCCGACGAGACAGCCGATGGCGCCCGCGCCAGCCACCACGATCGGCCGATCCGTATTCACCTGGCTACGCTCCCAAAATGACCCGCCCTCGATAGCAGAGCAAACCGCCGCTGCCCATTCCCGCAGCTGCGGCGCAATCGCCTTGTAACCGTCATGAGAGCCTCATATGTTTTTGAACGGGGCTGTTACCGGCAGGAGAACGACATGGGTTTGCTCGACGTCCTCAACGGCATGCAGAACGGCCCACGCGGCCCAAGCGCACCGAGTTCGCAATCCTCATCCAGCGGCGGCATGTCGCCCATGACCATGGCGATCCTCGGCCTGCTCGCCTGGAAGGCATTCAAGCATTTGAGCGGCAACCAATCCGGCAGCGCGCCGCAGCCGTCCCCGGCACCGACACCGACGCACCTCCCCCCGCCGGTGAATGCGGGCGCTGGCGGCGGTCTTAGTGACCTGTTGAAGGGTGGCCTCGGCGGCCTGCTCGCAGGCGGCGCGGCCGGCAGCGTGCTGAGCGGCGGGCTCGGCGATCTCCTCAACCAGCTCCAGCAGAGCGGTCACGGCGAGACCGCGAATACCTGGGTCGGCAAAGGCCAGAACAAGGAGATCGCGCCCGGCGATCTCGCCAACGCGCTCGGCGCCGACCAGATCGAGAGCCTGTCAGCCCAGAGCGGCCTGTCGCGCGACGAACTGCTCTCCGGCCTCAGCCAGTATCTGCCGCAGGTGATCGACCATCTGACGCCGGACGGACGGCTGCCGACCGAGCAAGAGATCTCGGGCAGAGTCTGATTTTAGTCAAACGAGGGGAGCACTGACATGAGCATGGGCGGCCTGTTGTGGATCATCGTCGTCGGCTTCGTCGCCGGCCTCATCGCGCGCTGGCTGGCGCCGGGACCGAACAACCCGAGCGGCTTCATTCTCACCACCATCCTCGGCATCGTCGGCGCATTTCTCGCGACCTTCGTCGGCCAGGCCATCGGCCACTACAGCCCCGACCAGGGCGCGGGGTTCATCATGGCCACCATCGGCGCCGTGGTGGTGCTGTTCATCTGGCACCGGCTGGTCGCGAGCGGCGTGATCAAGGGGTAGCCCACAGTCGCATTGCGGTGCGGCCCATCGACAAATTCGGTGTCGTCCCGGCGAAGGCCGGGATCCATAGCCACCGAATTTGGTTTGGCGAAGATTGGCAATTGCCGACTTCGCACTACAATTACGGCCAGTGATTATGGGTCCCGGCCTTCGCCGGGACGACGGTTGTGTTTGACGCGCTAGCGGAGCGCTATCTCACGTAATCAAATGCATCCCGGCGTCCATCCGCACGACCTCGCCGGTCATGTTGCTGGAGGCCGGCATCGCCAGGAAGCAGACGAGCTGCGCGATATCGTCGGCGGTCGATGCGACCTTGAGCGGCACCTTCGCGACCACGCTGTCGCGCACCTGCTTTGCACCGGCCTCGCCGCGGCCCTTGGTGAACCAGGGCGTGTCGATATAGCCAGGGCACACCGTGTTGACGCGGATCAGCGGCGCCAGCGCACGCGACAGCGACAGCGTCATGGTGTTGAGCGCGCCCTTGCTCGCCGCATACGCGATCGACGAACCGATGCCGCTGATGCCGGCAACCGACGACACATTCACCACCGCTGACGGCCGCCCCGACGCCTTTGCACCGGCCTCCAGCAGGCTGCGCGCGGCGCGCACCATCTGGAACGGGCCGATGGTGTTGACGCCGTACAATCGCTGAAAATCTTCCGCCGACAATCCGTCGAGGTCGGCGTGGGCGACGTGCTTGGTGGTGCCGGCATTGTTGACGAGAATGTCGAGCCGACCCCAGGGCGCGGCGGCAGCCACGATCTTGCGGCAGTCCTCGTCGCGCGAGACGTCACCCTGCGCGACCAGGACTTCCGCGGCGCCCGCCTTGCGGCAGGCCTCAGCGGTGGCCTCGGCCTCCTTCTGGCTCGAGGAATAGTTGATGACGAGCCGCGCCCCGCTCCGCGCGAGAATTTCCGCGGTCGCCGCGCCCAGCCCGGATGCGGACCCCGTTACGATTGCGCACAAGCCGTCCTTTGCCATCCGGATTTCCTTCCCATTGTTGAGTTTCGCCGCCTTGTTTAGCGAGTTTGCCGCGCCCTGCAAATCGAGCAAACTCCGCTAAGCGGAATTAGTAGTGAATGGTCCTTCGCCCATGCCGGCGCCGCAGATGGACCTGCGATCAACGCTTGTCAGGACCATGGCTTTTTCCGATCATCGGGCGCAAGAAGAGACCGCGCGCCGACCCAACGGACCGGATGCGCCAATGGCAAAACACGGGGAACGCTGTGGCGGAGAGTGACAATATCGTCGTCGAGACCGCGGAAAAAATCTTCGCCGATCTCGCCGATCCGCAAGAAATCAACAACGACAAGAACGATTCGTGGCAGGCGCCGCTGTGGCAGGCGCTGAGCGAGGCCGGCCTGCCGCTGTCCTGGGTGCCTGACGATCTCGGCGGCTCCGGCGCGAGCCTTGCCGACGGTTTTGCCCTGCTGAATGCCGCCGGCCGCTTTGCGGTCGCAGTCCCGCTGGCCGAGACCATGCTCGCGGGCTGGCTGCTGGCGCAGGCGAAGATCGCTTCGCCGGAGGGCGAGATGACGGTGCTGCCGGCGAGCCCGAAGGATCGCATAACGCTCGACGCCGACGACGCACTCTCGGGCCGCGCCCGCGGCGTGCCGTTTGCTAAAGCGGCGAAGCATTTTGCGGTGCTGGCGCATGGCAAGGACGGCGTCTCGATCGCACTGGTCGACGCAACAAGGGCGCGGATCGAACCCGGGCTCAATGTCGGCTACGATCACAGCGACACCGTCACGCTCGACAAGGTGCAGCCCGTCGCCATCAAGTCCGCCCCGAAGCGCTTTGACAAGACCACCTTGATGCTGATGGGCGGCGTCGCGCGCAGCCTTCAGATCGCGGGTGCGCTGGAAGCAATGCTCGACATCTCCGTGCGCTATTCCAACGAGCGCGTCGCCTTCGAGAAGAAGATCTCGAAATTCCAGGCGGTGCAGCACAACCTCGCGCGCCTTGCCGGCGAATCCGCCGCAGCGCTGGCGGCCGCGACCTCGGCCGCCGATGCGATCGCCAGCGCAAAGTCCTTCGACGACGAAGTCTACCTCGAAGCTGCCTCGGCAAAAATCCGCTGCGCGGAAGCTGCGGAAAAAGGCGGCGCCATCGCGCATCAGGTGCACGGCGCGATCGGCTTCACCATGGAGCATATTCTGCACCGCTATTCGCTGCGGGCGCTGGCCTGGCGCGACGATTTCGGCTCGGAGAGCCACTGGGCCGTCGAGCTCGGTAAGCTGGTTGCCAATCGCGGCGCCGACGAATTGTGGCCGCTCGTCGCGTCGCGCTGATCAGGGAACGACAGACCAATGACCGCTGCCCTCCGTTTCGATCCGATCCGCCTGCCCGAAGAATGCGAGCAATTGCGCAAGGAAGTGCGCGCCTTTCTCGCCGACGAAATCGCCGCCGGCACCTTCGATCCGCACAAGCCCAACCGCGAAGACACCGACGCGCCGGAATTTTCCCGCCGGGTCGGCGCCAAGGGCTGGCTCGGCATGACTTGGCCGAAAAAATATGGCGGCCAGGAGCGCTCCTTCCTCGAACGCTATGTGGTGACCGAGGAGATGCGCGTGGCCAATGCGCCGACGCGGCGCTTCTTCGTCGCCGACCGCCAGAGCGGGCCGGTGCTTTTGAAATACGCCCCCGAGCACATCAAGATGGACATTCTGCCGCGCATCTGCCGCGGCGAAATCTGCTTTGCCATCGGCATGAGCGAGCCGAACTCGGGCTCCGACCTGTTCGCCGCGAAGACGCGCGCGACCAAGACCGACGGCGGCTATCTCATCAACGGCACCAAGATCTGGACGTCGTCGGCGCATATCGCCGATTACATGATCGCGATTTTCCGCACGTCGCAGCCAACGAAGGAAAACCGCCGCCACGGCCTGACCCAGTTCCTGGTCAAGATGAAGCAGCCGGGTATTCAAGTGAACCCGATCCGCCAGATCACCGGCCAGTACGAGTTCAACGAGGTTGTCTTCACCGATTTCTTCGTACCCGACGATCACGTACTCGGCGAGGTCGACGGTGCCTGGAAGCAGGCGACGAGCGAGCTTGCCTACGAGCGCTCGGGTCCGGAGCGCTTTCTGGAGACCTATTACGTGCTGACCGAGCTCGTGCGCGCGGTCGGTTCCAATCCGGATACGCGCAGCGCCGAGGGCATTGGCCGCCTGGTGGCGCAGCTCCACACCATGCGGCGCATGTCGGTCTCGGTCGCCGGCATGCTGCAGGCTGGCAAGGAGCCGGTGGTGGAGGCCTCCATCGTCAAGGACATCGGCACGGTCTGGGAGCAGCAATTGCCGCACCGCGTGCGCGATCTCGCCGCCTTCGTCGAAGAGACCGCGACCAACCGCGAGACGCTGGAGCGGCAGCTCGACTTTGCCATCAAGACCGCGCCGAAACTCACCATCCAGGGCGGCACAACTGAAGTTCTGCGCGGCATCATCGCCCGCGGGCTTGGTTTGCGCTAATTCAATCGAGGATCATCATGAGTACCTATAAAGATATCGGCGTCGAGAAGGTCGGGCATGTCGGCACCATCGAGATCCGCAGGCCCCCGCTCAACTTCTTCGACATCTCGCTGATCAACCAGATCGCGGACGCGCTCGACGAGTTCGATCGCGACATCGAGATCCGCGCCTCGGTGCTTTCGGCGCAGGGCAAGGCGTTCTGCGCCGGCGCCAACTTCGGCGATCCGGCGCGGCAGGCGCAGGAGGCGCGCGAGGCCGAGAAGACGGCAAAGGGCGATCCGGCCGACAGCCTCGGCCCGATCAACCATCTCTACATCCAGGCCGTGCGCATCTTCCGCGCCAAGAAGCCGATCGTCGCCGCCGTGCAGGGCGCCGCCATCGGCGGCGGATTGGGCCTTGCAGTGTCGGCGGATTTCCGCGTCACCTGCCCCGAAGCGCGCTTCTCCGCCAACTTCACCAAGCTCGGTTTCCACCCCGGCTTCGGCCTGACCGTGACGCTGCCTGAGCTGATCGGCAAGAACAACGCCGAGCTGATGTTCTACACCAGCCGCCGCGTCACCGGCGAGGAAGCTTATAAATGGGGCCTTGCCAACGAGCTGGTGCCGCAGGACCAGGTGAAGGCGGCCGCACTGAAGCTCGCCGGCGAGATCGCCGAATGCTCCCCGCTCGGCCTCGTCTCGACCCGCGCCACGATGCGAGCGGGTCTGGCCGACCGCGTCATGGCCGCAACCAATCACGAGCTCGAGGAACAGACCCGGCTGCGCGCGACGGAGGATTTCAAGGAAGGCGTGAAGGCCACGGAAGAGCGGCGCGCCGCGAATTTCAGGGGGCGGTGACTCCGTTCTTCCTTCTCCCCTTGTGGGAGAAGGTGGCGCGAAGCGCCGGATGAGGGGTTGCCTCCGCATGCTCTACTGAAGCAGTTCATGCGCGGAGAGAGACCCCTCACCCGGCTGCGCTTCGCGCAGCCACCCTCTCCCACAAGGGGGCCCACAAGGGGAGAGGGTTTAACCGCGCCCATCAGCAGGGCATCAACGATCGTTACGCCCCAATGCGGAACGTCACCCCGCCCAGCAGGAACTCGTTGCCCGCAACCGCATATCCCCTCGCCTTCGCCGCATGCCGCACGCTCGTCACATCGGCGACCCGAAACTCCAGCGCGCTCATGATTTCGCTGCCACCCTTCACAAAGCGAAAAACCGCATTGGGCAGCTTCAGCTCGGCCTCACCACCGGCCGCTACGGTGGGCACAACGCCAATGATCCTCCCCCAATGCTCCGCCAGCCCTGTCGGGTCCGGGCTCTGCATCTCCACGCCGGTCAGCGCCTGCGTCACATCCTTGCGAATGAACTTTTGCCAGTCCGGCCCCGCCGGCGGATACGGGCCGAGAATGTCGTCGCTGCCATCGGTGTGGTTGAACTCGATGAAGGCAGCGCGGCAGTCGCGGGGGTGCAGCTGCACGCCGTGATAGGGCGCATGGTCGATGAGGTTGGCGGTGCGCACGCCCAGCGCATTGGCATTGCGGCCGCGCTCGTCCGGATCGTTGCAGCAGAAGATCGCCATATAGCCGCCGCGGCCGCCGGTCTTCTCGATGAAGCGGCCGGCCGCGGTGCCGTCCTGGAACGGCGCCACCACCTCCAGCAAAATCGTGTCGACCGGCAGCAGCGCGTTCTCCAGGCCGTATTTGGCGACATTGCCGTCGCGATAACAGACGGCGAGGCCCATGATTCTGGCGATGTCCGAGATCACCGGCTCGAGCTGAGGCGCGACCAGGCAGATCTGCCGCAGCCGCATATAGGGCGCCATCGTCATGCGCCCTTGAAGGCCGGCTTGCGTTTTTCGACGAAGGCTTTTGCGGCCTCCTTGTGGTCCTCGGTGTCGCCGCAGCGGGTGTGGTGGATCGCCTCGCCGTCGAAGCAATCCTCCAGCGCCAGATGCTCGGCATTGTTGATGTTGCGCTTGATGAAGCCGAGCGCGATCGAAGGGCCCCGCGCCAGCGACAGCGCCAGTTCGTGCGCGGCCGCGTCGATCTCGGTATCCGGAACGACCCTGGTCACCATGCCGATCGCATGCGCCTCCTTCGCGGTAAGCACCGGCGACATCAGATAGAGTTCGCGCGCCCGCGCGCTGCCGAGCAGCTGGGTCAGGAAATAGGTGCCGCCAAAGTCGCCGGAGAATCCGACTTTTGCGAAGGCCGTCGTGATCTTGCAGGATTCGGATGCGATGCGCAGGTCGCAGGATAGCGCCATCGACAGACCGGCGCCCGCCGCGGCGCCATCGAGCTGCGCCACCACCGGCTTGGGCATCTGGTGCAGGATGCGCGAGACCTCCATGCCACGGCGCAAATTGGCAAGCTTGGTCTCGAATGGCAGAGGCGCGCGGCCCTCCGCCATCGACTTGACGTCGCCGCCGACGCAGAAGGAGCCGCCGGCGCCCTTGAAGAGTACCGCACGCACCTCCGGATCGTCAGCCGCGCGCCGCGCCGCCTCGACCAGCGCGCGCACCATGTCCGGGTTGAGCGCATTCTTGCGCTCAGGCCGGTTCATGGTGATGGTGAGCAGCCCGCCTTCGAGCTTCTGCAGAACCATGTCGTTGCTCATCGCAGGTCTCCCTTGTTGTTATTCTGCCGAGCTGTCACCACGCTCGTCATTGCGAGCGAAGCGAAGCAATCCAGGAATGTATCCGCGGAGACAGTCTGGATTCGCAATGACGGCGTGATTGCGTCACGCCGTCACTTCTTCACCAGCGGGCAGCGCGACTGCTCCAGTGACTGGAACGCCTCGTTGCCGGGCACGGTAGCGAGCAGCTTGTAATCGTCCCAGCGGCCTTTGGACTCCGACGGCTTCTTCACCTCGAACAGATACATGTCGTGCAGCATGCGGCCGTCTTCGCGGATCTTGCCGTTCTTCGCGAAGAAGTCGTTGATCGGCGTCTCCTTCATCAGCTTCATCACCGCAGCCGAATCGGTCGTGCCTGCCGCCTTCACGGCCTTGAGGTAATGCGTCACGGAGGAGTAGACGCCGGCCTGCGCCGAGGTCGGCGGCCGCTTCATGCGCTCGGTGAAGCGCTTCGAGAATGCGCGTGTGTCATCATTGAGGTCCCAGTAGAAGGCCTCCGCCAGCAGCAGGCCCTGCGCCGTCTCCAGGCCGATCGAATCGATATCGGTGACGAAGGCAAGCAGCGGCGAGATTTTCTGGCCGCCCTTGGTGATGCCGAACTCGGCTGCCTGCTTGATGGCGTTGACGGTATCGCCGCCGGCATTCGCCAGCCCGATCACCTTGGCTTTCGACGCCTGGGCCTGCAGCAGGAACGACGAAAAATCCGACGTGTTGAGGGGGTGGCGGACATTGCCCAACACCTTGCCGCCGGTCTCGATGACGACATTGCTGGTGTCCTTCTCAAGATCCTGGCCAAAGGCGTAGTCGGCAGTGAGGAAGAACCAGCTGTCGAGGCCCGACTTCACGGCCGCAAGGCCGGTCACGTTGGCCTGCCCGAACGTGTCGAACACGTAGTGCACGGTGTAGGGACCGCAGGCCTCGTTGGTGAGGCGGATCGAGCCGGGGCCGTTGAAGATGACGATCTTGTTGCGCGCTTTCGCAATCTCGCCGGCGGCAAGCGCGGTCGCGGACGCCGCGACGTCGTAGATCATCTCGACGCCTTGATTGTCCAGCATGTCGCGGGCGATGTTGGCAGACAGATCGGCCTTGTTGAGATGGTCGGCCGCCAGCACCTGGATCTTGCGTCCCAGCACCTCGCCGCCGAAATCCTCCACCGCCATCTTGGCCGCGGTCTCGCTGCCGGGGCCGGTGATGTCGGCATACAGGCTCGACATGTCGAGGATGCCGCCAATCTTCAGCGGCGGCTTGTCCTGGGCCTGCGCAGCGCTCGCGCTCAGGACGAATGCGGCGGCAAAAATGCCCGACAAAATTCGCTTCATTGAATTAATTCGCTTCATTGAATTGAAGACCTCCCTTATCGCGCCGTGCTCTGATGGCGGCTTGGTTATTGCTGTTGCCGCAATCATGCCGCATGCGCGACAGCGCAGCAAGCAGAAGCGCGGCGAGAGCATCGCGCGTTTTCCGCAAAGCGGAATGGCAGGGTCTGGCGAGCTGCTTCCACATCGTCATTGCTAGCGAAGCGAAGCAATCCAGAATCTTTCCGCCAAGGATCCTGGATTGCTTCGCGGTGCTCGCAATGACGGCATGTGAGGCAATGACGGAGTGTGAAGAAGCCTCTTCGCGCCCCGCCACACTTGAGTTAAAATCGACACACAACGCAATCTCTCCGGGTAACGTGACACGGCCGTTTCACCTTATCGCCGCATTCCTTCTCGCCGCGAGTCACACCGCGCGCGCGACACCGTGCCAGCTCGAGTCCCAGGGCGACGGCCGCGTCGTCGCCATCGTCGATGCACGTAGTGTGCGGCTCGAGGACGGCCGTGAAATTCGTCTGACCGGGATCGAGCCAACCGCGACGACGAAGCAGGCGCTGACGTCACTTCTGGTCGGCCACGACGTGACCCTGCGCGGCACTGACGAGGCGCCTGATCGTTACGGCCGCCAAGCTGCCGTCATGTTCACCGGCGAAACCGATATCTCGGTGCAGGCCATCCTGCTCGCCCAGGGCGAGGCGATCGTCTCCGCCGAGATTCCGGACAAGGACTGCGCTGCCGCCCTGATGGCGGCGGAGGCCGAGGCGCGGCGCCAAAAAAAGGGCAGCTGGGCTGACCCGTCGGCCATAAAAAACGCGGAAAGTTCGGACGATATTTTGGCCGGGATCGGGCGTTTTATGGTGGTCGAGGGCAAAGTTCTATCGGTCCGGCAAGCTGGGGCAACGACTTACCTCAACTTCGGACGAAACTGGACACGCGGCTTTGCCGTGACTATTTCAAGGCGCATATTACCGGTGTTCGAGAGTGCCGGGGTTGCCCTTAAGTCCTTGGAAAATCGACGCGTTCGAGTCCGGGGCTGGGTCGAGGGCACGACGGGGCCGCGTATCGATGCGCGCCTCGCGGGACAGGTCGAGTTGCTGGGCGCAAGCGAGCCGACAGGGGTAAGGCCATAAAGGCCAGGCACGGGTTAAGCGAAGTGGATGGGGTGCTAGAACGGCACGGACGAGGTGATGGCCGCCGCCTGCGGGCTGCGGCGGCCGCGCTGTGCCTTGTGCTGGGCACAGCCCTCGCCGGCTGCGGCGATATGGGCCGGTTCCAGACCGCCGCGACGACACCGACGATCGCGATGCCGAAGCCGAAGCCGGCGGTCGCCCAGACCCCCGCCACCGAAAAGGAGCACGAGCGCATCCTAGCGAGCTATGGCGGCACCTATGACGATCCCCGGCTCGAATCGCTGGTCACCAAGACCGTCGAGCGGCTGGTCGCGGCGTCCGACCGTCCCGACCAGGGCTACAGGGTCACCATCCTCAATTCCGGCGCGGTGAACGCCTTCGCGCTGCCGAACGGGCAGCTCTATGTCACGCGCGGCCTGCTCGCACTCGCCAGCGACACCTCAGAATTGTCCTCCGTGCTCAGCCACGAGATGGCGCATGTTCTGTCCAAGCACGCCGCGATACGCGAGGATCAGGCGCGCCAGGCTGCGATCGTCACCCGTGTCGTTACCGACATGAGCAGCGATCCCGATCTCACCGCGCTCGCGCTCGCCAAGACCAAGCTGACCATGGCGAGCTTTTCGCGCAACCAGGAGTTCGAGGCTGACGGCATCGGTGTCGGCATTTCCGCCCGCGCGCATTTTGATCCCTATGGTGCGGCGCGCTTCCTCTCGGCGATGGAGCGCAATGCCGAGCTGAAGGCCGGCAAGAGCTCGCTCGATCCGCGCGCGCAGGATTTCACCTCGTCGCATCCGGCAACTCCGGAGCGCGTGCAGAATGCGCAGACGATCGCGCGGCAATACGGTGCGCCGGAAGGCGGCGAGCGCGACCGCGAAAGCTATCTCGCCGCGATCGACAATCTTGTCTACGGCGAAGACCCGAGCGAAGGCTTCGTCCGCGGCCGCAGATTCCTGCATCCAAAGCTCGGCTTCACCTTCCAGGCGCCGGACAATTTTACGCTCGACAACACTGCGCAGGCTGTGATCGGCGTGCGCGACGGCGGCTCGCAGGCGATGCGCTTCGACGTCGTGCGGGTGCCGGCCGAGCAATCGCTCGGCGACTACCTCAATTCGGGCTGGATGGAAGGCGTCGACAAGACCTCCACCGAGGATATCACCATCAACGGCTTTCCGGCCGCCTCCGCCACCGCCAAGGGCGATCAGTGGCAGTTCAAGGTCTACGCGTTGCGTTTCGGCAGCGACGTCTACCGCTTCATCTTCGCGACGAGGCAGAAGTCGACCGAGAGCGAGCGCAACGCGCGCGAGACCGTTAATTCATTCCGCCGCCTGACGCTCGAAGAGATCCAGGCCGCCCGCCCGCTGCGCATCAAGGTCATCACCGTGCAGCCTGGCGACACCGTGGAATCACTCTCCCACCGCATGGCCGGCGTCGATCACCCGGCCGAACGTTTTCGCGTGCTCAACGGCCTCGATCGCAACGCGCAGGTGAAGGTGCGCGACCGCGTCAAGGTCGTGGCGGATTGACGCGCGCCAAGCGTGCGTCATCCCGGGACGCGCTGAGCGCGAAGCGGGTATCTCACTCCACAAATTCCGCCGTCGTCCCGCACAAGCGTAAGCGCAGATCCGGGACGACGGCGGAGTTGTGGCGCGTGATCGCGTCTCGCGAGCAGCCCTTACGACTCGATCTTCACGTACTCGAAATCGCCGGGCTTGTTGTCGATGCCGACTTTCGGCGGCGAGATCCAGGAGGCGAACTGGCCGGTCTCGGTGACGGGCTGCATTAGCGAGGTGATGAAGTCACCGTCGGCAGTCGAGGGCAGCCAATCGTCCTTGCGCCTGGCCCAGGTGGCGTCGTCGATCAAAAGACCATCCGGCGTCGCATGGATGCCCTTGAACTCGCCGATGTGGCGATGGAAGGCGACATTGGGCAGCTTGAGTTGGAAGTCGTAGCCCGCGGTCGAGATCACCTTGTTCCAGCGCAGCATGCCCTTGACACAATCCTGGCTGTAGTCGTCGCGCAGGCGCATGTTGAGTGCGGTCAGCGCCGGCTCGTCGACCAGCTTGATCTCGCCGTCGATGAACTTGAGCACCGGATAGGTGGCGTTCTTGAGCTGGTGATCGTCCTCGATCTGGGTCTCGTGATAGCGGCCCTTGATGCCGGCGTTGAAGGCGTTGGCTGCGTTGGTCGAGACTTCCGAGCCGAACAGATCGAGCGACAGGGTGTAGTGCAGGTTCAGCTTCTTCTGGATGGTTGGCAGGTCGATCACACCGAGCGCGCGGGCTTTTGCGATGTCGGTCGGATCGGTGATGCCGGCCTCCCTCATCGCATCGCAGGTGCGCTGCACGACGCGGGTGATGCCGGTCTCGCCGACGAACATGTGGTGCGCTTCCTCAGTCAGCATGAAGCGGCAGGTGCGCGACAAGGGATCGAAGCCCGACTGCGCCAACGAGTGCAGCTGCATCTTGCCGTCGCGATCGGTGAAGTAGGTGAACATGAAGAACGACAACCAGTCCGGCGTCGCCTCATTGAAGGCGCCGAGCATGCGCGGCGCATCGGCATCGCCGGAGCGGCGGCGGAGCAAATCGTCGGCTTCCTCGCGGCCGTCACGGCCAAAATACTTTTGCAGCAGGTACACCATCGCCCAGAGGTGACGACCCTCTTCGACATTGACCTGGAATAGATTGCGCATGTCGTAGAGCGAAGGCGCGGTCTTGCCGAGGTGGCGCTGCTGCTCGACCGAGGCCGGCTCGGTGTCGCCCTGGATCACGATCAGGCGGCGCAGCATGGCGCGATGCTCGCCCGGGACTTCCTGCCAGGCCGGCTCGCCGTAGTGCTCACCGAACGGAACGACGCGGTTCTCTTCCTGGGGTGCAAGCAGAATGCCCCAGCGATAGTCGGGCATGCGCACGTAATCGAACTTGGCCCAGCCGCGCGGATCGACCGAATAGGCGGTGCGGAGGTACACCAGCGACTCCTGGAAGCCTTCCGGCCCCATGTCGCTCCACCAGTCCATGTAACCGGGATGCCAGCCTTCCAGCGCTTTGAGCACCTGGCGGTCTTCGGCAAGGTTCACGTTGTTGGGAATCTTGGTCGAGTAGTCGACGTTCATGATGTTCATATTCATGGCCGTGCTCCTTGCGATTTCATTTCGTCATGCCCGGCCTTGTGCCGGCATCCACGTTCTTGCTTGTTGAGCCAAGCACGTGGATGGCCGGGACAAGCCCGGCCATGACGCAGAAAATGTCGTTACACCCGTGTCATATCGAATTTCGGCTTCTGGCCGCTGCCGTAGCGGCGCAGCGCGCCTTCTTCGCCGACGGCGTTGGGACGCTGGAAAATCCAGTTCTGCCACGCGGTCAGGCGCGAGAAGATTTTTGACTCCATCGTCTCGGGGCCGACGAAGCGCAGGCTGGCTTCCATGCCGGTGAGGCTGTCCGGCGAGAAGCTGGCGCGCTCCTCGAGGAAGACGCGGACCTCGTCGTCCCAATCGATATCGTCGAGCGCGAAGGTGACGAGGCCGAGTTCCTCGGCCTCCTCGGCGTCGAGGCTGGTGCCGACGGTGGCTTCCGCGCGCTCCAGATCGGACGGGTCGGCCTGGAAGCGCGACTGCAGCCGGGTCAAACCATGGCTCATCGGATAGGAGCCAAAGTTCATGGACGAAAGCTCGATCGACGGCGGCGGCCGGTTGTCGCCTTGGCGCGTGCCGATCAGCATGTAAGAGCGGTCGGCGGCGAAGACGAGCTCGGCCAGTGTGCCGGCAAAGCAGGAGCCGGGCTCGACCAGCGTCACCAGCGTGCGCGAGGTGACGTCGATGCGCTTGAACACGCGCTTCCAGTAATGGCGGATCTCGTTGACCAGCCAGTGCGCCTTGTTGGCTTCGAGGAAGGCGTCGGAGGCCAGCACATGGGCGCGGTCGCCATGGCTCTTGAACACTAGCATGGCGATCTCGAGCTCGTTGATGCGCAGATGCAGGATCGCGTCGTCGAGCTCGCGTGCGACCTGCAGCGGCCAGAACGAAGCGCCCTGCGCCAGCATGCCGTCGATGTCGGTAGGCGGCGACGCCTCGGGCGCCTTGATCGAGATGGTGGCGATGCGCGCGGCACGGTCGATATCGACGGTGACGAAGCCGTAGCGCAGGCTGGTCTCGTCGATGAGACGCCTGAGCGGCGTCAGCGCAACGCCCTTGCCGCTGCCGTTGCGCTTCGAGGCCGCCGCAAATTCCCTGGCGCGCTCGGCGATCCTGCTCTCGAGTTTCGAATTCGGCGCGATCTCGTCGACGAGACGCCATTGCACGGCGCGCTTGCCTTTCACGCCTTCCTCGATGGTGCAGAAGTAGTCGGCATGGTCGCGGCGCACCTTGCGCTTGTCGACGACGCGCGTGAGCCCGCCAGTGCCCGGCAGCACCGCGAGCAGCGGCACTTCCGGCAGCGCCACCGCAGACGCGCCGTCATCGGCAAGGATGATGTGGTCCGTGGCGAGCGCAAGCTCGTAGCCGCCGCCGGCCGCCGAGCCGTTTACCACCGTGATGAAGCGCTGGCCGGAGTTCTCCGAGGAGTCTTCCATGCCGTTGCGGGTCTCGTTGGTGAACTTGCAGAAATTGACCTTGTGGGCGTGGGTGGAGCCGGCGAGCATGCGGATGTTGGCGCCGGCGCAGAACACACGGTTCTTGGCCGAGCGCATCACCACCACCTTCACCTCGGGATGCTCGAAGCGCAGCCGCTGGACCGCGTCCGCAAGCTCGATGTCGACGCCGAGATCGTAGGAATTGAGCTTGAGCAGATAGCCCTCGAACAGGCCGCCATTCTCGTCGACGTCCATGGTCAGGGTCGCGACGTCGCCGTCGACCGCGAGCTTCCAGTGCCGGTAGCGCGACGGTTCGGTCTGGAAATCGATGAATGTCGCGCCGCCTGCGAGGCGCCGATCTTCCCCGGCCATGGGCCACCCTTGAGCTTGATTATGAGTTTTGGCGTTAGATGCACAATAATGCATCTTTATGGGCCCGTCCAGTGCTCAAATGCATTTAACATGCATTTTGTTTCATGTGGAGGACTTCAGGCGGCGCGGCCTTGAAGTCCCTGATCGTCGCGCAGGGCCGCTTTGGCAAATTGCTCAATCGCGACAAGCGTCAGCCCAGGTGCTTCACGATGGGGGGAATGCTCCGCGCCTGAAATGACTTTCAGTTCTACCGGACAATAACATTCTTGCTGCGCGATCTCGGCCTGGCGCAGCGTCCCATATTGATCGTCCACGCCTTGCAGGACCAGAACAGGGACACGGATGTAGGCGAGATACTCGGAGATGTCCCAGTCGCGAAATTTGGGATCGAGCCAGGCGCCGTTCCAGCCGTAGAAGGCGTTGTCGACGTCCTTGTGCCAGCGCCCGAGCTTTGTTTTCAGCTCCGTGGTCTCATAGGCGGTCTTGATGTCCGCAATCGACTTCACCGAGATGTCCTCGACGATGAAATGCGGCGCCATCAGCACGACGCCCTGGAGGCGATGATCCTGGTGCGCGCCGGCATAGATCGTAGCGATCGAGGCACCATCGGAATGGCCGAGTAGCAGGCCGCGCTTGAAGCCGATCGCATCGAGCAACTTCGGCAGCACGTCCAGCGCCTCGCGCTGCATGTAATCGAGCGGCCGCGGCAGGCTCACCGGGCTCGACTGGCCATAACCCGCGCGCGAATAGGCGAAGATGCCGGCGCCGGTCGCCTGCTGCAGCTTTTCGGGGAAGTCACCCCACAGACCGACCGAACCGAGCCCTTCATGCAGCATGACGATGGTCGGAGCGTCGGCGGTTTGCGGCGCCAGCCATTTATACTCAAGGCTGGCGCTCCCGATGCTGAGGAAGCCGGTAGAGGTGATGTTGGTCATGCTGTCACTCTTCTTCGCGCAACGGGCAGGAGGCGCTTCGACGCACTCCGTCGTCCCTCCCCCCTTGTGGGGGAGGGAGCGCAGGTGGGCTTGCCGCAGCAGTGTCAGTCACCCTCGACATGCGCACGCTCAATTCGCGCCGTCCCGCAGCTTGAACCGCTGGATCTTCCCCGTCGCGGTCTTCGGCAGCGAGTCCACCACGTCGATCCAGCGCGGATATTTCCAGGGGCCGATCTTCTGCTTGACGTGATCCTTCAGCACCTCCTGCAGGCCGGTCGTCGTCGCGCCGGGGCGCAGCACGACGAAGGCCTTCGGCTTCAGCAGGCCTTCCGGATCCGCTTCGGGCACGACCGCCGCCTCCAGCACGGCCGGATGCGTGATCAGTGCGCTCTCGACCTCGAAGGGCGAGACCCAGATGCCGGAAACCTTGAACATGTCGTCGGCGCGGCCGCAGAAGGTGTAGCGGCCCTCGGCGTCGCGGATGTATTTGTCGCCGGTGCGGGTCCACGGGCCTTCAAACGTGCGGCGGCTCTTGTGGCGCTGGTTCCAGTAGCCTTCGCCCGCGGAGGGCGCATCGACCAGCAACTCCCCGACCTCGCCGTCGGCGACGTCCTGGCCGGCCTCGTTGACGAGCCGCACCGCATAACCCGGCACCGGCTTGCCGGACGAGCCATATTTGATGTCGCCGGGAGCATTCGACAGGAAGATGTGCAACAGCTCGGTCGAGCCGACACCATCCAGAATGTCGACGTTGAAGCGCGCCTTCCAACTGTTGCCGACGGATTCCGGCAGCGCCTCGCCGGCCGAGGTGCAGATGCGCAGTGCGTTGCCACCGCGCTCCGCCTTCGTCGTCTCGTCGTTGAGCATCGCTGCAAACAGCGTCGGCACGCCGTAGAAGATCGAGGGATTGTAGCGGTTCATCAGGTCGAACATCCGCGCCGGCGTAGGCCGCTCGCTATTCAGCACCACGCTGGCGCCGACCGACATCGGGAAAGTGAGGGCATTGCCGAGGCCGTAGGCGAAGAACAGCTTCGCCGCGGAGAGACAAACGTCGCTCTCGCGAATGCCGAGCACCTGTTTGGCGTAGGTTTCGGCGGTGGCTTGCAGGTTTGAATGCAGGTGACGCACGCCCTTGGGCATGCCGGTCGAGCCTGATGAGTACAGCCAGAACGCCGGCTCGTCGGCATGCGTCGCAGCGGTCGTGAATTGATCGTTCTCGCGTGCCAGCTCCTCTTTGAGCTGCTTGTGGCCGTTGACCTTGGCGCCGGACACCACGACATGCTCGAGATCCGGCATCCGGCCGACGACGTCCTTGATGACGGGATAGAGCGCCTCCGAGACGAACAGCACGCGCGCGCGGCAGTCGGCGAGGATGTAGGCATATTGATCGGCGGTCAGCAGCGTATTGAGCGGCACCGGTACGATGCCGGCGCGGATCGCGCCCAGAAACACGATTGGAAAGTCGACCGTGTCCAGCATGATCATCGCCACACGTTCCTCGCGGCGGACGCCGAGACGGCGCAGCATGTTGGCGGCGCGGCGGGTCTGTTGCTGGAGCTCGCCATAAGTCAGGCGAGAGACGGTGTCGTCGAAGGCCAGCTTGGTGCCGCGGCCCTCCTCGACGTTACGGTCGAGCAGCCAGGTCACCGCATTATAGGATCCCTCGCTCACGGACTTCTCCCCCGATTTTAGAATTATAATTCATAGAAAGACACCGCATTGGCTTGCTGTCAATGCTATCACGCATTATGTTTCATTGAAATGCGCCGCAGGACACCCGCTCAAGAAGGCCCATGATCTGTAGTCCATGACCGACAGTCCCGACGCCGAATCCCGCTTCCTCGAACAGCTCGGCCAGCGCGTGCGCACCATGCGCGCACTGCGCGGCATGTCGCGAAAAGTGCTCGCCAAGGTTTCAGGTATTTCGGAGCGCTATATCGCCCAGCTCGAAAGCGGCAAGGGCAATGTCTCCATCGTGCTCTTGCGCCGCGTCTCGGACGCGATGGGCGCGCATCTGGAAGATCTGCTTCCATCGGCCGATCCGACGCCGGACTGGCAGATGTTTCGCGACTTGCTGCGCAAGGCGACGCCGGGCCAGATCGCCCAGGCCAAGGACCTGCTCGCCGGCGGCAGCGCATCCGCGCCGCGGCGCGCGCCATTCTGCGGCATCGCGCTGATCGGCCTGCGCGGCGCCGGCAAATCCACGCTGGGCAAGATTCTGGCGAAGAAGGTCGGCTGGAGCTTTGTCGAGCTCAACAAGGAGGTCGAGCAGCAGAACGGGCTCTCGGTCGCCGAGATCATCGCGCTGTACGGCCAGGAAGGCTTTCGCCGCATGGAGCAGGCGGCGCTGCAGCAGTTGCTCGCGCGCAACGAGCTGATGGTGCTCGCCACCGGCGGCGGCATCGTCTCGGAGCCGCTCACCTTCGACCAGATCCTGTCGTCGTTCTACACGATCTGGCTGAAGGCCGAGCCCGAGGAGCACATGGCCCGCGTGCGCCGTCAGGGCGACCTTCGCCCGATGGCGGATGATCGTTCCGCGATGGCGGAGTTGCGTAACATTCTGCGCAGCCGCGAGCCGCTGTATGCGCGCGCCACCGCGGTGGTGGATACCGCGGGGCTTTCCGTCGACGCCGCCGCCGCACGGTTGATCGACGCGGTGCGGCCGGTGCTTCAGAACGAAGCACGCAGTTTTGGGCTGCGCAGCGTGGCGCTGTAGCCGGGACGCGGAATGACCGATAGCGACGTCGCAATCTCCACGTTCGAGCGGATCGGCGGCAGTGCCACGATCGATCGGCTGGTCGAGCGCTTTTATGATCGGATGGATACGCTTGCGGAGGCGCGGACCATTCGTGCCATGCACGCGGCCGATCTCGGCGCGATCAAGGACGTGCTGAAGCGCTATCTCACCGAATGGACCGGCGGCCCAAAACTCTACTCCGTCGAGAAGGGCCATCCGCGGCTGCGCCAACGCCACATCGGTTTTGCCATCGGCGATGCCGAACGCGATGCATGGATGCTCTGCATGCGCGGGGCGCTCGAGGAAACGGTGGCCGATGCGGCCGCGCGGCACGACCTCGATCGGGCGCTGTCGGGTCTCGCCGACTGGATGCGCAACCGGCCGTGAGAGCGTCGATCAAGGCCAACGCATGGCGTTCCCGGGAATTGCTTCGCTTACCCGGGCTACAAGACTCCCGACGCGGCTAGACCGACCAGTAATGCGGATGCGGGTAGGGCCGCGAGCGATCGCCCCAGTCGAACGCGTCGCCATCGAACTCGCATGGGCCGTGGCTGAGTTCGTCCAGCGTCAGCTCAACCTGGAATGCCTGGCGTGCTGGATCGTATTTCAGCGCGTTCCATTGCACCGGATAGTGGTGACGGGTGCCGAGCAGGCCGCCGGTCTTGATCACGGCATAGCCGACCATTCCGCTCACCTTGTCGAGCATCAGCCGCTCAATCGTGCCGAGCTTGGTACCGTCGCGCCCGTAGACGGCGACATGCTCCACACGATCACTGGGAACCATGGTGTGTTGCATGGCATACTCCCTGTTCTCTTGTGACCCACACATCATAGCGCGAAATGCGGAAAGAGCGAAAGCGTGCTGTAGCTACAGCAGCTGCGAGCGCACCGATTCCGCGCCTTCGCCCAGCAGGGGTAGGAACCGGTCGACCAGTTCCCGCGCCGGCACGCGGTCGACATGGGCGCCCATGTTGATGGCGGCGACGATGACATCATCGTAGCGGCGGACGGGAACGGAGATCGAGCGGAAATGCGGCTCGGCCTCGCGGTCGACCAGCGAATAGCCCTGGGCGCGGTCTGCTGCAATGCGCGCGAGCAAGACCTTGGGATCGGTCACCGTCTGCGGCGTCAACGCTTCGCGCTTCATCGTCTTCAGGCGCTCGGCAAGTTCGGCATCACCGAGTTGTCCGAGCATGGCGCGGCCAACAGAGGTGCAGAAGGCCGGGAGCCGGTAGCCAATTTCGAGTCCGCTTGAAAAGACGCGCGCCGGACCGCCGCGGGCGATGAACACGACGTCGTCGCCATCGAGCACCGCGAGCGAAGAGATTTCCTGCGCTGCGGTCGCGACGCGATCGAGCACCGGCTGAAGCACGGCGACGAGCTGATTGGACCGCAGGTAGGACGCCGCGAGCGTCAGCACATGCGGCGTCAGCGAGAACAGTTTGCCGTCGCTCGCAACGAAGCCACTGCGTGCAAGCGTGAACAGGATTCGCCGGGTCGTGGCGCGCGGCAGCTCAGCTGCGCGGGCGAGATCGCTCAGCGTCATTGGGCCCGGGGTCGCGCCAAAACATTGCAGCAGGCGCAGGCCGCGATCGAGGCTTTCGACGAAATCCGTCGCGCGCTCGTCGCTCTCGCTCCGCTTCAGCTTGGGCATGGTGTCGGGCCATTCCTGCAAAATAGTGCTTGCTGCCGCATCAAGGCATGTCATAATTCGCCCATTCGTTCAATAGGCGAACAACAATCGCCCCTCCAGCAAAGGACGCGACCGCCATGATGAGCCAGGAGCAGAACGACCTGATCACCCGCACCGGGCCGAAGGACCCGTGCGGCAAGCTGATGCGGAGCTACTGGCAGCCGGCCGCTCTTGCCGATGAACTGGAGGGCGCACGCCCGATCCGCCCCGTCAAACTGCTCGGCGAAAACCTGGTGCTGTTCCGCGACGAGACGGGACGCTACGGCTTGATCGACCGGCACTGCGCGCATCGCGGCGCCGACCTTGCTTTCGGGAGGCTCGAACATGGCGGCCTGCGCTGCGCGTTCCACGGCTGGCTGTTCGACGCGACCGGGCAGTGCATCGAGACGCCGGCCGAACCGAAGGACTCAAAGCTCTGCCAGAACATCAAGCAGCGCTCCTATCCCGTGGTGGAGAAGAGCGGCATCCTCTGGGCCTGGCTCGGCGAGGGTGAGCCGCCGGCATTCCCGGAGATCGACTGTTTCATCGCGCCCGGCACGCACACTTTCGCGTTCAAGGGCCACATGGCCTGCAACTGGCTCCAGGCGCTGGAGGTCGGCATCGATCCCGCGCACGCCTCCTATCTGCATCGTTTCTTCGAGGACGAGGACACATCCACCGCTTACGGCAAGCAGTTCCGCGGCGCCTCCGCCGGCAGCGACCTGCCGATGACGAAAATCCTGCGCGAGTACGACCGCCCGATCATCAATGTCGAGCACACCGAATACGGCCTGCGGCTGATCGCGCTACGCGAGATCGACGAGGAGCGTACCCATGTGCGGGTGACCAACCAGCTCTTCCCGCACGGTTTCGTCATCCCCATGAGCACGGAGATGACGATCACGCAGTGGCACGTGCCGGTCGATGACGAGAACTGCTACTGGTACGCGATCTTCACGAGCTACTCCGCACCGGTCGAGAAGCAGAAGATGCGTGACCAGCGGCTCGAGCTCTACGAGCTTCCCGACTACAAATCGCGCAAGAACCGCGGCAATGATTACGGCTTCGATCCGCACGAGCAGCAGACCGCGACCTACACCGGCATGGGCAGCGACATCAACGTCCACGACCAGTGGGCGGTGGAATCCATGGGCGCGATCCAGGATCGCACCAAGGAGCATCTCGGCCAGTCCGACAAGGCGATCGTGCTGTACCGCCGCCTGCTGCGGCAGGAGATCGACAAAGCGATGGCCGGCGAAAAGCCGATGCTGCATCTCGACGAGAGCACCGCGCGCGCAATCCAGGGACCGGCGACGATGGACGGCATCGGCCCGACGCGGGGCTGGGAGACCTACTGGATGGAAGTCGACGTCAAGCGCCGCCGCGGCGCGCCGTGGACGGCCCCGGTGCCGAAGGACATCGAAGGCAAGGTGCATCGGCTGACGGCGGCGGAGTGACGATTGTGGTCGGCTCCCGTAGGGTGGGCAAAGGCGCAAAGCGCAGTGCCCACCATGCTTCCGCGAGGACGATAGATGCGGTGGGCACGCTTCGCTTTGCCCACCCTACGGCAGTTGGGGGAGTGGAAAAGTGACCTTCGTCGCGCGTCATGCGCTGTGGTCGGAAGAGCATAAGGACGCCGCGACGCGCATGCGCCGCATCGTCGAGGAGAAGAACCTCGAGGTCATCCGCCTCGGCTTCCCCGACCAGCACGGCATCTTGCGCGGCAAGACCATCATTGCTTCGGAGGCGATCGCCTCGCTGGAAAGCGGCTGCTCGATCACCACGACGATGCTCGCCAAGGACACCTCGCACCGCACGGTATTCCCGGTGTTCACCGCCGGCGGCGGCTTCGGCATGAAGGAGATGGAGGGCGCGGCCGACGTGCTGATGGTCGCCGATCCCACCACCTTCCGCGTGCTGCCATGGGCGCCGGCGACAGGCTGGGTGCTGTGCGATCTCTATTTCAATGACGGCCGCCCCGTGCCGTTCGCGACGCGCGGGCTCTATCGCAAGGTACTTAATGAACTCGCAAGCCGTGGCCACGATTTCGTCGCCGGGCTCGAGGTCGAATTCCACATCTTCAAGCTCGACGACGTCCATATGCGCGCCGAGGATGCGGGCCAGCCCGGCACGCCGCCCTCTGTGAGCCTGCTCAGCCACGGCTACCAGTATCTCACCGAGCAGCGCTTCGACCAGATGGAGCCGGTGCTGGAGATCCTGCGCCGCGACGTCCTCGCGCTCGGGCTTCCCCTGCGATCGGTCGAGGTCGAGTTCGGGCCGAGCCAGTGCGAGTTCACCTTTCAGCCGAAGAAGGGAATGGAGCCTGCCGACAACATGGTGCTGTTCCGTTCCGCCGTGAAGCAGATCGCGCACCGCCACGGCTATCACGCCACCTTCATGTGCCGGCCGAAACTGCCGAACCTGTTCGCCAGCGGCTGGCACCTGCACCAGTCGATCATCTCGCGCGCGAGCGGGGAGAACCTGTTCATGGCGAACGCAGGCAGCGAGCCGCTCAGCGCATTCGGCCGCGCTTATCTCGCAGGGCTGCTTGACCACGCCCGCGCGGCAACCGTGTTCACCACGCCGACCATCAACGGCTACAAGCGCTACCGCTCCTATTCGCTGGCGCCGGACCGCGCGATCTGGGGCCGCGACAATCGCGGCGTCATGATCCGCGTGCTCGGGGCGGCCGGCGATGCCGCCACCCGCCTGGAAAACCGCGTCGGCGAGCCCGCGGCCAATCCCTATCTCTACATGGCCTCGCAAGTCTTGAGCGGCCTCGACGGCATCGATCGCAAGCTCGATCCCGGCCCCTCCGCCGACACGCCTTATGAGACCAAGGCGCCGCTGTTGCCGAAGTCGCTGCGTGACGCCGTCGCCGCGCTGAAGGACGACCCGTTCTTCCGCGAAAAGCTCGGCGGAGAGTTTGTCGACTATTACACCCACATCAAGAATGCCGAGATCGACCGCTTCCTGGCTGAGGTGACCGACTGGGAACACCGCGAATATTTCGAGATGTTTTGACGTTGTGACATCGTTCGGGGGCGGTCCGAAGGGTTCGCTCACACGCCCGTGAGGCGACTTCGTCCCACCGGTTGCGACGAAATCACCCCGCGCCCCGACGAAGCCATTTTCCCCGCCCCACGAAAACGGCGTGAAAGACAACGCGCCTAGGCTGCTGCCCCATGATCAACAGTGGAGTTCGATCATGTGGAACCATCTGTTCAGTCTGATTTACCGCCTGTCCTGCCGGACCACGCTGATCGAGATCGGCACGCATCGCCTAGCGCGTTAGAAAACCGGCTGGTGCGGTTTAGGCAAGATGAACTGACCAAATCATGGGGATTTCCATGCGCAAGCTGATTCTGATCGCCGCGCTATCGCTACTGGCTACCCAGGCCTATGCCGGAGGTTCGCGAAGCCTGAGCCTCGCGGCCTCCAATTCGAGCCAGCAGGCACCCGAGCAGCCGGTAGCGCAGGCGCCATCGGCGAACGTCCAGACGGCGACCACGACATCCACTTCAACTCCGCCGGTCGCTGCCGCGCCGACGACCGTAAGCGCCCCTGCCGCGACAACTCCTGCCGCAGCACCCGTTCAGTCGACCGGCGCAGCGGTGGCAAGCACGACCGAGACAACCAAGCCGAAGCGCCGCCAACCGTCGACCGAAGCACGCGTGATCCGCGAACTGCATCGTCATGGGATTTATTGGTGAGGGCCCCAATGTCGTCCTGGCGAAAGCCAGGATCCATTATCCCAGGGAGACGTTTGGCGAAGATTGGCGCTCAGTACTGATACCCGCCGCAATCGATAGATCACGCGGTATGGGTCCTGGCTTTCGCCAGGACGACGCTGACTGAGCCGCAAGAGCGTTCCTCCCCCATCTCACCGTCCTTTCAGATCCCCAAATATTTGTGCTGCAGCTCCGGCTCGGCCAACAGCTCGTTCGACGTGCCGCTCCACACCGTCTTGCCGCGCTCGATGATGTAGTGGCGGTCGCAGATGCGGGCGAGATGGTCGACGTTCTTGTCGACGACGAGGATCGACTGGCCGCGGCTCTTGAGCATCGACAGGCAGTTCCAGATCTCTTCGCGGATCAGCGGCGCCAGGCCCTCGGTCGCTTCGTCCAGGATCAGCAGCTTCGGATTGGTCATCAGCGCGCGGCCGATCGCGAGCATCTGCTGCTCGCCGCCAGAGAGCTGGTTGCCCATGTTCGAGGCGCGCTCGGCCAGCCGCGGGAACAGCACGTAGATCGCGGCGAGCGTCCAGGGATTGGCGCTGCCGAAGCGATCGGCGGCCGCAGCGACCAGATTCTCGCGCACCGTGAGGTTCGGGAAGATCTGGCGTCCCTCGGGCACGAGGCCGACGCCGAGTTTTGCGATTTTGTAGGACGGCTGCGTCCGCACCTCGGAGCCCGCAAAACGGATGCTGCCTGTGCGCGCCGGCGTCAGGCCCATGATGGAGCGGATGGTGGTGGTCTTGCCCATGCCGTTGCGGCCCATCAGCGAGACCATCTCGCCCGGCTTGATCGACAGCGACAGGCCAAACAGCACCTGGGACAGCCCGTAGCAGGTTTCGATGCCGTCGACGTCGAGCAGCGTTTCAGCCATCTCTTTTTCAGACATGGTGCGTCACCACATGCTGGTCGCCGAGATAGGCGCGCTTGACATCGTCGTTGCCGCGGATTGCGGCCGGATCGCCGGAAGCGATGACGCGGCCATAGACCAGCACCGTGATGCGGTCGGCGAGCGCGAACACCGCCGGCATGTCGTGCTCGACCAGCACGATCGAGACTTCCTTGCGCAGCTCCTGGAGCAGCTTCACCATGCGCTGCGATTCGGTGACGCCAAGCCCGGCCATCGGCTCGTCCAGCAGCAGCAGTTTTGGCTTGCTCGCGAGCGCGACCGCGAGCTCGAGCTCGCGCCGCTCGCCATGGCTGAGCCGGGACACGACGACGTCGGCGCGATGCAACAGCCCGACGCGATCGAGCGCAGCATGCGCGGCGTCACGCAGGCCCTTTTCCTTGCGCGCATTGGCGAAGAAACGGAACGACGTGCCGGCATGGGCCTGCGCCGCCAGTGCGACATTGTCGGCAGCGGTGAAGTCGAACAGCAGCGAGGTGATCTGGAACGAACGCGCCAGGCCCAGCGCGCAGCGGCGATAGGCCGGCAGGTGGGTGATGTCGCGGCCACCGAGCGAGACGCTGCCTGAATTCGGCGCCAGATGCCCGGTGAGCTGGCTGATCAGCGTGGTCTTGCCGGCGCCGTTCGGGCCGATGATGGCGTGCAGCTCGCCCGCCGCGACGTCGAGCGAGACGTTGTCCGTCGCAATGATGCCGCCAAAGCGGCGCACCAGCTTCTCGACACGGAGCAGCGGTTCAGCCACGATTGAACCTCCCGAGCAAGCCCATGATGCCGCCGCGGCCGAACAGCACGATCAGCAACAGCAGCGGGCCCATGATCAGCGCCCAGTATTCGGTGATCTGCGACAAGAACTCTTCCAGGAGCAGATAGACCACCGCCCCCATGACCGGGCCGAACAGCGCGCCCATGCCGCCGAGGATGACCATCACCATGAGGTCACCGGAACGGGTCCAGTACATCGCGGCCGGGCTGATGAAATCGGTGTTGTTGGCGAGCAGCGCACCGGCCAGGCCGCACATCATGCCGGAGATGACGAAGCAGACCAGCTGATAGCGTTTCGCCGGAAAGCCGATCGCCTGCATGCGCTGCTCGTTGGAACGCAGACCCTGCACGACGAGGCCGAAGCGCGAATTGACGATGCGCCAGATCAGGAAGATCACGCCGAACAAGCAGGCAAGGCAGAGGTAGTAGAACTGCACACGGTTCCCGAGATTGATCAGGCCGGAAAAGTCGCTGCGCTTGTAGACGGTGAGACCGTCGTCGCCGCCGTAGCGTGCGAGGCCCGAGGCGACGTAATAGGCCATCTGCGCGAACGCCAGCGTGATCATGATGAAATAGACACCGCGGGTGCGCAAGGAGAGCGCACCGATCACGAGCGCGTAGAGTGCGGACGCCGCGATCGCGACCGGAAACTGAATGAAGCCGGAGCCGACGCCTTCCTGCGCCAGGATGCCGACGGCATAACCGCCGATGCCGAGATAGGCGGCATGGCCGAAGCTCATCATGCCGCCATAGCCCATGATGAGGTTGAGGCTCGCTGCTGCCAGCGCCAGGATGACGACGCGGGTGAACAGCGTCAGGATGAAGATGTTGCCGGATGCTTGCGAATAGAGTGGCAGCAGCACGAGGCCTGCCAGCATCAGGGCCGTCACGGCCTTGCTCACGGTGAAAGCCTTCATCGACGGTTGGCCGGAAACAGCCCCTCCGGCCGCACCACCAGCACGATTGCCATCAACAGATAGATCAGCATGGATGACAGCGCGGGCGCGGCGGTGGAGGCGGCGGTCGAGCTCAGCACCTGCCGCAGCAGGTTCGGCAGGAAGGCACGGCCGAGCGTGTCGATCATGCCGACGAAGATCGCGGCCAGGAACGCGCCGCGGATCGAGCCGATGCCGCCGATCACG
Source organism: Bradyrhizobium hipponense (assembly GCF_008123965.1). Lineage (GTDB taxonomy): Bacteria > Pseudomonadota > Alphaproteobacteria > Rhizobiales > Xanthobacteraceae > Bradyrhizobium > Bradyrhizobium hipponense. The sequence goes on along the minus strand of NZ_VSTH01000079.1, from coordinate 37,724 downwards.
ATGATGACGAAGGCGAGGATCAGGATGTTCTCGCCCATGCCTATCTGCACGGTGAGAATCGGCGCCTGCATCAGCCCGGCAAGGCCCGCAAGCGCGGCGCCGAGACCGAACACCAGGGTGTAGAGCAGCTTGATGTTGATGCCGAGCGCGCCGATCATCTCGCGGTTGGAGGCACCGGCCCGGATCAGCATGCCGACGCGGGTGCGCATCACGCCGAGATAGAGCAGCAGCGCAACGAGCAGCGCAACGACGATGATGGCGAGACGGTAGGCGGGATAGTGAATGCCCGGCAGGATCGGCACCGGCACGGTGAGCCAGGCCGGCAGCGGCAGCGCGAGGCCCGCCGGCCCCCAGATCAGCCGCACAGCCTCGTTGAAGAACAGGATCAGGCCGAAGGTCGCGAGCACATGGTCGAGATGGTCTCGTCCATAGAGATGTTTCAGCGCCACCACCTCAAGCACGATGCCAAGCAGCAGCGTCGCACCGAGCGCCAGGAACGCGCCGAGCAGAAAGCTGCCGGTCCAGGCCGCGAAGGTCGCGGCGAAATAGGCGCCCATCATGTAGAGCGAGCCGTGCGCGAGGTTGACGAGATCCATGATCCCGAACACCAGCGTCAGTCCGGCGGCGAGCAGGAATAGCAGCAGGCCGAACTGCAATCCGTTCAAAAATTGTTCGACGACGAGCAGCATCAAAACTCTTTCAGGCGCACGCAGCGTCACGCCGATGTTCGAACACGGTCGCCATCAGTGAAAGAGCTCCCCCTGCCTCTTCAAGGCCGAAAAATGGGTAATGGCAGTATCGTTCCGAGGCAAGAGCGATTTGACGCCAGACATGCACTTTGTTGCATCCCGGCGGGGTGCGGCTGTGCGCACCTTGCAAGATGGTTGCCGGGGAGGATGGGTCAACCTGCCGCACCCATCCGGGGCGGAGGCAGCGGCGCGCTGCGCAAAAACGCTCGCCCTCTCCCAAGGGAGAGGGCGAGACCTTCCGTTGAGTGAAGGAAGACTGGCGTCTAGTGCGACGTCATCTGTTGGGGGAGATCGTCCGGCTCGACGAGCGCGGCGTCTGCCGTCGAGGCCTCCAGCGCCGCCATCCGGAACAGATAGGCGAGTGTCGCCATTCCGGAGTCTTCTGCCATCTCAGCGAGTTCGAGCGCCATGTCGGACATGTAGCTGAGATTCTCGTCTCTGGTCTGCGCCATGATCTGGCTGTCCCGCATCATGTTCGACATCTCAGGCAATCTTTCGTTGCGCGGCAAGGCCGCAGAGGTTGGCACGGGCGATGCAGTCGATACGCGGACCGTCGTGCTGGATGGCGTGCGTCATCCCGATACGGTTGCACACGATATCGAGCGACTCCTGACGGACCTCAATCGTCGCGGCCATGGTCCAGGAGTCCCCGACCAGCGCCGGTAGTCCGAGCGGCGTGACGACGAAGCCGATGTCGTGGAATCGCGGCAGCCACCACGTCTCCATGACCAGGCAGAGACGCTCGATGCCCTGGTCGAGACAGAACTCCTGCGCCGCCGCCATCAGTTGCAGGTTGAGCGCGCCATCGCGGCGGTCGCGCGCGACGAAGAAACGTGACCACTCCCAGACCAGGGGGTCCACCGGACAGCCACGCACCGCCGCAAGGTGTGGAAAGACATCGCTCATCATCGTCGGCTTGGTGGTTGGATACAGCCGGGAGCCGGCGAGCACACGGCGGCTCTCGTCGAGGGCCAGCAGATAGATCGCGTCCTCATTGTCATAGGCGTCGATCTCGCGGCTATCGGGCTTCCGCAGTCCCTCCCATTTCCGCTCCTCCACAAAAATCTCGTGACGCAGCCGAAAGTGTTGCTCGATGACGTCCTCGTAATGGTGCCGGTTAACGGCCGAAATCACATGAATCATGAAGTCCCCCATGGCTTGAAATGGGGGAAGCCTCTTGGAAAAAGGCCGAGCCGACTATTGGGAAATTTCCCAGTAGGCGGCTATTTCAGGGATTGATGATTCTGTGCCGGATTGCGATCGCGACCGCATGCGTCCGGTTGACGGCGCCAAGCTTGCGCGCTGCAGTTGCAAGATGCTCTTCCGCAGTGCGCTGGGTGATGTTCAGGATCTCGCCGATCTCCCAGGCCGACTTGCCCTGCGAAGCCCAGGAGATCACCTCGCGCTCGCGCGGGGTGAGGCGCATCGACGGATGCGGCGTTGGATCGAGCAAACGGCGAATATGGTCGAAGCCATACATCGCGATCAGGTGCAGCGCCGGCTTGCTGCGGGCATTGAGATCAAGGTGGACGCCACCAAGCGAGACGCCGGCCTCGTAGCCGGTCAGCCCGTGGATCGGAACGACGAAGCCATGCGACATGCGGAAATCGGCAGCGCGCCGCATCACCTCCACGGCGCCCGGTTCCAATTCGGGATCATAAGGCGCCTCCGACCACTCGAAGGGATTCACCGTCTGCCGGCATTTGCGGATCACGGGATCGACGCGGTCGTAGCTTTTTTGAGTGTAGAGGCTGAACCATTCCGCCGGCCACTTCTTGGCGAGCACCATCTGGGAAAAGCGCTGGTCGGGGTTCGGCAAGCCCGTCACGATGATATGCTCGAAGCCGTACCGGCTGAATGCCGTTGCGAGCGAATCCATGGCGTCCGGAACCGTGCTGTAGGCTCCCAGCCCTTCGATGAAGTCGAGCGCTTCCCGGCCATAATCCACGGCGGACATCAGTGCGTTTCCTGACCCTTGCCGCTCGCTATAGCACGTCTTGTGGGGCTCCCTCAATTCACCGCTTCCGTAGTTTCCCGGTGCGTCACACGCCCCGAAGATTAATCTACTTGTGGAAGAATTGACGTCAAGTTACACCTAGGACGCCTGCAGCGGGAAAGCCACGATGGAAGACGAGAACATCGCCCTCAACAGCGTGCTCGGCCTCGAGCTCAACCGCGTATTTTTCGCCGTCCGCCACACTGCAAACAAGCAGAAGATCATCGAGTTCGCACGTGAGGTGCTGCAAAGCGAGCGCCCGGAGCAGCCCGGCAGCGTGTCGCCGGAAGGACCGGCGAGTTAAAACGGTTGTGGTCATGGCGCAAGCTGCTCGCGCGGTTGCGCCGGCCTCCATTTGAATCCGCCGATTTGAGTCCAAGCAATCCGCCACGAAGGTAGTTTCCCTTCTCCCCTTGTGGGAGAAGGTGGCGCGAAGCGCCGGATGAGGGGTCTCTCTCCACGCACCCACTGCAGCAGGCATTCGCCGAGAGAACCCCTCACCCGTCTCGCCGCTATCGCGGCGATCCACCCTCTCCCACAAGGGGCCCACAAGGGGAGAGGGGGAGAATCCCCCTCTTCAGCTCACCTCAATACACTTACCGCTGGATGACCTTGCTTCTCCCGTGAGATGATCGCGATTGCGATCGCCTTTCGGGATGTCCAGGACATGATGACGCTGCGCCAGGTTGAAGTGATCCGGGCCGTGATGGTGACGGGCACCATTGGCGGTGCGGCGAAGCTGCTCAACGTCTCGGCGCCGGGCATCAGCCGTCTCGTCAAATACACCGAGCGCTCGCTCGGCATCCGCTTCTTCCAGCGCCAGAACGGTCGCTACTTCCCGACTCCCGAGGCGGAGAACATCTTCGAGCAGATCAACGGCGTCTACAAGAAGGTCGACGATCTCTCCGAGATTATCTCCAAGATCGGACGCGGCGCTTTGTCGGAGCTGCGCATCGGCTCGGTGCCGAGCATCTCGCAGGTGATGGTGCCGCGCGCGATCGAGCGCGTGCGGCGCCGCTATCCCGATCTCGGCATCGACATCAACATCCTCAAGCTGGAGGAAGCCATCGACTATCTCTTGCTCGGCCGCGGCGAGTGCGTAGCGATGAGCTACCGGCTCGAGCATTCCGGCCTCGACTTCATGCCGCTCGCCTCGGGCGAACTCTATTGCATCGTGCCGCCGGGCCATGAGCTTGCCGGCCGCAAGCAGGTCTCGGCCGCCGAGATCACCCGCTATCCGCTGATCGGCATCGACCCCAAGGATCCCTACGGCCGCATCATGGCGGAGATCTTTGCGCGCAGCCGGCTCGACTACAACATCACCATCCGCGCCCGCTTCGGCACCACGGTCTGCGCGCTGGTGAAGGCGGGGCTGGGCATCGCGGTCATCGACCAGTTCACGGTGGCCCATGGCGGCTATCCCGGGATCGAGCTGCTCAAGATCACTGAGCCGACGCGGTTCGACACCTACATCGCGGTCAAGCGCGGCGCGCCGCTGTCACTCCACGTCGAATACTTCATCGCGTCGCTGCGCGCCGAGATGCGCGCGGTCGAGCCGTCCCGCGGCAACGGCAAGGCGCCCGCGATGCGCGGGCGGAAAAAATAACATTATGTTAGGTTTGCCCGATAAATGGGTAATTGTGTTAGGCAAGGGAAAGACTATCGTCCCGCTTGGACTTGCGCGGATTTCCCCGCTATTGGCCGGGGATAAACGCTCCTCACAAGACGATTGCACACCATGCCCAAGCGCGGATACGCCGCCAGCAAAAAACTCCTCACCGGTCTGATCGGTGCGCCGATCGCGCATTCCGCCTCGCCTGCGATGCACGAGCGTGCGGCCGAGGCGCTTGGCCTGCGCGGCCATTACCAGCTGATCGAGGTTGCCGGCGCCGATGCAGATGGGCTCCGTATGATGCTCGAAGGGGTGCGGCGGCTCGGCTTTGCCGGCGTCAACGTCACCTATCCATATAAGGAAGCCGTGGTCCCGCTGCTCGACGAGCTGGCGCCGGGCGCTGCCGCCATGGGCGCGGTCAACACCGTCGTCGCAAGCGGCGGGCGGCTGACAGGCCACAACACCGACACGACCGGGTTTGCCCGCGCGGTGGCGCCGCTGCTGGCGCCTGCCGGAAACCGCGTCGCCGTGATCGGCGCGGGCGGCGTCGGCAAGGCGATCGCGTTTGCGCTGGCGAGCCTGAAGGTGACCGACATCCGCATTTTCGACAGCGAGCCGGGGCGCGCCGAGAAACTCGTTTCCCTCCTGGCCGTGCAGGGTGGTGCGAGGGTGGCTATGGCCGTCGAGGACGCACTCGATGGTGCGACCGGCCTCGTCAACGGCACGCCCGTCGGCATGCTGCCGAACCGGGGCATGCCGCTCCCGGCTGCATTGCTGCACGAAAAATTATGGGTCGCCGACGCCGTCTATTCGCCGCTGATCACGCCGCTCCTGGCTGCAGCGCAAGCCAAGGGCGCGCGGATCATGACCGGGCGGGAGCTTGCGATCTACCAGGCCGCCGACGCATTCGAGCTGTTCACGGGCCTTGCCCCATCGACGGACGTCATGGGAGAGGCTTTTGATGGCGTGATGGCGGAGCGGAGCTCGACCACCAACGCAGCGTAACCTAAGCGGCCGGACACAAGGCCGTCGACCAAACCGAACAAACCAAGGGAGGAATGAGATGAAATCCACGCTACTGGCAGGCGCCCTGCTTGCCTTCGCCGCGGCAACCTGCGCCCACGCACAGGCGATCAAGCTTGCCGACGTCGCCGAGCTCTCGGGCGGCGGCGCCACCGTCGGCACCAACTGGAAGAACGGCATCGACCTCGCAATCGAGGAGATCAACGCCAAGGGCGGCGTGCTCGGCCGCAAGCTCGAAGTCAGCCATGCTGACTCGCAATCCAACCCCGGCGTGGCGCGCGCACAGGTGCAGAAGGCGCTCGACGCCGAGCCCTACGTGCTGCTCGGGCCCGGCTACTCCGGCTCGGTGAAGGTCACCGCGCCGCTCGCAGCGGAAGCCGGCATCGCGCAGATCATGGGCGGCGAAGCCGCCGAACTGACGCAAGGCGGCAACAAATTCCTGTTCCGCACCTCGTTCGGCCAACAGTCCTCGATGCCGAAGGTCGCCAAATATATCCACGACGAGATGAAGGCGAAGACGGTCGCGGTGGTCTGGGTCAACAACGATTTCGGCCGCGGCGGGCGCGACGTCGTCATCAAGGAGCTCGACCGGCTCGGCTCGAAGGTGATCGCCGACCTCTCGACCGAAGCCGGCCAGGCGGACTTCGCCGCCGACGTCGGCAAGATCAAGGCGGCCAATCCCGATGCCGTGTTCGTCTATCTCAACGAAGAAGAGAGCGCGCGCATCCTCAAAGAACTCAAGCGCCAGGGCGTCACCGCGCCGCTGATGGGCGAGACCACGCTGATCGGCCAGAAGGTTATCGATCTCGCCGGCGACGCCGCCAATGGCGCGCGCGGTCATGTCGGCCTCACCACCGACGCTCCGGTCGACCTGATCAAGGCCTTCCGCGAGAAGTTCTCGAAAAAATACAATTACGTGCCAGACCACAACGGCCTGAAGGGCTATCTCGCCGTCTACATGGTGAAGGCCACCACCGAGAAGATGGGCAAGGTCGATTCCAAGGCCTTCGCCGACACGCTGCACGGATTGACGATCAAGGCCGCGGATGAGCCGGGCATCCTGATGGATGTCACCTTCAGCGAGACCGGCGACATCGACCGCCAGAGTTTTCTGGTGGAAGTGGTGGAAGGCAAGCAGGTGGTGAAGCAGGTGCTGCCGAAGGTGAAGTGAGGTCTCTCTTCTCCCTCGCCCCGCTCTTCGCGGGGAGAGGGTTGGGGTGAGGGGGCGCTTCCGCGCAGACGATTAGAGTTGGATTCGCGGACAGAGCCCCTCACCCCACCCTCTCCCCGTAAGAACGGGGAGAGGGAGTGACAGACCTGAATTCGTTTCGACCTATTCACTCGGGCTCTAACGGTCAAAGAGAACCCATGTCCAATCTGTTCGATCTTCTGGTCGCGGGACTTGCCACTGGCGCGATCTATGCGCTGGTCGCGGTCGGCTTCACGCTGCTGTGGCAGACCTCGCAGACCATCAATTTTGCGCAAGGCGAGTTCGTGATGTTGCCCGCCTTCCTGATGCTGGCGGCGATGCATGCGGGCGCACCGTTCTGGCTCGCGATCATCCTTGGCATCCTGCTGTCGATGGTCCTGCTCGGGCTGGCCTTCAAGATGCTGCTGGTCGATCCGATGATGCGCCACGGCGTCCTGCCGCTGGCGATCGCGACCATGGCGCTGGCGATCGGCATCAAGGAAGCCGTGAAACAGTTCTTCAGCGCAGAGGCCTCGCCGTTTCCGTCGATCGTGCCGACCGGCGATATCTCCATTCTCGGACATGCCGTGTCGCTGCAAAGCATCGGCGTGCTCGTCCTCGCCATCCTCGCTGTCTTCGGCCTGACCGCGCTTCTCAACCGCACCTCGCTCGGCCATCAGATGCAGGCGGCGGCGCAAAACCCGACGGTGGCGCGCATCATCGGCGTGCCGGTCGAGCGCATGATCCTGCTGACCTTCCTGATCAACGCCTTCCTAGTGGCGCTCGCCTCGCTGCTGATCACGCCGATTTACCTGGCAAAATTCTCGAGCGGCGAGGTGCTGGGCCAGGCCGCCTTCATCGCGGCGATCGTCGGCGGCTTCAACCAGGTCCGCGGCGCCATCGCCGGCGGGCTCCTGATCGGCGTTCTCGACAATCTCGCCGCGTCCTATGTCTCGACGCAATATCGCGCGGCGGTGCCGTTGATCTTCCTGATCCTCGTCATCCTGTTCCGGCCGCAAGGATTGCTCGGCCGCGCCGAGGAGCGCACGGTATGAGCGGATTTGCCAAACCCCTGAAGATCGCGCTCGGCCTTGCCGTCATCATCGGCCTCATCGTCATTCCCATGAACTTCAACCGCTACGGCCTGTTCATCCTGAGCCAGTGGGCGGTGATGACCATCGCGGCGATGGGCCTCAACCTGACGCTGGGCTATGCCGGCCAGGTCTCGCTGGCGCAGGGCGCCTTCGTCGGCATCGGCGCCTATGCGGCGGCGATCATGACCACCCATGGCTGGCCGCTGCCGGCCGCGATTGTGGTCGCGATCATCTTGAGCTTCGCGGTCGGTTGGGTGCTCGGCTATCCCGCGCTGCGCGTGCAGCATCACTACCTCGCCTTCGTCACGCTGGCCTTCTCGACGCTGGCCTTCCTGGTGTTCCGCAACGAGAGCTGGCTCACCGGCGGCATCTACGGGATCTCCAACATCCCGCGCCCGCATTTCTTCGGGATCGCGACCAACAAGCCGCTGCCGTTCTACTATGTCTGCCTGGGCTCGCTCGCGATCGTGTCGCTGGCAGTGTGGTGGCTGATCCGCTCACCCTGGGGCCGCGCCTTCATGGCGTTGCGCGAGAACCCGCTGCGCGCGCAGTCGCTCGGCATCGACACGCGGCGCTATACGCTGATGGCATTCGCAATCGGCTCGGCACTCGGCGGTATCGCCGGCGGGCTCTATGCACCGCTGACGCAATATATCGATCCCGTGCCGTTCAACCTGTCGCTCTCGCTCGACCTCCTGATGATGGTGATCGTCGGCGGCGCCGGCTTCTTCCTCGGCCCGTTCCTCGGCGCGATGATCGCGGTGCTGCTGCCGGAATGGCTGCGCTTCACCGAAGGCTACTATCTGATGCTCTATGCCATCGCGGTGATGCTGCTGCTGATCTGGTCGCCTACCGGCATCCTCGGAATCCTCGACCGCACCATGGCGGCGCGGCGAACCAAGGCGGCCTCCGCGTTGCGCGCCGTCGCAAAATCCCGGCTGGAGACGGTGCAATGAGCGCGGTCCTCGAAGTCACCAACATCAAGAAGAATTTTGGCGGCATCAGCGCGGTCGCCGACGTTAGCTTCGACGTCCGCGAGGGCGAGATCCTCGGTCTGATCGGCCCAAACGGCTGCGGCAAGTCGACCTTGTTCAACTGCATCCTCGGCCAGCTCACGCCATCAGGCGGCGAGGTCAAGCTCGACGGCAAAGTCGTCACCGGCCTGCGCCCCGCCGAGCTCAACAAGCTCGGCGTCAGCCGCACCTTTCAGTTGTTGCAGGTCTTTCCAAAGCTCTCGGTGCGCGAGAACCTGATCCTTGCGGGACAGGAGCACCAGGGCAGCATGGCCTCGCGTCTGGTCGGCCGCTCGGACGCCGGACTGACGGACGCCGCCAACCAGATGATCGGCTTCTTCAAGCTCGATCATCTCGCCGCTGAACCTGCCGGCGGTCTGTCCTACGGCCAACAGAAGCTGCTCGATGCCGCCATGGCCTTCATGGGCGGGCCGCGCTTGGTGCTGCTCGACGAGCCCGCCGGCGGCGTCAACCCATCGATGCTGTCGGACCTCAAGGAGCGGCTGGTCGCGATCAACCGCGAGAAGAACGCCACCTTCGTCGTGATCGAGCACAACATGGAGTTCGTGATGTCGCTGTGTTCGCGCGTGATGGTGATGGCGGAAGGAAAAGTGCTGGCGATGGGACGGCCGGACGAGGTCCGCAAGAACCCCGCCGTGATCGAAGCCTATCTCGGACATTGAGGAAAGCCGGCCATGAGCGACACTATCCTCTCGGTTCAAAATCTCGTCGGCGGCTACGGCAAGATGACGATCTTGAACGGCACCACCTTCGCCGTACCGCAGGCCACCATCACCACTATTATCGGCCCGAACGGTGCCGGCAAGTCGACGGTGTTCAAGGCGATCTTCGGCCTGTTGAAGCTGCGCGAAGGCAAGATCAGCTTTGCGGGCCGCGACGTCACCAACTTAAGCCAGCGCGCGCTGCTCAATGCCGGCATCTGCTACGTGCCGCAGGGGCGCAACATTTTTCCCGAGCTGTCGGTGCGCCACAATATCGAGCTCGGCGGTGTCGCCGCGGGCAAGGATATCGACCTGCCTACGCGGATCGAGGCCGCGCTCGACCTGTTTCCGGCGCTGCGGCGCAAGTCGACGCAGCAGGCCTCCACGCTCTCGGGCGGCGAGCAGAAGCAGCTCGAGATCGCCCGCTCGCTTCTGCTGGAGCCAAAGCTCGTGCTGATCGACGAGCCCTCGATCGGCCTGTCGCCGCTGATGGTGCAGCAGACCTTCGATATCCTCAAACGCTTGCGCGACCGCGGCGTCACCATCTTGATGATCGAGCAGAATGCGCGATCGGCGCTGGAGATCTCGGACTTGGGCATCGTGCTCGAGCTCGGCCAGACCCGCATGTTCGACAAGGCCGAACGGATCCTGAACGATCCCCGCATCGGACAGCTCTTCCTTGGGGGCGCCATGGAGGACAACGCAGCATGAACAAGCGCTCGATCGCAACCGTCTCCCTTTCCGGGGTTCTCGACGAGAAGCTTCGCGCCATCGCGGCCGCCGGCTTTGACGCCGTCGAAATCTTCGAGAACGACCTGCTGTCGTTCGGTGCCGGCCCGCGGGACATCGCAAAGCTCTGCCGCGACCTCAATCTCGAGATCTGCGCGTTCCAGCCGTTCCGCGATTTCGAGGGCATGCCGGAGCCGCAGCGGGCGCGCAATTTTGCCCGGGCCGAGCGCAAGTTCGACCTGATGCAGGAGCTCGGCACCGATCTCTTGCTGATTTGCTCCAACGTGTCGCCGGCCTCGCTCGGCGGCATCGACCACGCCGCCGACGACTTTCGCGAGCTCGGCGAGCGCGCGGCCAAGCGCTCTTTGCGCGTCGGTTACGAGGCGCTGGCCTGGGGACGGCACGTCAACGACTACCGCGACGCCTGGGAGATCGTGCGGCGCGCCGATCATCCGGCGATCGGCGTTATCCTCGACAGCTTTCATGCGCTGGCACCGGGCTTTCCGACCCGCGCGATGGCCTCGATCCCCGGCGACAAGATCTTCCTGGTGCAGCTTGCGGACGCGCCGAAACTCGAGCTCGACATCCTCTCCTGGAGCCGGCACTTCCGCTCCTTCCCCGGCCAGGGCGATCTGCCGGTCGGCGAGTTCATGGAGGCGATCGCGGCGACCGGTTATGCCGGGCCCCTGTCGCTGGAGATCTTCAACGACCAGTTCCGTGCCGGCTCGGCCGCGCAGACCGCGGTCGACGGTCTGCGCTCGCTGATCCTGCTGGAGGACCAGCTTGCGAAGAAGTGGCCGAAACTTTCGAGCAAGCCGCTGGCGCCGCGGGCGGTGAGCCGCGGCACCGGCTTCATCGAATTTGCAGTGAACGAGACCAAGGCCGGCGAGCTCGCCCGCCTGTTCTCGCAGCTCGGTTTCCGCAAGTCCGGCAAGCACCGCAGCAAGGCGGTGGAGCGCTGGTCGCAGGGCAAAGTCGAGCTCGTGATCAATTCCGAGACCGACGGCTTTGCGCATTCGCATTACGTCACGCACGGCCCCGGCGTCTGCGCAATAGCGCTCGACGTCGACGACGCCTCCCGCGCCATGGCGCGCGCGGAGGCGCTGAAAGCGCGCACGTTCTACCAGCCGGTCGGACCGGGTGAGTTGGAAATCCCGGCGATCCACGGCGTCGGCGGCAGCTTGCTGTATTTCCTCGACCAGGCCGGCAAGAACTGGGACACCGATTTCGAGCCGCTCGCGAGCGACGCCAGCGCGGACGCCCTGCTCGCCGTCGACCACATCGCGCAGTCGATGCCTTACGACGAGATGCTGTCCTGGCTGTTGTTCTACACCGGTATCCTCGACCTGACCCGGCTGCAGCAGATGGAGATCGCCGACCCCAGGGGTCTCGTGCAGAGCCAGGCCGTCATCAATACCGACCAGAGCCTGCGCTTCGTGCTCAACGGCTCTTCCGCCAATCGCACGCTGCCGGCGCGCTTCATCTCGGAGTTCTTCGGCTCGGGCGTGCAGCACGTCGCGTTCACATGCCATGACATCTTCGCGGCAGTGGCTGCGATGCGCGAGCGCGGCGCGGATTTCCTGGATATCCCCGACAATTATTACGACGACATCGAAGCCAAATACGACCTTGCGCCCGAACTGATGGTGCAACTGCGCGCCAACCACATCCTCTACGACCGTGAGGGCGACAGCGAGTTCTTCCAGGTCTACACTCACATCTTTGACGAGCGGTTCTTCTTCGAGATCGTCGAACGGCGGAACTATCAGGGCTTTGGCGCGGCCAATGCCGGAATCAGGCTCGCAGCGCAGGCCCGCGAGGTGCGGCCAATGAGCATGCCTAGGGTGTAGGTGCTTCTTCGCCTCTCCCCGCCTGCGGGGAGAGGCCGGAATTCAAGCAAAGCTTGAATTCCGGGTGAGGGAGTTCCGCGAGAGAGATGGCTGTCGTAGCAAAAATCCCATCCGCGCCGTCATTGCGAGGAGCCCTTGCGACGAAGCAATCCAGAATCCCTCCGCGGAAAGACTCTGGATTGCTTCGCTGCGCTCGCAATGACGGCGTGGTGAGTGGTTGCGAGGCTAACATCTACCGTCCCCGCGGAGACTCTCCTCACCCCAACCCTCTCAGCGCGAGCGAAGCTCGTCGCGCCCCCGTAAGAACGGGGAGAGGGAGAGGAGAGAGCTCGCTCAGCCAGCCCTACTTCATCTGGCACTTGTCGTGGAAGCGATCTTGGTTGTTCTCGACGATGGTGGCGACCGTCTTGAGGGCGAGCTGCCCATCGGCATCCTTGACCACGTCCTGGAGATAGAAGCTCTGCACCGGGATGTGGTTGTTGCCGTATTTGAACGCACCGCGCAGCGACTTGAAGTTAGCCTTCTCCATCTCGGCCTTCATCGCATCTTTCTTGCTGGTGTCGCCCTTCACAGCGACGACCGCGCTGTTGATGAGCTGGGCGGCATCATAGGCCTGGGCGCCGTAATAGGTCGGGCGCAGCCCGGTGTACTTCTTGCGATAGTCGGCGACGAAGCGCTTGTTCTGCTCGTTGGGAAGGTCGTTGACCCATTCCTGCGCGCCGGGGACGCCGAGTGCGTTGTCCTTCTGGAGCGGCAGCGACAGCTCGTCGACGGTGAAGGCGGTGTAGAGCGGCATCGTGCTCTTCAGGCCGGCCTGCACATATTGATTGAGGAACTGCACGCCGGCAGCACCCGGATAGAACACGAAGATCGACTCGGCACCGGAGGCGCGGGCCTTGGACAGCTCGGCGGAGAAGTCGAGCTGGCTCGGCCAGACCGTGTATTCCTCACCCTTGATCTCGCCCTTGAAGGTGCTCTTGAGGCCCGCGAGCATGTCCTTGCCGGCGGCGTAGTTCGGCCCGATCAGGAACACGCTCTTGACGCCCTTCTGGTTCATGTACAGGCCCATGGCCTGCGGCGTCTGGTCGTTCTGCCAGGAGGTCGAGAATACGTAGGGCGAGCACAGCTCGCCGGCGAGCTGTGACGGGCCGGCATTGGCCGAGATCAGGAAGGTCTGCGAGTCCACGGCGGTCTTCAGCGAAGCCAGCAGCACGTTGGACCAGATATAGCCGACGATGAAATCGACCTTATCGGACTGCACCAGCTTCTCGGTCTTCTGCTTGCCGACGTCAGGCTTTTGCCCGTCGTCCTCGTAGATCACCTCGACCGGCTTGCCGTCCATCTTGCGGCCGAGATGGTCCAGCGCGAGCTCGAACGAGTTGCGCATGTCGTTGCCGATCACGGCGGTCGGCCCGCTGAAGGTCGAAACGAACCCGATCTTGATGGTGTCGCCGGCGAAAGCCGGGCTTGCCAGCGTGAGCGCAGTCGCGCCCGCCAGCCAGAATGCTGTCCTCATAACCACTCCCCTCCTCAATTCTCTTTGTCCCGGAGACGGGGTGATCGCCGCTCCGGGTGGTCTCTTTAGAGCGCAAAATCCGTCGAGTTGCCAATGGCCTCGGAGCCTGCCTGCATCATAATTCGTCCTAATCGTTAATGGCAAGAAATATAGTTCTACTCACTTCGGCGCGGCCTGCGGCGCTTTTTCGCGGGACCTCGATACGCCCGGCCTATTCTTCGATTGATGACGGCTATTGGACCGCGTGCCACTTTCCACACTTAAATGACAGAGAGCTTCACCAGCCAGACCCGAGGGCCGCACCCATGACCACGACACCCCACCGCGTTGTCATCGTCGGCGCCGGCTTCGGCGGGCTGGAGACAACCTACCGGCTCGCAGGCAGCCCGGTCGCGATCACGCTGATCGATCGCCGCAACCATCACCTGTTCCAGCCCCTGCTTTACCAGGTCGCGACCGCATCGCTTGCCACCAGCGAGATCGCCTGGCCGGTGCGCCATCTCATGCGCGCGAGGCGTGAGGTGACGACGCTGTTTGCGACGGTCAGCGGTGTCGATGCCGACAGACGCGCGGTGCTACTGGATGACGGCAGCGAGGTGCCGTACGACACGCTGGTGCTCGCCACCGGCGCGCGCCACGCCTATTTCGGCCATGACGAATGGGAGCAGTTCGCGCCCGGCCTGAAGACGCTGGAAGACGCGACCACGCTGCGCCGGCACATCCTGGTGGCATTCGAGCGCGCCGAGCGCGAGACCGATCCGGCCCGGCGCGCCGCGCGGCTGACCTTCGTCATCGTCGGCGCCGGCCCCACCGGCGTCGAGCTCGCCGGCACCATCGCCGAGATGGCGCATCACACCCTGCCGGAAGACTTCCGCAACATCGATACGACAAAGGCGCGCGTTGTGCTGATCGAGGCGGGGCCGCGCGTGCTCGCGGGATTCGCCGACGACCTCTCGGCCTATGCGCAGGCCTCGCTGGAGAAGATCGGCGTCGAGGTCGTGCTGGGCCAGGCCGTCACCGAAATCGACCGCGACGGGGTGGTCTATGGCGACACGCGGCTCGACGCCAAGACCAAGATCTGGGCAGCCGGCGTGCGCGCCTCGCCTGCCGCGGAATGGCTGGGCGTGCCGGCCGATCGCGCCGGACGCGTGCAGGTCGAGGCCGATCTGACGATCCCCGGCCATCCCGAGATCTTCGCGGTCGGCGACACCGTGACGATCAGTGCCTGGGACGGCAAGCCGGTGCCCGGCATCGCGCCGGCCGCCAAGCAGCAGGGACGTCATGTCGCCGAGACCATCAAGGCGCGCCTGCGCAAAGAGCCCACAGGCCCGTTCCGCTACAAGCATGCCGGCAGCCTCGCGCAGATCGGCAAGCGGCTCGCGGTGATCGACTTCGGCCGCATCAAGCTGCGCGGCACCATCGCATGGTGGATCTGGGGCATCGCCCACATCTACTTCCTGATTGGGCTGCGCCACCGCCTTAGCGTCGCCTTGAGCTGGCTCTGGATCTACTCCCGCGACCAGCGCGCCGCACGGCTGATCACGCAAGGAAGCAGCAAGGTGGTGGGGTGAGAGTTTTCTTCCCTTCTCCCCTTGTGGGAGAAGGTGGCATAGGCGGCCTCCGGCCGCCGTCTCTTAAGAACGCCGAAGCGAAGCTTCGGCTACGGCGCCGGATGAGGGGTCTGTCTCCGCACGTTCGAAAGAGAATGACTCGCGGAGAGAACCCCTCACCCGGCTTCGCTATCGCGAAGCCACCCCCTCCCACAAGGGGCGAGGGTGCAGCTGCGTTCGCCGCGGCAACTACTTCACCAGCTCACACCCGCCCTCCGCCAACGGACGGAACGCCTGGTCCGCCGAAATCGTCGAAATCAGCTTGTAATAGTCGTACGGGTATTTCGACTCCTCCGGCTTTTTCACCTCGAACAGATACATCGGATGGACGACGCGGCCGTCCTGGCGGATGGCGGTGTCGCCGAACAGCTTGTCTTTGCCATTGAACTTCTTCATCTCGGGCACGGCGTCCTTGGCGTTGTCGCTGCCGGTCGCGGCGACGGCGTTGAGATAAGCGAGCGTGGAGGCATAGACGCCGGCCTGGTTGCCACTCGGCATCTTGCCGTTCATGCCGGGCCGCGCAGCGAAGCGCTTGGCGAAGGCGCGGGTGTCGTCGTTCATGTCCCAGTAGAAGGCTTCCATCAGCTGGAGGCCCTGTGCGACCTTGATGCCCATGCCGTGGACGTCGTTGATGAAGAGCAGGAAGGCGACGAGCTTCTGCCCGCCCTGCTGGATGCCGAACTCGGCCGCCTGCTTCACCGCGTTGATGGTGTCGCCGCCGGCATTGGCGAGCCCGATCACCTGCGCTTTCGAGCCTTGCGCCTGCAAGAGGAAGGAGGCGAAGTCGGAGGTGCCGAGCGGATGCTTTGAGGAGCCGAGCACCTTGCCGCCGTGAGCTTCGATATATTTCTGCGCCTCGCCCTCGATGCCCTTGCCGAGCGCGTAGTCGACCGTGAGGAAATACCAGTCCTTGCCGCCGCGCGACACCATCGCCGCCGCCGTGGTGTTGCCGGTGGCCCAGGTATCGTTGACCCATTGAATGGTGTTGGGCGAACAGGCCTTGCCGGTGAGATCCGAGCTTGCAGTCGAGGACGCCAGGAAGGTCATGCGGCTATCGCGTAGCAGCGCGTTGATGGAGAGGCCCACGGCCGAATTCGGCACGTCGACGACGGCATCGACGCCCTCGACATCGAGCCATTTGCGCGCGATGGCGTTGCCGACGTCGGCCTTGTTCTGGTGGTCGGCGTAGACGATCTCGACCTTGATGCCCTTGCCGCCGCCGTTGAAGTCTTCCGCCGCCATGCGCGCGGCTTCGACCGAGCCCATGCCGTTGGTGTCCTGGAAGATGCCGGAAATGTCGTTGAGCACGCCGACGCGCACGACATTGTCGGATATCTCGGCACTTGCGGCACCGCCCATAAGGCTTGCGGCCAGCGCGAGCGTCCACTTCAAGCGTTTCATCATTCCCTCCCCTGTTTGGCTTGCTGTCGCACCGATCCTTGCCGGTACGTTTGATAACTCAGCACCTGAGAACTCAGACTTGCCGCTCCGGCAGTCTCAGCACGAGCCCGTCGAGATCGGGCGTGATCACGATCTGGCATGACAGCCGGCTGTTCGGCAGCCGCTCGGCGGCGGTGCCGTCGAGCAGCGCATCCTCGTCATCGCCGATCGCCGGCAATCGCCCAAGCCAATCCTCATCGACATAGACGTGACAGGTCGCGCACATGGCGTTGCCGCCGCATTCGGCCAGGATGCCGTCGAGGCCGTGGCGGGTCGCGGCCTGCATGGCGCTCTCGCTGTCGCTGGTCTCGATGCGGTCGGACTTGCCGTCGGGATGCATGAAGTTGATGGCTGGCATAAAGCTCCTCGTCAGGCCGGGGTGATGGTGACGGGCAGGCTGTCGAGCCCGCGCAGCGTATTGTTGAAGCGGCGATTTGGTTCGCCGGTGATCTCGATCCTGGCGACGCGCCGGGCCAGCGCGGTCAGCATCACCTCGCCTTCGAGACGGGCGACGAGTTGACCGACGCACATGTGGATGCCGGAGCCGAAGCCGACATGGCCGGAGGTGCGGCGCGTGATATCGTAGCTGTCCGGCTTGTCCCAGCGCCGCGGATCGCGATTGGCGGCGGCGAGGAACATCAGAACTTTTTCGCCCTCTCCGATCGTCGCGCCGGACAGCTCGACCTCGCGCGTGGTGGTGCGGAAGAAGGTCTGCACCGGACTTTCGAATCGCACCGCCTCTTCGAACGCATTGCGCGCCAGCGTGAGATCGCCGCGCAGGCGCTGCCATTGGTCGGGGAAGCGCGCGAGGCAATACACCGCGGCGCCAATGCCGTTGACGGTGGTGTCGAGACCGGCCGAGAGCAGCGAGCGCACCAGCAGCGGCGCCTCGGCTGCCGTGATCTCACCTTCGTCGACGCGGGCATGGATGCAGGCGCCGAAGCCGCCCGGGGCTAGATTCTCGCGCTGGCACTGTTCGGTGACATAGGCCTGGTGCGGCGCCGACCGCTCGATCGCGTCCTGGCGGAGCTGGTTGGGCGGGCCGAAGGCATTGAACACGACGCTCGCATAGGGAATCAGATGCTCGCGGCCTTCCGGCTTCAGCCCCAACGCATCCGGGAAGATCGAGAGCGGATAGGCCTCCGCGAGATCCGAGATCGCATCGAAACTGCGCTGCTCCAACAGCATATCGACCCGCTCATCCGCTGCCGCCGTAAAGCGATCGCGCACCTGCTTCATCACGGTCGGCGACAGCACCTTTGACAGCACGGCGCGGGTACGGGTGTGCGCGGGCGGATCGGCCTCAAGGATCAGGCTCGGCGGCCGCCACGGCGTCTCCTTCTTGAAGTCGGAAAGGCCGACGCCGCGGCTGGAGCAGAACGTCGCAGGATCATTCAGCACGGCATGGACCTCGGCGTAGCGCGCCACGCCATAGACATTCCACTTGTCGAGATAGACGACCGGCCCCGCTTCCCGCAGCAGTTCGTGGGTGGGATAGGGATCGGCAAAAAAATTCATCGCGAAAGGATCGACGTCGAGATGGGGGATGCCTGACGGACCGCTTGTTGCAGGGGAGCCGGATGCGCTCATTGAAGTTCTCCCTCAATTTGATCTTGTGAAAGCTGGCCGCATGCCCTTAGGTCTGCGAACACCTCGCGAGTCAGAAACCCGACATGCCGCCGCCTTCCAGACCTCGCCAGAAGCCTGCGCCCGCCGAGCTGGGACAAACGCTCGATCTGGACCGCTACGTCCCGGCGATCATCACCTTCATCGCCAACAAGCTTTCCAACAGCGCGACCGCGCTCTATCAGCGGCAATTCGGCGTCAACGTCACGGAGTGGCGGATCATGTCGCTGCTGGCGATCGAGCCGGAAATTCCGGCCTCCCGCATCTGCCATGTCATCGGCTTCGACAAGGGGCCGGTGAGCCGGACGCTTGCCGGTCTTGAGAAGCGCGGACTGGTGTCGATCCGCACCGATCCGAACGACGGCCGCAGCCATTCGATCGCGCTGACGGCGAAGGGCCGCGCCACCCATGACAAGGTGATCGTCGCGGCGCTCGAGCGCGAACGGCGGCTGCTGTCCTGCCTCAGCAAGGACGAGCGCGAGGTGCTGATCGGCCTGTTGCGCCGGCTGCACGAGAATTTGGGCGCAGTGACTGGCGGCACCGGGGCCTGACAGGTCGCGTGTCGAACGCGATCTCCCGTCACACCCTGGCATACGCCGGCGTTTGCTGACGGCACCATTCCGGCCGAGCATGGTTTCCTCCGAGATCAGACGCAGCGGTTCCCCCGCCGTCATCTTGTCTGGAGGATTCGCATAAACTAGTTGCTTAGGCAACAAAAGAATCGGCAGCATATTGCGGCAGGCTGGCTGGCTTATTTTGCGAGCTCGCTCTCTCCTTCCCTTCTCCCCTTGTGGGAGAAGGTGGCGCGAAGCGCCGGATGAGGGGTATGTCTCCGCGAATTCAATGGCGAATTCAATGGTGAGAGTCTCACTCGCTGAGAGAGACCCCTCACCCGCCTTCGATGCCACGCATCGAAGCCACCCTCTCCCACAAGGGGAGAGGGACAGCGCAAGCAATCAATTGCAGCCGATCCACTCACCCGACGCATCGTCATTCAAGCACGCCACCGCATCCGCACGGCGCGTCAGCACGGCGCGCTGGTTGATGTAGCCCTTGTCGGTGATCTCGCCGCCGTCGACGGATGGCGGTTCGGCGAGCAGCAGCGCGCGCGTGGCGTGGCCGGAGGAGTTGGCGCTCTGCTGCTTCAGTCTTGCGAGGCCCTGCGCGATTGCGCTCCTGACGTTGTCATGCGTGACTACCTCGTCGACCCCGACGGCCTCGGGCAGACCGGCGAGCGAACGGCAGGGAGCTAGATTAGGGAACACCAGGAAACGCACCTCGTCGCCGCCATGGCCGGACACCACGATGTCCTGCGCAAGCGGCGAAAGGGCCGCGATGCCGGCGACGCGCAGCGTGCCGACATTGACCCAGGTGCCGGAATTGAGCTTGAAGTCCTCCGCTACGCGGCCGTCAAAGAACAGGCCGCGCTCGGGCCGCAAGGGATCGGCGAATTTCACGGCATCGCCGATGAGATAGAAGCCCTCCTCGTCGAACGCCTGCTTCGTCAATTCCGGCGCTTTCCAATAGCCCGGCGTGACATTGGGGCCGCGCACGCGCACCTCCAGCTTGTCGCCGGACTTGACCAGCTTGAGTTCGGTGCCGGGAATGGGCACGCCGATATTGCCGGAACGTTCGGCAAGGAAATGGCAGTCCGTCGCCAGCGGCGAGGTCTCGGTCGAGCCCCAGGCCGAGACCATCGGCATCGGCCGCCCGACAGTCTCGACGGAGAGCTGTTCGAGCGCATCCCAGAGATTCTGCGGCAGCGCTGCACCGGCATAAAAGGCGAACTTCACCTCGCCGAAGAAGCGGCGGCGCAACTCCTCGTCACTGCGCAGCGCCGCGATCAGCATGTCGAAGCCGCGCGGTACGTTGAAATAGACCGTCGGCATCACGCTTTTCAAATTGGCGAGTGATGTCGCAAACAGACCCGGCGCGGGCTTGCCGCCGTCGATATAGAGCGAGCCGCCATTGCGCAGCACCAGGTTGAAATTGTGGTTGGCGCCGAAGGTGTGGCTCCAGGGCAACCAGTCGAGGATGACAAGATCGTCACCCCCCTGATCGAGAAACGTCCAGGTCTGCGCCTTGGCCTGTTGGCTCGAGGTCAGCATGCACTGGGTGTTGACGACGGCCTTTGGCGTGCCGGTCGAGCCCGAGGTGAACAGGAATTTTGCAATCGTGTCCGGCGTCACCGCGGCGAAGGCTGTTGCGACATCAGGCGTTTCCGGCGTTGCCGCGATGGCGCGGAACGCGAGCGCGTCTGCATCGTCGGCATTGCCGCTGATGATCTGCGCCTGGTGCAGCGGCTTGATTGCGGCGAGCGCCGCGGCGAACGGTTTTGTCGCGGACACATAGATCGCGCCGGGCTCGAGCAGCGTGATCATGCTCTTGAGCTTGTCAAAATCCCGAGACATCAGCGAATAGGCGGGCGAGATCGCGGCCGAGGGCACACCGACATGCTGCGCGGCGAGCGCCAGCAGCGCGTGGTCGATGCTGTTGTCCGAGAGGATCACGAGCGGACGCTCGGTACCCAGGCCCTGCGCCAGGATCCATGACGCTGCCGCACGCACCTGGCGCAGTGCCTGCGCATAGGTGACGGTGGTCCAGGGCGCTTCGGCATGGCTGCGCTCGGCGAGGAAGACCTTGTCCGGCGTTTGCCGCGCCCAATATTCCAGCCAGTCGCCGATGCAGCGCGCGCTCTCGCGCAAGGGCTCGGACGAGCGCAGCACGATGCTGCCGTCGGCGCGGTGCTCGGCGACGGTCTTAGGCGTTGCGAACAGGCTCGAAGCCTCACCGCGTGGGGCGGCTGTCATGTGTTTCCTCCTCGCCCGGATCCGGGCGCAGCCTCGTTCCGGACTGCTTTGGCGATAATGTTGAGCACAGCAATTGTTGTCGTCAACAACAATCTTCCTCTAGCGTCCTCGAGGCGCTACAAGGAAGCGCAGGCAGGAGACATCACGTGACAGCCAGCGTAGCTCGGACGGACACAAGCACTTCGCCGCGCAAACGAGCGGGCAACGGCGCTGCGCTGCGGGAGGACGTCGACGACATCGGCCTCGATGCCCTGGTCGGACACGCCGGCTACGCCGTGCGGCGTTTCCAGCTCTGGATTTTTCAGGATTTCATCAAGACGCTCGGCGACGTCGATATCCGGCCGACGCAATATTCGGTGCTGACGGTAATCGGCGCCAATCCGGGCCTCTCCCAGATGGCGGTGGCAAAACGGCTCGGCATCGAGCGCGCGCGCCTCGTGCATCTGCTCGACAGCCTTGAGCAGCGCAGGCTGGTGAAGCGGATCAAATCGAAGACAGACCGCCGTTCCCACGCCCTGCACCTCACCGCGCAGGGCGATACGGCACTGGCCAAGTTCAAGCGGCTGGCCGCGGCACATGAGCGGCACGTGGAAGAGAAGATCGGCAAGGCGAACCGGGAGCAGCTGCTCCAGATCCTTGCCTGCTTCACTTGATCCCGGCTGCCCATGATTTGAGCAGATGCCCGTAACGGGGCGCTGGCACGACCACCTGCCCGGCGCTCGAAATATCTCACAACCCACTGATTCCCCGATAATATCCGGACCACACGCGCTGCCGGGATTCTGTACACAATGGCACATCGCTTGCTTCAAATCCGGGTGAAGACAAGTTGCCGGAGTTTTGTCGCCATGGGGGCTGAGCAGCCTGAAACGATCGCCGCGATTGTGGCCGCGCATCGCGCTGGCACGGTCACGCCCGCGCAGACGGTCGCGCGCAGCTATCAGCGCATCCGCGACCACAACGATCCCGCCGTCTTCATCAGTCTGCGCGACGAAGCGGATGCGGTCGCGGAAGCCGAGAGGCTCGCCGCGCGAAAAGACGCCGCCAGCCTGCCGCTCTACGGCGTGCCGGTCGCGGTAAAGGACAATATCGATGCGCTGGGCTTTGCGACCACGGCGGCCTGCCCTGCCTTCTCCTACGCGCCGGCGCACAACGCGACCGCAGTGGAGCGCCTGCGCGCCGCCGGCGCCATCATCATCGGCAAGACCAATCTCGATCAGTTCGCAACCGGCCTCGTCGGCGTGCGCTCGCCCTACGGCATCCCCCGGAATTCGATCCGCGAGGATTTGATTCCCGGCGGATCGAGCTCGGGATCGGCGACCGCCGTCGGCGCCGGCCTCGTGCCGCTGTCGCTCGGCACGGATACCGCGGGCAGCGGGCGCGTGCCGGCGATGCTCAACAACATCGTCGGGCTGAAGCCGAGCCTCGGCATGATCTCGACCGCCGGGCTGGTGCCGGCCTGCCGTACGCTCGACTGCATCTCAGTGTTCGCGCTGACGGTAGACGATGCCGCACTCGCGCTGTCGGTGATGGCGGGGCCGGACCAGGCCGATCCGTTCTCGCGCGACCGGCCGCTGGGCGCGATCACGCCATTCCCGGCTAATCTCCGCCTCGGCGTGCCACGCAACGGGCAATTGATCTTCTTCGGCGACAAGAAGGCGGAGGCGGCCTATGGCGATGCCCTAAAGCGCTGGAGCGCACTCGGCGCGACACTGGTCGAATTCGACCTCGAGCCGTTCTACGAGACGGCGCGCCTGCTCTATGAAGGGCCGTGGGTCGCCGAGCGCTATCTCGTGATCCGCAACCTGCTTGCCTCCGCCCCGGACTCGATCCATCCGGTGACGCGCGAGATCACGGCCGCCGGCTCGCGGCTCACGGCGGCCGACACCTTCTCCGCGCTCTACCGCCTGCAGGGCCTGCGCAAGATCGCCGAGCGCGCCTTCGCCAACCTCGACGCGCTGGTGTTGCCGACGGCACCGACCGCGTATACGACCGCGCAGGTGCTGGCCAATCCGATCGAGCTCAACAGCCGTCTCGGCACCTACACCAATTTCGTCAACCTGCTCGATCTCTGCGGCCTCGCGTTGCCGGCTTCGATGCGTGCCGACGGCATTCCGTTCGGCATCACGCTTCTTGCGCCCGCAGGTCGTGATGCGATGCTCGCGAGCATCGGCCGCGTCTTCCATGCCGACACCAAACTGACCCTCGGCGCCAAGGGCGTCGCGCAAGCACCGCTCGCGCCGCTTCCCGCCAGCAGGGCCGACGAGATTCCGATCGCCGTCGTCGGCGCGCACCTGTCCGGCATGGCGCTGAACGGCGAATTGAAGGCGCTGAACGGACGCCTGATCGAAGCGACCAGGACCGCGCCGGACTACAACCTCTATGCGCTTCAGACCACCCCGCCCAAGCCCGGCATGCTGCGCGTCGCGGCCGGCGAGGGAGCCTCGATCGAACTCGAGGTCTGGTCGTTGTCGTCGTCGGCCTTCGGCAAGTTCGTCAATGCGATTCCGGCACCGATGGCGATCGGCACGATCCGCCTCGCCGACGGCCGTGCCGTGAAGGGGTTTCTCGTCGAGCCGGAAGTGCTGGGCGAAGCCCGCGACATCACCGCCTATGGCGGCTGGCGCGCGTATATGGCGGAAGCGGCGACGGCGTAGATCTGCTGATGCGGGGCCTCGTCACCGCCGTCAACCGCAGAACGCGGTCATTGGAAGGATGAAGTCCCCCGTGTTTCAACGATTGCCAGCCAGGATAATGGCTCCTGGCTTTCGCCAGGGCCATACACGTCACTTCGTCAGTGGGCAGCCGCTTTCCTTGGCGGTGAAGAAGGCCTTGTCGCCGGGGACTCTTGCGAGCAGCTTGTAATAGTCCCATGGCTTCTTCGACTCCGAGGGCTTCTTGACCTCGAACAGATACATGTCATGGACCATGCGGCCGTTCTCTAGCACCTTGCCGCCTTGCGCAAAGTCGTCGTCGACCGGCAGCTCCTTCAGCTTCTTGGCGACGGCATCCGGATCCTTGGTGCCGGCGGCCTTGACCGCCTTGAGATAGGAAAGCGTCGCAGAGTAAGTGCCGGCGTGAATCATGCTCGGCATCCTGCCGGTACGCTTGAAGAAGCGCTCGCCGAGATTGCGCGTCTTGTCGTTGAGATCCCAGTAATAACCTTCTGTCAGCACCAGACTTTGGGCGGCCTGCAGGCCGAGGCCGTTCACCTCGGCGAGCGTCATCAACAGCCCGGCGAGCTTCTGGCCACCGGAGACGATGCCGAACTCGGACGCCTGCTTGATCGAGTTGGTGGTGTCGAGGCCTGCATTGGCGAGGCCGACGATCTTGGCCTTCGAACTCTGCGCCTGGAGCAGGAAAGACGAGAAGTCCGAGGAGTTGAGCGGCACACGCACCGAGCCGACCACCTTGCCGCCATTGGCGGTGACGATCTCACTGGTGTCCTTCTCAAGCGCGTAGCCGAAGGCGTAGTCCGCGGTGAGAAAGAACCAGGTGTCGCCGCCGGCCTTGGTCAGCGCGCCGCCGGTGCCGACTGCCAGCGCGCGGGTGTCATAGGCCCAGTGGAAGCCGTAGGGCTGGCAGGCGTCGCCGGTGAGGCGCGAGGTGGCAGCGCCGACGACGATGTCGATCTTCTTCTTTTCCTTGGAAAGCTCGTGGATCGCGAGCGCGACCGAGGATGTCGTCAGCTCCGTGATCATGTCGACGTTCTCGACGTCGTACCAGCGCCGCGCGATCGAGCTCGCGAGATCCGGCTTGTTCTGGTGGTCGGCGGTGACGAGCTCGACCTTCTGGCCCAGCACCTCGCCGCCGAAATCCTCGATCGCCATCTTGGCGGCCTCGACCGACCATTTGCCGCCATAGTCGGCGTAGACGCCGGACTGGTCGTTGAGGATGCCGATCTTGACGCCTTGGGCGGACGCCGGCGCCGCCAGCAACAAAGCGGAAGTTGCGACAGCGGCCAAAAGTGCTGATTTCATATTTAGGCTCCCAGCAGTTTTCTGTTTTGAAATCGCGCGGATACTAGTGAAGAACCCCGCGCCTGCCCATCGATTTCGGCCTAGGCCGTTAATATGGAGGGAGGTGTGTACACAAACAAACGGTGTCGTCCCGGCGAAGGCCGGGACCCATAGCCACAGGATTGGCTTTGACGAAGACTCGTGGTCACCGGCTTCGCGCCACAACCACTTCCTGTGGTTATGGGTCCCGGCCTTCGCCGGGACGACACTGGGTTGTTCTGGCGTGTGGGCTCCAAGCACCAACTAGGTCACTAGCTCCGGCTTCTTGACGTTCTTCCCCTCCGCCAGGTTCCGCACCGCCACATAGAAGATCGGCGTGAACAGAAGTCCGAACAGAGTGACGCCGATCATGCCGAAGAAGACGGCGACGCCGACGGCTTGCCGCATTTCCGAGCCGGAGCCGGTCGAGATCACCAGCGGCAGCACGCCGAGGATGAAGGCGAACGACGTCATCAGGATCGGCCGCAGCCGCAAGCGGCAGGCTTCGATCACGGCCTCCAGCCGCGGCTTGCCTTCGAGCTCGATGTCGCGTGCGAACTCGACGATCAGGATCGCATTCTTCGCCGCCAACCCGACCAGAACGACGAAGCCGATCTGCGTGAGGATGTTGACGTCCTGTCCCATGATACGCACGCCGATGGTCGCAGCCAACAGACACATCGGCACGATCAGGATCACCGCGAACGGCAAGGTCCAGCTGCCATACTGCGCGGCGAGCACGAGATAGACAAACAGCACGCAGATCGGGAACACGTAGAGACCGGTGTTGCCGCCGGTGACCTGCTGATAGGACAGATCGGTCCACTCGAAGGTGAAGCCGCTCGGCAGGTTGTCATCGGCGAGCTTCTTGATGGTGTTGAGCGCGGTGGTGGAGCTTGTGCCCGGCGCCGGCTCGCCCTGCAATTCTGACGCTGCATAAAGATTGTAACGCGCGACGCGGTCGGGGCCCGAGACGTCCTTGAAGTCGACGACACTGCCGAGCATCACCATGTCGCCGGACGCGTTGCGAGTGCGCAGCCGCGCCAGGTCGCTAGGCTCTTTGCGGAACGGCTGGTCGGCCTGGGCGGTGACGTGATAGGTGCGTCCGAACAGGTTGAAGTCGTTGACATAGGTCGATCCGAAATAGGTCTGGATCGTGTCGTTGATGTTGGCGATGGGAACGCCGAGCTTCTGCGCCTTGGTCCGGTCGATGTCGACGAACAGCTGCGGCGTGTTGGCCGTGAACGGCGAGAACACCGAGGTGAGGCTCGGCGACTTGCGGGCGGCGGCGACGAGCTCGTCGGTCGCGGCAGCGAGCAGTTCCGGCCCGCGGCCCTGCCGGTCCTGGATGCGGATGGTGAAGCCGCCGCCGGTGCCGATGCCGGGCACGGCCGGTGGCGGAATGACGATGATGAAGGCGCCCTGGATCGCGGCGAGACGCTTGCGCAGTTCGGCGGTGATGGCGTTCGCGGATAGTCCTTTCTTCAGGCGCGCCTCGGGCTCGTCGAACACCGGAAACAGCGCCGCCGCATTGCCGGCCTGTGTGCGGGTGGCGCCCGAGAAGCCGGCGAAGGCGGCGACGCGGACGATGCCCGGCGTATCCAGCGCAATCCGCTCGATCTCACGCACCACCTCGGTGGTGCGCGCCAGCGATGCCGCGCCCGGCAATTGCACCGAGACGATGACATAGCCGCGGTCCTGCGCCGGGATGAAGCCCTGCGGCGTGGTGCCTATCAGCCAGCCGGCGCTGCCGATCAGCACGACGTAGATCAGGATCATCACCACCGCATGCCGGATCACGAAATTGGCAAGGCCCGCATAACCATGCGCCAGGCGGTCGAACACGCGGTTGAAGATTCCGGTGAAGGCGTCCCAACCGCGCGCCACGACATTCCAGCGCGCCGGCGGCCGCTTCTCTTCGTGCGGTACCAGGATCTGCGAGGCCAGCGCCGGTGACAGCGTCAGCGAGCAGAAGCAGGAGATCGCAGTCGCAACCGCGATGGTGACGGCGAATTGCTGGAAGAATTGCCCGGAAATGCCGCCGAGGAATGCGGTCGGGACGAACACCGCGCACAGCACAAGTGCGATCGAGACCAGCGCGCTGCCGACCTCCTCCATGGTCTTGAGCGCGGCGTCGCGCCGACTCATGCCGTGCTCGAGGTGGCGCTCGACATTCTCGACGACGACGATGGCGTCGTCGACAACGATGCCGACGGCGAGCACGAGGCCGAACAGCGTCAGATTATTGATGGAGAAACCGAGCGCCGCCATCACCGCGAAGGTGCCGACCAGCGAAACCGGTATCGCGATGATCGGAATGATCGCCGGGCGCCATCCTTGCAGGAACACAAGCACCACGACGACCACCAGCAACATGGCTTCGTAGATGGTTTTGATCAGCTCGTGAACGGATTGGGCGATGAACTCGGTCGGATTGTAGCCGATATTGTAATCAAGGCCTTTCGGAAAGTTTGCCTTGAGCTTCGTCATCGTGTCGGAGATATTCTTGGCCGTCGCGAGCGCGTTCGATCCGGGCCGCTGCGTCACCAGCATGGCGACCGCCGATTTGCGCAACAGGAAGCTGTTGGTGGTGTAGGCCAGCGCGCCGAGCTCGATGCGGGCGACGTCGCGTAAACGCACCGTTCGGCCGTCGGAACCGGCCTTGATCAAAATGTCCTCGAACTGCCTCTGGTCCTTCAGGCGCCCGGTGAAGGTGAGGTTCGGCTGGAAGGCGCGGTCGGCGATCGGCGGCTCGGCGATCTGGCCGCCCGCGATCTGCACGTTCTGCGCACGGATCGCCGCGAGCACCTCGGCCGAGGTCAGGCCGAGATTGGCGATGCGGTCAGGGTCGAGCCACAGCCGCATCGAATAATCGCGTGCGCCGAAAATCTGGATGTCGCCGACGCCGTCGAGCCGCAGCAGCTGGTCGCGGACCTGGAGCAGTGCATAGTTGGAGATGTAGAGCTGGTCGAAGGTGTCGTCGGGCGACAGCATGAACACGACCATCAGGATGTCGGGCGAGTTCTTGCGCGTGGTGACGCCGTTGCGCTGTACTTCCTCGGGCAGACGCGGCTGCGCGATCGCGACGCGGTTCTGCACCAGCACCTGGGCCTTGTCGAGATCGGTACCGAGCTTGAACGTGACGGTGATGGTGAGCTGGCCGTTCGAGGTCGCCTGGCTGTACAGATACAGCATGTCCTCGACGCCGTTGATCTCCTGCTCGATCGGAGCAGCAACTGTATCCGACACGGTCTGCGCGGACGCGCCAGGATATTGCGTGGTCACCACCACCGTCGGCGGCACCACCTGCGGATATTCGGAGACCGGCAGCGTGGTGTAGGCGAGCGCGCCGACGATCAAGAGCACGATCGACAGCACCATCGCCAGGATGGGCTGGTTGATGGATAGGCGGCCAAGATTCATGACTTGTCACCAGGCTTGCCACCGACCGGTGCTTGCGCGGGAGACGGAGCGACCTTGGCGCCGACGCGGGCGCGCTGGATGCCGTTGACGATGACGCGGTCCTCCGCCTTCAACCCTTCGCGGATCACGCGCAGGCCGTCATCGAGCGGTCCGAGCACTACGGGGCGCGCCTCGACGGTGTCGTCCGGCTTGACCACGAACACGATCTTGCGTGACTGGTCGGTCGCGACCGCGACGTCGGGAATCAGCAGCGCCTCGTAGGGCGCGCTGCCGATCAACCGCACGCGGCCGAACTGGCCGGGCAAGATCGACAGATCGGTGTTCTTGACGACAGCGCGGCTGCGCAGCGTGCCGGTCGAGACATCGAGGCGGTTGTCGAGGAAGTTGATGGTGCCCTCATGCGAAGGCTTGGTCTCGCCGGCCAGCATTACCTGCACCGGGTTTGCCGTATCGCGCGAGCTCGGGCGCCTGCCTTCGAACCACAGCTTGCTGTACTTGATGAACGTCGCCTCATCCATGTCGAAATAGACGTAGATCGGATCGAGCGTCACGATCGAGGTCAGCAGCGTCGAGGTGCCGTTGTCGCTGCCCTGCACGAGATTGCCGGGACTGACGAGATGCCGGCTGACGCGCCCCGTCAGCGGCGCCGTCACATGAGTGAACTCGATGTTGAGCTTGGCAGCCTTGAGCGCGCCTTCGGCCTGCACTTCCGCGGCGTGCGCGGCCTGCAGGGCCTGGCGGCGCTGGTCGACGACCTGCTCGGAGACGGCGCTGGTCTGCACCAGGTTGAGACCGCGGTCGAGTTCGCGCTTGGCAAGCTCCACCCTGGCGCGCGCGTCGGAAAGCTGGCCGTCCGCCTGCTCCGCCACCGCCTCGAACGGTCGCGGGTCGATGACGTAAAGCAGATCGCCCTGATGCACGATCGCGCCATCCTGGAATTCGACGGAGTTGACGAAGCCGCCGACGCGGGGGCGCACCTGCACCTCCTCCATCGCCTCGAAGCGGCCGGTGAATTCGTCCCAATCGGTGACGGTGCGTTTGACCGGCTGGGCGACGGTCACCGCCGGCGGCGGCGGAGCTGCGGCCTGGGTGGCCGGCTGTCCACAGCCGGCGAGGGCGAATGCCGCGGCAAGCAGCCCGGCGATTGCGCGAGGCCGAGGCGAAACGAAATCGTGCGTTTTGACAAATTGCTCGCTTCCGTCCGGTCCACTCATCCCAGGTCCTCGCATAAAGCCGCAGAAGCATCAGGGTACTCGCCTACCCGCGGGTCACACAAGATGGGTTTCAATGATGGACTCTTCAAGACGAGCGTGGGCGCCATCTCTGGTGGGCTACCTAGCCGGGCGGATGGGTTGACACCGAGATAGCCGTCCTCGCACGCGGCGATTAGCGGGCGGGATGCGAATGGACTTATTCGCTGTGCTCATGAATGCGGCGGGTGCGGTGCACTGAAAGATCCCGCATCATCGCACTCGAGCCGCATGCAAGGTGCCACCCTCCCCTGGAGGGGGAGGGTCGTATCGCATGCAGCGAAGCGGAATGCGATGCGGGGTGGGGTGACAGTCTCTCCGCGTTGAACATTGCCCGTGTGGAGAGATCACCCCATCCCGCTCGCGCTGCGCGCGATCGACCCTCCCCCTCCAGGCTAAGCTGTGCACACATCTTATGACTGACCAGCGGCATCGATGAGAATCACGAGTCTTTTCAATGCCCGCTGACCGACTGACATCAAGGCCGTTTCAAAACCGGGGGTCATCTAAGTCCCTGTTCTTGAGTCAGTTTTCGAGACGTGTGCACGCCTTAGCCCTCCAGGGGAGGGTGACGACCAGGCCAGCGTCTTCGCGCATGACGGATGGCGCTGGCTCGGCTAGATTACGCGTCCAGAAAACAAAACGAATTGTCCGGGAGGACAGCCGTGCATCAGGGACGTGTCGTTTACGGCGCGATCGAGGAGGTTGTGTTCGGCTATCCTGCGGCCGGCGCCATCGTCGCACAGATGGATCGGCTGGGGACGCGCCGCGCCTTCCTGATGGTCTCCGGCACGCTCAACCGGCAGACCGATGAAATCGAGAAGATCAGGGAGGCGCTGGGCACGCGCTGCGCCGGGCTGTTCGACGCCATGCCGGCGCACACCCCGCGCGAAGCGGTGATCGCCGCGACCCATGCGGCGCGCGAGGCGGGCGCCGATTTGATCGTCACCGTGGGTGGCGGTTCGATCACCGACGGCGCCAAGGCGGTGCAGCTCTGCCTCGCCAACGGCATCGACGACGTCGATGGCATCGAGCGCATTCGCGTGCACAAGCGCGTCGCGCCGGAGATGACCGCGCCGACGGTGCGGCAGATCAGCGTGCCGACCACGATCGCCGGCGGCGAGTTCAGTTCGATCGCGGGCGTCACCGACCTCCGCACGCATGTGAAGCAGATGCTGCGGCATCCGCTCACGGTGCCGCGTGCGACCATCCTCGATCCCGCCATCACCGTGCACACTCCGGAATGGCTGTTTCTCTCGACCGGCATTCGCGCCGTCGACCATTGCGTCGAGGCGATCTGCTCGCGCGAGACCCACCCCTATGCCGACGCGCAATCGGTGAAGGGCCTGGCCATGCTCGCTGATGCCCTGCCGCGGGTGAAGGCCAATCCTGCCGATCTCGACGCTCGGATGGATGCGCAGATCGGCACCTGGCTATCGATGGGCGCGCTTTCAGCCGGTGTGCCGATGGGCGCAAGCCACGGCATCGGCTACGTGCTGGGCGCGGCCTTCGACGTGCCGCACGGCTACACCTCCTGTGTCATGCTGCCGGCGGTGATGCGCTGGAATGCGCGCGACAATGCCGAACGGCAGATGATCGTCGCCGCCGCGATGGGCTTTCCCGGCCGGGATGCCGCCGACGTGCTGGACGCCTTCATCCGCTCGCTCGGCATGCCGCGCAGCCTCGCCGATGTGCGCGTCTCGCCCGAGCACTTCGACGCCATTGCCGAGCAGGCGATGCGGACGCCCTGGGTGCCGCGCAATCCGCGCAAGATCGATGGGCCGGCCGAGCTGCGCGAAATCCTGCTTCTCGCCGCATAATCCAAGCCGGAGGACTGATGTACACTGGTCACCATGCCCGCCTGCGTCCGCTGCAGCCCGCCTTCATCATGGCCGCGACCGGCGAAACCGTCACCTATCGCGAGCTCGACGCGCGCAGCAACCGGCTGGCGCAGCTGTTCCGCAACCAGGGCATGAAGCGTCTCGATCATTATTCGATCTTCATGGAGAACAATTCCCGTTATCTCGAGGCCTGCGGCGCGGGCGAGCGATCGGGCCTGTACTACACCTGCGTCAATTCCTTCCTCACCGCGAGCGAGCTTGCCTATCTGCTCGTCAACAGCCAGTCGAAGATCCTGATCACGTCGGTGGCGAAGCTCGACATCGCACGCGAGGCGATCAAGGTCTGTCCCGACGTCAGGCTCTGCATCGTGGCCGACGGTCCCGGCGAGAGCGATCGCATCGTCGGTCTTGCCGAGGTGACCGCCGGTCTGCCGAAGACAGCGATCGCGGACGAATGGCTC
This sequence comes from Bradyrhizobium hipponense, assembly GCF_008123965.1. Taxonomy (GTDB): domain Bacteria; phylum Pseudomonadota; class Alphaproteobacteria; order Rhizobiales; family Xanthobacteraceae; genus Bradyrhizobium; species Bradyrhizobium hipponense. The sequence continues at coordinate 5,772 of NZ_VSTH01000079.1, read as the reverse complement.
GGCACCGCCATGCTGTATTCGTCGGGCACGACGGGACGGCCGAAGGGCATCCTGCGGCCACTGCCGGAAGAGCCACCGAAGCACAATCTGCCGCTGTTCGATTTCCTGGCAAAACTTTGGCACTACCGCGAGGGCATGATCTATTTGTCGCCGGCGCCGCTCTATCACTCGGCGCCGCAGGCTGCCGTGAACCTGACCATCCGCATGGGCGGCACCGTGATCATCATGGAAAATTTCGATCCAGAGCGGTATCTCCAGCTCGTGGAGAAATGGGGCGTCACTCACAGCCAGCTCGTGCCGACGATGTTCTCGCGCATGCTGAAGCTGCCGGAGGACGCGCGCACACGCTACGACCTGTCCTCGCTCGAGATCGCAATCCACGCCGCCGCGCCGTGCCCTGCCTTGGTCAAGGACGACATCATCAAATGGTGGGGGCCGATCATCCACGAATATTACGGCGCCACCGAAGGCCTCGGCTTCACCGCCTGCAACAGCGAGGAGTGGCTCGCCCATCGCGGCACCGTCGGCCAGGTGCTACTCGGCGACCTCCACATTCTCGACGAGAACATGAAGCCATGCCCGGCGGGGACGCCAGGCCAGGTGTGGTTCAAGACGGCATCGCCGTTCGAATATTTCAACGATCCGGAGAAGACCAAGGAGGCGCGCTCGGCCGACGGCAGCATGAGCACCGTCGGTGATGTCGGCTATGTCGACGACGACCGCTTCCTCTACCTCACCGACCGCGCGACCTTCATGATCATCTCCGGCGGGGTCAACATCTATCCGCAGGAATGCGAGAACCTGCTGATCACGCATCCGAAGGTCGCGGACGCCGCCGTGTTCGGCGTGCCCAATCCCGATCTCGGCGAGGAGGTGAAGGCGGTGGTGCAGCCGATGCCGGGCGTGGTGCCCGGGCCGGCACTGGCCGAGGAACTGATCGCCTTTTGCGGGGCGTCGCTGTCGCGCCAGAAGGTGCCGCGCTCGGTCGATTTCGAGAAAGAACTGCCGCGGCTGCCGACGGGCAAGCTCTACAAGCGGCTGCTGCGGGATCGGTATTGGGGAAACAAGTCGTCCCGGATCGTGTGAGGGCGCAACAGTCTTCGCTTAGACCGACACCGCGTAAATCTCGTATTCCCCGCGCACCAGTTCGATGTGCGCGCGCATGGCGGCGGCGGCGCCCTGCTTGTCGCCGCGCATGATGGCGACGACGACGCGGTCGTGCTCGGCCTGCGATTTGGCCAGGCGTCCGAGATTGCGGAACTGAGCGCGGCGGAACGGCTGCACGCGCACGCGCGTGGCGAGCGTGATCTCGGCGATATAGCCGTTCTGCGATCCTGCATAGATCGCGTTGTGGAAACGCTCGTTGACCTCGTGAAAGCGATCGGGATTGCCGGCGTAGCTCAACACCCGCAGCTCCTCGTGGACGGCCTCGAGGCCGTGACGCTCGGCGGCGGACATGCGCTCGGCGGCAAGGCCGGCGCACAGCGCCTCGAGCTCGGCCATCGCCTCGAACATGCTCGTCAGCCGCTCGACCGAAGGCTGTGCCACCACCGCGCCGCGATGGGCGCGCGATTCGACGAGGCCGCTCGCCACCAGCTGGCGCAGCGCCTCGCGCACCGGCGTACGCGAGACGTTGAAGCGCCGTGCAATGTCGGTTTCGTCAAGCGGAGCGCCGGGAGCAAGGGCGCCGCGCACGATCTCGTCGGCGAGCTGAAGACGCAGCTCCTCGGCACGCGTGACCTTCTGCACCGACGGCGAGGGACGGTCGACGCGTGGCACCACTGGCTCGGCCGGTACTATGCCCCGCGGGAAATCGTCAAGCGTCATACGATCAGGTCTCTTTCGGCTCGTCGATGATGCTGACATGGGCCGCGACGACGCGCCAGCCTTCCGGGAAGCGGACCCAGGTCTGCATCTGGCGGCCGACCCTGCCCGGCATGGTGTCGCGATAGAACAGGGTGGAGGCCACGGCCGCGTCGCGGCCATAACTGGTGATGACAGTCTTGGCCGTGCGGCGATTGAGGCCGACCGGCGAGCGACCGGCACGGAAACCGGAGATCGCCGCGTAGCCGTAGAGATTCTCGCCGATGCCGTAGCGCAGCGTGCGAGGATCGTTGCGAAAGAGCTCGCCGAGCACGGCAACGTCGTTGCTGATCAGCGCCTGCTCGTAGCGATCGAATGCGGCTTTGACTTCCGCGAGCACATCGGGAAGATCGATGTCCATCTCAAAATCCTCTCAAAGTCGCTTTGGGCTTGGCGCAGCTACCACGCCCATCCGTTCCAATGCGTATGCGACGCGCAGCGCGATGTCCTCGCGCCAGGGCGCCGTGATGATCTGCACACCGATCGGCAGCGGTTCGAGCGGCACCGGCACCGCGACCACAGGCAAGCCGATGAACGAGATCGGCTGGGTATGGATGCCGATATTGGCGCGTACCGGCAGCTCGACGCCGTCGAGCTTGAACGTGACCTGGCCGAGCTTCGGCGCGGTGCAGGGCGTTGCCGGTGCAAGCAGCACGTCGACCGATTTGAAGACCTCGGCAAGCTGCGCGCGATACCAGCGGCGGAATTTTTGCGCACGATCAACCAGCGGCGCCGGCACCATGGCGCCGGCGATCAGCCGGTCGCGTACCGCCGGATCGAAATCGTTCGGGCGCTTGCGCAGGCGATCGAGATGCAGCGAGGCGCCTTCGGTCGTGGTGATGACATAGGCTGCCGCGCGGGCGCGCGCGGCCTCGGGAATGTCCACGACTTGCGTCGCGCCGAGCGCCTTGGCAACGCGGCCGACGGCCTCGACGGCCTCGGGAAACAAATTGCTCTGGAAGTGTCCGCCGGCGATCGCAATGCGCAGGTCAGAAACCGGATTGGCGAGCAGCGGCACCGTCGGTTCCAGACCACGTGTGGTGGTGCAGGCCGCATCATCGGCATCCGGCCCCTGCATCGCATCATAGGCGAGCGCGAGATCGGTGACGGAGCGCGCCAACGGGCCGAGATGATCGAGGCTGGCGACGAACGGGAACGAGCGCGCCCGCGACAGCCGGCCGTAGGTCGGCTTCAGGCCGAAGATGCCGCAGAACGAGGACGGCACGCGGATCGAACCATTGGTGTCAGATCCCAGTGCGATCGGCACCAGCGCGCCGCCGACGGCGCTGCCGGAGCCGCCGGAGGAGCCGCCGCTCATCCGCGTCGTGTCATGTGGATTGCGCGAGGGACCGTCGTGGACGTTCTCGCCGGTGAAGTCGTAGGCGTATTCGCCCATGTTGAGCGCACCGACGAGAACTGCGCCGGCGGCTTCCATGCGCTCGATCAGCGTGGCGTCGCGCTTGGCCCGCGCGAGATCGCGGTTGATCTTGGAGCCGGCGCGCGTGGTGAGGCCCGCAACGTCGAACAGATTCTTTACCGCAAAGGGGACACCGGCAAGCGGGCCGACCGTCTTGCCGGCGGCAATGTCGGCATCGATGGCGCGCGCCCTGGCGCGGGCGCGATCCGAGGTGACATCGGTGAAGGAATTGAGGGTGGTGTCGTGCTGCTTGATGCGCGCGAGGGCGGCTTCGGTGGCATCGAGCGCGGACAATCGGCCGCCGGCCACTGCCTTGGCGATGTCTGCGGCCGTCAAATCTGGCTTGGTGGTCATGGCAGCGTCAGGCTGTGAACACGGGCGCCGGCTCGGTCTCATCCGGCAGCGCAAAGTCATCGACGAGGCGGGCGAGCCGCAGCGAGACATCGAGATTGGCGCGAATGGCCGGCCTCCGGGCCTCCTCGATCGGCAGCGCCAGCGCTTTCGCGACGGCGTCGATATAGTCGTCCAGCGGTTCGGCCATCACGCTCCCAAACAGGCTCTCAGTGCGCTCTTAGTGCGCCGGCAACGGCGGATGCGGGATCGCCGTCAACAGCTCCTTCGTGTAATCGTCCTGCGGATCGCTGAGGACCTTCTCTGAATATCCCTCTTCGACGATTCGACCCGCTCGCATCACAATGACACGATCGCACAACAAGCGCACTACGTTCAAATCATGCGAGACGAACAGATAACTCATACCTAGCCGCGCCTTGAGGTCCTGGAGCAGATTCAGGACCACGGCCTGGACCGAAACGTCGAGCGCCGCCGTCGGCTCATCCAGGATGACGAGCTTGGGATGCAGCGCAATCGCACGGGCGATACCGACGCGGGCCTTCTGGCCACCGGACAATTGGTGCGGAAATCGGTCCAGCAGGTTGAGCGGCAGCCCGACCATGGTCGCGAGCTCCTCGCAGCGCGTTCGCAGTGCGTCGCGCCCCCTGATGTCGCCGAGTTGCATGATCGGGTCGGCGATGGCGCGCGCGGCGGTGAAGCGCGGGTTGAGGCTGTCGGTCGGATCTTGGAACACCATCTGGATGCGGCTGCGCTGCGGCAGCCGAGCGAAAGCCGCAGGCAGGATGGCGCCGATGTCCTCGCCGTCGAACTGGATCAGGCCCGAGCTCTGGTCGAGCAGCCGCATCACCATCATCGACGTCGTCGATTTGCCGCAGCCGGATTCGCCGACCAGGCCAACGCTCTCGCCATGGCCGACGGAGAAGCTGATGCCGTCAACGGCGCGGAACACATCCGGCTCGACCGGCGGCTTGCGGCCGAACAGCTTGCCGAGCGTGGCCGTCGCGCCCTGGCGGGGATATTCCTTGATCAGCTTTTCGATGAGGAGGAGGGGCTTCTCCCTCTCCCCGCTTGCGCTGGTCTGCTCCCTCTCCCCGTCCTTCACGGGGTGAGGGGCCGCCTCAACCAGCGCGACTCGTGGAGAGTCCCCCTCTTCCTCCGGCAACAGATCGCGCAGCGACACACCGAGTCGTGGCGTGGCGCGCATCAGCTTTTTTGTGTAGGGGTGCTGCGGGCTCGCGAAGATGTCGGCGGCTTTGGCGGTCTCCACCACCCGGCCCTTTTCCATCACCACGACACGGTCGCAATAGGCCGCGGCCAGACCCAGATCATGCGTGATCAGGATGGTCGACATCGCCTTGCGCTTGGTCAGCTCGACGATCAGGTCCATCACCGCCTTCTGCGTGGTGACGTCGAGGCCGGTGGTCGGCTCGTCCGCGATCAGAAGCTGCGGATTGCAGGCGAGCGCCAGCGCGATGACGACGCGCTGGCACATGCCCCCCGAAAGCTCGAACGGATAAGCGTGGTAGCGCTCGCGCGGGCGCGCGATCTTGACCTGCTCCAGCGCCTCGATCGCCTTTTCGCCGTGGTCCGAAACCATGGCCTGCTGCACATGGGTGCGCAAGACGTCCTCGATCTGGTCGCCCACTTTACGGATCGGATTAAGCGCGGCGCGCGGGTTCTGGAAGATCATCGAGACTTCGCGGCCGCGCAGATCGCGCATCTGGTCTTCGCTCGCCGCCTTGACGTCGATGCCGGAGAACATCACCGAGCCCTCTGCGATCCGCCCGGCACGGTCGAGGATCCGCATCACCGCGTAGGATGTCACCGACTTGCCCGAGCCGGACTCGCCGACGATCGCGAGCGTCTCGCCCTTGGCGACGGAGATGTTGACTTGCTGCACCGCCTTGACGATGCCGCGGCGGGTGGTGAATTCGACGGTGAGGTCCTGGACGTCGAGCAGAGGCGCTGCGGTCATGAACATCTCCGAACCGCGGCGCCAATCAAAAAGCGCGAAAACAACCCCATGCACAGTAGAAAAGGGTTGGATTCATTGGAGAATTTTTGGCGAGAATTTGTGCGTGAAGCGGGCGCCGCTCTCTCGCTCCCTCCCCCCTTGTGGGGGAGGGTTGGGGAGGGGG
>NZ_VSTH01000078.1 GCF_008123965.1 Bradyrhizobium hipponense | reverse complement strand
TTGCGTAAGGTCTCGAAAAGCGGAGGGGTAGATGGCTTGTCAGCGGTCCGGTAAGTCCCTCCCGCTCGTAGGTTGCGGCGGAGGCGACTACGTCCATCAAGATATCGCAGTCCGAGTTCTTAATATCACCGGCGTTTCGAACCCAGGTCACGCCGAGCTTTAATCCCATCTCATGCGCCAAAACTTCCGCGAGTTCGACTTGGAACCCGGCAAGACCGCCTCTATCGGTGAGGTTCGAATAAGGAAGTGCGGACGGGTTAGCGCAGAGGCGTAGGAGTTCTTGCTGCCGCACCTCCGCGAATGATGCAGCGTCCGCACAACGTGTTGTGCCTTCCGCGACAATGAGCATTGCGAGAATGATCCAGAAAGCGGCACTGCAAGGGATCAGATGCATAACCGAGACTCCGGATTCAAAGTCGCAGAGAGGCAAGTAGTTTAGTGGCGGTGTCTCAGGCGGACAACCCAGGCACGGGCACCTGCCGTCATCACGATCAGTTGCCTGGCTCCTCGCATCTAAGGTTCGCATGTAGGTGCGAAAGCGCGCCGCAAAGTCGGCTAAGGGTCAGAAGGAGCGGTAGATGCCAGGCTGAACTTCCTTCCGGTTTGCTACCGACAGCCGACATTACGCCGGTTCAAGAGATCTTTGCCTTGGGGCCACTTACGGACCAAATGACTACCTCGTCTGCATGCGCGGAAAAGCCGGACATCGAGTCCTGGTGGAAGGAATTCCTAGACGCCCGCTTCGCGTAGAGTGCGCGCATCATCGCGTGGAACGCACCGATCGTGGTCCACGGTATTCATCGCGCATCATTGTTCCGAGATCGCCGCAGCGTTTGCCGCGAGCAGGAAATTGGAACTCCCTACGGTGTTACCCATACGCATTTTGCAATTGTGTCTCGTGGCACTTGGATTTAGTCGTCAATGATCCTGCAAGATAAAAACTCACCTCGCGGTCGCGTGTGTTTGGAGCTTTATTTTTGAGATTGAGAGCTTCCGCAGCTGAATTGGATTTCGGAGCGCGAAGCGTAGGTGGATTTAAACAAAGTTTGAAGCTGCCGCCCTATGGCGCTCGAAATGCGATGCGGCGGATGTTTCGCGGGGGGCTACAGTGACGCTTCCCAGCGGAATTGGTAACCGACTTCTGGCGACACTACCGTCGGCAGACCTCGATCTGCTGGCACCCGAGTTCGAGATCGTCGCGCTCGATCGGGACGCGGTCGTCTCGCGGGCGGGTGACCAGACCGAGCACGTCCTCTTCCCTCACAGTGGCGCCATTTCGGTCATGATCGACATGGCGAACGGGCAGACGGTCGCCAGCGCCGCAATAGGGCGCGAGGGAGCCGTAGGCACTCTTTCCGTGCTGGGGCCGTCCCCTGCGGCCGTTACCGCCATCGTTCGTGCCGCGGGCACCGCCTCGCGGATTCCCGCATCGCGATTCCACGCCGCTTTCAACCAGAGCCCCGCGATCCGCCATGCAATCCAGATTCACTTCAAGGCCATGCTGATTCAGTTTCAAGTCGGCGGGGCCTGCAATGCGCTGCATCCGGTCCAAGCCCGCATGGCACGCTGGCTGCTCCATCTTCGCGACCGCGTCGACCACGACGTCCTCCCGCTCACCCAGGAGGCGCTTTCGCAAATACTGGGAGTGCGACGAACGACGGTGACGCTCCTGATGCGCAATCTACGCGCTTCCGGAGCGATCAAATCTGAACGGCGAGGTGAAATCGAGATCGACCCATCGCGGCTCGCAGCGGAGGCGTGCGAATGCCGCGAGACCATGCGTTCCGAAGTCGAGGAGATCTTCTCCAGGAATGTAGCCCCACCTCGTGTTTTGGTTCTGCCGACGCAGTAACGAAACGGGCGATGCTAGTCGCTTCGGCACGGCCCAGTTAAGCAACCACGACGGTGCTGAAATCACTCCGCTTCGCCGGAGAGCCGATCGTTCGGGCTGATCAGGCCGTGGGAATTACGTGAATTACGGTACCGCCTTCTCGGTTGCGAAGGCCGGCTAGATGATCTTCAGTGCATTCAATCCAAGCGACACCGCGGCCAGGGAGCGAAAAGTCAATAAGTGTCACTGTAATTCCCGCAGGTCTGAAACGGCACAGAAGCTGACGTCTCAGCGATCAGGCGTACCTTGTTAATGCTTCACCATGAAGGAAAGCACCGCCTGATCGTAAGCGTCGGGGTTTTCCGAGGAAACGGTATGCGAGCTTCCCGCAATCTCTATCCTTTCGCGGTTGGGCAAACACATTTCCAACTGATCTACAATGCGATGAAAGAAGGGCGGGCTTCGTTCGCCGTTGGACAACAGCGTAGGTGCCGTAATCTTTTTGGCCATCTCGCAAGTGAAAACCGCCCGTGGTCGCTTCGTGATCGCGTCCGCCTGATATGATGCAACATTTTCCAAGTTCATCTGGAACGCCGTTGAGCATGCCGGTCGCGGGAGGCTCATTTAGCGCGAGGCTGACGACCATGTCAGGGTGCGTGGCTGCAAAGAAGAGCGCCGCATGCGCGCCGGATGAATGCGCCACTATCCGCGCCTTTGAGTAGCCTAGAGCACGCACAAGCGCAGCAAGGTCTTCGCCATGTACGTCGGCGGCGCCATCCGGCATACCCTCCGGACTTCGCTTATTCGGGTAATTGTTTCGACGGCTATATGCAATTGCGCGATATTGGGCACCGAATTTCGGAAGCTGTTCGCTCCACATACGGTAGTCCTGCAAACCGCCATGGACGAATATGACCGGGTCGCCTTTGCCTGTTTCAACGTAGGCGATCTCATACCCGTCAATCGAAATACGCTTGGGTTCTTCGGCCATGACGACGGTGGTTACACCCCCATAAACCAACAACATGAGCGCAGCAGATCGAAGATGCATCTCGGCCTCGCACGCAAGGATTGAAAATAAAAGGTCTATATCTGGTTCTCGCCCCGATGTCAGCTCCGAGTCAATCGCGTCGGCTTGTCCCTCAGCCGGTGACTTCCGGTTTTGCGCCGGACGCCGGACGTATCGCCGCGCTACGCCAACCGACACGTTCGGCCAGAATCTGAATCTCCAGCAGGCGAGCGGCCTGGCGCGGCACGACGGAGGCCGACGAGCCGGACACGATGGCAATGCTCGCCTTCGGGCCACGGGCCGACCTTGAACCTTCGCCTGAGAGTTGTTCCGGCGCTCAAGCGACGGCAAGCCGCGCTGCCTGTGGTGCGGGGGCCCTGAATCTCGAGATTAAAAAATCACACACGCTACGCGGGCTCCGATTTGGGATGCCAAGAAATGTAGACGACAGAGCAGCCCAAGCGTTGGAGTCACATCGCCAAGGAGGCCCGCACGTGCTCTTCAGTCTCGGCCCGAAACAGGTGCACGGCTTCGTCAAGTCCCTTCAAGGCGTGATAACCGTGATCTCCGAAGCGAAGGTTTGCGCCTGCGACGAGATCGCGAACAGTGCTGGACACGAGCACCTCCCCTGGCCCGGCCAACGCGCAGATGCGAGCTGCGATGTGCACAGCTATTCCGCTAATGTCGTCCGGCTTTACCTCTATCTCCCCCGTATGGACTCCGCCTCGGACCTGGAGATCCAGCGAGCGTACCCCCTCGGAGATGGCGGCAGCGCACCGGATTGCACGAGCAGGACCGTCGAAAGTTGCCAGGAACCCATCGCCTGTTGCTTTCACTTCCCGTCCCTTGAAGCGCTCAATCTCCAGCCGTGCAAGTCGGTCATGCTGATCGAGCAGTGCGTTCCAGCGCCTATCACCGAGTTCCGATGCGCGCTTCGTCGAGTCGACGATATCGGTGAGCATGACCGTTGCGAGGATGCGATCCGGCTCGACGTGGGTGCGTGAGCCAGTGAGGAATTCGTCCATCTCGCTAGCGACACTGTCGGCGTCGCCCGCCGAGATAAAATGGTCCTGTCCAGATAGCTCAACGTATTTCGCCCCCGGAATCGTCTGCGCCAGGTAGCGCCCGGCTTCCACGTTGACCCTGCTGTCGCCGGCCCGATGCAGCACGAGCGTCGGCGTGCGAATGGTCGGGAGAACGTGCCGAACGTCGATCTCGCTGTTCATGCGCAGGAGCGCAAGGACAGCTGAAGGACTCGCTCCCAATCGCTCCGAGCGTGCCCACCATTGCCTGAATCGCTCGTCCGACGCCCACGTCGGTGCGAACGCAGTGATGCTCGCCCCTGTTCCCCACGACTGCTCGACCTTGTCGAGAAAGCCTTCGAACTTATCCGGCGGCAGGACCCACGTGAAGAAGTGGGCGTAGGCTCCATAGAGCACCAGGGCCTGGCACCGCTCGGGATAGCTCGCCGCGAACAGCATGCTCATCGCACCGCCCTCCGAGGTACCGAAGACGGCGGCGCGTTCGCTGCCAACCGCATCCATCACCGCGCGCACATCATCCATGCGCTCTTCCAGGGTCGGGATGCTTCCGGTCCTGTCCGAAAGCCCGGTGCCGCGCTTGTCGAACAGGATGAGACGGCTGAAGCTCGCAAGCCGCGATAGGAAATGCGCCAGCGCCGGGTTGTCCCACTGGTGATCGAGATTGGAGATGAAGCCCGGCACAAGGATCAGATCAATCGGCCCTTTCCCGACCACCTGATACGCGATCCGAACCTCTCCGCTTTTGGCATACCGCGTCTCCGGCAACATCGCACAACCCCTCAAGCGAAGTTTCGAACAACTTGCGGCCGCGCTTTACAACAGAGCAGGCCTGATGCGATGCGCTGGCGCGACCCGGATCAATCGACCCGAACGACGAAATGGCCTACTCAAATCTCACTGACACCTTCGGCATGTTCGGCAGTCCTTCATATCGGACGGTGACCGTCTGACCCGGTTTCGGCGGGGTCAATGGCGAGAACGCCCCGACGCTGATCAGGTCACCAGCGTTCAGCTTGCGGCCGTTCTTCGCGAGGTCTTCCGCAAGCCACACGACCACGCTTAGCGGATTCCCGAGCGTCGCCGCACCGACTCCTTCGGCGAGCGTGGCGCCGCTCTCGTCCGTCGCGACGATCTTCGTCTCAGCGAGGCGCATCAGCGTATCCGGCGTGTTCTCCAACGGAACTTCAGGACCCGCGACGCCGAGACGAGCGGCAACGTTGATCGCGATAAGCTGAAGGCCATCGATCTTCTCGTTGGGGCCGAGCGCGATGTCGTTCAGCTCGATGTAGGGCCGCATCCCTGATATATGTCGCAGGGCCTCCTCGGGAGTTTTTGCCTGATTTACACCGTCATCCTTTACGACGAGGAGCATATCGGACTCCCATACGGGGCGCGCTCCGAACGCGGCCGGCACAGTGGCACCATCGTTCAACACCATCTTTTCGAGCACAAGGCCCGCAACAGGCGCGTTCCAATTGAAGCGCTCCTGAACCGCCTTAGCTGTCAGCCCAGCCTTGTATCCGACGACCTTACCTTGCGAGTTGGTCAAGGCCTCGACGAGCTTGTCGCGAGCGCATACGGCATCCCTCATATCGGAAACGGGCAGCGCCTTCGTCGGGCGCTTCGCTTGCCAGTCCTTAACGAAGATCTGGATTGCCTCGGCTGTCGGGCATTCCGCCAGTACCGCTTCGCTCACAAGCAACGCGGCAACAAACAACGTGAGAGCGACCACACGCATCGAGGCCTCCCTTTGTCTGTTCTGAAGGGAGCCTAGCCTAGGTACGCGGAAGGCGCTAGGTACCAAAATCCGGTACCACAGGTGCGGTTAAGGACTGGCGGGGTGAGCCCATCGTCGACAGTGCGAGCAGACCCCTCCAGATCGGGGCCTCCGAGCCGCCTCTTCGCACGTCCGCAACGGGGTCATTTGCGTCGAGTTGGCCGCGCCTTTGCAAGGTCCGGTCTCACCTCGACAGCCGACGTGCGGGACCGCCATCGTGATGTTCGCCTTGGGCCAGACGCGGACTCTGGTCTTTGAGTCTTGCACCGCTGGCCTCACGCCCTTTGTTGATCCTTCAAACCTATTAGTGCTACGCTAAAACATCATGATGATCCGCACATCCGATATCGTCTCGGTCTTCTTCCTCAGCCGTTAACAGCGGCGCCTGCTTCGAGCGGGTGGAAGACAAGAGCGTGCTGGGCAACTGCCTGGCCGCCCATCCCACATTCCTGGACCAATGAGCCGCACCCAACGTCGCATCACGCGGCGACAGGTGACCGGCCTATAACGATATGAGGATATTCATGCCTGCTGATGAACATGAGTCGATGCGCGCACTCAGCGATGATCAGATACAGCAATTCATTCGCGACGGATTCGTCCGCATCGACCGGGCGTTTCCGCGCGAACTTGCCGACGAGGCCCGCACCATCCTGTGGCGCGATACTGGCTGCGATCCCCACAATCAGGCGACCTGGACAAAACCGGTCATCCGGCTTTCCGGCTACAAGGACGCGCCGTTCCTGAAGGCGGAGCGCACGCCGCTGCTGCACGCCGCGTTCGATCAGATCGTCGGCGAGGGCCGTTGGCGCCTGGGCTCGCTGGGCTTCGGGGGCACGTTTGTCGTACGCTTCCCCCATCCGGATGAGCCCGGAGACGACGGTTGGCACATGGATACAAGCTTTTCCCCCGATGGCGGCGATCCGAATGAGCGGCGCGCGAATGTGAGGTCGCGCGGCCGCGCCCTGTTGATGCTGTTCCTGTTTTCCGACATCGGCCCACGCGACGCCCCAACGCGGATAAGGGTGGGATCACACTTCGACATGGCACGCTTCCTCGCGCCAGCAGGCGAGACTGGGATGTCACAAACGGAAATGGCGCAGGGTTAGATGGGAGCCGAGCGGCCCGAGGCGCTGGCGACGGGTGAAGCCGGCACTGTCTACCTGTGCCATCCGTTCCTCCTGCACGCCGGGCAGCGCCACCAAGGGACGGCGCCGCGGTTCATGGCCCAGCCGCCGCTGCATCCCTCGGAACCCATCCGGCTCGAGCGGGTGGACGGCAATTATTCACCGGTTGAGATCGCGATTCGGCAAGCTCTTCAGGAGGGCGGCTTCGCGGAATAACTCCGACCGGCTCCGAGGCGTCGGCCCAGCGGCCAAAAATCCAATAGATCGTTGATAGGCGACTCGCCACTGGTGCGAACTTCTTGAGGTTCGCACCAGTACGCGAGCAAAGGGCAAGGTCCGTTCTGGGTCAAAATGCGAAGAACTCAACGTGAGCAAATCTGGTCCGCCATGCCTCAGTGAGCGGACCTCGCGGAGGGCTGCCGCTTCTTCGCAGAGGGCCGAAAGCAACGGTAGACGCCAGGGTTGGACTTGCGTCCGGCTTGCCACCGACAGCCGACGTGACACGGGGTCAACTGATCGACGGCCAAGGACCAAAGCCGATCGATCCCGCCGTGGTGAGTAGGCTGCACAAGGATAAACACCGCCCGTGACATAGGTCACTGAAGGCACAAAGCAATTGCGGCATCTCTGCATCGTGGCCGCGATCGGCGGCCGAAAATAGGAGGACCTCAAATGAAAACCGCTCGCCTTGCTCTGTTCGCTGCCCTCATTGGGTTCGGCTCTCTACTCGGATCCGCCGACTATTCGCCTGCTGCAGCAGGCTGGGGCTCACAATATGCTTGGATGGGAAACAAGCCATACATGGCCTGTCTAAAATACGTGGGGGCCTTCGGTTCTGACTACCCGAACCGAAACAGGAACATTGAAACCTGCAAGCAAAACTACCTTCCCGGCGGCCGCTGAGGTGACTGTCACAGCGGTTTGCTGCCAGCATCCGCCGCTGGGCGCGCAAAGTCCGCACCCAGGATCCATACTAGCTTACGCTCGCGATGAAGCATTTTCGAACGCAAAGGAGCAGTTATGCTCAAGACAGAACTCACTCTTGAAAATCTTGCATCGCACATCCAGCGGCAGGACCGATTGCTCAAGGCCCTTAAATGGAGCGTGTTAGGGGCCACAATCATGGCGGCTGCAACGATAGTTTCATCACAATTGCAGTCGACCGTCAGTGCCAATACAGTCAAAGTCAAGACTTTGTCCGCGGAAACGATAGCCTTGCGCAATGACACCGGCAAGATAGTAGCGTTGATTTCATCCGCGTCCGACGGAACGCCGCAAATCTCGTTGTTCGATGGCCGTGAGAAGGTGCGTCTCAGCATCGGGCTTCGCCCGAATGGCGCGCCTTCAGTGGCGCTCTTGGATGCAGAGCAAGGCTCTCGGGCAATGCTTTCTCTCAATGATCAGCAGGATCCGTCCTTGACTATGTCCAATGCTGCAAAACTTCCTCGTGCCGTGCTCGGTGTCGATGTCGCCAACTCAGGCCACATGGTTCTCTTCGGGACCGGCGGCGGTCTAAACCTTTCCGCTTCCGATGGTCGGGTGCAGTGGAATCCGGTGAACGGGGCCATTCAGAACATTCCAAACCAGAAATGATCGGTCGACGACCGCAACCGTCAGGTCCATCCTCAACAGGAGACGTGACTGCGGCTCAATCGTTGTTCGGCTCCGGGTCAAAAGCAGCGGTAGATGCCAGGCTGAACTTGCTTCCGGTTTGCCTCTATCAACCGACGTGTAGCTGCAAGGTGGAGTCGCTCTGCAAAATTGCGTCGCATGCCCGCGTGGCTTCTGCGGTACGTCTGGCCATCGCCAGACTAGCCGTCGCTATCCGTTGGGCACCCAGGAATTTCGAACGGTGTTGGAGGGCTTTCATGGCCCAAAAGAGACCATCCTCATACTGGCCAGCAAAGAATTGGGCATATACCATTCCAGTTTAAGACGGGAATGAGCGGGGATCTCGCCGCAACGCGAAGAATGCGAGTGAGCGGCGGGCCAAGGCCGCCCCGTACCCCAGCTCCCATCGCTTGAGCAACCATTCGCGGAACGGAAGCTGTGCTTCCGCTCGGATCATTCGGCCGCCAACATTTCGGATCGGCAGCGCCAACGTCGTGACATTGACGCGCTCAGATCGATGAACGGGGCTGGGCTATTGCTGCGCCGTGCAACTGCCCGGCACTCTTCGATAAAAACACTCCGTCTCGCCCCCACCCTGGGCGCGGCTTGCGTTATCAGGGACGACCTTGGTGTTGAGGAAACGCGTGGCGAAGTCGCCTGTCGCGGGAAATGCGGTTGGCGTCGGACGCCCCGCCTGCCCCTGGTTCAACGCCTTGAAGCCAGCCGGAAGTTTGAACGAGAAGCCGAAACATCCGGCCGACGGGCAGTCGAGATCCTTGACCGCCCAAGTCCGGCAAACTGCGTCCGCTTCCTTGGCCAGCGCCGGATCGGCGACAAGCAACGGGTCCTTGCCTGGATCAGCGGTCGCAAGCTTCGACCCGCAGGTCCCGTCCGCCTGCCAGCCGCAAAAGGTCGCCGGGCTGCAGAGGCCGTTCTTCTGTTGCCGCGGATCGAGTTCGGATACGCCAGCGAAATTGGTCTCGATGGTCAGCACACCTTTGTTGACGCCTTTCACGGTAAACCACCTCCCCGCGGCGGGCGAGGAGTCTGAACTAAACATGATTGGCGCGGTCGCTAGGGTGAAGATCACCACCGCAGGCGCAACTTCCCACCATTGACCTTCTTTCGCGGGGCGTGCGCTATTGTCGTGCAACAGTGGTAATACCGAATGCAGGGCACGTTATGCAGAGACAAAATGCAGACGTCTTCAACCAGATCACGTTGGAATTCCTGTCGAGACATTGATTACGCCCTGAATGGTTATTCTCGCTCGAACGATGGCGGCTTCGGATCATTCACGTGATTTGGCGCGTCTTCCCGAGGTCCGCCCTGGCCTCGACTGCCGACGTGCCGGGACACAATGGCGATCTTCGCCTTCGGGCACACATGCGGTCATGGCGGAAAGGAGCGACGTTCGCTTTGCATTGAACAGCCGAAGTGGGACTTATGCCATGATAGAGTCTGCGGACTGCTTGAGAGCAGGATTTGAACCTAAACAATCCGCACTCCGCGAGACCAGCCGGCGCCGCATGCGGCGCCGGCCGTCGCCTGCCGCTTACTGCGAGCGGTCCGAGGTCCAGCCCTTGTACTCTTTGACGTTGTCGCGCGTCACGAGTTTCGAGGGCAGCAGCTCGACGGTGGATGCCGGCTTCTGGCCGTTGAGGATGCCGACGCCGACCTGCACGGCGCGGCGGGCCATGAAGAACGGATCCTGCGAGGCGGAGGCCTGGATCTGCGCCGCCTGCGGGTCCTTCAGCGCGGCTTCGATGTCGGGCGCGCCGTCGACCGCGGTGATGACGATGCCGGTGCGCTGCTGCTGGCGCGCCGCAAGATCGGTGCCGATGGCCTGCGGATCGTTGATGGCGAAGACGGCGTCGATCTTGGCAAAGCGGGTCAGATAGCCCTGCGCCACCGTCAGCCCGCCTTCGCGCGAGCCCTTGCCGTCCTGGTCGTTGGACAAGACCTTGATGCCGGGGTTCTTGCCGAGCACGTTCTTGCAGCCGACGACGCGGTCGATCACCGCGGAGACCTGCGGGCCGTTCTCGATGATCACATCGCCTTTGCCGCCCAGCTTGTCGACGATGTACTGGCAGGAGATCTCGCCGGCCTGGACGTTGTTGGTGGTCACCGTGGCGTCGGCGCCTTCGGCGGCGGTGTCGACGGCTACGACGACGATGCCGGCCGCTTGCGCCTTCTTGATCGCAGGGCCAACCGCCTTGGGATCGCCGGGATTGAGCAGGATCAGGTCGACGCCGGCGGCGATGAAATTGTCGATCTGGGTGACCTGCTTGCCGAGGTCATACTCGAAGCCGACGGTGGTGATCTTGACGTTGGGATTGGTCTTCTTGGCCTCGAACTCGGCGCCCTTCGACAGCGCGACGAAGAACGGATTGCCGAGCGAGCCCAGCGAAATGCCGATCGACTTGAGCTCCTTGGCGAAGGTCGGTGCGGAGCTCAGGACGAGCGCCATCGCGGCGCCGGCTAACGAGATCGTCTTCAACATTGGCTTCCTCCCTGGTCTGTTTGAATCTCCGCCACGGCGACCAGTTGCCGTGACGGAATCGATATGACGGCGCAGCGCATTTCCTCGGCGCTTCAGGTGCGCGCCGAGCCCTGCAGCCGATAGCGGTCCAGCGCCACCGCGCCGATGATCACCAGGCCCTTGATGACATATTGCCAGACATCGGACACGCCGATCAGGATCAGGCCGTTCGACAACACGGCAATGATCAGCGCGCCGACCAGCGTTCCCCAGATCGAGCCGATGCCGCCGACAAAAGAGGTGCCGCCCAGGATCACGGCGGTGATGGCGTCGAGCTCGTAGGACTGGCCGAGCTGCAGGCCATTGGCCGCGTAGAGACGCGCCGCCTGCATGGCGCCGCCGAGGCCCGCGAGCAGGCCGGAGACCCCGTAGACGAAGATCAGCACGGCCCAGACCTTGATGCCGGCCAGCCGCGCCGCGCTCTCGTTGCCTCCGACCGCATAGATGTGCACCCCGAGCACGGTGCGCTTGAGCACCAACCACGACACCAGGATGACCAGGAGCGCGATCACCCAGAGCCAGGGAATCGAGACGACGCCGGGAATAAGCGTCAGCGCGCCGTTGCCGATGAAGGCATAGGGTATCGACGGATTGAACACCGTGGTATCGGCGCCGAGCAGGCGCGCGGCGCCGCGCACCGCGGTCAACGACCCCAGAGTGACGATGAAGGGTGGCAGCCGCAACAGTGCGATCAAGGCGCCATTGAGGATGCCGAACACCGCGCCGGTGAGCACCGCGACCGGCAGCCACAGCGCCCCGAGATCGGGGAATTTGGAGATGATCAGCCCGGCCATCGCCGAGGCCGCGAGGATGGAGCCGACCGACAGATCGATGCCGCCGGTGAGGATGACGAAGGTCATGCCTGCGGCTAGCACAGTGTTGACCGCGGACTGCTGCACAACGATGCCGATGTTCTGGCCGGTGAAGAAGCGGCCGTCCGACAGGACATGAAAGCCGATGCACAAGAGCAGCAGCACCGGCAGCATGCCGACCGCGCGAATGATCATCCGCGTGCGCTGCCGCTTGGTCTCCTGTGCGGCCGCAAGGCCGGGCGTGGCAGGGGCGGTTTTGGCGGAGGCGGTTTTGGCGGAAGCGCCGTTCTCAGGCATCGAGCTGCTCCGTTCCGGTGGCAAGTGCCATGATCTCCTCCTGGCTGAGCGGCGTCGCACCGCGCCGCATCTGGCCGGCAATGTGCCCTGCGCGCATCACGATGACGCGGTCGCAGATGCCGATGATCTCGGGCAGGTCTGACGAGATGACGAGCACCGCGGTGCCTGCTTTTGCAAGGTTGTCGATGATCGAATAGATCTCGGACTTGGCGCCGACGTCGACGCCGCGCGTCGGCTCGTCCAGGATCAGGATTTTCGGGCCGATCGCCAGCAGCCGCGACAGCAGCACCTTCTGCTGGTTGCCGCCGGAGAGCCCGCCGGCGGGAACGCCGACATTCGCGGCGCGGATGCCGAGGCCAGCGAACGCGCGCTTGGCGCGCTCGCGCGCCTTGTCGCGGTCGAGGATGCCGCCAAACTTCGCATCGCGGCCGAGCACCGCCAGATTGATGTTGTCGAGGCAGGACATGTCGAGGAACAGGCCGAGCGCCTTTCTGTCCTCGGTGAGGTAGGCAATGCCCGCGTCCAGCGCCTCGCCGGGCGTGCGAATGGAGACCGTGCGGCCCTCGATCTCGACATGGCCGGAGGTCATGGGCGCGGCGCCGATGATGAGATGTGCGAGCTCGGTGCGGCCGGCGCCGATCAGGCCGGCAAGGCCGACGACCTCGCCCGAATGCACCGTCAGCGAACATCCCTTGACGCGCCGCCCGTCGCCGATGTCGACGGCCGCGAGCACCGGCGCGCCCGGTCGCGCCTGGGGATCATGATCCTTCTTGTAGAAGGACGAGACGTCGCGTCCCACCATCATCCGCACGATGGCGTCGGCGCGGATCTCGCCCTTGTCGAGCGAGCCGACCAGCGTGCCATCGCGCAGCACCGTGACGCGGTCGCCGAGCGCGTAGACCTCGTCCATGCGATGCGAGATATAGATGATGGCAAGACCTTCGGCGCGCAGCTGGCGGATCAGGGCGAACAGCCGTTCGCTCTCGCCGGCCGACAGCGCCGTCGTCGGCTCGTCCATGATCAGGATTCTTGAACGGGCGTGCAGCGCACGGGCGATCTCGACCAGCTGGCGCTGGCCCATCGAGAGATTGGCAACCAGCGTCTGCGGCGTGAAATCGGCACCAAGCCGCGCCAGAATCGGACCGACGCCGGCCTGCATCGCCTCGCGCGCCAGCAAGCCGCCGCGGGAGACCTCGCGGCCGAGGTAAATATTCTCGGCGACGCTCAGATTGGGGGCGAGCGAGAGCTCCTGATAGATGATCGCAATCCCGGCGGCGCGGCCGCCGTGCGGGCCGTTGATCTGCACCGGCTGGCCGTCGATGCGGATTTCGCTGCCGGGATCGGGCCGGTAGGCGCCCGACAGGATCTTCATCAGCGTGGACTTGCCGGCGCCGTTCTCGCCCATCAAGGCATGGATCTCGCCCGGATAGACGGTGAGGTCGACGTCGCGCAACGCCTTGATGCTGAAGAAAGACTTGGATACCCGGCGCATCTCGAGGATGGGCTCGCTCATCACACCTCCCCGATGCGCCGACGGCGGCATCGCATCTCACCCGCGTCTCGTTCTGTCCCTGGCGCGCGTGCGCGCATTAAACAAAAGGCTGCGGCGCAGGGCAATAGCTCTCGCGAGCCGACCAACCCTCGGGGGCGGATTTATCTTTGTCGGACGGAACCGACCTTCGGACCTAATGCCTTTTCTTCGCCACATCGTCGCGCACCATCCTCGCGCCGGATCGCGATGCTTTGCGTATCGCGGTCATTACCGCGGCTGGTACAGGCGGCGCCATTGCGCAAGCCGCGCGGCATAGGCCTGCGCAAGCGCGGGCTCGGGCTCGAACGTCTCGACGCGCTGCGGCGCGGTGCAGACGGCCTCGATCGTCTCCCCGGTGACCGCGAGCCGCCCGAGCCGCGCTGCGCCGAACGCAGCGCCGGTTTCGCCCTCGGCAAAGCGATGTACGGGGATGTTCAGGACATTGGCCAGCACCGCAAGCCAGAACCGCGACCGCGAGCCGCCGCCGATGACGTCCGCCTCCGCAATCGCAAGTCCAGTCTCGGCAAGCACGTCCCGGCAATCCGCAAGCGCGAAGGCCACGCCTTCGAGCACGGCTTGCACGATGGCGTCACGATCGGTGGCGTGACTGAGCCCGTCGAGCATGCCGCGCACGTCCGGATCATCATGCGGGGTGCGTTCGCCCGAAAGATAAGGCAGGAAGCTGACCGGCGACGGCGCCTGCGGGCACAGCCCGAGCGGCGCCAGCAAGTCAGATTCGGACGCTCGCAGCAGCCGCGCGATCCAGGCCAGGCACGAGGCCGCCGAGAGGATCGCACCGGCTTGAATCCACCTGCCCGGAACGGCGTGACAAAAGGTGTGGACGACCCGCTCCGGATTGGACGCGACTGTCTTCGTCGGCACCAGCAGTGCGCCGGAAGTCCCGAGCGAAATGAACGCCGCGCCGGGGTTGATGGCGCCGATGCCGATCGCTCCCGCCGGATTGTCGCCGGCGCCGCCGGCGATCATCGGCCGCCTGCTCATGCCCCAGCGCTGCGCCAATTCGGTGCGCAGCCGCGCCGCCGGTGCGCAGCCCTCGACTAGACGCGGCATCTGCCGGCGCGACAGAGCTGTTGCGGCAAGCCCCTCGTCCGACCAATCGCGCCTGATAACATCGAGCCACAATGATCCCGAGGCATCCGAGACATCCTCGATTGCCTCGCCGGTCAGCACGAGGCGCAGATAGGCCTTGGGTTGCAGCACAAGGCCGGTGGCGGCGAAGATCTCCGGCTCGTGCCTGGCGACCCACATCAGTTTTGGTGCGGTGAATCCCGGCATCGCCTTGTTGCCTGTGGTCGCCCGCAATGCAGGCCAGCGCCGCTCCAACTCGGCGCATTCGGCGAAAGAGCGCCCGTCATTCCAGAGAATGCAGGGCCGCAGCGGCCGCAGACCCGCATCGAGCAGGGTTGCGCCGTGCATCTGGCCCGACAGGCCGACGCCCTCGACCTCGGCCAGTTCGCGCGCGTGATCGGCCTTGAGTGCGTCCAGTGCCGCGAATGTGGCCTCGATCCAATGCGCCGGGTCCTGCTCGCAATGGCCGGGATGTGGCGAAGAGACCGTCAGCGGCCGGCTGCGGCTCGCCACCACGCGCTGGGCGTCGTCGACGAGAACGATCTTGACGGCAGACGTGCCGAGGTCGATGCCGAGATACATGATGCCGCTTGATACCGCCTGCGCTTTCCGCGCCGGCGACATTGCGAGCATCGCGCGATGATTTCAAGCCGTCGCGTCTAGGGATTCCAGCCACCGCTTCCATAGGGACGCGTGATGATTTCGAGCAGGTGTCCGTTCAGATCCTCGAAATAAAGGCCGCGGCCGCCGTCGTGACGATTGATTTCGCCGGCCTTCTGCCGACCGGGATCGGCCCAGTAGCGCAGGTTCCTGTCTCGAATCCGATTGAAGATCGCGTCGAACTCGGCGTCACCGACCAGGAAGGCGTAATGCTGATGCGCAATGTCGCCTTTTGTCTCCATGTAGTCGAGATTGGCGTCATTGTCGGTCTTGACCATGTGGAACGGCCCCCAACGCCGCGGCGCCGGCAACCCCAGCATCTCGGCAAGGAAGTCAGCCGAGGCCTTGCTGTCGCGCGCGGGCAAAATCGTATGGTTGAAGTCGACGGTCATGGCTGCACCTCCTCGCAGCAGGGATCGGCACTTTCGCGGCGCATTTGCCAAACGAGATTAGGCCAAACAAGGTTGCACGCCGCACGTTCCAATCAGAACGCTCGCGTCACTTTCGCACACGCGCTTGCTGTCGCCCATGCCCGGCTGGTCGGAACAACAGGAACTGGTCCGACCTCCATCCGCTGTGCGGCGAGCGACCGCCTCCGCCTATGCTATGGAGCCCAACTGCGCGTCGTCGACGAGCCCGCGAGAGCCCGCTGAAACTGGCGAGCTCTCGGGGTCGACACTGAGGGCCAGCATGGCGCAGGATCAACCCTTACCGAACATCGGATGCGCGTGGTTGCACGCTTCGACCGCCGCGTCGTTTATCTTGCGATCATTGCGATACTGCGGCAGCAGCTGCGAGTGCACATTGCGGATGCACTTCGTATATTCGGGGTTCATGTGATTGAGGAAGCTCAAGTCAATCGCCGCAGCCGGGCGCGTGCCGACGACAGAGCCGAGCCCGACGACGAGGACGGAGGCAAGAAGAGTGGTGCGATAGGCAGACATGGCGATCTCCCTTTTTCCCAGCTGCCCAATCGCAGCGTGGAGACACCATGCATCAGTTCGCGAATTGGGTCGGTGACGGAGATCACAGAGCGGTTTGAGGTCGCTAATACTGCCTTCAGCATGGCGGCGGCGCGAACCAAGGACGCGAGGTTTTACGACCATGCGTGGATAGCAACGCAACGCCGCGATTCATGCGTTGAGGCAGCCTTGCGAAACAACCTACAGCAGGAGATGCTGACACGCACCGTGCATCACAAGGAACAACTCATGCCCGTCGACACCAAAGCCGCCACCGACCGCCTCATGCGCTTTCTCGCCGTCGCGGGCGTCACCGGACAGGAGGCGGCGATCGGGCGCGAGCTTTCGGCCGCGCTGAACGACGTCGGCGTGCCTGCGGGCGCAATTCGGCTCGACGACGCCAACACGCGCATTCCCGTGCCGACCCAAACCGGCAACCTCATCGTCGACCTGCCCGGCCGCGGCGCGCTGCACAACCAGCCGCGCATCATGTTCATGACCCACATGGACACCGTGCCGCTATGCGCCGGCGCGAGGCCGAAACTCTCCGGGCGCAAGGTCGTCAACGAGGCCAAGACCGCGCTTGGCGGCGACAACCGCACCGGCTGCGGCGTGCTGGTGACGCTGGCGGCCGAGCTTGCCAAGCAGAAGCTCGATCATCCGCCGATCACGCTGTTGTTCTGCGTGCGCGAGGAGAGCGGGCTTTATGGCGCGCGCCACGTCAATACCGAGGAGCTCGGCTCGCCGGTGATGGCGTTCAACTATGACGGCGGCTCCGCATCCAACGTCATCATCGGCGCCGTCGGCGCGGATCGCTGGACTGTCGAGATCTTCGGCCGCGCCTCGCACGCCGGCGTCGCGCCGGAGCGCGGTATCTCGTCGACCATGATCCTCGCGCTTGCGCTCGCCGAGGTGAAGGCCGGCGGCTGGTTCGGCAAGGTCGTGAAAGGCAAGCGGCAGGGCACCAGCAATGTCGGCCCCGTCACCGGCGGCGAGGGCCGCCCCGCGGGCGATGCCACCAACGTCGTCACCGACTACGTGCACGTGCGCGGCGAAAGCCGCAGTCACGACGGAAGGTTCTTCAAGGAGATCACCAAGGCCTACAAGGCCGCGTTCGAGAAAGCGGCCAAGAAGGTTACCAACGCGCAAGGCAAGTCCGGCCGCGTCAAGTTCAAGGCCGAAACCGACTATTTTCCGTTCCGCATGAAGGACAATCTGCCGGTGGTCAAACGCGCCATCGAAGCGGTGACCGCCGTCGGCGGAACGCCGAACGTTCGCGCCGCCAATGGTGGCCTCGATGCGAACTGGATGGTCCGCCACGGCGTTCCGACCGTGACCTTCGGCGCCGGGCAGAACGAGGCGCACACCGTCGACGAATGGATCAATCTCGACGAATACGACCGCGGCTGTGCACTGGCGGTGCAGCTTGCAACGATGCGGTGAGCTGATGGATTCGTAGGATGGGTAGAGCTCTTCGCGAAACCCATCATTGCCGCAAATGAGGTGATGGGTTTCGCTTCGCTCTACCCATCCTACGAACTGCGGTGAGCAGCTTTGCGCGGCGCGCGCTTGTCTGGCGGCACCTGACGGCCTAGCCTCCGCAAAAAAGCAGGGTTGAATGCACCATGGCCCGCATCGCGACGATCGAGACCGGATTCTACCGGATCCCCCTCCCCGTCACGCTCTCCGACTCTACCCATGGCGAGATCGCGGCGTTCGAGCTGATCACCTGCCGCATCCGCGATGCCGACGGCGCCGAAGGCGTCGGCTACACCTACACCGTGGGGCGCAATGGCGGCGCTGTCGCCGACATCCTCAAGCGCGAGATTCCGCCGCTGGTCGAGGGACGCGAGGCGGACGACACCGAAGCGATCTGGCATCACGTCTGGTGGGGCCTGCATTATGGCGGGCGCGGCGGGCCTGCGGTGCTGGCGCTGTCCGCGCTCGACATCGCGCTGTGGGATCTGAAGGCGCAGCGCGCGGGGCTGCCGCTGTTCCGGCTGCTCGGCGGCTACGATTCGCGCGTGCCGTGTTATGCCGGCGGCATCGACCTCGATCTCTCGGTGGAGGCGCTTCTGAAGCAGACCGATGGCAATCTCGCAAAAGGCTTTCGCGCCATCAAGATGAAGGTCGGCCGGCCCGACCTCAAATCCGATGTTACGCGTGTCGCTGCCATGCGAAAACATCTCGGCGACGGCTTTCCGTTGATGGCGGACGCCAACATGAAGTGGACGGTCGAGGAAGCCATCCGCGCCGCCCGTGCGTTCGTGCCGTTCGACCTCACCTGGCTCGAGGAGCCGATCATTCCCGACGACGTCGCGGGACACGCGCGCATCATGCTGGCCGGCGGCGTGCCGATCGCGGCGGGCGAGAATTTGCGTTCGCTGTGGGAGTTCAAGAACTACATCGTCACTGGCGCGGTGTCCTATCCCGAGCCCGACGTCACCAATTGCGGCGGCGTCAGTGCGTTCATGAAGATTGCGCGGCTCGCCGAGGCCTTCAATCTTCCCGTCACCAGCCACGGCGCGCACGATATCACCGTGCATTTGCTCGCGGCCTGCCCGAACCGCTCTTATCTGGAGGCCCACGGCTTCGGGCTCGACACCTACATCGAGCACCCGCTGGTGCTCGCGAACGGCATGGCGCTGGCCCCCGCGCGGCCGGGCCACGGGATCAGCTTCGACTGGAAGGGGCTGGCGAAGCTGGTGGCGTAGCATAAGGTCGTCATGCCCGGGCTTGTCCCGGGCATCCACGTTCTTCTCGCTGCAAGGCAAGACGTGGATGGCCGGGTCAAGCCCGGCCATGACGACGGGGAAGCATTCGGCCTCAAAGCTTTCGCGAACAGCGTTGCTGCACGCGAGGCATTCGTTGGCGCTGGATGCGGCGGGCGGATAATCCGCTATGGTGGCGAGAACCGACACCAGGGACTCAAAACCTTGACACCCGAGTTGCACCAGAAACTGACCGCGTGGCGCCGGCATTTGCATGCCCATCCCGAGCTGTCCCTCCAGGAAAAGGCCACCGCCGCCTTCGTGCAGGAAAAACTCACCGAGTTCGGCATTCCCTTCGAGGCCGGCATCGGTGGGCACGGCATCGTCGCGACACTGAGGCGCGGGTCCGCGCAGGGCCGCGTTGGGCTGCGCGCCGACATGGATGCGCTGCCGATCACCGAGGATACCGGCCTGCCCTATGCTTCGCGCCATTCCGGCGTGATGCATGCCTGCGGGCATGACGGGCATACGGCCTCGCTGCTCGGCGCGGCGGCGCTGCTGGTGGACGACACCGACTGGAGCGGCACCGTCGACTTCATCTTCCAGCCGGCGGAGGAGGGTTATGGCGGCTCGCGCGCGATGGTCGCAGCCGGCCTGTTCGAGCGCTTTCCGATGGACCGGGTGTTCGGCTTTCACAACTGGCCGGGCCTCGAGGCCGGCACGATCGCGGTCCATGACGGCGTCGTCATGGCTTCCGGTGGACGCGTCACCATCACCATCGACGGCCACGCCGGACATGCCGGCATGCCGCATCTGACGCGCGATCCGGTCATGGCGGCGGGCCACCTCATCGTCGCGCTGCAATCGGTGGTGTCGCGCAGCGTCGATCCGCTCGACACCGCCGTGCTCTCGCTGTCCACGATCGAGGGCGGAACGGCGGCAAACCAGATCGCCGGGCGTGTGGTGATCCGCGGCACGCTGCGGTTTCATCGCGACGGCGTCAAGGACGTCATCCTGAGCGGAATCGAGCGGACTTGCGCCGGCATCGCGACGAGCTTTGGCGTCAAGGTCACGCCCGAGATCGTCATGGGCGTCGGCGTGGTCATCAACACGCCGGCCGAAGCGGGCCTGGCGCGGACGGCTGCGGAGAAAGTGCGGGCCAAGGTGCGGCGTGATCTCGCGCCCAGCATGGCCGGCGAGGACTTTGCCTTCTACCTCCAGCAGCGGCCCGGCGCCTTCGTCTGGATCGGCAACGGGCAATTGCGCGACGGCGCCGAGCTGCACGGCCCGCGCTACGATTTCAACGATGCGATCTTGCCGGTGGCGTCAAGCTGGATGGCCGAAGTGGCCAAGACGGCGCTGGCCTCCAACTAGCGCGAAGCGAATCCGCTCACGATATCTCGCGGGGCAGCTTCCACTCCGGCCGCGGCTCGCAGACCTCATCCACCCGCTCGACGTGATAGCCGTCTGGTAGAATCCGGCCGCCCTCCTCATCCGCAACGGGAACGTCGGTCACCAGTCCTTCGATCAGCGCCGCCTCCCACACCTCTTTCTCGGTGGAGAACGGATTGCCGATCTGCTTGTTGCCTTCGAACAGCGCATACATCGGTTGGTTCCTGGGTTGGTTCCTGCCTGCATGTCCATCCCGACAAGAAACGTATCCGCCCCATAGACGTTCCCTTTTCGGAAAAGCGCGGCCGGTCGAGGGTCGCATTCGATGACGGCGACGGACGGCACGTGAGAAGAAATGGCGCGCGTTCTGATCGGCACCTCCGGCTGGCACTACGCCTCGTGGCGAGGTCCGTTCTTTCCCGAGGGTTTGCCGCTGAAGGATCAGCTGCGCTACTATGCCGGGCAATTCGAGACCACGGAGTTGAACGGCGTATTCTATCGCACACCGACGCCGGAGGCCGTCAAGGCCTGGCGGGAGCAGACCGGCGGCGACTTCGTCTTCGCCTGGAAGGCATCAAAATTCATCACCCATTGGAAGCGCCTGTCCGACCGCTCGGTCAACAGCCTCGAACTGCTGGAGGACCGCATTTCGCTGCTGCGCGGCAAGGTCGGGCCGATCCTGTTCCAGCTGCCACCGCAATTCGAGGCGGACGCCGACCGCCTCGCCTCGTTCTTCAAGCTGCTGTCGAAGAAGCGCCGCTACAGTTTCGAATTCCGCCATCCGAGCTGGTATCAGCCCCGCATCCTGCGGATGCTGGCTGACGAGAACATCTCGCTCTGCCTGTCGGACCATCATGATGCGCCGGCGCCGTGGAAGCGCACGGCGGATTTCGTCTATGTTCGCGGCCATGGCCCCGGCGGCCGCTATCACGGTCACTATTCGCGGCCGACGCTCGCGCAATGGGCGCGCCGCATCAAGTCGTGGAAACGACAGGGCTGCGACGTCTATGTCTATTTCGACAACGACCAGAAGAGCGCAGCGCCGGCCGACGCACTGAAGCTGAAAGCCATGCTTTAATTCTGCTGCGTCACAAGACCCTCATGGTGAGGAGCGCGAAGCGCGTCTCGAACCATGAAGGCCCGGACCTATCCTTCGAGTCGCGCGTTCCGCGCTCCTCAGGATGAGGAGAAGGGTGGGTTTGACACAGCAAGATGAGAACGCGCTACGGCCCGCCGGCGACCGAGCCGGCGATCACCATGACCAGATCGGCAAGGTCGATCTTGCCGTTGACGACCAACTCTTCCGAGGAGCCTTCGACCTTCAGCGCTTGCGGCCGGTTGGCGGCCTGCCGCTGCAGCTCCCCGATGATGGCTTCCTTGAGTTTTTCTTCGAGCATGTACTGTCCTTTCAGGCCGGTCATTTGGGGTGGGGATCTTCCAGGCCCGCGCCGGGATCGTGCAGCCGTCCGCTGCGCGCGAGCCGGACCGCGTTGCCGAGCGTGCGCGCCGCATTCAGCACCTCCTGCTGAAATTCGCGGTCATACGGACTCCTCGGCAATTGGTGCAATCCGACCAACCCGAGGTGCTGCCTGAGGTTCCCATGCACGACGAATGTCGCCGTGCGCTCGGCTATCCTGCCGCCATCACGTGTCGTCGAGAAAGTCGAACAACTCTTCGACCCTGTCGAACGGGGCATCCCGCATGGGACTATGGTAGACGACACGATCGCCATCGCGTTGCAGCGATCGCCCCTTGGATTTCCGCAAACGTCCCGGCAGGAACGTCGCGGCCACCGCGCCCGCCCCGACGTCGAGGCGGACGATGCCTCTGCGCCTGCAATCAAGCCTGAGTCTTGCTGCAGCGAAGAAGTCGCGGGCCACCGGCGGCAACCGCCCGAAACGGCGGGAGGTTTCCTCCTCCAGATCGTCGAGATCGTCCTCGCTTCGGCACCTTGCGGCACGGGCGTAGAGTTCGAGCCGCACGGGCTCCGACTGCACATAGGTTTCCGGAAGCATGTCGGCGACCGGCAGATTGAGGTCCGGCACCCACATCTCGATTCGTCCATCGGCCTTTTCCGAGGCCATTTTCAGGAGGTGGCTGTAGAGCACGGGCCCGAAGACCTGGACGTGGCCGGATTGCGCTTCCGAAAACAGGTCCCCCGCACCTCGCAGATCCAGATCGCGCTCGCTGATGGCAAAGCCCGCGCCCGGCCGGCTGAACTCCTCGAGAACTGCAAGTCGTTTCTCGGACTGACCGGAAGCCGTCTCGGTTAAGAGATATGCGAAAGCGCGTATGCCGCTACGGCCCACCCGCCCGCGCAGCTGGTGAAGCTGGGCAAGTCCGAATTTTTCAGGCCAGCACACCACGATGGTGTTCGCACGCGGGATATCGAGACCGCTCTCCACGATGTTGGTCGCAAGCAGAACGTCGGCTCCGCCTTCGACGAAGCTCATCATCCGATCGTCGATCTCGTCGGCAGCCAATCTGCCATGGAGACAGACGATGCGAAGATCGGGCGCCACCGCCTGCACACGTGCCAGCAGGGGATCGAGATCCTGGATGCGTGGACAGATCAGGAAGCTCTGCCCGTGGCGCCTCTGCTCGCGCAGCAACGCCGAGGCGATGGCGGCATCCGATAACGGAGCGATCCTGGTTGCGACCGGAAGCCGGTGAACCGGGGGCGAGGCGATGATGCTCAAATCCCTGAAGCCGGCAAGACCGGCGGCGAGAGTCCGTGGGATCGGCGTCGCGCTCATCCAGAGCGCGTGGAGATTCTTGGCCAGTGCCGACAGCTTCGCTTTCTCGGCTGCGCCAAAATGCTGCTCCTCGTCGACGATGACGAGGCCGAGGTCGTTGAACTTGACGTCCTTCGAAGCGAGCGCCTGCGTTCCGACCACGATATTCATCCGGCCGCTGCGCAAGCCCTCTTTCGTCGCCCGCACTTCCGCACCTGACGCGGCCCGCGACAGGCTGCCCACCTCGATGCCGAACGGGGCAAAACGCTTGCTGAACGTTGCGACGTGCTGCCGTGCCAGCACGGTCGTCGGCACCGCAATCGCCACCTGCTTGCCCGACAGCACCACGGCGGCTGCCGCCCGCAGCGCCACCTCGGTCTTGCCGAATCCCACATCGCCGCAAACCACGCGGTCCATCGGGTGGCCGGACGCAAGATCATCCAGCACATCGCGGATGGCTGCCGCCTGGCCGCTCGTCGTGAAATAGGGAAAGCGCGCGACGAATTTCTCGTAGACCGGCCCCGGCGGAACCAGTTTCGCAGCGCGCCGCCGGCGGCGCTGGCTGATGTGCTTGGCGAGCACCTTGCCGGCGATCTGGATTTCCCGCTCGGCCTCGGTGCGGCGAGCCCACCACGTGCTGCCATCCGCCTTGTCGAGCGCCACCTTGCCGCGCTCGGCCGCATAGGGCCACATCAAGGCCAGATCAGGCGGCGGGACGAGAGCCGCGTTGTCGCCAGCGAACCCAAGCCTGACCATCTCGCGCAACGCGCCGCCGCCCGTGTTCACGGTCTGCAAGCCATCGAGCACGGCAAGGCCCCGCTGGAGATGAACCACCACCGTGCCCTGTTCCGGCACATCGGCATGATCGAACGCTGCGCTGCCGCTTCGGGCCATCGGCTGCGGATGATGCGCCCGGCTGCCGAGCACGTCGGCAGCCGTCACGACGACGAGGGCCTTCTTGCCGGCCACGACGAAGCCCGCATCGAAATCGGCCAGCAGCGCCGCTTCGCGATCGCGTCCGCTCGTCACCTCGTTCCAATCCGCCAGACGCTCCGCCCTGACGCCGCTCATCCGCTCCATCGCACGCAGATCCTCCTCCTGCGCTGCGACGAAGATCAGTCGCGAACCGGCTCGCCGCGTCTCTTCGACGAAGCCGCGAAGGGCTTTCCTGGAGGACGTCAGCTTCGAAAACTCTGGCGTGGGCTGGAACCGGGTAGCCTGCGGCAACACCTTCATGCCCCTGGTCGCCTGCTTCCATTCGCGCGGGCCCAAATATTCGCGCTCGCGGTCGGCGCGACCCGCCGCCTCCTCGATCGTGCTCAGCCAGCCATCGGCGTGCAACGGGACGCCTGCATCCGCGATCCATTTGGCACGTCCGCAATATTCGAACAGCGTCGCGCGCTTGCCGCGTTTGCCGGCGAAGCCGAGCCGCTCCGACATCGGATCGACCAGAAGCTCCCGGGTCTCGAAAATGATGTCATGCTGTTTCGGGTCGAACGCCACGATGCGGCGTATCGTGCGAGCCGAATGCTCTATCCGGAACGGGCCAAGCGCACCCGCGGGAAATATCTCGAATGTCTGGCCATGAAATAGGCCGCCGCCGGGATAATCCGGCTCCTCGTCCAGATCGTATCCAAGGCTTTCGAGACGCGCGCGAAGCTCCTGCCCGGAGAACGCGCCGCCGACCTTCAGGCTGATGTTGAGGCGCGACAGGCTCGCCGGCGGCGGCAGGCGCTCCATCACGGCTTCGGCCGTCGAGACCAGAAAGATCGGCCGCTTCGATTTCGCAAGGCGTCTCAGCACCGAGGCGCGGCGCCCTGCGATCTCGCGAGACGGCTCCAATTGATCGAACGGCAAGGTGTTCAATCGCGGAAACACCAGCACCTCGCAGGACGGGTCGAGCGCATGAATGACGCTGCCGAGCCGCTCCGCCCTGCTCTCGTTCTCTGCGAGGAACACGAGGCCGCTGCGGCCGGACTGCTTCCATTGGGCGAGCAGATGAAGCGCCATCATGCCAAGCGGCGACGACGACGAGATCGCAGCGCGTTGCACCGCTTTGCTCGTCTTTGGCGAACTCTTCTTCGGCAGACGCCTGTTTGGCGAACGCTTCTTTGGCAGGCTCTTGGTTCGCGAGCTGGTTCGCGAAGCTTTGGCGGGCCGAGCTTTTTGGGAATGCCGCACGTTAATCCGTTTCTGGTCGTCAACGATCGTCAATTGCACGCGAGCCGAACTCATCTCGATTCGGCAGCCGATCGCCATGCATATGGGATTTGCCGTGCGAACGCACGCGTTGCGTCAAGTCTAGCGCGAAGTGACGGTTGCAGGCAAACGCGAGAAATAGCGCGAGAAACGAGCAGCCAGTCGGCACAGACGTGACGTTCTCTACTCGCGCCAGAACGTCTCGAGTTCCTCTGCCCTCACCAGATCGACCTGGCCGTGGAAGCGGTTGCGGTACATGGTCATGAGCGCGTCGTGCCCGACGCCGGACGAACTGCAAAGCGCATCTTCGACGATGACGACCCGAAAGCCGAGGTTTCGTTCCTGCTGAACGGTGACCCGCGCGCCGGCAGCATGCCTCGACCGGCAGATGTGATCGCGCTACGGTTCAACTGCTCGACGTTCTGCTCTAGGATAACCTATCCATCATCCCACCCCAGAGCCGCATCCATGCCGCAACAATTCGATCGATCCAAAGAAGATCTCGGCAACGCGATTCATTTCGAGCACGTCAACATCCAGGTTCCGGATCAGCGCCTGGCATGCTTATTCTACGTCACGGGACTTGGGCTCACCCGCGATCCCTATCTGATGGTGTCCGATACCAACATGTGGATCAACGCCGGACGGAGCCAATTTCACTTGCCGAGCGGCAGGCCACAGGTGCTGCGCGGTCATATCGGGCTGGTCATCGAAGGCCGCGAGGCGCTGGTGACGCGGCTGGCATCGGTCGCAAGCAAGCTCGAGGGCACGGCGTTCGCATTCGCCGAGCACAATGGCTATGTCGAGGCGACCTGTCCGTGGGGCAACCGCCTGCGCTGCTATGAGCCGGACGCGGCGCGTTTCGGACGCATCGCGCTCGGCATCCCCTATGTCGAATTCGAGGTGCCCGTTGGGACCGCGCCTGCAATTTGCGCCTTCTATCTGGAGATCATGGGCATGCCGGCCGAATTGTGGAATGGCGATGGCACGGTTGCGGCAGTGAAGACGGGCCGCGACCAGCACCTCTTGTTCCGCGAGACCGATCGGCCCCAGCGCGACTATGACGGGCACCATGTGCAGATGTACATCACCGATTTCTCAGGTCCCTATCGCAGGCTAAAGGCGCGCAACCTGATCTCCCGCGAGGACAATCAATACCAGTACCGGTTTTGCGACATCGTCGATCTCGGCAGCGGCAAGCCGCTGTTCACGCTCGAGCACGAAGTGCGCAGTGCGACGCACCCGATGTTCATGCGGCCGATGGTCAATCGCAATCCTGCGCTCACCAACCGCAATTACGCATTCGGCCACGATCATGCATCATGGGCGATGGGGCCGGATCAGTATGAGGGATAGGGAATGGCGCGATTCACCTCTCCCCGACGGGGAGAGGTCGGATTGCGCCTGGCGATGCGAAGCATCGTTCAGTGCAATCCGGGCGAGGGGCCGCAGCGCTCAGTGCGCCTGTATCCCCTCACCCGGATCGCATCTTTCGATGCGATCCGACCTCTCCCTACGGGAGAGGTGACGAATGCCGCGCCCGCATCGCTTCAGCCAAAACTCATTCTGCTCTAAGACGCTCGCCCGCAACGGTCTTCGTCAGGCAACGGCGCGCGTGGCCACAGTCGAGACGGTACCGTTGAGGAATCCGGTCAAGCGCTGCCGGATGATCTGCTCGGCTTCGGTCATGATGCGGTCGATCAGCTCCTTCACCGTCGGGATATCGTTGATCAGCCCGACCACCATGCCGCAGCTCCAGGCGCCGGCGTCCATCTCGCCGTCGACCATCACCTTGGGGTAGACGCCCGCGACCTGCTCATGGATGTCCTCGATCTTGAGGCTCTCCCCCTTCTCGCGCTCGACTTCGAGCAGGTGATCGACGCCCTTGTTCTTCAGCACGCGCTCGGTGTTGCGCAGCGCCCGCATCACCAGCACCGTGTCGAGCTCGGTGGCTTTGACCAGGGCCTGCTTGACGTTGGCATGGACGGGAGCTTCCTTGGTTGCGATGAAGCGGGTACCCATGTTCATGCCGGCGGCGCCCATCGACAGTGCGGCAACGAGGCTGCGCGCATCCGCCATGCCCCCCGAGGCCACGAACGGAATCGTCAGTTCGTCCGCCGCGCGCGGCAGCAGGATCATGTTCGGAATGTCGTCCTCGCCGGGATGGCCGCCGCATTCGAAGCCGTCGACGCTGACGGCGTCGCAACCGATCCTCTCGGCTTTCAGCGAATGCCGCACCGAGGTGCATTTGTGGATCACCTTGATGCCGGCCGCCTTCAGCGCCGGCATGTACGCTTCCGGGCTGCGGCCGGCGGTCTCCACCGCCTTGACGCCGCCTTCCTTGATGGCGGCGATATATTCCGGATAGGGCGGCGCCGTGAAGCTCGGCAGGAAGGTCAGGTTCACACCGAACGGCTTATCAGTCATGTCGCGACAGCGCGCGATTTCCTTCGCCAGCAATTCCGGCGTCCGCTGGGTCAGGCCGGTGATGATGCCGAGACCGCCGGCGTTCGACACCGCCGCTGCCAGCTCGGCGAAGCCGACATAATGCATGCCGCCCTGGATGATCGGATGCTGGATGCCGAACAGTTCGGTAATTGCTGTCTTCACGTGCGCTTCTCCGCTTTCCGATCAGTTGACGATTTCGAACAGGCCGGCCGCGCCCATGCCGCCGCCGATGCACATGGTCACCACGCCGTACTTCGCCTTGCGCCGCCGCCCCTCGATCAGGATGTGCCCCGCAAGCCGGCTGCCCGTCATCCCATAGGGATGGCCGATCGCGATCGAGCCGCCATTGACGTTCAGTCTGTCCGGATCAATGCCGAGCTTTTCGCGGCAGTAGATCACCTGGACCGCATAGGCTTCGTTCAGCTCCCAGAGATCGATGTCATCGATCTTCAGGCCGTGCCGCTTGAGAAGGCGCGGGATCGCCGCGACCGGACCGATACCCATTTCGTCCGGCTCGACACCGGCGGCGACGAACCCGCGGAAGATGCCGAGCGGCTTCAGGCCTTTCTTGGCGGCGATCTTGTCGCTCATGATCACGCAGGCCGATGCGCCGTCGGAGAGCTGGCTGGCATTGCCCGCCGTGATGGTCTTGCCTTCGAACACTGGCTTGATCTTCGCGAGTGCTTCCGCTGTGGTCTCGGGGCGCGGGCCCTCATCCTTCGACAGCGTTACCTGCTGATAGGTGACCTCTTTGGTGTCCTTATTGACGACGGCCATCCTGGTCGTGATCGGCACGATCTCGTCATTGAAACGGCCGGCCTGCACCGCGGCACCGATGCGGCGCTGACATTCGAGGCTGTATTCGTCCTGCCGGTCGCGGCCGATCTTGTAGCGCTCGGCGACGATCTCGGCGGTGTCGAGCATCGACATGTACATCTCCGGCTTCATCGCCATCAGCTCGTCGTCGACCGCATGGAATCTGTTCATGTGCTCGTTCTGCACCAGGCTAATCGATTCGATACCGCCTCCGATTGCGACCTCGACGCCATCCAGCATGATCGAGCGTGCCGCGACCGCTATGGCCTGCAGGCCGGAGGCGCACTGCCGATCGATCGTGGTGCCGGCGACGGTGACCGGCAGGCCGGCACGAATCGCTCCCTTGCGTGCGACGTTCATCACCATGGTGCCTTGTTGCATCGCGCAACCCATCACCACGTCCTCGATCTCGCCGGGCTCGATGCCCGCGCGCCTGACCGCTTCGGCCATCACATGGCCGGCCATGGTCGGCCCCTCGGTGTTGTTCAGCGCACCGCGATAGGCCTTGCCGACGCCGGTGCGGGCGGTGGAAACGATAACTGCCTCTGTCGTCATGCTTGCCTCTTTTGTTACGCAGCCGCGTCGAGCTGCACATAACGCAGCAAGTGGTGAGCGGGATCGCCGAACTGGATGTTGATGGAGGAGATTCGCTTGAAGTAATGGCCGACGTTCAATTCGTCGGTCATGCCCATGCCGCCATGCAGCTGCACGGCCTGGTCGGCGATGAACTTGCCGGCATAGCCGACCTTCGACTTGGCGCCGGAGGCGAGGCGCGAGATGCCGCTCTCACCGACGCCGAGGCTGAGATTGAGATGCTGCATCAAGGAGAGCGCCTCCTGATGGGCGATGAACATGTCGACCATCCGGTGCTGCAGCACCTGGAAGCTGCCGATGGTGACGCCGAACTGCTTTCGCGCCTTGGAGTATTCCAGCGTCGCGGAGTTCAGTTCGGCCATCGCACCGACCGCCTCGGCGCAGAGCGCGCCGATGGCCCGATCCCGGCACGCTTCCAGCAGGGCGACGCCCGCGCCCTCGCTGCCGAGCAACTCGCCGCGAACGTCGCGGAAGGTGATTTCCGCAGCGCGGCGGCCGTCGATGGTCTTGAAGCTCCGCAGATCGAGATTGGCCACCCGGGCATCAACGACGAACAGGCTGACGCCGGCGCGATCGTCGCGCTTGCCTTTAGTCCGGGCAGAGACGATGAGATAGTCCGCCCAAGGCGCGGCGATGACGGCGGTCTTCTCACCCCTGAGCATGTAGTCGTCGCCCTCGCGCCGTGCCGCGGTCGCGACATTGGCGAGATCGAAGCGCGAGCCTTTCTCGGTCCAGGCCAGCGCCCAGATCTTCTGTCCGGCGATAATACTGGGAATGAAGGCCTGCTTTTGCTCTTCAGTCCCTGCATGCTCGATCAAGCCGCCTGCCAGCACGACCGTCTCGACATACGGCTCCACGACAAGGTGACGGCCGAACTCCTGGGCAACGATCATGGTGGAGAGCGGGCCGCCGCCGAGTCCGCCGCTCTCCTCGGAGAACGGTGCGGCAAGGAGGCCGAGCTCCGCAAAGGCGCCCCACTGCCTGCGGCTCCAGCCGTCTTCGCTGGCGACGATCTTGCGGCGCGCCTCGAAACTGTACTGGTCGCGTAGCATGCGCTGTACACTGGAGCGCAACAGTTCCTGCTCTTCCGTGAACTGGATATCCATCCGATCCTCTTGTTGCGCTGTGTTGCTAGAGACCGAGCACCGCTTTGGCGATGATGTTGCGCTGGATCTCGTTCGATCCGCCGTAGATGCTGAGCTTGCGCGCGTTCAGGTACTTTTCCGACGCGGTGTGGCCGTAATCGGGACCCGGCATGAACTGGTTCGCGCTCAACGGATGCTCGCGAAGCGCCAGCCCGTAATTGCCGATTGCACGATGTGTCAGCTCAGTGATTCCCTGAAAGATCTCGGTGCCGCGGATCTTGAACAGCGAGGCCGCAGGACCCGGATCGATGCCGCGTGCCATCTGGGCAATGACGCGCAGCTCGGTGGCCTCGAGCGCGAGCACATCGAGCTCGATCCGGCCGATCTCCTTGCGAAATTCGAAATGCGCTGGATCATCCGCAGGGATCTCCGCCTTCACGATCTTCTTCAACCGATCGAGATATCGCGTCGAGCGGCCGATCCCGGCCATGCTGGTGCGCTCGTTGCCCAGCAGGAATTTTGCGTAGGTCCAGCCTTTGTTTTCCTCGCCGATCAGGTTCTCGACGGGGACGCGGACGTCCTCGAGGAAGACGTCGTTGACCTCGTGCGATCCGTCGATCGTGATGATCGGACGCACGGTGACGCCAGGCGATTTCATGTCGATCAGGAGGAACGAGATGCCGGCCTGAGGCTTGGCGCTCGGATCTGTGCGCACCAGGCAGAAGATCCAGTCGGCGTGCTGCGCCAACGTCGTCCATGTCTTGTGGCCATTGACGATGTAGTGATCGCCATCACGCACGGCCTTGGTTCGGACAGTCGCGAGGTCCGAGCCCGAGCCCGGCTCGGAATAGCCTTGGCACCACCAATCTTCACCCGAAAGAATCCGCGGCAAGAACTTCTGTTTTTGCGCGTCGTTGCCGAAGGTGTAGATGACGGGACCAACCATGGTGACGCTGAACGCCAACGGCGGCAGCGTCCCGGCCCGGCTGGTTTCCTGCTCGAAGATGAAGCGTCGGGTAATCGACCAGCCGGGGCCGCCATATTCCTTGGGCCAGAGCGGCGCGATCCAGCCCTTGTTGTAAAGAATGCGGTGCCAGAGCAACGATTGCTCTTTGGTCAGGTCGGTCTCCGGATTGGGGACCCGCATTTCCTTCGGATAGTTTTCGGCAATGAAAGCGCGCACCTCATCACGGAAGGCCGCGTCCTCGGGAGACAATGCGAGTTCCATCGGGCGCGTCCTACCACTTCTCACCGAAGGGGCGGATTTCCATCTCGAAGGTCCAGGCGCTCTTCGGCTGCTGATAGAGCTGCCAATAGGACGCCGCGACCGAGGCGGGCGGCATCAGCAGATCCGGATCGTCGAGCGCATTGGGCCCGAGCGCTTCCAAGCGCCGCTGGCGGACCCACTCGGTGTCGACACCCGAATCGATAATGAGGTGGGCGACATGGATATTCTTCGGGCCTAACTCGCGGGCCATCGCCTGCGCCACAGCACGCAGCCCGAATTTGGCGCTGGCAAAGGCGGCATAGCCGCTGCCGCCGCGTAAGGACGCGGTCGCACCTGTGAAGAAGATGTTGCCCTGGCCGCGCGGCAGCATCAGCCGGGCCGCCTCGCGGCCGGCGAGGAAGCCGGAATAACAGGCCATCTCCCAGACTTTGCGGAACACGCGCTCGGTCGTGTCGAGAATCGGGAAGTTGACGTTGGCACCGATGTTGAAGATGCAAACATCCAAAGGCGCGTGCTTGTCGGCGTCGTTCAGGAAGGAGATGATCTCCTCCTCCTTGCGGGCGTCGAGCGAGCGTGCCTGGATCTCGCCGCCGGCGGCCTCGATCTCCTTGACCAGCGGCGCCAGCTTGTCGCCGTTGCGGCGGCCGGCGAAGACGGTAAAGCCCTCGGAGGCAAACTTCTTGGCGATCTCGCCGCCGATGAAATCGCCCGCGCCGATCACGGCGACGGTTGCATTTCTTTTTTTCAAGGGTCTTCTCCCGGTTAGGTTAGGCTCGCTGTTTGCGAAGCTGTTCTGTCGGCGCTGGAACGCGGACCGCAATTGTCACGGCCTATGACGACGTGCACATCCGCTCTCATCTCGCCAGCGCGCTGCCGGAGGTTACCATGGCCAGAGGCGCGGCCCTCGACCGGCGTGGTTCGACCCAGGGCTTTGGTAGGCTGGCGACGAATTGATTGATGGATGCGGCTCAGCAAGTCGAAAACAGTTTCATCGAAACCGAGCGCTTGCGACAGCTTCGCCACGACCAATCGCCTCCCACCTGCAGAACATCGGCGCTTTTCAAAACTGCGCCTCGCAGCGAAACATGCGTTCTTTTTTAGAACTCGTCAATCGCTATTTTGCTGTCAGGGGCGGATCGGAAAATGGCAACTTCGCTGCCATATTCAGGGACTCTCCAAAACTCAGTTTACAACCCGTCTTTCAGCCGATACCGATAGCGTATCAAATAAGAACTTATGGGAGAGACGAGCATGGGAGAAAGTCGCGGGGTCGCGATGCTGGTCGGCGCGGGCGATGCCATCGGTGCTGCCGTTGCACGCCGGTTTGCCAGCGGCGGCTACACTGTTTGCATCTGCAGACGCGATCCAGCCAAATCCCAGGCGCTTGTGGATGAGCTCAGGGCGAAAGGCCAAAGCATCCACGCTTTCAGCGTCGACGCCCGCCAGGAAGCGGAGGTCCAGAAGTTGTTCGCGGACGTCGAACGCGAGATCGGGCCGATCGAGATCTGCCTGTTCAATGCCGGATCGAACGTCAACAAGCCGCTGCTGGAGACCACGGAGAAGCTGTTCTTCAAGGCCTGGGAGCTGGCGTGCTACGCCGGATTCCTGGTCGGACGCGAAGCTGCGCGCGTCATGCTGCCGCGCGGGCGGGGCACCATCTTCTTTACCGGTGCAACCGCAAGCATCCGCGGCAGCAAGGGCTTTGCCGCGTTCTCATCGGCAAAATTCGGCCTTCGCGCGCTGGCCCAGGCCATGGCGCGCGAGCTCGGGCCCGAGAATATTCATGTCGTCCACCTCATCATCGATGCCGGCGTCGATAGCGAAGCCATTCATCAGCGCATGAAGGCGGCCAAGGGGATCGAGGCAAGCGAGATCCCTCCCGACAGCCTGACCAAGACCTCCTCGATTGCCGAAGCGTATTGGTTTGCCCATCAGCAAAGCCGCGACGGCTGGACCCATGAACTCGATCTTCGCCCGGCTGCAGAGAAATGGTGACATGAGCGACAATCCAGACCTCACCCTGTGGGGCGTCGGGACAAGCCGCACCGTTCGACCGCACTGGGCGATGCACGAGCTGGGCCTGGCTTACAAGGTCAAACCGATCGGCCCGCGGACCGGTGAGACCAAGACCCCCGAATATACCAGGCTCAATCCGCGCCAGAAGATTCCGCTGCTGCAGGACGGTGACTTCCGCATCGGCGAGAGCGCCGCGATCGTCGCATATTTGTCGCGCATGTATTCCACGCCGGAGCGTGCATTGATTCCGGAATCAACCCGCGACTATGCCGCGTGGCTGGAATGGTGCTTCTTTATCGTCACCGAGCTCGACTCTACCAGCCTGTACGTGATGCGCCGCCACAGCGCCGATGCGCTCGGCCCGATCTACGGCGTCGCGCCGGAGGTCGTAGCTCAAGCCGCGGAATATTTTCGGGCGCAGTTGCGCCATGTCGAGGTCGCGCTCGCCGACGGCCGACAGTTCCTGATGGGCGACCGCTTCAGCAGCGCCGATATCCTGCTGACGACGTGCCTCGACTGGGCGGTCGCATATGGTGTCGGCATTTGCAACAATGCGCAGCCCTATCTCGAGCGTATGCGAAGTCGGGAGGCTTACCTGCGCGCGGCTGCGGCGAATGCTCCGCTAGCGTCGATTACACCGATGCCTGGCAAGGCCTGAGAGCCGATCGCCCGAAGCGCTTCGGCCTACCCGGCCACGCGCAACGTGCGCGCGGCGACCATGTCGTCGATCGCGTCATCGCCGTAACCCAGCTCGCGCAGCACCTCGCGCGAGTGCTCGCCGACGCGAGGGGCCGGTCCGCCGATCGCGGCCTGGTTGACTTCGAAGCGGGCTGCGGGCTTCGGCTGCCGCACCCGGCCGACCTTCGGCTGATCGAATTCCGCGATGATCCCGCGCGCCACCACCTGTTCATTGTGGATGATCTCGCCGCGCCGCAGAATGGGCGCGCAAGGGACATCCGCGGCGTCCAGACGCTCCAGCCATTCGGCGGTGGTGTGCTGGCCGATATACTCCGCCATCTTGTTGATGCGCGCCGTGGCGTTGACGGAGCGCGCCGACGGGGTCGCAAACCGGGGATCGTTGGCGAGTTCGGGATCGCCGGACGCGCGGCAGAAGCCCTGCCATTCGGAATCGGAGATGGTGCCGGCCGTGATGTAGCCGTCGCTGGTCTTGAACACGAGATCCGGCCGGTCGTTGGGATCGGCGGCGGCGGCCTCGGCTCCGACCACGGTGTACTGCATCATGCCTTCCGGCCAGAGGTAGGAAATCATGGCATCCAGCATCGCGACCTGGATGTGATCCCCCTTCCCGGTTTTCTCGCGCGCATAGAGCGCGGCCGCCACCGCCTGCGCCGTGAACACCGCGGTGGTCTTGTCGCATACGATGGTGCGGATCATCTGCGGGCGATTGGTGACCGGCTGCGACTGGATATCTGCAAAGCCCGACAGGCCCTGAATGATCGGATCGTAGACGCGCTTCTTCACATAGGGTCCGGTCTCGCCGACGCCGCTGATCGAGACGTAGATCAGGCGCGGGTGACGCTGGCGCAGCTCTTCGACGCCGAGGCCGAGGCGCTCCATGGTGCCGGGCCGGAAGTTCTGCACCAGGACATCGGCCTGCGCGACCAGTTTGGCCAGCACCTCGCGCCCGGCTGGGCTCTTGACGTCGATCGAGAGCGAACGCTTGCCGCGGTTTGAAGAGATGAACAGCGCGGAGAACTCGCCATCCTTGTCGATGGTGGCGCGGCTGCGACGGGTGATATCGCCGCCGATCGGCTCGATCTTGAGCACGTCGGCGCCCTGATCAGCGAGAAACATGGTCGCAAACGGGCCCGACACCACGCCGGTCAGATCGAGGACACGAACGCCGCTCAGCGGACCAGCCATTTCACTCTCCCTGGATCTTTTTTTCTGCCAACGGGCCGAGGGTCACTTTAGCTTCCCG
Source organism: Bradyrhizobium hipponense (assembly GCF_008123965.1). Classification (GTDB taxonomy): domain Bacteria; phylum Pseudomonadota; class Alphaproteobacteria; order Rhizobiales; family Xanthobacteraceae; genus Bradyrhizobium; species Bradyrhizobium hipponense. The sequence continues at coordinate 218,887 of NZ_VSTH01000078.1, read as the reverse complement.
CAGGTGCCCTCGTCACGATAGCCCCGGTCCGCAAACGGTAACTAGCCGGCTTTGGAAACCGGCTGCCGGGATTGTTCGACGATCGATTCCTCGACGTCCCGGAGTTGATCCTTGCCGAAGAACATCTCCTTGCCAACGAAGAACGTCGGTGAACCGAAAGCACCGCGGGCGACCGCGTCATTGGTCAAGTCGATCAGCTTCTTCTTGACGTCGTCCTGCTGCGCGCGCGCGACCAGCCTGTCGATGTCGATCCCCGAGGAAGCAAATGCGCTCCGGAACACCTCGGGATCGTCCATCTTCTTGGGCTCTTCCCACATGTGATGATAGGCGGCGCGGAAATAGGGTTCGAACACGCCTTCGAACTGGGCCGCGACGGCGCCGCGCATCAGCATCAAGGTGTTGACTGGGAAGAAGGAATTCTGGCGAAATTTCGTGATGTTGTGGCGCCGGATGAACCGCTGGGTCTCGAGCGCCTGGTATTCCGGCTTGTTCTTGATCCCGCGGAGCGAGTCGAACGGCGACATGTTGCCGGTCGCCTTGTAGATCCCGCCAAGCAGGACCGGGACGTACTCGAACTTCGCGCCGGTCCGCTGCTCGATGCCGGGAATGGCGACTTCCGCCAGATAGGCGTTCGGGCTGCCGAAATCGAACTGGAATTCAACCTTGGGGGTCATGACCGCTTTCTCCCGCAGAGCGCATTGGATGGTCAAAGACCGGCGATCCAATCGCAAGCCTTGCCTGAGCTCATCTCTATAGTTCTAAAATCGAACTGTCAAATTTGGCCGGATTTGCGCTGGTTTGGCCTAGTGACCGGGGTATTGTTTGGAATTCAGTACCTATCTAGAATGCAAGAAATGGAACGGCCTCAGCGACGATTCGAGGCGGCCATGCCGCGACGACTGGAGAGTACGGATGAAGTGGAAGGAACTCGAGGAAGAGCCGTGTTCGATGGCCCGGACCATTGGCGTGATCGGCGACCGCTGGACGCTTCTGATCCTGCGCGAATGCTTTCTGCGCACGCGGCGCTTCGAAGGATTTCAGTCGGCGCTCGGAATTACACGCCATCTGCTTGCTGAACGGCTGAAGAAGCTGGTTCGGCTGGGCATCCTGCGCCGCATTCCCTACCAGGAAGCGCCCAAACGGCACGAATATATCCTGACCCAGAAGGGCCTCGATCTTTATCCGATCATGATGGCGCTGGTGCATTGGGGCGACACTCACATGGTCGACGAGCGCGGCCGGCCGTTGCTGCACCAGCACCGCAAGTGCGGAAAGGACTTCGACCCGGTCATGGTGTGCTCTGAATGCGGCGAGCCGCTTCTGGCCAAGGAGGTTCATACCCATCCGGGCCCCGGCGCCCAAAGCCCGCTGACGATAGCGGCACCTGACAAGCCGAAGGCGAAGGCGCGGCGCAGCGCCGCTTGAGCCGGCCACGATCACCAAACGCGTCCTCAGACTCGAATCACAGCTGCGTCGGGTTCCTCGCAGTGGAGACGCTCCGCTTGTTCGGCCCGGTGTTTGAGCACGGCGCGTTGATTAACATAGGCCTTGTCGGTGATTTCTCCTGCGGCCAATGAAGGCGGATCCTTCAGCAGAGTGAACGAGCAGATTTTTTCGCTGCTTCCAACGGCCTCATTGTATTCCTGCAAGCGAAGTCTCAGGAATTCGATGACCCGGGGATCGCAGGTCAAATCCGCGGCCGGAGCGTTCGCAATCCGCGCCGCCTCGGTCGGATTCAGCCAGCACAGCAGCGCGCAGGCTTCACGGTTTTCTCCCGCAACGACGATGTCCAGCAAGACGCCGCGCGTTGCGGCCAGGATGGCGGCGCGCATAGTCCCGATCGCAACCCAGGTGCCGTTCGCGAGCTTGAAGTTCTCGGAAATTCTGCCCGTGAAACGCAGACCGAGCTCCGGCTTCTCGGGATCGAGGAACGACACGGTATCGCCGATGCGATAGAATCCCTCCTCGTCGAAGGCCTTCGCCGTCAAATCGGCGCTTCCGAGATAACCGGGGGTGACGTTGGGACCCTTGACCCTGGCCTCGTATGTATCGGAAACCGGGATCAGTTTCAGCTGCACGCCCGGCGCGGGAAGACCAATCTCGCCCGGCTGATCCGTTGCCCAGTGGGTCGTGCTGATTGTCGGCGCAGTTTCGGTCGTCCCATAGCCCGACATCACCGGAATCCGCCGGCCCGTGATCGAAGAGGTCAGCCGATAGAGTTTTTCAAGCGTGCCTTGCGAAATTGCGGCCCCCGCGTAGCTCAATCTATCCAGCCGCTTGAAGATGCTCGCGCCGAGGGCGAGATCGTTCTCGATGGCATCACACAACAGGTTATAGCCAGCGGGAACGTTGAACATCGCCGTCGGCGAGATCTCCTTGAGGTTCGCAACCGATTTGTGAAAGAGCTGAGGCAGCGGCCGGCCATCATCAATGTAGAGCGTTCCGCCGTTCTTGAGGATGCCGTGGAGAATGACGTTGCTGCCCATCGTATGGTGCCACGGCAGCCACTCGACCTGGACCGGCGCCTCCGGTGGCGACACGAGCAGGCTTCCCATTTGCAGGGAGCTCGCCATCATGCGGTGCGTGTTCAACACGCCCTTTGGCAGACCGGTCGAACCGGACGTGAAGAGAATTTTGGCAACGGCGTCGCTGGGTACCGGACCCGCAGCACGCGCGAACCCATCGCACGCCGTTCGGTCCGTCAGAACGCGGTAGGGCGTCGTCTCCGGCGCGCCATCGACGCTGATCCAGGCCGCGTCTGCCAATTCGGGAATGGCGCGGGCTGCGGAAAAGTCGCGTCCGCTCTGGACGAAAACGAAGTTCGGCCGCAGCACCCGCGCGATGTCCTTGAGACGCGCAAGGCCGCCGGGCATCAGCGTGTAGTTCGGCGATATCGGCGCCAGAATGACGCCTATCGACATCGCCGCAAAGGAGATCACCGCGTTCTCGATGGCGTTCCCAGAAAGCACCGCTAGCCTGTCGGCCGGCTTTGCGCCCATGTCGATCAGGCTTTGGCCGACCGCCTGGATCTGCGACCATGCCTGGCGATAGCTGATCTCGTCCCATCCCCCTTTGGCATTGCGCTGCGCGAGGAATATCCGCTCTGGAGCCGCGTTTGCCCAGCGCGGCAGAAAGTCGGTGATGCGCCAGTCGCATGGCCCCAATTCAAGCGGCGACCTCAATATGAGCGTGCCGTCGGTCCGGCGCTCGATGGAGAGTTCCCTCGGCGCAAACGTCAGTGGCTTCGTCGACATCGAAAACGATCTCCTGAATTGCCGCGGGTGGATAGAGCGAGCGAGCTGCGCCAGAGTCACTCGGACCTGGCGTCCAGGACTTCTCCGAAGGCTTGCCACGTCGTGCCGGTCCAGCGCTGCAGCCGCATCTGCGTCCAGATCATGTTCTCGGTGTCGCTGGTGTTGACCTTGATCCCAGGCAGTGCAGTCGGAACGACGACATTTTTCAGGTTCTTCGCCTGCGCCAGAATATTCTTCCGCGACAGATCATCACCGCATTGCTTGAGAATCTGCTCGAGCAGGACGCCTTGCTGATAGCCGGTTAGATAGCTGCCGTTGGTGATGTCGGCGCCCGGCAGATACTTGTCGAAAAATGCCCGGTAGGCCTGCATGCCCGGATCGTCTTTCCAGGTGTCATCCAGGATGTCCTTGTTGATCGTCCCGACCATCACGCCGATGGATTTGTCCAGACCAGCCGGTGCAAGCGTGCCTCCGACCGATCCGGACGGGAAATTGATGATCACGGTCGCCTTCCAGCCGATCACCGAGGCTTGCCGGATGGCCTGAGCCGCAAACTTCGGCGTCCCTGCGATCACCAGGGCCTCGGCACCCGAGCTCTTCAGATTGGTGATCTGTGAATCAATCGTCGGTTCAGTGACCTCATAGGACGCGCTGACGACCTTGCGGTCGAAATCCTTGCCGAGAAACGCCTTGAAAGCACCGAGGTAATCTTTGCCGAGATCGTCGTTCTGATAGAGGATGGCATATTTGGCGTTCGGCAGCGTCTTCGTCAGATATTTGGCGTAGATCTTTCCTTCGGTATCGTAGCTGACAAGACCCGTGGTGATCAGCGGGTAGTTGGCGACGTCCGTGAACTTGGACGATCCACTGACGATGGCGACACTCGGTACCCCCTTGGCCTTCAGGTATTTTGCAGTGGCCGAGATGCCGGGGGTGCCGAGCTGGCCGAACATGAACGACACTTCGTCGCTTTCAACGAGCTTGCGGACGTGCTCCACCGCCTTGGGAGGACTATATCCGTCGTCATAGGCGATGTAGTTGATCTTGCGTCCGTTGACGCCGCCGCGGTCATTCAAGGCCTGAATGTAAGCCATGAGCCCCTTGCCCACGAGACCGATCGATGACGCCGGTCCGCTGAAGGGAAAAACCCCGCCGATCTTGATCTCGGTGGCAGAGATTCCCGGCTCGTCGGCGGCGAATGCGGGGCCGCTCAAAAATAGAGTCAGGGCCGCTACGATCTTCCATCTCACCAACATTGCTCGTCCTCCCAAACGTGCACCCTTTTCGGGTACGTGGCTTTGTTTTGTTGCGCCGGTGGCTGCTCGTCGCGCGTCATTGCGAAGACGCATCGCGCTGAACGGGTCCAGCCGTAATCCGGCACGTCGCGGCCGTTGCGTTCGGCCATATTCTTCGCGCAGCCTACAGTTCTTTTTTTGAACTCGTCAAGCGATTAGATGGACATGCGCCGGGCGGTGAACGACAGGCCTACTCTCGTGCACGGCAAGTCAGTCCCGAGATTTGTGCGAAAAACGCCGATGTTTGAGCCACTCTGGCGCGGGCCCGCAGACGAGGTTGTAAGCTGTGAAAGGCGCTTCAATTAATTCTATTTTAGAACCAATAGCTGCTCATTAGTGAGCGCCTGCCATGAAGTAGTTGAGAGATTATTGGACGCCGAGGTTTTCTGGTCTGGAGGTTCGGTCGTCACGCAGTCCCGGATCGGTTGTGGGCGACGGATAATTTATGGGATCTCCTTTCGTCCATGGGAAGAGTGCGGCGTTCATCGTCGCGATCGCGCGTACGGGGTCACCATGTCGGCCCATTCGAGACGTTTGAGGAGCCATGTGATCGTGGCTATGTCCATGCCGGCTCAGACTTGCCGAGCGCCTTCAGGATGAAACGTATCTGGTTGCACAGGCCTGCTTCGGTATCTTCCCCGTTTCGAACGCAGTGCTCGATCAGAACCGGATGGAAGAACGGCATGAACGCTGACTTGACCGCTCGCGCGGCTTCCGCCGCATCTTCGATCACGAACTCGCCGGCTTCGATGCCCTCCCGTATGATTGCCTCGAAGATCGTCGCCATCCGCTGCGTGTGCGCGTTGATGATCGGCCAGTTTTCTTGCGTGGCTGCGACCATCAGGTCGTGCATGTGCTTTTCCCCGATCAGGGTCATCTTGTTGTGGTGGTGAACGGCAGTCAGGAGCTGGCCGAGTTTTTCCATGGCCGGCGCATTCGCGCGCGCGATCGCAAAAGCGAAATCCGCAACTTCGTCCACCATCCGCGCGCAGATGGACTCGTTGATCGCATCCCTGGAGGGAAAGAAGCGGTAGATATTCGTCGGGCTCATGCCGAGTTCGGAAGCTATGTCGGCCACAGATGTCTTATGATACCCGACACGGCGAAAGCGCTTCTCTGCGACCTCGAGAATGCGCGTCCGCGTCTCGTCTGCATCTGTTCCCGTTCGGCACTTCACGGATATCTCCAGAACTGAAACGGGTCGGCCGGGATCGCCCCACGGATCATCAAGCGTACCGAGCGGGCGAAAACTTCAAGCGTCTCCTCCTCCAAGAGAGCCCTACTCGGCAGCCATTGCTGTTCGCAATTCCGGTTCGTTCGCAGAATGCTCATAAAGCTCGTCCGAGGCCGGCTTGATTCGAAACCAGGCGACGTAGAGCGCAGGAAGGAACAGCAGGATCAGGACCGTGCCGACCGCCGTTCCGCCGATCAGAGTATAGGCCATCGAACCCCAGAACACGGAATGCGTCAGAGGGATGAAGGCCAGCACGGCGGCAAGCGCGGTCAGGATCACCGGCCTCGTGCGCTGCACGGTGGCTTCGATGACGGCGTGGTAATCATCGAGGCCGGCAGCACGGTTCTCCTTGATCTGTTCGGTCAGGATCAGGGTGTTACGCATCAGGATGCCCGCCAGTCCTATCAGGCCGAGAATGGCGTTGAACCCGAACGGCTGGTTGAAGGCGAGCAGCATCGGCACGACGCCGACGAGGCCGAGCGGTGCCGTCAGCATGACCATGGCCATCGTCGAGAAGGATCGCACCTGCAGCATGATGACGATCAGCATGGCGGCAATCATGGCTGGGAAGATTTTACCCAGCGCGGTGTTGGCCTTTTCCGCCTCCTCGATCGAGCCACCCAATTCGATGCGATAGCCGGCCGGAAGGGTTGCGATCAGCGGCTGAAGGGCCTTCATGATCTCCTTGGAAACTTCTGGAGGCTGGGTCGCTTCATTGATGTCCGAGCGGATCGTGATGACGGGCGTGCGGTCGCGGCGCTTCAGGATCGGCTCTTCCAGACGAATTTCCGAATGTCCGATCTGGTCGAGCGGAATCGGGCGGCCGTCCCGGCTCATCAGTGAGAAATCCGCCAGACGTGTCGGATCCAGCCGCTCGCCGCCGGCGCTGCGTGCCACGATGGGGACATTGCGGATGTCCTCGCGGACCTGCGTAACGGCGACGCCCGTGAGAAGGAACTGGAGCTGCCGGGCCACTTCCGCTGGCGAGAGGCCGATGAGGTTCAGTCGATCCTGATCCGGGATGAAGCGAAGCACGGGTGTGCGATCACCCCAATCGCGGTTCGCTTGCCGCACATCGGGCACGCCTCGCATGATATCGAGCGCTTTATCGGAGATGGCGTATAGTTGCGCGGGATCAGGCCCCGTCACCCGAAACTCGACCGGGAACGGCGTGTAGGGTCCGAACACAAGCTGAGTGACGCGCACATAGGCCTCGGGTGCAAGCCCCTGAGACACCGCCTCTTGGAGCCGGCGCTTCAAAGCCTCGCGCGCCTCCGCGTCCGGTGTGAGCACGACGATCTTGGCGAAGGCCGGATCTGGCAGTTCCGGGGCCATCGCAAAGAAGAAGCGGGGAGCGCCCTGACCGACATAGCTCGTGACGATCTTGGCCGCCGGCTGGTCCTGCAGCCAGTGTTCGAGCTTCTCGACTGCGGCGGTCGTCGTCTCAATGCTGGTGCCTTCCGGCAGACGAACCTCCACCAGCACTTCGGGGCGGTCGGACGTCGGGAAGAACTGCTGCTTGACCGCGCCCATGCTGACGGCGGAAAGTGCGAAAGCGATGGCGACAATGCTGACGGTTACGAACTTGTGGCGCACGGCGAAGGTGATGAGCGCGCGCAAGCGCCGATAGTTCGGCGTACCATAAATCGCGTGGTGACCACCTTCGATCGGTTTGATCGCGGGCAGCATCTTGACGCCCAGATAGGGCGTGAAGACCACCGCGACGATCCAGGAGACGATGAGGGCAAAGCCCACGACCCAGAAGATGTTGCCGGCGTATTCGCCCGCCGTCGAGCGCGCGAAACCCACCGGCAGGAACCCGGCGACCGTAACGAGTGTGCCCGACAGCATTGGCGCCGCCGTGTGACTCCACGCGTAGGCCGCCGCCGCGATGCGGTCCATGCCCTCTTCCATTTTCACCACCATCACCTCGATGGCGATGATGGCATCATCCACGAGAAGACCAAGCGCCAGGATGAGGGCACCGAGCGTGATGCGGTCGAAGAACCGCCCGGTTTCCAGCATGATGAGGAACACGACGGCAAGCGTCAGAGGGACGGCGGTCGCCACGACGATGCCGACGCGCCAGCCGAGGCTGAGCAGGCTGACCAGCAGCACCACGCCGAGCGCCATCGCAAACTTCATCATGAATTCGTCAACCGCCGAGGTGATGTTGACGGCTTGGTCGCTGACCTTGGCCAGAGTCATCCCGAGTGGCAGCGTCCGAGCGATAGCTGCGGACCTCTCCTCCAGCGCCTTGCCGAGCGCGAGGCCATCCCAGCCCTCTTGCATAACCGCGGCGAGCGTGATCGTGGGTTCACCCTGATGCCGGATGAGGTAGGTCGGCGGATCCTCGTAGCCGCGGCGGATATCGGCAATGTCAGAGAGTTTTAGCGTTCGCCCCGCAGCGACGATCGGCGTGTCGGCAATCGCCTGGACGCTGTCATAGGCGCCGTCGACCCGGATGAAGACCTGCGGCCCCTTGGTGTCGATCGAGCCTGCCGGTGTGACGGTGTTCTGCCGCTGCAAGGCGGCAACAATATCCTGTGCCGACACGCCGAGGGTTGCCAGTTTGGTATAGGAAAACTCGATGAATATCTGTTCGGGACGTTCGCCGAGGATGTTGATCTTCTTGACGCCAGGCACGTGCAGGAGGTCCTGGCGAATGGTCTCCGCTTGCCTCGCGAGTTCGCGCATCGGCATGCCCTTCGCCTTGAGGGCATAAAGGGCGAAGCTCACGTCGGAATATTCGTCGTTGACGAAGGGGCCGAGCACACCAGAGGGCAGCTTGCGCGCTTCATCCCCAAGCTTCTTGCGGGCCTGGTAGAATTCCTCCTGCACGGCAGATGGCGGTGTGCTGTCCTTCAGCGTCACCGTCATGTACGCATAGCCTGGCCGCGTGGTCGTCTCCACTCGGTCGTACCAGGTCAGCTCCTGAAGGCGCTTCTCCAACGGTTCGGCGACCTGGTCCTGCATCTCGCGCGCCGTCGCGCCTGGCCATACCGTCGTGACCGTCAGGGTCTTGATGGTGAAGGAGGGGTCCTCCGCCCGCCCGAGCATGAGGAAGGCGTAGGCGCCTGCGGCTGCCAGCAGGAGGATGAAGAACAGGGTGACGGCCCGTTCGCGAACGGCGATCGCGGAAAGATTGAGGTTCATCTGCTAACTCACAATTGGTTCGGCGACAGCTTCTGTGAGGCCAGCTGCCGCTTGGACGCCAAGCCCACGGGCGGCTTGCTGTGAATCTTGAAATTCCTCGAGTGCATGGACTCTGCCCCACCGCAGAGTGAACACGTGGAGACCGCGGTTGACGTACGAGGCGTCGCCGTCGAGAAGCGTTGCGGTACCGTCCCACTCGACAAAGACTGTGGTGTTCCAGGGCCAGCCCTTCACCCAGACGTTGTTGACCGTGAGATGGAGAGTGGGCAGGACGCGTCCGAGCCGCTCAAACCAGCGGCGCACGGCCTGTTTGTCGTGGCGCTCGCCGCCAAGCGCGTGGGCGCCGGAAACGCGGTGATGGACATGCGGCGCAACCGCTTTCACCGCTTCATCCCAGCGATGGTTGTTGACATGGTCGAAGGTCTTTCGGATTTCTTGCTCGACGATGTAGCTGTACAGCATGTGGCTTCTCCAACGGCCAGCGCGGAAAGATTGAGACGCTTCAGTTGTTCCGGCTTTCAGCGGCGGTCCTGACGTGAGCGCCGTCCTGCAAGAGATGGGCGCCGAGCGAAACAATCCGATCACCTGAGCTCATCCCGGAGATCACGGCGGCTTCGCTGGTCACACGCACAAGCTTGATGGGCCGAAAATGTACGGTCGAGGTCGCGCTGTCGAAGACCCAAACGCCGGTCTTTCTGCCGTCGTCGAGCACGGCTCCCAGCGGCACCTGGACTTCCGGCTGACTCTCCTGGCTTGCGAGCCGAATGGTGACCGTCGCGCCAAGCGGTGCCGCCGCGGCTTCACCATCGAGCACGTAGCGGGCCTCGTAGGTGCGCGTCTGGGCATCGGCGGAATCCGACAACTGCCGGAGATGAGCCGTCCAGCGGCGACCATCGCTCCCATACAGGCTAGCCTCAGCCACCGAGCCGATCGCCGGTCGGACTTTTTCGGGAAGCGTGACCACCGCTTCGCGAGGACCGGCCTCCGCAAGCCGGATAACGGGCTGTCCCGCGGAGACCACTTGTCCCGGCTCACCAAGCGTTTGGGTGACCGTCCCATCCGCGCTCGCCACCAGGACGGAATAGGTCTCCTGGTTCTCGGCCACCCGTGCGTCAGCTTCGGCCGCGGCAAGTTGCGCCTTGGCTGTGTCCGATGCGGCCTTGGCCTGCTCATAGCGCTGTCGGGAAGCCCAGCCGTCGCTTACCAGGCTGGCGTATCGTTGCTCATCCGCGCCGGTCTGAACGACCGATGCACGAGCTGCGGCAACAGCGTTGCGCTTGGCCGCCAGCGCAAGGTGAAGGTCGGTCTCGTCGATCCGCATCAGCGGCTGTCCGGCCTTGACCTGCTCACCTACATTCACAAGCCGTTCCACGATCTTACCGGCGACGCGAAAGCCAAGATTGCTTTCCACCCTGGCCCCCACGACGCCCGTGAAGCCACGGTCGGATCCAGCGGCTCGCGCTGCCCTCACCAGGCTGACGATCGGCGGTTCCTGCCTCGGGTCGCTCACGGCAGCGGCTTCGTGCGCGGGAAGGACAATGGTCACGAATGTGGCGACCCCCGCCGGGATCAGAATACCGGCCAACACCGCAAAGCCCCGCATTTTCATGTCCGTCTCCCGCCTTTTAGATTTCGCATGACCTCTATAGGCTTTATAGAGTTCGTTCGCAATCTAAAAAGCGACGCTGACTAAGGCGCTGACTAAAACGTGATCTCCACTTGATAGATTGCGGGTGAAATCTATGTGCAATATTAGATTACGGACGAAATCCAAACGGAGTTCCACGATGCGTGTGAGTCGCATTCAAGCCGCTGAAAACCGCCAAGCCGTAATCAATGTGGCAAGTCGCCTTTTCCGGGAGCATGGCTTTGACGGCATCGGTCTCAAGGATCTGATGGAGGGTGCCGGACTGACCCAAGGTGCCTTCTACAAGCAGTTCGCGTCCAAAGAGGATCTGGCAGTCGAGGCGTCCAGACGGGCGCTGGAGAGCGCGTCCCGCCGATGGTCGGACGCGGCTGCGGAGAATCCTAGTGATCCGCTTGGCGAAGTGATCGCGTTTTACCTGAGTGCCGACCATTGCGAAGAAAAGATGGACGGCTGCCCGATCGTGGCGCTCGGCTCAGATGCCGCCAGACAGGGGCCAGACGTTAAAGCGGCGTTCGAAGCGGGCATCAAGGCGCATCTCGAAGTCCTCGGCCACTTCATTGCCGATACCCCTGGCGAGGAGTCCGGCCGCAAGGCCATGGCCATTCTCTCGACCATGGTCGGTGCGGTGATGCTATCGCGCGTCGTCAACGATCCCGAACTGGCTAAAGCCGTTCTGGATGCGGCGACAAGACAGGTTCGCGAGACTTTCGCCGCTTGAGGCTCTCGGCCACGGCACTGATGGGAGGACAAAAAATGCGCAGCACCGGCGTACATAATTTTCCAGCAATTGACCGCGTCATTTACGGCAAAGCTGCGTCCGAGGCGATCAGCGAAGAGGCGGAGCGGCTTGACGCAAAGCGCGTCTTCCTGATCGTCAGCCGAACCTTGAACACCAAGACCGACGAGATCGAGAAGATCCGGCGGAGGCTTGGCGACAAGCATGCAGCGACCTTCGATGGAATTGCGCAGCACACCACGCGCAAGCAAGCTGCCGAGGTGGCCCGTCAAGCCGATGACGCAGGAGCCGATCTGGTCGTCGCGGTCGGCGGCGGCTCGGCGATCGACCTCGCCAAGATCGTCATCATGGCGATGGAACACGACATCCGCGATGAAGCGGGTTTCGATCCATTCCCCATGGGCCCGGGCGTCACCGTTTCTCCGTTCCGATCGCCCCAGATCCGACAGATCGCGGTACCGTCCACACTGAACGGCGGCGAATACAACGCGGCAGCGCTCGTCACGGATGAGCGCCAGAAGCTGAAGCAGATTTTCTTCCACCCTAAGATGATGCCGGTGGCGATCATTCTCGACCCCGCCCTCACGCTTCATACGCCTTCCAAGCTCTGGATGGGATCGGGAACGCGCTCGATGGACCACGGCATCGAAGCATTGTGCTCACCCGCCGGCACGCCGCTCGCCGACGAGGTCGTCCTGGCAGGCATTCGTACCCTGCGCGAGGGAATGCTCCGGACCTTGCAGCAACCTGATGATCTGGAGGCGCGCCGGCTGTCTCAATACGGCGCGTGGCTCGCCGCTTTCGGCCTCCAGGCGCGGGTCCCGATGGGAGCCAGTCACGGCATCGGCCACGTCCTTGGTGGGACCTTCGGCGTTCCGCACTACTATTGCACACCTGTCATCATGCCGAGCCTGCTCCGCTACAACAAGCCGTTCACCGAGGATGCGCAGCAGCGCCTTGCGTCGGCTCTTGGCGAGCCGGGTATGGAAGCCGCAGCTGCCTTCGCAGAATTCACCAACAGACTTGGACTGCCCGGCCGCCTTGCCGACGTCGGTATCGGCGAAGACAAGTTCGACCAGATCAGCAAGATTGCGATCAATCATCGCTTCGTCCAGGCCAATCCGCGGCCCTTCAAAAGCGAAGCCGACATCGTCGATCTGCTGCGAATGGCCGCTTAGCCGAATTCGCACGGAAAAATTTGGCCATGACAATCAGCTCGGTTTGCGGAGCTGTGGTCCGGTCGGGCGCGTTGCGGTGCTCTGCCAAGGACCCCATTTCGGTTCGAACGCGAGCTCTCGGTCGAGCCGAACGGCGTGGTTGATGGGCAACTCAAAGAGGTAGTCTTTATGCGTCGCGTTGTCGTTACAGGATTGGGCTTGGTATCGCCGCTGGGCTGCGGCAGTGACTTGGCATGGTCGCGCTTGTGCGCAGCCCGTTCAGGACTGGTCGCCTTTCCCGAATGGGCGGCTGCCCTCCCCGCGCGAGTCGGTGGACTCGTGCCGACAAAGGCCGACGATCCGGATGGAGGCTTCGATCCGGATCTCATTGTGCCGGCGAAGGATCAGCGCAGGATGGATCGCTTCATCCTGTTCGCATTGGCCGCCAGCGCCGAGGCCATTGCGCAAGCGGCATGGACCCCTTCCGACGCACAGTCGCTGGCGCGCACGGCAACCGTGATCGCATCGGGCATCGGCGGCTTCCCGGCCATCGTCGAGGCGGTCCGGACCACCGAACAGCGCGGGATCAGGCGGCTCTCGCCCTTCACCGTGCCGTCCTTTCTGGCAAATCTCGCAGCCGGTCACGTCTCGATCCGCTACGGCTTCAAGGGTCCGATCGGCACGCCGGTCACCGCTTGCGCCGCGAGCGTGCAGGCGATCGGCGATGCCGCGCGCCTCATTCGATCCGAAGAAGCGGATGTTGCGATTTGCGGCGGCTCGGAAGCCTGCATCGATCTGGTGAGTCTCGGCGGCTTCGCGGCCGCCAGGGCGCTTTCGACCGGCTTCAACGAAACGCCGGCGCGTGCGTCGCGGCCCTTCGACCGCGACCGCGACGGCTTCGTCATGGGCGAAGGTGCCGGTATCCTCGTCATCGAGGAACTGCAACATGCGCTGCGCCGCGGCGCCCAACCGATCGCCGAAATCGCGGGCTATGGCACGACGGCTGACGCCTATCACATCACCTCAGGACCCGAGGACGGCGACGGCGCGCGCCGCGCCATGGAAGCCGCTCTGCGGCAGGCCGGTCTCGAGCCGGGCGATATCCAGCATCTCAACGCCCACTCCACCTCGACGCCGGTTGGCGACCTTTCCGAACTGGAAGCGATCAAGGCCGTGTTCGGCCGCGAGGGGCGAATTGCCGTCAGCGCCACCAAATCGGCGACGGGGCATCTGCTCGGCGCGGCCGGAGGAGCGGAAGCGATCTTCACGATTCTTGCGTTACGCGATCAGGTCGCGCCGCCCACTCTCAATCTCGACAATCGCGACGCCGCCGCGGAAGGTATCGACGTCGTCGCCCGCGAGGCCCGGCCGATGACGATGGAACATGCGATTTCGAATGGATTCGGCTTTGGAGGCGTCAACGCCAGCGTCATCTTCCGGCGCTGGCAATGAAGAACCCGGGCCGGTTTCGTACGGCGTACTCGACCAGGCACGACATGCCTGGATGGTCGCCGTAATTCCACCAGTCATCCGACGTGCCATCGCCCCTTATGGATATCGAACTTCACCAGGCCCTCGTCCCGCATTTTCAGCAGCAGGGTCTGGCAAGCCTCCTCATTCGTGACATTGGCGCGTTTCATGACCTCGTACACTTTGAGCGGCTTCTCTCGAAGGGCAACCAGGATCTTTTCTCGTTCATTCAACACGGCGAAACTCCGACGCTCATCAAGCGCGCCAATCACTGAAAGTACGACAGCTGATCTTCCGTTACGACCCGCTCGACATTGTCCGACTTGCTCTTGATACGGTACCGAAGACGCCCATCTGCCTCGATCGGCATACATTGAACGATGGTGTAAACCATCGGCGGATCAGTTGCTTCACGTCCTTGTGGACCCTGGGGCTGGTGGCGAACGTCTTCATTCAGCTTATAAGCATATGACATGTGCTTGCTCACCTCTAAAGTTCATCTACGGCTGCTCTAGCGTGGAGCATGCTGCAACGCAATGCATCCGGACGCTGAAGCCGTTGGTTTAGACCGCACCCACTTTCAAGTCGCCGCCTGCGCGACAAACGTCTATCATAGACCCCAGAAATGATTTGGATAGCTAATGATTTGGGTAGCTCTGGACCAATCATGGGTGCAAGGATCTGGGTGCAAGGATCTGGCAATGACCAAACGGAAGCGCTCCGCCGAGCAACAGGTCGCGGATGAAGCGGACCGAAAGGCGCAAAACCCCGTTGGGGCGCGGCAAACGATAGCGGACAGCCACGCCGATCCAGAGTTCCAGGAAAACCATAAACGTCTCAGGGCCGAGCGCCTGGCGCGAGATGCCGGGCTCAAGAGCAAGAATTGACCCCTGAGAGAAGCATCAGATTGGAAAAGATGACAAAAACATTTGGTGAATACGAACCGCCGAAACCGATCAGTAAAGCGGAGCGTGAAGCACGCAAGGCCTTCCGCCAGGTCGACGCGGAGAAGGCCATGTCCGAGCATGCGCTCGCCGAGAAGGCCTTTTCTCAGAATCGAGAGCGGCTGAAGGCAGAGCGACTGGCACGGGAAGCCGCAGCGGGCCCGGTGCCAAAGAAGCAACCCAAGGCGAAGAAGAAGTGAACCCGCACGAATAGCCGCACGGCTTGAATTGCCATATCCCGCACGACTACGCCGTGAACCGAACGTGTGATCAGTGCTGGTCGCTTGTCCGGCAGGAAATCAAGGACGCGAAGGAGAGCGGCCGATTGCGGCCGCTCTCCTTCAGGAGTCTTCCGTCCAAGCTCAGATCGGATCGAGAGCGGACGCAATATCAACCCCACTTCATTTCACCCTTGGCGACCTTCGAGCCGATATCGAGGGCGACGCCCATGCCGAGATTGGGGAATCTGGCGTCCATCGCGGCCTTCAGGGCTGCGCTGTCCTTGGCCTTGGCCAACTCTTCCTCGAATGCGACCAGATACGCTCTGGTGTGCTGAACGCCTGAAAGATCTGTCGGAGCACTGGGGGCGCTATGGCCGGCGACCACGATGGCCGGTTTGCGCTCGGCGATCTTGTCGAGGTTCGCGATCCACGCCGCTCGCTGTTCCTTAGTCGGCGTATCGGCGGTCCAGACATGGACACCGGAGAATATCATAACGCCGCCGAAAACGGCCCTGAGCGAAGGGACCCAGAGATAGCGGCGGTTGGCCAATCCGTCGGCGGCGACGATCTCGACGGTCTCGCCGTCGATCGTCAAGGACGGGCCGTCAAAGGCCTCGGGCAGCACGACATCGGAAAGTGTCTGCGGGCCGTTTTCCTTGAGTTGGGGGCCCCATACCGCGAGCTTCTTCTCGACATTGCCCTTGATCGCTTCGAGCGTCGCCGACGCGGCGATCACCTTCACCCGCGGAAAGGCTTCGCGAACCGGCTTCAGGCTGAAATAGTAGTCGGGATCCGACTGGCTGATGTAGATCGCAGTCAGCTTCTTGCCCGTCGCCTTGATCGCCTCGGCCAGCGCGCGTCCATCCGGAAAGCTGAAACCGCCATCGATCAAGAGAGCTTCAGTCGGGCCGGACACCAGGACGGGGGCGCGGAAGAATCCGTTGGGGCCCGCCGGAAAATGCTTCCAGCTCAGCTTGCTATCCGCCGCTTGGCCGAACTTGGCAGGAGCAAAGACGGCTGCTGCGCCGGCTGCCAGGGTGGTCTTCATGATATCTCTGCGTGTGGGCATCTGGATTTCCTTCGCGCTTGTGAGACAGAGGCGATTGCCGCGGGAGAATCCCCGCGACCATCCCCCTGCGAGAAATCGGCATCGCCTTGGCGCTGCTGGCAGGATCAGGCGGCCTTCAGCTGTGAGATGAGAAGGTCGAAGCGCCCGAACAGAAGATTGCCGGGCAGCAGGTGGCGCTCGGCGCCGTCCCCCACCAGCACGGCCGGAACGCCCGAGATGCCGAACCGCTGCATCTCGAACTGCGCGGCCTGGATCTCGCGGCGATAGGTCTGCATCAGTTCGCTGTCCTGCGCCCGCACACGCTCGGCGGCCGCGGGCAGACCGGTGGATCGAAGGATGTTGCTGACGCCGGCGAGGCTGGCAATGTCCTGAGCATCCACGTACCGGGCACGCTGGATCGCTTTGAGCGCTTCAAGCTCCCTCGCTGGCTCCGTAGCGCGGACCGCGATCACGCCGAGGGTTGCCGGCGCAGAGTCGAACATGCCGCCGAGCTTGCCCAGGACCTCGCTGCGGTAACGTTGAGAGAAAGGCTGGCCCGTCAGGCGCGCGATCCGCTGGTCGTTCTGCCAGGCATAGGCGGCAAATTGTGCGTCCATTGCGCGCGCCCCCTCGCCCGCGAACAGGCCTGTCGGCATGAGCGCCAGCGTCACGTCGTCGAGTTGGGCAAGCTTTTCAAGGATGGGCGCTGCGCCGTAGCACCAGCCGCAGAGCGGGTCGAACAAATAGGTAATGCGCATGTGCAACTCCGCGGCAGGTTTGCTTGAGGGCGGAGAGATAGGCGAATTTCATTCATTGATAAATAACGTCTAATACGACAGACTGTATGTAATTGACTTACAATCTACCTCGATGGCACGGCATGGAATCGATCAATCTCAACCGGCTCGCCTACTTTGCGGCGGTCGTCGACGCCGGGTCGTTTACCCGGGCGGCTGACCGGCTCGGCATCACGAAGACGGTTGTCAGCCAGCAAGTTGCCCGGCTCGAGCGGGAGCTCAAGACCGGGCTGCTTGTGCGGACAACGCGGCGGGTCGAGCCCACGGAAGCCGGCCGCCTGCTCCACGCGCGATGCGTCATGATCCTGCATGAGGCCGAAGCCGCGGTGGCGGAGCTGGCGCAGACCAATGCCGAGCCGATAGGACTGTTGCGGATCGCTGCGCCGAACGACTACGGCTCCTACAGGCTTGCGCCCCTAGCCGCGGCGTTCTCGAAAAGATTTCCCGCCTGCCGCGTCGACTTGATGCTCGCCGACACCAAGATCGACCTGATCGCGAACCAGATCGACCTTTCGATCCGTGTCGGCTGGCTGGAAGATTCCAACCTGCAGGCCAAACGGATTGGAAGCTTTCGGCAGCTGCTGGTAGCGGCGCCGGGCGTCGTCAAGAAAGGCGCCGTGGCCCGGCCGGAAGATCTGGCGTCACTTCCCTTCGTTGCCAACGCCGCCCTGAGGGAGCCCCTGGAATGGCAATTCGCCAAGACCGACTTCGAACGGCAGACCGTTCGCATGAACCAGACGCTGACCATCAATACAACGCCGGCCGTTCTTGCCGCGACCATCGCGGGAGCCGGCCTGTCCGTATTGCCGGATTTTCTGGTCTTGAACGACATCAAGGCCGGCCGGCTCATCCACATTTTGCCAGGGTGGACGCTTCCGGCCGGCGGCATCCACGCCGTTTATCCGGCGTCTCGTTTCCGACCCCCCAAAGTCATGGCGTTCGTGGCGATGCTTATGGAGGAGCACAAGCGCGCTGCCTCCCGTGCTCCGAAGAGCCAGGAGCGAAGCGCGGCGAGGCTGTCTCGCTGAAGCGAGAGGCTTGAAGTCCGGTCCTAGTTCGAGATGCAGCTGCGCGGCACGCTTCCACGCGGGTGTGAACGCCTGCCGGGGGCTCTTGCAGGCCAGGAACTGGAGGCCAAGGGAAGCGTTCTGTCGGTACGATCTAGGTCCGAACGAGCATCCGGGCCGAACAAGCGCGCAAAACACGCCCTGCTGTCCGGCGGCGCAACGATATCGGATCGAGCTTCCGCATGAACAAAAACGTCCGCTTCAATCTCGGATATGCTGTCGCCGCGATTTTCGCTGTCCTCCTGATCCAGCATCTCATCTCGGCGGCCAACCAAATAGCCGTGATTCCCTACAGCGAATACCAGCAGTTGCTGCGTCAGGGCAAAGTCGATGCCGTCGGCATCTCCGATCGCACCCTGCAAGGCACGCTGAAGGAGCCGCTGCCGGGCGGCCAGAAGCAATTCATCACCACGCGCGTCGACCAGGAGGTTGCGCAGGAGCTGGAGAAATACAACGTCCGCTTTACCGGGCAGATCGAGAGCACATTCCTTCGCGACCTGTTGTCGTGGGTCATGCCCGTGCTGCTGTTCTTCGGGCTCTGGTGGTACATCGGCCGGCGCATGGCGGAAGGCGGCGGGTTCGGCGGCGGGCTCATGGCGATCGGCAAGAGCAAGGCCAAGATCTATGTCGAGTCCAATACGGGTGTCACCTTTGCCGACGTCGCCGGGGTCGACGAAGCCAAGGACGAGCTTCGCGAGGTCGTCGATTTTCTGAAGAATCCCACTGATTATGGCCGGCTTGGCGGCCGCATGCCGAAAGGCGTGCTGCTCGTTGGCCCGCCGGGCACAGGCAAGACCTTGCTGGCCAAGGCCGTCGCTGGCGAGGCCAGGGTGCCGTTCTTCTCGATTTCGGGTTCGGAGTTCGTCGAGATGTTCGTCGGTGTCGGCGCAGCGCGGGTGCGGGACCTGTTCCAGCAGGCGCACGAAAAGGCGCCGGCGATCATCTTCATCGACGAGCTCGACGCTCTCGGCCGCGCGCGCGGCATCGGCCCTTTCGCCGGCGGCCACGACGAGAAGGAACAAACGCTCAATCAGCTGCTGGTCGAACTTGACGGCTTCGATGCGCGCTCGGGGCTCGTCATCCTCGCCGCCACCAACCGGCCGGAAATTCTCGATCCCGCCCTGCTCCGCGCCGGCCGCTTCGACCGGCAGGTGCTGGTTGACCGGCCCGACAAGAAGGGGCGCATAGAGATCCTCGAGGTTCACATGAAGAAAGTGCGCCTCGCCGCGGATGTCGAGGCAGACGCCGTCGCTGCCTTGACGCCGGGATTCACCGGTGCCGACCTCGCCAATCTCGTCAATGAAGCAGCGCTTCTGGCGACTCGCCGCGGGGCCGACGCGGTCAGCATGAGCGACTTCAACAATGCGGTGGAACGCATGGTCGCAGGCCTCGAAAAACGCAACCGACTGCTTAATGCAAGGGAACGCGAGATCGTCGCCTATCACGAGTTGGGGCACGCCATTGTCGCGCTCTCACTGCCGGGGGTCGATCCCGTGCACAAGATCTCCATTATCCCGCGCGGTGTTGGCGCGCTTGGCTATACCATTCAGCGGCCGATCGAAGACCGCTTCCTGATGACGAAGGAGGAGTTGGAGAACAAGATGGCGGTGCTGCTCGGTGGCCGCGCCGCAGAACTGATCGTGTTCGGGCATTTGTCCACCGGTGCGGCCGACGATCTGCGCCGCGTGACCGACATCGCCCGCAGCATGGTGACGCGTTACGGAATGTCCGAGAGACTTGGCAGCGTGGCCTATGAGCGCGATCCCGGCAACTTCCTTGCGGGCGCCGAACGCCCCTATCCGGTTCGCGAGCGCGACTACGCGGAGGAAACTGCAGCCGCAGTCGACCACGAGGTGAAAGCCATTGTCGACCAGGTCTTCCAACGCGCCGAGGGCATCCTGAACACGCGGCGGTCGGTGCTGGACCGCGCCGCGACGAAATTGTTGGAGAAGGAGACACTGGAGCAGAGCGATATCGATATGCTGTCCCGGGAAATGCCCAAGGAAGGATTACGCGCGATCTAACGAGCTCCGCACCGAGCGGGCGCGGCGTTCAATGGGTACAGTAGCGCAAGACAGTTTACGCAGGCCGCTTCCGCCTAACCTCCGTCGGGAGCTCGATCACGTTCCCTATTGATGGCGAACTGCTTGAGATGCTTGGCAAAGGCGAGCCTCCGCGTCTTGAGGGCTCGATCTTGATACCTGCATCGGCACGCTTGGCCTGCCACTCGATGAAAAGGTGGCCGGCCACCAACATCATCCCGGCGCAGAACAGCGCAAGGCCAGCCCTTACAAGATCACGATAGTCATCCATCCCACGAACCAAACAACCGTGCCGATCAGCTGCCGGTGGCAGCCTCACGGACGTAACCGCCTCGATGGTTTTGAACGATAGCTGCCGCGCATGGCGCGCTGCGCTGGCGAACACAAGCAGGCGGTTCAGGCCGTCTGCCGGTGCTCGAGCAGATCGTGACCGAAACCAAGGGCGGAAAGCCACAAAGGGGCAAAATCATAGGTGGTCATCCATCAGAGCAAACATGGTGACAGGCGCGCTGGATGCCGTGTCCGGCGGCACGGCTGAAACGATTAGAGAAGAAATCATATGGTTCGGTATTTCCGCACGCCTGCGTTGAAGTGCATTCACCCTCTCTGTCGACGCGCTTGATGGTCGGACACGCGCTCCAGCGACTGCGGGCAGGCCGGCATGCGGCTTGAACCGGGAACTCAGCAGCTAAAGTGCTGGCTGGGGCGGGAGGGATCGAACCTCCGAATGGCCCACCTCTAAACCATTGAAAAGACGCGCTATTCACACACCATTGCTGCGGATGTGATACACACGAGTGCGACACTGCGCAAGCCGGCAATCGCGGGTGCCGCGCCGATCGCGGCAATCTCCCGGCGTCAGCGTCCACTTTGGCGCAATGACAGCCGGTGCTGCCCTGCGCCGCGAGATTTGATGCTGAAGAGGAGCGGCGGATTGGGCGCATCCGCTCGTCCTCTAAACAGATCGAGTCGTTCAATGACGCCTTATTATTCCGACGAAGCCCGATAAGCTTTGCAAAAACCGCCGAGTGAACTTCGGGTTCGCACATCTATTCTGGAATGGCGCGCCACTCAGAATAAAACTGCGAACTTGTATGTTATTGAAATAACAACGTAATTTTTTATTTCAAGCTGAGGGATCTGCCTGCTAAGGCTCTGGCTCCCTGAGTAGGTGCTGTCCTCCAGCTGACTGTTCATGCAGCTGGCCCCGTTAGTTCTACGTCCATCAACACCGCCGAGCGATCGGCTCAGTGCGAGCTGAGGTTCGGCGGCGATCCGGTCCTTGCCAGAGTTGCTCGTCATCACCGCGCGGGTCCAATACGGCCTGCAGCCACTATCATACGCCGACGGTCGACCGCATTCGCGCGTGTCATAGTCCGCTGAATGCTTGTTGCCGTTCAGCCCGCAGCCATCCTGGCGAGCGGCAGTCCGAAGAAGAAGGCCGCGCCCCGCCGGCGATTCTCCGCCCAGATGTCGCCCCCGTAGCTTCGAAGGATCGTTCGCGCGATGGGAAGTCCAAGACCCGTTCCTTGTGGCTTCGTTGTGAAGAATGCGTCAAAGATAGTTGCCAGCTTGTCCTTGGGGATCCCTATACCAGAGTCTGATATCCTCACCTCAACAACTTTGGTTTCCGGATTTTGACGGGTCCTGATCGTCAGATTGTGTGGTCGGGGCTCGCCGTCCATGGCATCCATGCCGTTCATCACCAGGTTGATCATCACCTGCTGCAAATGGATCGGATCGCATCGCACCAGCAGTGCCTCGGGTGCAAGAATGGTGCGCAGTTGAATTGCCCGCTTATCTATCTCCGGTGCAACGATCTTGACGACGTCCCCAACCGTATCGTTTAGATCGAACGTACGCAGATCGGCCTCAGTTCTGCTGCTCAGCAGTCTCCGCAAACCATGAATGATCTCGTTTGCGCGCTGTTCGTCCCGGACAATGTCGGAGAGGATTTCGTCGATCTGGGCCAAATCCGGCGGACTGGCTTTGAGCAATAGCTGCGCGGCTTCGGTATTGCTCAGAATCGCACCCAGCGGCTGGTTGAGTTCGTGGGCGATGGATGACGACAGAACGTTTGCGGTCGTGACCCGGTTCAGCCGGATAACCTCGCGGCGACGGCTGTTCGCATCGGCTTGCGCGAAGCGGCGGCGTCGCCGCTCGATCAGCAACCAGGCAATGATCGTGGCCTGCAGCAGGAGAGCAGCACCGCCCGCCGCCATTTGTGGCCGATATTGCTCCCACAAACCGGGCGTACGAAAGCGAACCTCGCTGCCCGGGGGCAATCGGCTTTCACTGATATTCCAGCGCTGGAGTTCTCTCCAATCATACATTGGCGTTCCGTATCCGATCGGAGCCACCTTGATTGAGCCGGGCGGCTCTCCGTCCATAATACGCACCGCAACACTCGCGGACTGCCGGCTTAGATCTGCGATGACGGTCAGCGGTCCGCCAACGATCCCCTGGCCAAGAAAGACATCGAACGCCGCAAACATGGGCGCGTTGGCGACCGCGTGCAGCGCGGTCAACGCCTTCCCCTCCTCGTGCGTGACGCCCGTCGCATCCGCCAACAACAGGGTAAAGAGGATGGCGGACTTTGGTGGAAGTGTGGAAGCACGCTGGAGCATCTCCTCAAACGACAATTCGTTGAACCATGTAAACATGACGCGGTTCTCAAGTGTCTGAAACTCGGTGCGCAGACGCTCCATCCAATATTTTTCGATGGGCGACGCGCCGATCACAATGGCTACGTTGGCCGTCTCCGGAAGCACGCGCAGAATGTTAGCGACCACGGCGGAAGCGTTATTGGCAACCGCGACCACAGCTTCATTCGCCGTGAGCGGTGGAACTCGCTGCTGATCCAAGCCAGAGTAAACAGCGGGCGTGGAGGGGAACAGCTGTTGCCGGTTCCGGTGGAAGAAGCTGACGGCAGGACCGCCGATCGCAATGACAAGGTCGAGCTTGCGGTCAACAAAGAGAGCCCGCAAATAATCAACAAACGGCCGCTCGTCGTCGCCTGCGTAACGCGCGGTCGCCAGCGACGCCTCGAAGATATCGACAGGCTCTTTCGATTGCCGGCGGAGTTCCTGACGAAGGATTCTGGCGTGCTCATTCCATGGCGCAAACTCGGAGCCGAAAGAATGCAGGAGCAGGACCCGCCTCGGCTCAGCCAAGGCCTCGCTGGTCATGGCGATTAGCAACATGATCGCACTTAGAAGTGCCCGAACTCTCATGCGGTTGCGACGCCACTGAAAAGAATTTTGAAACCGTCACCGGATCACTGGAATGTCTTTGCGTCCGGTACCGGACGCTACCTCAAATGTGAACTGCGCGGGAGCACACTTATTTGATCTCGGTCAATGAGCACGCGGCGACTGGCCGCCGCATGAGTGAGTACGCCGCCCGTAACTCGCTGGCTCATAAAGGGATTTCTTCACGCAATACCATTAATCGCATCGATGAGTAGCTTGGCTAGGAAGGGCTTTTTGAGGAAACCAACGCCGCCCGCATCAAGTGCCTCCCGGCGAATGGCCTCACTGTCGATCGCAGTCATAAAAATGACGGGCAGATTGGTGCCCGACGAAGTCAATCGCCTTTGCAGTTCGATTCCTGAAATACCACCGAGATGGACATCCAGCAGAAGGCAGTCCGCTTCGCATTTGGCGATATCATCTAGAAATGCTTCCGCCGATGCAAAAGTCTGAACGCGGAATCCGTGCGCAGACAAGAGGCGGTTGAGACCTTGCAGCATGCTTGGGTCGTCTTCAACGACAGCGATGGTATGCATCCAATTGCCAATCAACCCGAGCCAGCGGAAGATTCGCAGGCGATGATCTATGCAGATAACACCCATGCAACCGCATCCATTTCGACGCTATCTGCACATCGAATCTCTCACACCGAGCTGCGGCGATCTGCCGATCCTGCAGACCACACTCCTGCAGCGCCCCCCCAAACGCTATGCAAAATCCACCGCAACGCTGACATTTTCCGACACCGGCCCCGAGCACACCGTGAGCGAGGGGGCCCTCTTTTGATCTTGGTCACCGGCCCCTTCGGGCGCCTGCCGGGCCGTCAGGTGCAACCACTAAAAGGCTGCTCACGATCCTTCATCGTTGCCGTCCAGGATGCGTCGTCACCGAATTTGCGATGTCTGATTTTGCATAGCCGTTCAGGCAGAGTGTGCGTAGCTTCGTCAACGAATCCGCGGAGCTGGCTGCAACCAACAGCTAACAATTCCTACTGAAAGGGACTTTCCCTGACCGCAGGCAACCAGACCGTCGCATCTTAGAACGAGTAAGTGCCAGTCCAAAGGAGACGACAATGACAACCATCAATTCGCCAGTAGATCAGTCGCGTCGCGGGCTCATCTCGACTGCGGCCGTAACATCTGTCGCGGGGCTGGCCGCATCACTGGGGCTCGCAAATAGGGCGCGCGCTCAAGACGAGAAGCCGATGCTGATGTTTGTGCAGGTCGCCGAGGACCTCAAGGCGGACACGGCGGCGCAGACCATTCGTCTGGTGAAGGTCGGCCAACAGACCCTATATTTCGCGGATCGGCCTGAGCGAATCGCCGGCCATATCAAAATGGCCGATTACCTTACTGAATGGACATCGAAGGCTGGCAAGGACAACTTTGGGAAAGACCCGCCTAACGCGACGCTATCCGTCTATGAGCCGGGACAGGCTAACAACAAGATTGCCGTGATTACGATCACCAATCCCAAGGTCGACGGCGCCGACCTCGTCTACAATTATCAACTAATCGACGGCAGCATTCCAGCGAACGGCGGCGCAACATCGCTCTTCATTGATTGGATAGGCGTCGGTGGCGGCGTCGGCTTTGGCTTCCACGGCGTCGGCGTCGGCTTTCGCGGACGTGGTTTTCGCTGAACCAGGCCTATGCCCGCGAGATCGTCGATATTGCGCTCGTACGGCGGTCTCGGACTACGCAGGAGTCATCAAAAAAACGCCAAGCGTGCCGCTCACGTCCGCTGAGAACCTCGCTGATTGAAAGCAATTACGGCGCTTTAAAGCACGATTCGACACGCCGATGGCCACTCGGCTTCTGTTGGAAGATCATGGCGCTTCTTCTACTGCCCTCTAGATACGAATGGAATGGGTGGAATGCACGATGTCGCAGACGGGTGACTGGCCATCATATGATTAGGATTATATCCGTGTTAGCGGCAGCGACGATCTGCGCCTCCTGCCAAACCGACTCGAGCCCCGATCTAAGTCGGGCCGATCCCATCGTAAGCAATGCGGACTACAACGCGCGAGAGGATTGTCTGCAGCGGGAGGTTGCCAGACTTCTGGAGCCGAAGAACAGTCCGATGATCTCGCTTCAAAACATCGCCATGACAGCGACCGACTTTTGTAGCCGCGAAATAGCGGCGAAGCTGAAAGGCAGGTCGGCCTCCACGGCAAGGGACGATCAGATTGCGGCGGAGCAGCGTGCCTTCGCGATAGGATTGGAGCTGAGGGAAAAGAACGTTTCACGGTAGCTATGGCTGCAATAGGCTGAAGTTAGGTCGGTCGTTGGGCTAGTTCGACCTTCACTGCCATTTCGGGAGCGCGCCTGATCCGGTATCTCGCGTTGCTGCACTTAAGGGCCCATCCCCCGCGGTCTGGCCGGGAGCGTTTGGCATCCCTCAGAGCACCGAGCGGCTTGTCGCAAGTGAAACCTTGCGCGCGGATCTGTACCGCCAGCATCGATTGCAGCGTTTCGGCTGCAACCGGCGTTGCTTTTGCTTGTTGCGGCCGCGCTGACGGAAAGTAGAGAATAGCTGCGGCAGCAAGCCGCATTGGCCCAAGCGATTTGTACAGGACAGCAATCCTGCTTTTTCTCTGTAACAGCGCCTCGCTGCCGACGATGGTTGCCGTGAAAACGCGACAACGCCGGCAACTCATCCTCAGAACTGGCCAGCCTGAGCGGGTGGAGCGGGCCAATCTGACTGCAGGTTGTTCGGGTTATTACGATCGAACAAGTCTTGCCTTAAAACAAAGCCGGTCTTCCTAATATCCGATGGTCGGATTTTCCAAACATCATGGGTGGGCGCAGCTTTCGTACGAGCAGTCTTCGCGAAAGCCGTCGTCGGGAACGCCAGAGCACAAAATATGGCAAGCATCTGTGCCTTTTTCATTGGAAAAACTCCCTTCCAGCTGCGGAGCCGCCGCCGTCTTTTCTTGAGCAAGGCAACTGCGGCCCATAGCAGCCCCCCATTCCCGCGACACCTAGATAATAAAGATAAACAGTTACGATCAGATTGTAAGCGAGCGTCGCTCGCGTGACAGGTGAACGCCTCCGGCGTCGTCACCTCTCATTGGTGACAAGCCATGCACGACCAAGAAGGATCGCGAATATCGCATGGAGTGCTATTGCGGGCCACAGCAGGATGCCCGTCAACTGGCCATCGATCCCGACGTAGAGGAGGTAGACAGCCGCCAGCACGTTGTAGGCCAGCAGCGCGCGGACGGATGCCAGGCCACTTGTCGCGCCGGACATCGGCCAGGTCGCGAGCGCCAGACCGAGCAACGCGATCGCAGCAAGCCGGGCGAGCGCGCGACCGGCGTCGGAGAATTCGCCATTGAACACGAGCCACGCGAACAATGACGGCCAAAAGAACAGGAAGAGGCCGGTCGCTGCAGCCTCAACGGCCGCGGCGAGAATGGTCCATTTAGAGGTCTCCGCGCGCTTCAATATGTCGAACTCTGCCGACACCGGACTTATCCCACCCGCTTGACCGGCGGTATCTTGTAGCTGCCGTCGAGGAACGGCTTGCTGGGCTGATACGCGCGGATGGTCAAGTTGAACGGCAGGCTCGGCGGGCAAGGTAACCAGTTTGACTCCTTGTCCGCACCGGGCGTTGTTGCCTGGATGTAGATATCCAGCGAGCCGTCCGCGTTGTACTTGAGGGGCATTCCTGAAAGGATCCCATAGCGGTTGATCGAGTTCCGCACATAGAAATTCTCCCGATAGGGCGAGACCGACCAGACGCCGCTGGCCGAGGGCGGAAACTCATCCTTGCCGAAATGCAGAACGTACTTTGCGGCGCCGTCCAGAGCCTTGCCGTCGCCATCGACGAATGCACTGGGATAGACACAATCATCCGAGGTCAGCGCGCCAAGCCCGAGCCACGCGATGAGGGCACGGGTGTTGTAGTCGGTTCCATATCTACCGAGATTGAGCATGTTCAGCCAGCCATTCACCGCCGGCGTGTCGTAGGGCGCTGTCTGAAATTTCAGCCATACCTCCGAAGGAGCCGCGTTCAATCCCTTGAGGATGGCGGGATCAAGCTTGCTGGTATCGAACTCCTTGCCCGGCTCGATGCCAAATTTCTTGAGCTTTTCAAGTATTCCGGTGTCGGCCGGATACGGCGGGTTGTCCTTCAAGAGCGTCGCCAGGCGTTTGAAGAACATCTCGCCCGTCATCAACCGTACTTGATCATACGGGCTCGCCGTGAGGTCGACAGCAGGATCGACGCGAACGTCGCTGGGCGGTGTATACGGCTTGCCCCATGCGCTGAGCGGCGTGATCAGGAGTTGATCCTGCAGTGCGTGGATTTCCGGGAAATCCTGCGGGCCGGCGGCCGACATCTGCACCAGCAACCACGCAAACCGCGTGGGGCAGCGGTAGACGTCCTTGATGTCCGACGGTGCGGTACCGTTCCATTTCGGCCCGGCGATCAGGAATTTGCCGGCACCCGAACCGGTGGTGCGGCTGCCGATTGAGGCAAACTCGTCAGTCCACATATTCATCAACTGCAACACGATGTAGCGCCCCTTCGTGTCGGGATGCGAAGCGATCATTGGCTCCTTGTCAAGATCGAGCATGGCGAACGACCACACCGTGCTCACACTGATCCGCACGACATCCTTGAAGTCCGGGCTGACGTAGCCCCTCATCCGACCGAACTGGTTGAACGGCGCCTTGTATTCGCCGGACTTTGAGGTCGCCGTAACCACGCCATTTGTCACGTCCATCAAGACGAGTGGGAAGCCATAGACGTAGCATTCCATACCAAGCAGGTACGCAACCTCTTCTTTCACGTCGTCCTTCAGGTCTCGCAGGTCTCCCAACTCTCCCTTCAAGAATTGGCCGAGCTTGTCAGCTCGACTCTCCGCAGCGCTCGATCGCGGCAGTGTCGCGGCCGCGCCCAGCGCCAGAGCACCCAGACCCAGATCTCGGCGCCGCAGGCTGATCGACTTCATCCACTGATTATCGGCGATATTCATGGCTTTCTCCATTAGCGGTCTCGGCGGCCGCGGCAAAAAATCAAGACGCTTTTCATTGTCCTGCTACTTTTGCGGTTTCCCCACGGTGCGATCGGCCGCGGCCGCTTCCTGCTCCGGCGCGAAGGGCTCGAGCTTGAAGGTCAGCTTGTTGATCTTGCCGGTGAACTTGAACGGAGACTCGTAGCGATATTCCACCATTGCGACGCCGGTGCGGGTGTCCTGGCCAACGTCGAAGGTCTCGTCTTCCGGGAACGTGATCGGCGTGGTGTGCTCCAGGGAGTTCTTGGCGACCACCTTTCCATCGACGGAGAGCACACCCGTCCCTCCCTTGCCCAGGCCCGGTCCATCGGCCTTGAAGTCAAAGACGATGGTGTGCTTGCCGGCTTCAAGCTCGGGGCCCTCCCACGTCGTGCGCTTGAGGTCGAGCAGGTTGTAGAGGAACACCACCTTGCCGCGGCCAATGCCAAAGTCGCCCTTGCTCAGGAACAGGCCATAGCCGCCGAAGCGTCCGCCTTCGGTGACGATCATGCCTTCCGCGCCGCCCTCGGGGATGTCGACGTCGGCGGTGATGGTGTAGGACTTGTTCAGGATGCTCGGAGCGGCGCTGGCCGGCACGCCGGTCAGTTCGCCTGAATAGGTGAAGACCGTCCGTCCTGCCGTGAGGCTCGGGCGCGGCGTGTTCCAGCGGGCGAGCGAGGAGTTGTCGAGCGGCAACACGTTGTACTTCGCCGCTTCGGCATAGAAGAGGTCCTGCAACTGCTTGAGCTTGTCGGGCATCTTGCCGGCAAGATCATTGAACTGGGTCGGATCCTCGTTGACGTTATAAAGCTCCCAATCGTACCCGGTGATGACGTCCGGAGGCGTCGTGGTGCTAAGCTCCCAGGGGAGTGTCGCGGGGGTCGTGGCCGCCACCCACCCGTCGTGATAGATGGCGCGGTTGCCAAGCATCTCGAAATATTGCGTCGTGTGCCGGGTCGCGGCGTTGCCGTTTGCCTTGTCCCACGTGTACGCCATGCTGGTCCCTTCGATGGGGGTCTGCTTGATCCCGTTGATCATCTCGGGTTGCTGGATTCCGGTCGCTTCGAGGATGGTCGGAACGATATCGATCACGTGATGGAATTGACTGCGGATGCCGCCCGAATCGTTGATATGTCCGGGCCAGGACATGACCACGCCCTGCGCGGTGCCGCCGAAGTGCGATGGCACCTGCTTCACCCACTTGAACGGCGTGTCCATTGCCCAGGCCCACGGCGCCGCATAGTGCGGGAACGTCCGCTCCGATCCCCAGAACGGGTACCAGAGAAACTGGTCCTTCACCGGCACCGCAACGCCATTGAACGTGGTGAACTCGTTCGGCGTGCCGTTGACCATGCCTTCGGCGCTCGCGCCGTTGTCGCCGCCGATATAGATGATCAGGGTGTTGTCGAGCTCCCCGAGGTCTTCGACGGCCTGGATGACACGACCGATCTCATGGTCGGCATAGGCAAGGTAAGCACCATAGACATCGGCTTGCTTGATGAAGAGCTTTTTCTCTTCAAAGCTGAGGGAATCCCACTGCGGCAGCTCTTTCGGCCACGGCGTCAGCTTGGCGTTTTCGGGCATGATGCCCAATCGCTTCTGGTTGGCGAAGATGGTCTCGCGCACTTTGTTCCAGCCTTCGTCGAACAAGTGCATATCGCTGACCTTCTTGATCCACTCCGGCGTCGGGTGATGCGGCGCATGGGTGGCGCCAGGCACGTAATAGACAAAGAACGGTTTGTCGGGCGCGATCTCTTTGAGCTGCTTCATGTGCTGGATAGCGTCGTCCGCCATCGCCGTCTCCAGATTCCACTTTGGATTGCCCTCGAACGGATAGATGGCTGTCGTGTTGCGGAACAGGTTCGGCTGCCACTGGCTGGCATCGCCGCCGACGAAGCCATAGAAATAATCAAAACCCATACCGTTGGGCCATTGCTCGAACGGCCCGGCCTGGCTCGACTGGTAAGAGGGCGTGTTGTGGTCCTTGCCGAACCACGAGGTCGCGTACCCGTTCGCCTTCAAGACCGTGCCGACGGTGCCTTTCTCAATCGGGATGATCGAGTCGTACCCCGGAAAACCCGTCGCGATTTCACCGACCACTCCATAGCCTACCGAGTGATGGTTGCGTCCCGTGATGAGTGCTGCCCGCGTCGGTGAGCAAAGCGAGGTCGAGTGGAAATTCGTGAAGCGTAATCCCGTCTTTGCGATGCGATCCATGGAAGGCGTCGGTATGACGCCGCCGAAGGTGCTCGGTGCACCAAAACCCTGGTCGTCGGTCATGATGAGCAGCACATTTGGCGCGCCCTTCGGTGGGACGACACGCGGGGCCCACCACGGCTTCGACTCCGTGGCCTTCTCCTTGATCACGCCTCCGAATTTCGGGTCAGGCGGCGGAAGTTGCTTTCCGTCGATGGTGGTGGTGGCGCCGGGCGAACCGGGGACACCCGTGACCTGTTGAGCCAGTGCGGAGACGCAACCAAGGACGAGAAGACCAACACCCGCAAACACGCTGCGACTTATCTTCATGGCTGAAACCTCCGGTCAAAAGTCTGCGGCTAGACTCTGATAGAGCGCCTTCGCTCTGTCGCGCTATGCAGTTTCGACCCTCCCGCTTTTGATGTAGGGACGTGCCTTCCAGTGCGCTTTGAAGCTCAGTAGCAAGTGATCGCCGCTACACGAGATGCGAACCGTATCCATACGGACTCCCGGTCTTGCGATACCTCGGCACAACCGATTTCGAGAAGTTTCGGTTCATTTGCTCACGGCTCGCGAACCCTTATGCGTCAGTACGGCGACCTCGCGCTGTCTGATTTTGCATAGTCGCCGGCGCCGATTGTGCGTAATGTCGCCAATCAGTAGTGCTACGAGCGGGCTTATCAAGGTCAGGGTTCAGACGGGCCTCTTCATTCCTTATTTCTGCGGCGCCCTTTACGCGCCGATCCGGGCTAATCAACGTCAAGGGAGATTGCGATGAAGAAGATCAGCCTGAAACGTGCGCTCTTGATTGCCGCCGTTGCTTCCTTCGGAGTCTCCGGTTCGGTTGATTGGTCACAGAACGACGGTCTGTCATTGTCCGTTGCGGGCGCGCAAGCCCGCGTAGGACGACCGGCGACCCCCGCGAGTGTTGCCGGCGTTGCACGTCGAACGACGCGGCGAGCGGTGGTCGGTGGGGCGGCCGTGGTGGCGCCGGCCTGCGTCCGCGTGCTGGTGAACGGAGCGTATGTCTGCCGCTAGTCGGTCAGTGCCATGAGCGTGGTTTGCGCCACGAGCGCCGTAAGCGACGCGCCCCGTCCGCGGACGCGTGGCGCGTTGACCGATGCACACGATCTGCTTCACATCCGCCGCTCACCGTCCGATAAACTACTCGCCTGCCTGCTTGACTCGATCGCAGGGCAGTTGATGATGCGGTAGTCCCGTTAAGGATTGCTTGATCGCGCTTTGACGATCTCAGCGCTGAGGGGCTACGCCGTTGGCACGCAAGCGACGCAAATCCGGCACCGGGGATGGATCGCGGAGGCCCGCCAGAGAGCCCTCGCAAGTCGCGCCCACGCAACGGCTCGTCCCTGACCGATCCGAAACCAGCTTGTCGCAACGCAGGATCTGGATATCCGCGGCAACCGCAGCTTTGGTTGTCATCGCCGCCGGTTTTGGTCTGCACCTTCGCGGCAGCGGTGGGGTCAGGGTGCAAGACTCAGCCGCCGCAACGTTTGTCGGCAGCGAGACGTGTGCGGGTTGCCACCGGGCGGAAGCAAAATTGTGGGGAGCCTCGCAGCATAAGGTCGCGATGCAGCACGCCACCGACACGACGATGCTCGGCAATTTCAACGACGCCAGCTTCGACTACTATGGTGTCCATTCCCGCTTCTTCCGCAAGGACGGCAAATTTCTGGTCGAGACCGATGGGCCTGACGGGAAGTTTGCGGTGTTCGAGGTGAAGTACACTTTCGGCATCGATCCGCTGCAGCAATATCTCGTCGAATTCCCTGATGGACGCCTGCAAGCCCTGTCGCTCGCCTGGGACAGCCGGCCGCAAGATGCCGGCGGCCAGCGCTGGTTTCATCTCTATCCCAACGAAGAGATCAAGCACGACGACGTCCTGCACTGGACCAGGCTGAACCAAAACTGGAATTTCATGTGCGCGGAGTGCCATTCGACCGGCGTCGCCAAGAACTACGACGCCAAAACCGATCGGTTCGCGACGACCTGGACGGAAATCAGCGTGGGTTGCGAGGCCTGTCATGGACACAGCTCCCGCCACATCGCCTGGGCGCGCGACCAGAGGAGTTGGTGGCCGTTCGGCAAGCGCGACGATCAACGCATGGGACTGCTGGTCCGCTTCGACGAGCGCCACAACGCCGCATGGCCGATTGATCCGCAAGGTGGGACGGCACGACGCACGGTCGAGCCCGCCCCCCTCCGCAAGGAGGTCGAGACCTGCGGACTATGCCACGCGCGCCGCGCCGGCTTCAAAGAGGACTGGGAGCCCGGTCAGTGGCTGTCGCAGACGCACGTGGTCGAGGCACTCGCGCGCACGACCTATTACCCGGACGGACAAAATCGCGACGTGGAGGAGCCGTACAATTACACACCGTTCAAGCAGAGCAAGATGTTTGCAGCAGGCGTCACCTGCAGCGATTGTCACGAGCCACACAGCGCAAAACTCCGCGCCTCCAGCGAAGGCGTCTGCCTGCAGTGTCACGCACCTGACAAATATGCCGATGCCAGGCATCGCCGCCACGCGAGCGTCGATCCGCCACCGACGTGCATCTCGTGCCACATGCCGGCCCGCACCTACATGGTCGTCGATCCGCGTCACGATCACTCGTTTCGAATCCCGCGGCCCGACCTTTCGGGCACGCTCGCGACCCCCAACGCTTGCAACGATTGCCATCGCGACAAGTCACCGCAATGGGCCGCTGCTGCTGTCGAAGAATGGTTCGGCCCCAACCGCGGGGGCTTTCAGACCTATGGGGCGGCATTCCATGCCGCGCGCACGGACGCAGCCGACGCTGCCACCCTTCTTGCCGCCATTGCCGCGGACGGAAAAGCGCCGCCAGTTGCGCGCGCGACTGCGCTTTCGGAGCTCGCCTCTCATATCTCGCCTGCGAATATCGGTGCAGCGCGATCCGGGCTTGCCGATCCCGACCCGATGGTGCGGATAGGCGCCCTTGATATGATCGAGAACCTGCCCGCCGGTCAGATCTGGTCCATCGCTTCTCCGCTTCTCGCCGATCCGGTGCGCGGCGTGCGTATCCGGGCAGCTTCGCTGCTCGCTGCAGTCCCGACCGCGAGCCAGCCTCCGGCAGATCGCCAGCGCTTCGACCGGGCGGCAAAGGAGTTTGTAGATGCCCAACGCTTCAACGCCGACAGGCCGGAAGGTCGCACAACGCTGGCCAATTTTCTTGCCCAGCGCGGACAGGCACCTGAGGCCGAGGCTGAATACAAGGCTGCGTTACGGTTGAATCCGCAATACATCGCGGCGGCAATCAACCTGGCTGATCTCTATCGGCAACACGGACGAGACAGCGAGGGAGAAATCATCCTTCGCAGCGCTCTTGCCGCCGCTCCGGACGAAGCCGCAGGACACCATGCGCTCGGGCTGACACTAGCCAGGCTCAAGCGACCGGACGAGGCTCTCGCCGAGTTCCGGAGAGCAACTGAATTGGAGCCAGATAGTTCGCAATACGCTTATGTTTACGCTGTCGCGCTGCACTCCGACGGCCAACGCGACGAAGCTGTGGCGGTGCTGAAGGAAGCCCTGAAGAACCATCCCGGCGATCATGACATCCTGTCAGCACTTATTTCGTTCAACCGCACCATTGGAGACGTGGCCGCAGCGCTCGCCTACGCGGAGCAATTGGCGGCCATTATGCCGGATGACCGCAACCTGGCGGCACTCATCGGGGAGCTTCGACGTCAACTTCCCAAACCGAACTAACGTTGCCGGGCAAGGGCCTTACCTGTTCACCTGCGACGCCTAACAACAGGGGGAGGTGGTCCCAAATCGCGTACCCAGATCGTTCCGTTGTCGAACTGAATGGTCATGCCATCAGGCGAATAGAGGGCGCCCTCGTTCCAGGCATCGATCCAGATCCGGGTCGCGGGCGCAAACCAATCGGGCCATGCGCGGGCGGGCTGACCGGCTTCGTTGAGAAGATTGAGGTCCGGTCCGTTCTGGGTGATGAAGGCTGGAGCACCGACCGGCCCCGCCCGGCACGCTTCGGCGCATCTATACGCGCCGGTGAGATTGATCGATTGTCCCGACGCTTCAGTTGCGACCAGCACGGCCAGGACAGCAATGGCCGACGACACTAT
Organism: Bradyrhizobium hipponense; assembly: GCF_008123965.1. GTDB lineage: Bacteria > Pseudomonadota > Alphaproteobacteria > Rhizobiales > Xanthobacteraceae > Bradyrhizobium > Bradyrhizobium hipponense. Next base: position 184,247 of record NZ_VSTH01000078.1, on the reverse strand, counting down.
TTTCATGAGAAATCGCTCCAGTTTGCCAATCAAAAAAATCGTCGTCAGGAAAACGAACTGTGACCTTCGTTCATGGGAAAACGCCTCGTCTCACGATGACCATGCTTTGTGATGCCCTAACGGTAGTTATTCACTCATGCATTTCTGGACGAAGCGGATTCTTTCGAGAATTCCAGAACTTTCCACTTCGGCCTGTTTGCGGCAGGCTTCCCGCTTGTCCAAGCGCAGCTCGACCTTCTGAAGCAGGCTCAGGCCGACTCCGCTCGAAATCTCCGGCGTGGCGGACTCAGCCGAAGTTTTTCCTGTATCGGTTGATGGCCCGTCACCGGCGGCCCGTGCGGCGGCTTCAAGACGCTTGATGTCTTCCGGACTCAATTTGGGCCGATCGATATTCAGCGTGATCTTGCTGAGCTTCCCGGTGAAAACAAACGGCGTGCTGTAGTCGTTGTCGTCGACCGGCGTGCCGGTGTCCGACCCGATATCGAGCGCTTCATCCCACTGCAGGATGAAGGGAATGGTGTGCTCCATCTTCTCGGTAGCAACGGCGTTACCGTCGACCTTCAGCACCCCGGTCCCGCCTTTTCCGATACCGCTGTAATCGCCAAAAACCATAGTCGCCGTGCCGAGACCGTCATATTTGAAGTCGAACTCGATCACGTGCTTGCCGGGCGTCAGCTCCGGTCCCTCCCAGCGCACGCGCTTGAGGTCGACGAGGTTCCAGGTGAACACGGGCTTGTTCTTGAGGACGTAAAAGCCGTAGCCACCGAACCGCCCGCCCTGCGTGATCAGCATGCCTTCGGCGCCACCTTGCGGAATCTCGACGTCAGCCTTGAGATTGTAGGAGGTGTTGAGCAGGCTCGGTGCATCGCCGTTCGGCGTGCCGGTGAGCGGCCGGGTCCAGTTGAAGGAAGTGCGACCGGCGCTGAGACTCGGCCGCGGCGTCACCAGGCGTCCGGCTACGGAAGAATCGAGCGGCAGCACCTGATATTTCTCCGCCTCCTTCCAGAACAGATCCTGCATCTCTTTCAGCTTGGCAGGATTCTTGGCCGCAACGTCCTCATACTGCGTCCAGTCGTTCTTGAGATCATAAAGTTCCCAGGGGTAGTTCTCGGGGCTCGGCAGCTTGGCAATCGTCACCCATGGCGGCCGCAGCACCTTAGTGCTGGCGATCCAGCCGTCATTGTAGATCGCACGATCGGCAAACATCTCAAAATACTGCGTCTTGTGCGTCGAGGACACGTTCGCGTTCTTGGCGTCGAAGGTGTACATCATGCTGACGCCCTCGATCGGACTTTGCTTGATGCCATCAACCATCGTCGGCTGCTTGATACCTGCCGCCTCAAGGATGGTCGGCACGACATCAATGACATGATGGAATTGATGACGAACACCGCCTTTGTCCGCGATCACCTTCGGCCATGAGATCGCCATGCCCTGGCGGGTCCCGCCGAAGTGCGACACGATCTGCTTGGTCCAGGAGAACGGTGTGTCGAACGCCCAGGCCCAGCCGATCGACATGTGGTTGTAGGTGCGGTCGGTGCCCCAGACGTCATAGAAATACTTCAGCTGTTCCTCGACCGACGGATTAGCCTGATTGAACATCGCCACTTCGTTCGGGGTGCCGTTCGGCTGGCCTTCGGCGCTCGTGCCATTGTCGCCGTTGATATATATGATCAGCGTGTTGTCGAGCTTGCCGAGGTCGTCAATCGCCTGGATGACGCGGCCGATCTCGTTATCCGCGTAAGCGACAAAGGCCGCGAAGACCTCGACCTGCCGAGTGAACAGCTTCTTTTCGTCGGCGTTGAGCTGGTCCCACTCCTTGATTAGGTCCTTGGGCCAGGGAGTCAGCCTCGCATTCTGCGGAATGACGCCAAGCTTCTTCTGGTTTTCGAAGATCGTTTCGCGCAACTTGTTCCAGCCCTTATCGAACAGCTTCATGTCGCTGATCTTCTTGACCCATTCCTGGGTCGGGTGGTGCGGTGCGTGGGTGGCACCCGGCGCGAATTTGATCAGGAAGGGCGTGTCTGGCGAAAGCGCTTGGACGCGATTTACATAGTCGATCGCTTCGTCCGCCATCGCCGTCATCAGGTTCCAGCCCGGCTTGCCTTCATAGGGATAGATTGGCGTGGTGTTGCGGACGAGATTACCCGGCTCCCACTGGTTGGTGTCCCCGCCCATGAAGCCGTAGAAATATTCAAAGCCCATACCGGTCGGCCACTGATCGAACGGTCCAGCCTGACTCGCCTGATATTCCGGCGTGTTGTGATTCTTGCCGAACCAGGCTGTGTGGTAGCCGTTGTCCGTCAGGATCCGACCGATCGTGGCCTTGTCCTTCGTAATGATGCTGTCGTACCCGGGGTAGCCGGTTGCCTGCTCGGCAACCACGCCGAACCCGGCGGAGTGATGATTGCGGCCGGTGATCAGTGCGGCGCGGGTCGGCGAACACAAGGCGGTCGAGTGGAAGTTGGTGTAACGCAAACCATCCCGCGCAATCCGGTCAAGCGCCGGCGTCGGAATCACGCCGCCGAACGTGCTGGGGACGCCGAAGCCGGAATCATCCGTGATGATCAGAAGGACGTTCGGCGCGCCCTTGGGCGGCACTATACGTGCGGGCCAATAAGGGTTTGACTGGGTTGCGTCACGTTCGATCTTGCCGCCGAATTGCTGCGGCGGCGCCGGGAGCTGGTCACCGGGAATGGTGATGGTCGCGCTTGGCGAACCAGGAGTGCCGGTAATTTGCCCTTGCGCCATTGCGTAAGGGCTGTGGATGAAGCTGAGCAACAGTCCGAGTGAGAAGATGGCGGGACTTCCCCTCATGGCACTCTCCCCTTGTCTATCAAAAACGCGGTCGTTGGTAACCAAGGCGACGAGTCCGTTTTCGACGGACGGCCGCGTCTGATTGTGCGGCTCAGTAGCAGGGTGGATACGGGTAATAACCGCAGGCCGGACGGCCGTATGCGTAGGCGTAGGGCGCCGCGTATGCAGCCGCTCCGACCGCCCCGGCATACATGGCACCACGAAATGCCGAACGACGAGCAACACCGGCAAACGACATCGGCGTGAATGGCCGGCCGATGATGTCGATGAATAGCGCAGCCGCGCCATCCGCTCCGGCCAGATCGCCTTCAAGCGCCTGGACAGTGAAGGTCAGCTTGTCGCCTTCGAGTTTCGGGTTCTTCAGCACCACCACGGCGTCCTTCACCGAACCGTCCTTGCCCAGCACGGACACAGTGGCGTTCGGCGGATTCTTGGCAAAACTGTCGTCCCCCGAGCCCCATTCGGCGATGACGTCGGCGGTGGGCTGATGGCCCGCGGCTCTGACCGGGCGATCGGCGAAGATGATGGAGCTCGGCGTGACGCCAGTCAGGGTCAGGGTGTCGCCTTGCAGCGTTGCGCCGCGCGAGTTCAGCACGAACAGCGACGGTACGATCTCGGGCTTGGCCGCCGCGGAAGGCGTGCCGATCGTCTTCATGGAAGGCGCCGGGGCAGTCTGAGCAAGGCCCGTTACCGGGCCGAACATCGCCGTTACCACGAACAGCCCAGCGATCTGGGCCAGTCTTGCGCGCTTCATGTCCGCCTCTCCTGTTGGGATTCGGGTGAACGTTTCGCGAAATTGCCTTCGCGGGGCATCACGCTCGTCTGCAACTATGGAAAGGCTACGCAGCATCGACTATGCAAAAACGAACGGGCACCCAAATATTGGCGGAGCGTTTGGGAAGGAGAACGAGCTTGGCCGCGCCGATTTTGCATAGCGCCCGCCAACGAACGCCCCGCAAATGGACCTTTGGCATCAACGAATGACAAGGGCCCGCCGTGGTCATTATCCTGTGCCTCTACATTGTCGCGCTATGGGTGGTGTTCTCGAAGTTCAAGCTTGTGCGCTGGGGCTGGCTTTCGGGGACGGTCGCGACACTTGTCGGCGTGTTCATTTTCGCGACGTTTCTCGCGCTCTTCAATTATCTGACGCCAGCCGGCAAGGTTACGGTGACGGGCAAGGTCGTTGAGGTAACGCCGAATGTAACCGGCCAGATTGTCGCGATTCCAGTCAAGCCGAACCTGCCCGTGAAGAGCGGCGACGTGCTGTTTCAGATCGATCCGGCACCCTTCCAGTACAAGGTAAAGCAGCTGCAGGCGTCGCTGGCCGCAGCCCGCCAGCAGGTCCAGATATTGAAATCGAACTATGAGCAGGCGACGGCAAACGTCGCCGGGCTGACCGCCCAGCAGAAGTTCAATACGAAGCGCCTGGCCGACATTCAGACGCTTGCGTCGGAGGGCGCGAACACCGAATTCAAGGAACAGGATACCCAGGTTCAATACGAAACGACGTTGGCGCAACTCAATGCCGCCAAGGCAACGCAGCAGAGTGCCAAACTCTCCATGGATTCCGAGATCGGAGGGGTCAATACCACCGTCGCACAGGTACAGTCGCAGCTTGAGAATGCCGAATGGGAGCTGTCGCAGACCACAATTCGGGCACCCGCCGACGGTTACGTGACCGTTGTCGCATTGACGGTCGGCGATCGGGCGCTGCAGGCCCGTTCGGCGATGTCGTTCGTGGTCGAAAATGAGATTACAATTGTCGGAATGTTCTCACAGAATGGCTTCCAGACGATCAAGCCCGGCGCTGCTGTCGATATTGTTTTCGACAACGATCCGGGCCGTATCTATCATGCAAAGATTACGGCCATTCCCAAAGGGGTCGGTCAGGGACAGATCGCCGTATCCGGAACGCTCGCGCGGACCAATGCGCTCGGCGGGACATCTGCCTTTCCGGCCGTGATTTCCATCCCCGATGAAATGAATCGCGACTCGCTTCGGCTCGGAATGTCTGGAAATGCTACGGCTTTCTCGGAGAAAGCGGGGGTTATTGGACTGCTCGCCGCCATTCTGGTCTGGATCAGCGCCTACACCGCCTACCTTTAGCTGGCGCCGTACTGTAATAGTGTTATCGCACGGTCGCTGTTGCCAAAAGTGCATGCTGCTGCCGCAATGCACAACCCTGCGTTGACGCCCAGTCGCGCGCGAGTTATGCTCGCAGTGCCACATTTATTGCAACTACCGAATTTTTCGATGCGTGCGGGTTGATCCACCGCAAATGCTGGATCATGTGCCCCGCTACAAGGCTTTTTCAGGGGGTAGGAGCAGCAGCCCTGATGAAGGCGACAGAGGCAATGATCGACGCCGCCGTGATTCACATTGTCGACGATGACGCGTCGTTTCGTAGCGCGATTTGTCGCTTGCTGAAAATCTCGGGCTATGAGGTTGCCGACTATGAATCGGCCACCTGCTTCTTGCGAAGCATTGCCGATGCCAAACCCGGCTGCCTCCTGCTCGACGTCCAGATGCCCTCTTTGGGCGGGCTGCAGTTGCAGGAGGAGCTTGCCAAATTGTCCCAGCACTGGCCAATCATTTTCATGACAGGCCATAGCGATCTTCCCACCGGCGTGCGCGCCATCAAGGCCGGCGCGGAAGATTTTCTCGCCAAGCCCGTGTCCCGGGATACGTTGCTGGAGGCGATCGAACGGGCGTTGGTTCATTCTGCGGGGATACGCGAGAGCCGGGATCAACTGAATTCCCTTAGGTCGCTAATCTCCACGCTAACTCCTCGGGAAGCCGAGGTTTTCGCGCTGATGGTTCGCGGCAAACTGAACAAGCAAATTGCCCATGTGCTTGGCACATCCGAACGGACCGTCAAGGCTCATCGCCATATGGTGATGCAGAAGCTGCAGGTTCAGTCGTTTGCAGAGGCTGTCTCCGTTGCGGAGCGGGTCGGAATGCTGCCTCGCTCCTTCGTGGGACGCGGAGAAGCCTGCTCATAATCCCGCAAAAATACGGACTAACTCACTCCCAGCACCCTGGCGTTTGCGCCATAGCGCATCCCCCGATTTGCCCCGAAGGACAATAGCGGCCGCGCGCCCGATCGCGTGTGATCGGGAGGAACAGATTAGACGCGCCCTTTTGAGAGGATGTTTTCGATGAACATTTATCAATGGCTCGCAATTGCGGCGGAAACGCCTTTCACCCCGGACACCGACCCATGCAGCGATCTCGTCGCACAGGCGGAGAGATTGGCTCTTGCCCATCTCGACGAGCCACTGCACATCTCGGTCTTGTGCCGCACCCTGGAGGTAAGCGAACGAACGCTTCGAAAGGCATTCCACAAGATCCACGGCGTGACGCCGTGCCGGCATCTTCGAGCGGTGCGGCTCTCTCAAGCGAGACGCGCGCTCTTATCGGCGGATGGCAATTCCGTAACCGTTACGGAAATCGCGACATCTTTCGGCTTCGTGGAGCTTGGGCGCTTTTCAGTCGAGTACCGTAAGGCCTTCGGCGAAAGTCCTTCGCACACACTGCAGCGGTCAGCAGGTCGGAGCGGCAGGACAGTCACCGTCTGGGGGCTTGAGGACGTAGCTGGTTTCCGCAATGCCCTGTGAGGTGAATGGTCCTCGATTGCCGGGGTGACCTTGCTGCAACAGCCGCGGCGAATTCTCAGTGGCGGCCGTTTTTGCATAGCGATGGCTGGCAGCAAGCCAATCATTTTATGGCAATCTAACGTTGATGGACCGATTTTCAAACACGGGGCCGACAAATGACGCACCGCACATTCGAGCAAAATCCGCGCCGTTGGCTCACGCACTGCGGCATCGGCCTGGCCTTGCTGCTGTCCCTGTCCGCACCTGCGTCCGCCGACGAGAGTGGCGTATCATACTGGCTCCCCGGCCGGTTCAGCAGCCTGGCGGCGACGCCCCAGGTGCCCGGATGGTCCATGGCGGAGGTCTACTATCACACCTCCGTATCGGCGTTTGGTACCGCAGCGGCGGCTAGGGAGATCCAGATCGGCAGATTTCCCGCTGCGGTGAACGTCAATTTGAATCTACATCTGAATGCGCAGGCCGACCTGGTGCTGCTCAACCCCACCTACACATTCGCGACGCCGGTGCTGGGTGGGCAACTGGCGATCGGCGTCACCGGCCTATTCGGCCGAGCCAGCACCAGCCTGGACGGGACTCTCACCACAGCATTCGGTCCGCTCGTTACAACCCGGACAGGAAGCATCTCAGATTCGGTCACATCAGTCGGAGATCTGTATCCGCAGGCGACACTTAAATGGAACGCCGGCGTGCATAATTTCATGACATATGTGACCGGAGACATTCCGGTCGGGGCTTACGATCCCAGCCGCCTCTCCAATCTCGGCATTGGTCACGGCGCCATCGACGGCGGCGGCGGCTACACGTATTTCAATCCGGCTACCGGCCACGAATTTTCGGCGGTCGGCGGATTGACCTACAATTTCAAGAATCAGGACACCCAATACCAGAACGGGATCGATTTCCACGTCGATTGGGGTGCTTCCCAGTTTCTCTCGAAGCAGATCTTTGTCGGCCTTGTCGGATATGCGTATCAACAGATCACTGACGATTCCGGCCAGCATCCTATCCTCGGCGGCTTCCGCTCTCGCGTCGTCGGAATTGGCCCACAGATCGGATATCTATTCCCGGTTGGAGACATGCAGGGATACCTCAATCTGAAGGGATATGGCGAATTCGCAGCGGAGAATCGACCCGCGGGTTGGAACACCTGGCTGACGTTCTCGATCTCGCCCATGGCGCCTGTGAGCACCGTGGCGCCGACACGGCGAATGGTGACGAAATAGTAGCGATCCGAGTCGGATCGCCGTCATCTACAGTCACAGCGGGATAGGCTCACATCGCGGCAATCCGGACTTCATTGACAACTATTGATCTCAATCCTCGCAGACCGACAGCTTGCGAAGCAGCGTTCGGCCGCAGCCGGTACGCTCGAATTGTCCGATTTTGCATAGTCGACCGCAGGCTGCGCGCGTAAGCTTGCCCGCGGCGGATCTGATCGGCGGAGCGTTGAGAGCAATGAGCATAATGTCGGCAAAATTGCCGCTCTGGCTTCGCCTTTTCCTCCTTGTCGGCGTCATCGTCTTTGCGGCGGGCGCGGGTCTCCTTGCCTATCGGTACTACACTCATCCGGTAACGCTGACCGTGGCGGCCGGCTCGATCGACGGCGAGGCAGCGAAGGCAATGTCAGGGATAGCAGGCGAGCTCGTTTCAAGGAACGCGCCGGTGCGACTCAAGGTCATCGACAGCGGCACGGCGCTCGAGGCCGCTAACGCTTTTTCCGCCGGTAAGGTCGATCTCGCCGTGGTTCGCGGCGATGTCGGCGACTTGTCGCAGGCGCAAGCCGTCGTCGTCGTTAGCCACATGGTGGTACTGATCATCGCGCCCCCGGGATCCTCCATAGACAGCATTGAAAACCTGAAGGGACGCACGATCGGTGTTGTCGGCGGAGCAGCGAACGCCAAAATTGTCGATGTGTTGACCAAGGAATATGATCTGGCGAGCGCAAAAGTTGCGTTCAAGTACATTGGGTTGACGGATGTCCGGCAAGCCATTCAGTCAAAACAGGTCAATGCCCTGCTTGTCGCGATCCCGCTAGCCGATAGATATCTCTCGCTCGTTCGCGGATTTTTTCAACTGGATCACAAAAAGGTTCCGGCGTTGATCCCAATCGAATCTGCCGAGGCAATTGCAGGGACCGAACGCGCCTTTGAGAGTTTCGACGTCCCGAAGGGCACGCTGCGGGGTTCGCCGCCGGTCCCGGAAGACGATCTGACAACATTAAGGACCTCACTATACCTCGTTGCGCAAAAGAAGCTCGGCACCGACCTGGTAACCAGCCTCACGCAGGCGATCATGAGCGCGCGCAGGGACCTTCTGCGCGAGCAGCCGATTTTCGCGCAGATCACCGCGCCCAGCACGGACCAGGATGCCTACCTACCGCTGCACCCAGGAGCGGCGGCCGTTTACAACAGCACTACGCAGAGCTTCATGGATGAATACGGCAACTGGATCTATCTGACGCCGATGGTGCTCGGAGGTGCCGCCACCATGCTTGCGGCGGCGTGGAAATTCCTGGGCGTCGGCAACCGTGCACCCGAAGGCCCGCTCGATTCTCTCTATGCCCTAGCGCGCCGAATTCGGAAAGTCGATACCGAGGCTGAGCTGTCGGACATCGAAGAAGAAATCGACGGCATTCTAAAGGCGGAACGCACTAAATCAGCTGGTGGAGACGACAGCGCCGTGGATGATGCCACATTGAACGTGGCAGCCCACCGGCTGGAGAGCCTGATTCACGACCGACGCACGTTGATCGCGAAGAGACCCGTGGTTGCCTCCGCGGCCTAGGCGACACGCGCTAAGTCGCTCACGACGCTGAACTGACGGAACCACGCAATAGCCGCCCAAGGAAGAGCCGTCATGAAACATTCGATGATCCCGGCATTGCAGCGATTGCCGCTGTCGTGTCGAGACAAGGGTGAACCATGAATGCAATCACATTGTCTTGCATCACGTTTGCATGCATCTCCGGCGGAGCCCTGCTCGGTATGTTCCTTCCAGGACATCACCTGAGCAGCCCTGCTCGGTATGTTCCTTCCAGGACATCACCTGAGTGCAGATGACAAGGATGTTGTCAGGCTGGGTACAGGCCTCATCGGGACGATCGCCGCGCTTGTTCTAGGCCTCCTGATCGCCTCGGCGAAGAGTTCCTACGACACGCAGAGCACTCAAGTTACGCAGATGACAAGCAATATTGTCCTGCTCGACAATCTTCTGGCGGAGTACGGATCAGAGACTAACGAAGTACGCAACCTGTTACGGCGCGGCGTCGCTGCTTTAGCCGATCGAATGTGGCGCGAGAAGAGGCCAGATGCTACTAAGGCTCGTCCGTTCGAGGCGAGCCCCTCGAGCGACGCATTCTTTGTGAAACTTCAGCAACTTTCACCACCGAATGATTGGCAGCGCTCCCTGCAGTCCAGGGCAATACAAATCGCTACTGACATTGCGCAAACGCGCTTGCTGCTGTTCGCGCAGACGAACAACTCGATCCCTATGCCGTTCCTGGTGGTGTTGATTTTCTGGCTCACCATCATCTTTGGAAGCTTTGGTCTGTTCGCCAAGCCCAACACAACCGTTTTTGGTTCGCTGTTCGTTTTTGCGCTGTCAGCCGCGGGCGCGATTTATCTTGTCCTAGAGCTGGGTCAGCCGTTTGCGGGGTTGATGCAAATCTCCAGCGTACCCCTGCGCATTGCACTAACGCCGCTCTGATGCAAAAGCGTTGACGCGCCGAGATCGCCGAGATGAGCAACTGCGGCTTCGTCGTCGGACGATCGTGCGGCAAGCAGAATTCTGGTTCGACAAATTGGCGATGAGAAAACACCCGCCACAACGGCGGCAATTGCGCTTCCGACAATCACCGTCCGAAAATCATCGGTCCAGCATTCTCGGGTGTCCGTTTTTGCATAGTCGGTCCCGGCAGCGCACGCGTAGGTTTCGTGCGTCTGGTTCTCGCGCTGGCACAGCAGCCCAGAACACAATTGAGGAGATGTTCACATGTTGACGAAACGCGATCTGCTTCGCTCCGCTGCGGTGGCCGTAATCATCACTACGACGGCGAAGGCTCCCCCCGCGAGTGCGCAGAACAAAGCCGAATGGCCCAGCCTGTTCGAGGCCAAGGACATCGCCGAAGAAGGCTTCATCTACGGCTTGCCGCTCGTGATGAATTATGCGGTCATGCAAGAGTATGCCGTGGACAAGAATTCGGGGCAATTCAAGGCGCCGTTCAACGAAATCAAAAATCTGCACCACGTCGCCACGCCAGAGGATACGGCGGTCATCACGCCGAACAGCGACACCCCTTACTCGGTGCTCTGGCTGGATTTGCGTGCTGAACCGATGGTGATCTCGGTGCCGGCGATCGAAAGGGACCGCTACTACGCGGTTATGCTCGTCGACGGCAATACCTACAATTATGGCTACATCGGCACGCGCGCCACGGGGACGGAGCCGGGCGACTATCTGGTGGTAGCCCCCGACTGGAAGGGTGAAACGCCCACCGGGATCAAAAAGGTCTTTCGATCGACGACGCCGTTCTCCCTCGCGGTTATCCGCACTCAACTCTTCAACGCAGGCGACATGCCGAACGTCGAGAAAATCCAGGCCGGCTACAAGGCGCAGCCGCTTTCTGGCTTTCTTAAGCGTCCGGCCCCGGCCGCCGCGCCAAAGATCGAGTTCCTTCCTGCCACCACTGCCGGGATCAAGGACAACTTCTTCCAGTATCTCGACGCGGCCCTGCAATTCGTCCCCGAGACGCCAAGGGACAAGGCGATCCGCGCGAAACTTGCGAGAATTGGCATTGGTCCCGGCAAGACCTTCGCGTTCAAGGATCTATCGCTCGAACACAAGGCCGAAATCCTGGTGGGCATGAAGCAGGGTGACGACAAGGTCGACAAATGGCTGGCCAGCGGAAACAAAGACATTAACGGCTGGAACGTTGGCTCGTTCTTTGGCGATGAGGCCTTCTACAACGGCGATTGGGCGATGCGGGCCGGTGCCGCCAAGGGCGGCATCTATGGCAATGATGCCGTAGAAGCGATGTACCCCTATACCCGAAAGGACGCCACCGGTGAGTTGCTCGACGGCAGCAGGCACAAATACACCATCACCTTCGCACCCGGCCAGTTGCCGCCAGTGAATGCGTTTTGGTCCGTTACGATGTACGACGGCAAGAGCCAACTCCTGGTCAAGAACCCCATCAATCGCTACCTCATCAACTCCCCAATGTTGTCAGGGATGAAAACGGACCCAGACGGCTCGCTGACGCTGCTTATTCAAAAAGAGAATCCCGGTGCGGACAAGGAATCAAATTGGCTTCCGGCGCCGGATGACAAAATCTATCTCGTGATGCGCCTGTATTGGCCGAAGCCTACGCCGCCTTCCATCCTGCCGGCGGGCGAAGGGACTTGGCAGCCGCCCGGCATAAAGCGAGTTTCATAGCACAGAGATAGTCGCTGGCGCAGGCAACAAACGGAGTGCAATGTCTCTAGATACGCCAACTGTCAGCCAGCCATCGCACGTCATCTCCCAGTAGGCGGCGCCAGCATTCCTTCTGGGAGCGCTGGCCGCCTTCATTGCTGTCCTGATTCCCGCCTGAACAGGATCGTCGATGGAGCAATCCTCCTGAACGGTATCGCCGACAAAGACACGGTCAGGTCCCGGCTAAAGGTGGATCTTCCGCGCCTGATGCGGCGTGCGGCCATGCTGAACCGGGCAGTCTTCTGGGCAGTGATCGGCAGTATCGCGGTGACGGCCCTTGTGATCGCCGCGCTTGCAAGCCATAGCTTGAAAATACATCAGGGCTTGCGAGCCCACTGATCCATCTGGAGACATGTCAGCAAGCTGACGTAGCTTGGCGTGCCACCAACGGCCTCCTGGGCGGTGCAGCTAGCCTTTTGCGGCGCCGACATTTTTGACCAAAGGGCGCCAAGCTGTTGTCGTGCCTTTTGCTCATCATTGATGCAGCTCTTAAGCGACTGATCGACGGTGAGCCCGGCCGTAGCCGCCACGTCGAGCTTGCAACTGCGGGCAATGTCGAATTTCGGTACGTTATCGGCTACGGTGACGACCAATTGCGAACTTAAAATCATCATCGATATCGAAATAGGCATGATGGTCTCCTGCCCGTTAGAACTCGCTAGACAGCCACTCTAGTCTGTAGTCCACGGTGGCTTTGGTCTATGCGAAAACGGCCCCTCGAAAAGCCGGTCTGGCTCCCCACTGTCGCAGGCCCAGAGCAGTCGCGTGGAAACCTACCTCCTGCAAACCCGACGCGGCCGCAGGGTGATCGACCGCGAGTGATCAGGGATTCCACGGCGCGCACCGGGGATGCACAGGTGTGCAAAAGAACTGACTGGTCTTTTGTGTGGTACTTGCTGTGGTTCTTGTGCGGTACTTTATGGCCCCTCTGAGGACCACGGTGGCCATGCATGGTCCGACTACCAGGCGAGAGCTGCTCGATCGGATGGATCGGGGGAGTTCGCGCCGGCCGTGAATTTTAGTCTCTGAGCCTTTGAGGAAGCCAAGGCGAGATAGCTTGGCACGGAAACGGGTGGCGTCGATCTCCCGTTCCGCTTTGCAGGAGCCGCGCCCCGGGCTTGGCCTGCTCGGATTGCCCAACGTCCGTCGTCCCACCCCGTCGACGGGACGGCCGATTTCGTTAGGTCCGGACGACTGCTTTTCCTTCGGGATCCGTCGCGCCTTTGCTCTCACCGTGAGTTCGGAGCCGGGGTGATTCAAATTTGCGCGATTCCGTTGGTATTTGATTGGCTCTGCCTTGGCCTACGTGTGGCCCCGCGCGTTCCCGGGTGGCGCCGTTAACTTCCGGTCGGTTACGTATTGGCATTATGAAGATCGATCTCAAACGTCTGCGCGGCGACGTGAAGCGGCTCAAAGCTGATCGCGTTGCCTCGCCGATAGGGAAAATCAAGACAGGCGCTACCGAGATCATCCGGAGCAATTTCGAGGAGCTTGAGCGCTTGCGCCGTGAGGACGGTGCGACCTGGACCGAAATCGCCAGTGCTCTGGCGGCACAGGGAGTAACCCAGGGGGAAGGCCAACCGCTTACAGGTCGGCGGCTGACTGCGTTGATGCACAACATCAGAACTCGCGCAGAGAAGCTCAAGGGCAAGGCGATCGTACGAGATCGGACTAAAATGCTGCCCGAGCGCCTTCAAATGGACGGCCGGACGGCAAAGAGGACCGTCTCTCTCAGCCCAGAGATGAGTAGGCCGCTCGGCGGGAGTGTGCCGGACCAGACCATCAGCGAGGACGAGATCCGACGCACCGCACTCGCCAAACACGCCCACCTGCTTCGAAAGCGCTAGTCTCAGTTCCCTTTTTACTTTTGCATTGCAAATCGTGAGTGCGGCTTTTCCTCTAACGACCGCTCCTTCCACCAGCCAGCACGCAACAACGCGTCAAGCCCGGCTGGGTTGTCGGTGTTCAGTTTAGGAGTAGTCCCATGCCACGCCTTTTGCTCGTTGCCCAGGAGACCGGCGGTGTCGGTAAGTCCACGCTCACCCGTGGGGTCGCGGAAGCCGTGCCCGACGCGCCGATCATCGAGTTGGAGTCCACGCCCCGCATCCTGGAGTACGACCACAGCAAGACCAAGGGTCCGAAGCGGGTTTCGCATTTCCCGGTGCGTGCCGACCGTGCCTCCATCGACCGTACCGGCGGCCAGGCCGCTCGTGCCGAGTTCGATGGGCCGATCAACGCCATGGTCGGCGCCGAGTTGCCGACCATCATCGACGTCGGCGCCAACACCGCATCGTCGTTGCTGGCTTCATTCGACGACGAGTTCGTAGCGGGCATCGCGGACACCCAGATCGAAGTGGCGCTCGTCGTGGTCGTGACCGCCGACGCCGCGGCGTTGACCGACGGCGCCAAGCTCCTGGCATCCTCGAAGCGCTGGGCCAAGGCTCGCTTCGTGGTCGAGAACAAGCTGCGGGGCGACGTCGACCCCGCGATGCTGAAGCGGGTCGCCGACGGCGCGCAGGTCACGGTGCTGCCGAAGTTCGAGTTCGAACCGCGCACCCTCGGCTTCCTCCAGGCCACAGGACTCTGTGCCATCCCGCAGTTGAAGTCGTCCGACTTCCAGAAGGAGTACGGCTTCAACGAGGCACGGCGCATGGTGAGCGACCTCAAGGCCTTCCGCCTCGCGGTGATGGAAGCGGTCCGCCCCGCAGCGACCTGGCTCGCGTCATGAGCCAGCGCCTGGAAACCTTGCGCAAGCGGTTCATCGACGCGAAGGCTGACGCCGATGCGTCGAACCGCGAGATGCGCCTGGCGAGCGTCGCCAAGCTCGCCGAACTTCGCGCTTTGCCGGACCCCACCGCACGTCTGGCGGGCCTGAAGGATCCGGCGTTGCTTCCCTACGACCGCGAGATGCTGGAGCGCACGGTCGCAGATTTGTTGCCACGGCGCCGCATCAGGCTTCCTCGTACGATCGGGGAAACCATGCGGTCGGGAATCCGGCACGCCCGCTACCATTGGCGGGGTTTGGTGGTGCTCACCCTGATCTCGATCCCCGTCACGGTGATCGGCGGCTTTGCTGTCCATAACACCGGTCACGCGATAGTTCATTTCGACCGAGAGCTCGACCTGACCTGGACATTTCCGGACGGGCATACCGAACTTCGTCGCCTGCCGACCGACACTGCGGTTGTCGTGATGGGCCGGAATGCGGCTGGAGACGTTCGGCTGCGGTTCTGGTCGGCCGAAGAAGGGCACCTCGAAGCCATCATGCCGGCAGAAGCCTACGACCGTTTCGTAACCTCCACCTCGGAGTAATCAGGTGTTCTGGAAGATCTTCGTGCCCCTCACCATGATGGCCTTCGTGCTCGGCTTTCCTGTCGCCGAATTCATGGTGCACGGCCTCGACGCCTCGCTGTGGCCGAACACGATCCAGGCTCCCTCCGCCTGGTTTAGCGCGATGCTGCACAGTTGGGGTCGGGATTCGCTGCTCGCCTACCGTGACATGGCGTTCGGCCAGACCAAGGCCTTGGGCCCCTATGGCCGGGCTGCTCTCGCCTCGATCCTGGCGGGCCCTCTCCTGGCGTTTGTCGCTTGCTTTGTGCCGTACTATGGCCCCCGGCGTGACCCCCGCGGCACGTATGGCGATGCCCGGTGGGCCAGCCGCAAAGAGCGCGGCCGGATGCGGATCGGCCTTGAACTCGGCCTCGATCCCGATACCCGGCGGCCGGTTCGGGTCTCGACCGAAAGCCACATCGTCACCATTGCGCCGCCGCGTACGGGCAAAACGTCAGGGCTGTTGATCCCCAATCTCGCGGTACCCGACCACACGGGCTGGTACGGGCCCGCCATCGTCATCGATCCGAAGGGCGAGGCTTATCGCGCGGTGGCCGAGCGCCGGAGGGCGCTCGGGCGAACCGTGCGCTGCCTGGACCCGATCGGAATTGTCGGCGGCTCAGATAGTTGGAATCCGCTTGCAACGATGGACCCGGAGGACATCCTGCATCTGCAGCGTGTCGCCCGCGCGCTGTTGCCGGAGCAAGCCAATGGCGAGGCGGTGTATTTCCAGAACCGCGCGGTCGACGTCATCGTCGGCGCCTTCCTGGTGGCGCATGCAGCCAATTGCGCAACACCTGCAAATGCCGCCTGGCTGTTGGCGAACCTGGAGACCTTCGAAAAGAGGCTGATGCTGCTGAAGGGAAACGCGGCGGCGGCCGCCAGCGCTGTGCTTGCCATGGATCCCAAGGGCCGGGATTCGATCGTGTCTACCGCAGCCCAAGCCTTTAGTTGGTGCGCGGACAAAAGGCTGCAGCGGCTCACGTACAAGAGCACCTTCTCCATGTCGGATGTGACGACCGGCAACATGGACCTGTTCATCACGTTGCCCGCCGAGGATATGAAGACGCTGACCCCGCTGATGCGATGGTTGCTCTGCGAGCTCTTTACCGCTGTCCGGCGCCGCCGGGCCCGGGAGCCGATCATGTGCTTCATCGACGAGGCGGCGACCCTCGGCCGTTTCGAGGAGCTCTTGGTCGCTGCCGGCGAGCTTCCCGGACAAAATCTGCGGCTCTGGACGTTCTGGCAAAGCCGAAGCCAGATCATCGACATCAACGGCGCGGATGGTGCCCGTACCCTGCTCAACACGGCGGAGTTCACCACTTATTCCGATCTACCGTTGATCGATCCGGACGAACGCGAATTTCTCTCGCGGTCGATCGGTGACTACACCCTGATGGAATCGGTCGAGACCAGGGACGAAAACACTGGAAAGACCACCCGGGCTTTTCAGCCCAAAGCGGTGCGCTTGATGACGGAGGATGCCATCGGCCAGGTCCCGACAACCGACCTGATCGTGTTTCCCAACAGCAAGCGGTACACCAAGCGTCCGATGATTCTGCGCAAGACCGCCCACAGCGATTCCCGACTGACGAATCTTATCGTCTCCGAGCAGCGCTGAGGAATATCGTCGAGAAGGATTTGACTCAAGTAGGGGGTGATCGCGGCAGCATCGCCAAGCTGGAGCTTCGTGGCAGTGATGCTCATGCTCTTCAAATGAGAATTCTTCTCAAGGTGCGGACCGTTCTTCCTCGCGAGCCGGGCCGATAGGCCCGGCGAGCGGCAGGCGCGGCCACGCGTCAACCGCCGATCCGGCAGCCGGATCGGCGGCAAATTACCTTCTTTCGCTCAGATGGGGCATCAGCCGTGCAGCCGGGGGAGCAGCTGCACGGCTGATGCGATGCTCAGGCGGCCTGCTCCAACAATCGCTTTGCCTTACCCTCAAGATCAAGGCGCACATCCTGATGAGCCTTGCCGCGGGCAAGCGCCGTGATCCCCTGCACGAAATCGAAAACGCTTTCCGGGGGGCGCCCTTCCTCCTGCAACACGGTTGCAATGATCTTGGCAGTCTCCGCCTTGGAGAACCCGCGCTTGCGCAGGAAGCCGTCTCGGTCCTCCTCTGTCCGGGCAACGATCCGCTCGCGTGCGGCTCTTATCCCCGCGATGAACGGGGTGGCCGAGGAGTTGGCAAAGCTTGTCAGGGCGGGAGCCGCTTCGTGCGCAAAGCGCTGCGCCGCGAACTTGGAATGGCGGATGGTGATTTGCTCGAAATTCTCGACGCCCCAAAGGTTGCGGTTCATACAGACCGCGCGGAGATAGAAGCTCGCGATTCCAAGCGTCTTGCTGCCGACTTCACTATTCCAGCAATAAAATCCCCGGAAATAAAAATCCGGCGACCCGTCCGCCAGGCGCCCCGCTTCAATCGGGTTGGTGTCGTCGACGAGAAACAGAAACACGTCGCGGTCGCTGGCGTAAAGCGTGGTTGTTTCCTTGGTCACGTCCACAAAGGGATTGTGGGTCATGGTCGCCCAATCCAGCACGCCCGGGACCTTCCATCTTGTGTCACCGCTCCCATTGCCGGCGATCTTCATCACGGCGGCCGTAAGTTCGTGATCCCAGATACGCCCGTAGTCCGGACCAGTCACTGCGCGAAGCTCGACCCGCCCATCATCGGCTTCGAGTGTTTTCAATAGCTCTCCACGATGTGACAGCAAACCGTGTTGCAGGTTGATCCCGGCAAGCGGCGCAGGAAGCTGCCGCATGTAAGATGTCGGGGCGCCGACAAGGCTGCACAATTGCCCAAAGCTCCAATGCGTTGGTGCGACCAGTGCGCTGCGGCCTGGCACCGCTAATGCCAGTTGTTCGGCGTTGTCGCGGCTTGCCTCCACCCGCACGGCTCGGCTCTCAAGGGTGCGGGTTTGGGCGCAATCAGCGCGGCGGCGCACTGCGTCATGAAGATCGGTCAGGCTGAGATAACGCTCGTCATCGGGGCGGGAAAACCACTCCGAAGACACGCGGCCGATGCGTTCGCCGCGCGCCACGTTCACACGAAAGCCGCTGGAAACAGGTTGCTCGTTCCGGGTCACGGTCATCATGGTCATTGGTCTTTCTCCTATGGGCTTGGGTTGAAGCGCAGCGCTGCGCTGCAACCCTGCCCGTCGGCGAGACCGGGGTAGCAAGAGCAAGGGCGGCGGGACGCGGAGGGGGATCACCCGCCCAAAGGGGCGCGCGTCCAGCGCGCGTCTGCACGCGCCTAACGACCATGTCGTTCAAAACTTTCGTGGGCGCGGAAGACCGGGGAAACCGCTCCAGCCGGCACCGGCTTCGGTGCTTCACCCTTGCTCGCGCGAGGGCGGAGCCCTTAGCAATCGTCCTGAAAAAGTATGCCCGAGGTTCTCGCCGAAGGTCTTCCACTCTTCCTTCTGCGCGTCGGGCCATAGGCACGGAAAAGAGCCCCGCCTCCGAGGAGGCGGGGCGGATCGGTTCGGCGGGTTACTCGCCGTTGCGGCGGGACCAGATCAGCGTGTAGCTGTCGTCGCCTTCGCCCTTGACCAGCGAGGCGTAGATCGGGGCCGGGAAGCTCGGATCGTCGAGCTTGACGGAGAGATATTCGCGGTCGGTCTCCCGCGCGGTCTTCTTCCACGCTGCACCGAACTCGGTCGCACCCGACCGGATGCGATAGTCCGGCGCCTTGTCGTTGTCCTTTTCGGATGCGACGAAGGTTGCCTTGACGTTGAGCGTAAGCGTCTTGACCGAGCCAGTGAAGCCGTTGTTCGACGCGGTGAAGGTGCCGATGGTAGCCATGGTGTCTCCGTTCTGTTGTCGGGCCGCGACCGTCGCAGCCTTGATGGCGGTCCTTGGCCCGGGGAGCGATCGGCCCGCAGCCGTCAGGCCCGCAGCAGAGCGTAGGACGGCGTGAGACGGCTTTTTTGTCTCCCGCGAGGAATGCCGCCACTTCGCGGCAGGGGAAAAAAGCCGGCGAAGCCGTTGCGGGAAGGCGATCGAGGCTCTTGCCGTCCCTCGGGACTGATCCGTCCATTCGAGGTTGCAGAGGACGCGGCGCGTGAACGAACCGGCGGAGACACCGTGGCTAAGATCATCCAACCATCACAAGGAAAACGGCTCACGGACGGCGCAGAGACGCTTGCTGGCGCATCAACGACGACAAAGATCCGACATGGGGACCGACACCTTTCGATTTCGCATCTGTGCGCGCACATTCGGATGCCTCTGGAAGACCTCGCGGAGTTGAGCCCGTGATGCGATCTCGACGTGAGACTCCGATCGTTCAGACGGTAGACCTCGTAAAAAGGGCCGCAACGACGAGCTGCTCCACGCAGAGCTGGTCTCGCCGCAACGGCGACTGATCCGGCCGGATCGAACGACCACCAATCCTCTTGGTGGCGGGACCACAAACGTGCCCAGACGCGCCTCTTCTTGCCTTGCTTTCGAAATGCTAACGGTCGGGATATGGGAATCGTGATGATGGCCGCGCGCCGTAAGGCGCGCGGCCCAAAAATTCGACAGTTGCGGGCGAGAAGGCCGGGACCGCAAGACGGTCCCGGCCTTGCCGATCACTCGGCCGCGTTGGCGTAGGCGTTCGCAGGCCCATCCGTGGCAGCATCCGCCGCTGATTGCGTCACGTCCTGCTGCGCGGCTTTCGGCAACCGTATCAGCGCAGGCAGCCAATCCGTTGTAGCCAGCAACTGCTCGGCAGCTTCCGCCATGTCCGGCTTCTTCATGTCGGCCATGCGGTCCGCTGCCTCAGCGCTGACGGCTTCCCGCACCGCTTCGATGATGCGCGCCTTGGTGACGCGCCCGAAATAGGTTCGCACCGTCGGTCGCCAATAGCCGGTCATGTCGAGAGCTACGGCTTCGGCCAGACTATCGGCAGTTGCCAGCGCACGCGGTCGATGATCGCGCGGCAATTTGACGGCGTTGACGGTCAGAGCCGCGCAATGCGCAAAGATCGCCATGCGGCTGTCGTGGTCGAGGGCAACGACGAATGCCCAGAGATCGGCGACATCTCGCGGCAACTGCGCCGCCCAGCGCGCGTGGCGATCCGACCAAGACAGGCCCGCTTCGGTATCCGCTATTCCGTCCGCGTGAGAGCCAAGGAACAAGCTGCCCGGACGAATATCGAGGACATTGGCCTCGGCTCCCCGATAAAACGTCTGCGCCACCAGCGCATGGGTGACGGCGACAAGCGCGACGTCGGGTTGCTCCGACAAGGCCAGACGAAGGCCAAGGGTTCGGTGCGCCGTCAGGTCGGCGACGCTCTCGCGCTCGGTTACGCCGATACGAGCGGCATGCATTTCAGCGCTGGTCGGGCGTAGCGCCGAGCGAATGGCGGACCAGCTGATTGGTTTTGGCCCGACCCGGTTATTGACGTGACCACACGTCAGGCTCAAGTCGAGCCTATAGTAACGAGAGGTGACCACCCCACCCCACAAGCAGACCCGCACCTTGCTGCAGCCGGTATGTGATGAAAGGGCTCCGCGATTGTAACGCCGAACGCAGCGCGGTTCTTGCAGCACCGAATTTCCTGATCGAAGGCGACGCAGGCGCCCCGGCTGGCGCCAATCATTCGACGTGAGTAGGTAATGAGAATGGCTCTTTTAGTGCTTCGATCAGGAAGCCGTGGGGCCCCAAAACGGGTGGGGTACTTCTGACAAAAAATAGACCCTCGACGCCGCCACGTTCAGCGGATCGGCTGCTTACCTATTGCTTACCCGACGCGACGCCCCGAAAGGCGGGGAATTGCAGAAATGCCTTGAAATCCTGGCGCGCCACGGCCGATGAAGATGGGCACTATTGTTTCGCCGTGGCGCTATGATGCTGCAGCCCGCCACGCGCTCCAATCGGCCAATCTGCGACGGCTTGCGATCTTGCGCTACGCCTCACGGACCAGGTTCTTGCCGGTCTCACCGGCTGGGGTCGGACGGTCTACTTCAAATAACCTACGTAGTAGATTCCGATCACGTTTTTCGACGAATCCCGTATCGGCTTGTACCCTGTGATGTAGGGTTTGCCGAGGATGTCCACCTCTCCATAGAACGCTTCGTCTTTCCTGATGGACTCGATCGCTTTGCCTTTGGGATCCAGAATGGTTCCGATCGCTCGCGAGCCATCATCCTTTTTCACGTTGGTGGTGACGCGGACATATTCCTCACCGCTCTTCACGAAGATCGTGGCCGTCCCCTGAGCTTGCTTCACGACCTCATCAACCAAGTCGAAATTGTTGTTCATCTTGGTTGAACCAAAATAAATGGCAGGCACCTCCTTACCAGCGACAGCATCGGTCCCTTCGATCCTTGGCGGACCTAGTTTGTTCGCCATCGACTCCAAGAACTCCATCGCCGTCTTCACCTTAGCATCCTGAGCTTGGCCAACGTTCGGCAGAAGCATCGCTGCCCCGATCAGGTACGTGACTGTCAAGATGCCGATAGCAATTTGCTTGAAGTTCATGAGCGTTCCTCCTTGAAAAACGCCTGCGTGCGTCAGGGTCCTCACCGCATTTCGGTGACGGCTCGGAGGATCAGGCTGTAGCGGTTTGGTTCGATGTCACGCTATGACCTCGCACTTATGGGCGTGTCGACGCGCGTCTTGACCAAGTCCGGCACAATAATAGCCATGCGCTTGATCACTTGTGATGATAGGGGAAAGTAGGTCGCAGTGCCATCTTGATCCGCAGACCGCAGAGCGAGCGACGGTAATATAAAAGCGACGGTGTCGCTCCGGGCCGTCGGGGGTCGTAAGTGTTTGTTTGCACGTTGTTTTGAATGGCACTGCAACGGCACCGTGCAAAGCGCTTCAGTGCCGCTTGAATGAAAAAGGCATTTGGAATCAATATGCCGAGCGCCACGCATCGCAGCGTAGCGGTTTGCCGCGCGTGCTCGGGAAGATGCCCGGCCATGATCGCATGGGAGGCCGCTGCCACCCTGCTGCGCTATGCCGAGGCAACCGGCAGCAAGTTCCACGTGAGGCTGTCGGCGGCTTGATGCGGCGCTTGCCGGCGGCAGGGAATGAAATCGCGCAAATTCGCAGAATGGCGCGCCACGGCCGATGAAGGTGGGCACTATTGCTTCGCCGTGGCACTATGATTTCTAAGCCTGCCGTGCGCTCCAATAGCCAAAGCTGCGGCGGGATGCGGTTCGCGCTATGCTTGGTTGGCGGCCGGTCGTGCCGATACGGCAGGGTGCCCCGTCCCCCCTTCAGAGCGCCCGCTGCGATCGAACCCGGCGACGGACACAATGTGCCAAGAACCGCTTATGTCGCCCTCGGTGGCTGGGTCTAATCACCCAAGGTGCTGCTCTCGCTCGCGCGTGTTATTATCCTTGCCGAATTCGTCCCAGGAGAACCGCACCCATGAAGCGCATAGGCATCATCGTTGCCGGCTCAGCCTACCCAATGGATGGTTTCAAGTCGGGACTCCGGGACCTGGGGTGGGTTGAAGGCGAAGGCGTCAGCTTTGAAATACGAGCAGCCGAAGGACAACTGCAGCGGCTGCCTGAATTTGCCTCCGAAATGGTCAGCCTGGGTGTCGACCTTATCGCCGTCATTGGAGCGGTGACGGTGCGAGCGGTTCGCAAGGCTACCTCGACCATACCAATTGTATTCGCGGTTGTGGTCGAGCCGATCGGAGATGGATTGGCCACGAACCTCGCGCATCCCGGCGGAAACGTTACAGGGGTCACTACCTTTTGACCCGCAGCAGGCCGCAACACAATTGCGGTTTCTCAGCGCCGTGATTCCTGGCCTTGAACGTGTCGCTATCCTTAGCGATCTCGGCGTTTCTGACTGCATGTCAAATTCGAACCGGGAAGCAACGCTTGCTTTGCAACTCCGCCCCCAAGTGATCCGCGTCGAGGCGCCTGCTCCGGATTACGAGAGTGCCTTTGCGGCAATGGAGCGCGAGCGCGCACAGGCGCTAGTCGTCCTTGAAGAGCCGATCAACCAGGCTTGCAGGAAACAGATAGCGGATTTGGCTGCGGCCCACCGTCTACCCACGGTCTTTCCAATATCGATGCTCGATGCGGGCGGCTTGATCGCTTACGGGACTAGTCTGCGCAACGCGACGCAACGCATGGCCGGCTATGCCGACAAGATCTTCCGAGGGTCCAATCCAGGCGACATACCGATTGAGGCAGCGTTGTCGCATGAGCTCGTGGTCAACCTTCAAACCGCACAGCAACTTGGCGTCACCGTCCCATCTCGAGTACTCGCGCAGGCGGATCAAATTATCCAGTGACCGTATCGCAGTTGTGTGGTGACCGTCATATCCGGCCGAAGAGCGGCAAAGAACCGCGTGAAATCGGCGCTGGCAGGATGCCCCGTAGTGCTCTGGCGAAGTGGCGCGCCACGGCCGATGAAGATGGGCACTATTGCTTCGCCGTGGCGCTATGAAGCAGCACTCGAAATCGCGCTGCGACCGACGAACGCACTCATTCCCGGCCATCGGCGCGATGACAACTTGAAGCTTGCTTGCTCAGGCAGCGAAGACGAAGCGTGTCCCCGTGTAGGAGCGCAGGAGCTTATTTGGCATCTCGGCCCTGGCGATCTCGTAGAACGACTCGCCGGTGCAATGCAGTGGGATGACGTAGTCGATATCGATCTCCCTCAGCGCTTTGATCGTGTCGCGTACATAGTCTTCCTTATAGGGGCGAGGTGGAATCCGCCGATCACCGCGTGAACTTTGTTGATCCCGGAAGCCGCTTGGGCCTGCTTGATCGCGTTGATCACGCCGCGATGGCTGCATGAAGTCAAAACGATAAGCCCGCGTCCTTTGAGGTTGAACGCGGCGGCGATCTCATGCCGGAACTGGTCGGGAGTGACCGTCTTTGTCCGCTCGTCCTCCGGAAGCCGGTCGGCATAGCAGCCCATCCCGTGGTCCACTCCGATCTTCATGGCGCTGGGCGACAGGAGCTTCTCAAAGCTCGCTTGGCCGATCTGCCCCGTGGTGAATCCGTGACCACCTACCAGCGCCGGTCCTTCGGCATATGTGACCGCAAGATCGGCGTTTTCCAGCGCTTTGCGATCCAAGGTGCCGAAGTCGCCGCGCGCCGGCGGGGCCGTCCACTCGCGCGAGCAGAACGCCTCCTCGCCGCCGACATAAATCGGCAGCTTGGCTTTCAGCTTGCCCTTGTTGTGCCGCAGGAAGCCGGCGAGACCGCCGAAATGATCGTAGTGACCGTGACTCAGAACGAGGGCGTCGAGCTGCGCCGGATCGATGCCGATGAGATCGGTGTTGTTGATCAGCGCGTCCGGCGTGAAGCCGAAATCCATCAAGACATTTCGTACCTCAGTGCCGCGCCGCGACTCGACGTGCATCGACAGGCCGAACTCGCTGATCAGCGTTTTACCAGGCGGCTTGCCGCCGCCAATGCCCCAGCCGAAGTGTTCGATGTCGACATCGGTCACCTTCCGGCTGGGCGCGACCGCGAATTGGTAGCTGTCCACGATGACACGTATGGCTACCCGGTCGATTTCCGGAACCGCGCCCGAGATCGTTTCAGCGCGTACTGGCTTCGCGCCGCCTATCAGCATCGTCACAATCGCGGTGAACATGGCAGCGCCGCCGCCGCACACAACATCACGCCGACGCATTGCGTTGCACTGGCAAATTAACATGACGAAATCCTCCTTTTGCGTGGCCTCTGCTGCCGCAAGGCGTCACGGACACACACTCCAGGGCGGAGGCGTTGGGGTGCCGAACACGCCAGCGTCTGGCAGCTCGCACACCGAGGATTAGAGGCATGCTATTCCGGGCTGGACACTATAGCGAGTCTCATTCGGGACGAGCGGGGCCGAGCGCAGTTTTGACGGCAAGATAAAAGCGACGGTGTCGCTCCGGGCCGTCGGGGGTCGTAAGTGTTTGTCTGCACATTGATTTGAGTGGCACTGCAGCGGCACCGCATGAAGTTGGCCTGGTGCCGCTCGAACCGAGAAAGCATTCAAAATCAACGTTCCGAGCGCCATAGTTCGCAGCATAGCGTCTTGTTGCGCGTGCTCGGCGGGATGTCCGGCCAAGATCGCATGGGAGGCCGCTGCCGGACCAACGGAGCGCCGTCAAGGCTCGCGCTGCGCGCGACCGGCTCCGCCGGCTCGCGGCCTTGACTGCGCTCCGCTGGCCCGGCTCTTTTGCTTCCATGCGTTCATAGCCTGCTCTGCGCGATCGCGCTCATGCTGCAGAGAAAGTGCGAGTTCGCAGGGCTACGGCGTGACTTGGCGTGGACATCGGCTGTTCTGTGGATCGGTCAGGCTTGCCACAGTGGCGCCATGGCTCCCCCTCACAAATCGCAGCTACGGCGTCCGCCGGACCGGGCCCCACTTGACGATCTCTACGATTATGCGCGTGCGCCCGCGCGTCCTGGTCGACGACGAGCGAAGCGCGCTTCGGTGACATTGGCGGTGACGGACGACTGGCCTAAGGACGTGCCGGTGACCGAAGCCGAGATCGATGTCTTCGAAGCCTGGTTCGGTGATCTGTTCGACGAGTTGTTTGGAAAGTGCTAGGGGAATCACCATGGCTGCAACGGTTCGGGCGGCGCTCTACCTGCGGGTCTCGACGGGACGGCAAGCCGATAGCGATCTCTCCATCCCAGATCAGCGCCGCCAAGCGAAAGGCTATTGCGCCTCCCGCGGCTGGGAGATTGTTGCCGATTATGTCGAGCCCGGCGCCTCCGCGACCGACGATCGGCGGCCGGAGTTCCAGCGCATGATCGACGCGGCGACCACCAAGCCGCCGACGTTCGACGTGATCCTGGTCCACAGCTTCAGCCGCTTCTTTCGCGACCAGTTCCAGCTTGAGTTTTACGTCCGCCGGCTTGCCAAGAACGGCGTGCGGCTGGTGTCGATCACCCAGGAGCTCGGCGACGATCCGATGAGCAACATGATCCGCCAGATCATGGCGCTGTTCGACGAATACCAGTCCAAGGAGAATGCCAAGCACACGCTGCGGGCGATGAACGAGAATGCGCGTCAAGGCTTCTGGAATGGCGCGCTGCCGCCGATCGGCTACCGCATCGTGGAGGCCGCCGAGCAGCGCGGCCATCGCACGAAGAAGACACTGGAGATCGATCCCATCCAGGCCGAAACCGTGCAGTTGATCTTCCGCCTGGCGCGCGAGGGAAACGGTTCATCGGGGGCAATGGGCGTCAAATCGATTGCCAAACATCTGAATGAATCCGGCATCCGAACCCGCGACGGCGGACGCTGGGGCGTCGACGCCGTGCACAAGGTGCTCACACGAACGACGTATATCGGCCGCCACCGCTTCAACACCAAATACTGGAAAACGCGCGAGCGCAAACCGGAGGCCGAGGTGGTCGAAATGGCGGTGCCGCCGATCATCGACTTGGCCGAGTTCGAGACCGTGCAGACGCTGCTCAAGACGCGCTGCCCCGCTCTAACCGCGCCGCGCGTCGTCAGCGGCCCGCCCCTCCTTACCGGCATCTGCTTCTGCGCCGCTTGCGGTGGCGCGATGACGCTACGAACCGGGAAGAGCGGGAGATACAAGTATTACACCTGCTCGACAAAAGCGCGCCAGGGCGAGACCGGATGCAAGGGTCGGACTGTTCCAATGGAAAAGCTCGACAGTGTGTTGGCCGAACACATCGAGCACCGTCTTTTGCAGCCCAAACGTCTCGAGCACATCCTGTCACGCGTGCTCGACCGTCGTGAGGAACGTGCCACGCGTCGAACGTCGTATATCGCCGAATTGCGCAAGCGTGCGGCCGAAGCGGAAGCCAAACTCAAGCGGCTGTACGATGCCATCGAAAACGGCATCGCCGACGTGTCCGATCCGCTGCTCAAGGAGCGCGTGACCGAGCTGAAGGCCGTCCGCGACCAGGCCGGCGCCGACGCAGAGCGGGCCGAGGGCGCGCTCGATCGGCTCGGGCCGAGCGTCACACCGCAGGCCTTGAAGACCTTCGCCAGGCAGGCCCGCAGGCGCATGAGGATTGAGTCGGGCGGCTACCGTCGCGATCACGTCCGCGCCCTGGCTCAGCGCGTCGAGGTGGACGCGAAAGAAGTTCGCATCATGGGGTCGAAAAGCGTACTGCTGCGCACGCTCGTCGCCGCTGAAAGCGCAAAAACGCCAGGTTTTGGAGTGCCCAGTTTTGTACCGAAGTGGCGCACCCGACACGATTCGAACGTGTGACCTTTGCCTTCGGAGGGCGGAGCCCTTAGCTCGTGAAGTGAGCCGGATGGAAGAGAGCGTGCGGGGTGGCGCATTGACGGGTATCGTCCGGGTTGGTCGGTTCAGCGCGGCGGTTTGCAATAGCTGCAATTTTAACGGCTTTTATCTTCGGTTTGAGGCGAAGGCGTTCACGCGAGCTCAAACCTTCTGGCCTATCCCTGTTTCCTGAAAGCTCAGGACGGTTCTGCCAGTTCTCGCACCTCCACGCGCCGATGTAAGCGGATCGAAGTGCGGTCCGGTTACGCGCGGTCGGAATGAAGGCAGCCACTCTGACATCCAACGAACAATTGCTAGAAGCATTATACAAAAGCGGACGGAACGATGAGCCTGGAAGTCCTGAGAAGAGCAGCCTCAACCCTCGGCGGCAGCGAAGACACCGACTATGTTGATGGTCCTGAAATCCCAGCTCATCTTCATCTCGACGAGCCGCCGCGGCCTTGGGATGCCGAGTACACTCATTCGGTGTTCTTCAACCCAGATCGATTTCCGACGGACGCAGAGCGCGACGAGTTGCTGGAGCGCGTTCGTCGCCAATTCCCTGAAAACCTTAGGTGGTGCCTCGAGCCGGTAAGCGCACTGACTTTGCACGGTCGCATGCACATCTACAGCGCGCATCATACCACGCTTTTCGAGCAAAATGGATACGTCGCGGAGATTGAACCGCCGCGATTCAAAAGCGGCCCTCGCGCAACGCGTTCGCTGCGAAGCCAGCAGGCTTGGGACGCGTTTTATGCGAATTGCACGATCGCGGAGGCCGTCGTCGATGCCTGGCTCAGGCTACCGGCGGGGCTGCGAGCACGCACCGTGTTCGAGGATCTGCGAGTGGATGCCGTCGCTCCGATGGTCGGCCGACTCGACGATAACGCCCCTACAAAAGGCGCAAGCGTCCTGTATAACTACCATGGGATGTTGGTCGCGCCGCGTGGTCTTCTAGCCAGCCGGCGTGAGGGGGGAGAACCCTGGATCGCATACCCGGCCGAACCTGTCACATTGAGAACTGCTTTTGCAAACGGTCGAAGAGTCCTGAACGCCTGGACCAGTGACGACCGTCGCAGCATTCGGCAACGGATCTATAAGGAGATCCGAGCCTGGTCGGAGCTTCAGCGAGGCCAGTTCAGGATCGACGCGATCGTCTTATGGATCGCGCAGACCCTCGGCATCCTTCGCGTCCAGGCAACCGAATGGAAGCTCCGCGAGAAACCCAGCTACGTGCGAAGCGGAACTCGCGAGTTCGAAGGTGACGAACACGCTTTTCCGACCAAGGCTGATTTCGTGCGCGAGGAGTTTCGTTCGCTCACGGATGGGCTTCGGGGAGAACTCCCGAATTTCCGTGCTCCAATTATCAAACGCCCGCCCGTGACTGCGCGAGCGGACGTCATATCGCTTCTTGCCGGAGGGATCGGCCTCGAGGACGAAGCGATTTGGCGAGACGATCGGATACACCGGGACAACTTGGCAAGGCAGGAGCTCGGCTATCTCGCAAGCTGGATCGGCGAACTGAAACGATTTCATCGGGCCACGTTGACAGCGGGAGTTGCACGGTTGATGGAGGAGGTTGTTAGCGAGGAGCCGGCGAGCCTTCAAGAACTCGACATGACCAACGACGACTTGTCGGGACCTCGCTTGATCAAGGCGCAATTTCCTGTCGCTGTTTGGCGCCAAACGCTCGATTTTGCGGCGGAAGCGCTGCAACATTCGGATGGGATTGAGATTCAATACCGCTGGAATGACAACCCCACCGATCCAGTTGCCGTTCTGCGCGACAACGACACGATCGTCATCGTCGGACCGCTGCTGGATTTGAGTGCGGAGCGGCGCGCAGGGTGGGCAACCCGCGCAGATCGTTTCCAAGAGACCCGCTCTCTACGGTTCTGAGAGCTCCAGGGCCAGGCGGCGGCATCAGTGATGCCGTCGCTTTGCTCCGAATATTTGGCGCGCATTCCGACGAAGTCGGCCAGGGATACCGAGCGACACCGGCCGCCTGTACCGATGGAAGCCGGCCGGGGATTTCCGATGCTCGCTTTAGTGCGGTTAATGTCTCAGCCTTTCGCAAGCCTCGATTTTTGCAATGCAACTCACGGAAGCCCTTTCAGGTCTTGGATGTCGGTCGATCGGTTCGGCTAACCGATCGGGTTCGCGGGTCGGATGCCAGTAGGTACCGATTGGACTCGAATCCCAGTCTAACGAAAGGCTCAGCACAATGTGTGCCGACCATGAGACCGACGACGCCCTCAAAGTGCGGAAGTGCCGCGCGCTTCTCGATCCTCTGATGGAGATCTGCGCCACGGAAGAGCTGGCACTTGAGATGTGGAGGCGAATCATTGGCCTTCACTTCGACGGGGTGAATCCGCCGGTGTTGCACGATCAGGATGTCCGGACGCTGGCCGGCTGGCTGAACGGCGCAACAAAAGCGGTGGTCGAACTCACGAACTCGGACTTCTTCGACAAGAAGTCCTGACTTCGGAAGCATCGCCCCCAAAGAAAGAAGAGCCCGGCGAGGAATCGTCCGGCTCTTCTCATTGCTCAGTCGCAATAATCGTGAATTTGCGTTGCAATGCGGTGCAAATCACGCCGGCACTATGCGTGATTGAGATGGCCTACTTTGATGGAGGCGATCGTAACAGCAGAGGACGCGGCCGTGAGCCGCGCCCCCCTTGGCTCAGAAGCGGTCCGAGACGGACGCGCACCTCTTTGCGAAGCTTCCGTGCTCATCAACCATCACGGCCGCGGTCAAGGTCGACAGCAAGGAGGTAATGACAACCGCGCGCAATAGCCGGGTCATACGCGGCAGCAGCAGCCTCTTGAGCACTGCGATGTCCGGCTCCTGATGATCGATGACGTACCATCGGAGATCTGCGCCAGTGCGAATGCCGACGACAACACCGGCAACCACGCAGACCCAATCCCAAAACGTCGTCCGCAGATAGCAATCGGGATGCCCAGCCGGCGAACCACCGAACCAGGTTTCGAGGGCATTCAAGCTCCATCCCTCAAGATTGAGCATCAGGATGCCAGAGACGCCCCAACAGGCGACAACCGTCAGCACCATGGCTGCGAAACCAAAAGTGCCGTTGGCCAAGCCATTGATCGCCGAGGCCGGGGTGACGGGATTTCCCCGAACCCTCTCCTGTTCCGCAACCCTCAGCAGCTCGCGGAGCGCGGGCCACAGCCGTTTCAGATCGTGATGCACTAGCAGTCTCCCTCGTTGCATTAACGCGGTCGCTTAACTGGTCGCCACCGCAATGAGGGCGAATGTAGGAGGGGTGTTGCGGCCGTGATTTGCAATGCAATGGAAAATGCTGGCCGGCTCGCGAGCCAAAGTGAGCGACGTAACAATGAAAAAGCTGGTTCCGCCACTGCCTACTGGCCCGTCGCGCCACGTACTGTGCTCGCGCTTCGAAGGAGTACCATCAGGTATTCACAATAAGATGGCGGACTTGTTGAGCAGCGCGCGAAGGCCGTCTCACTGTGTCTTTTTCTTTCAACAGGTTTAACGGAGTATCCAGCGACATCAGCCGAGTTCAGAACTATCGATTTGCATTGCAAAACAAAGCCTATGCGAATTTTGCGATGCAAATCACGCCGGCACTATCCGTGATCGAGATGGCCTCCTTCGATGGAGGCTTCCATGGTTGCGACAATCGCAGCTGGCACAACGGCACAGTATTATTCCCGGCAGTCCGAATACTATCTCGGCGGCGGCGAGCCTGCGGGCCGTTGGATTTCGTCCACCAATAATTTCGGCGTCGAGCATGGCGCAGAAATTGACAACACGCTTTTCGAACGCCTTCACGCTTGCCTCGACACCGATGGCCAACCGCTGCTGTCCAATAGCGGCGGCACGAAGAAGCGCGTCGGCGGCATCGATCTCACGCTGTCAGCACCCAAGTCGGTCTCCGTTGCGTATGCCCTCGCCAGCGACGAGACAAGGCGCGCCATTGAGAAGGCTCAGCACGAAGCGTGTGAAGCAACAATCGCTTTCCTCGAAAGGAATGCCGCCTTTTGCCGTCGCGGCAAGAACGGCCATCGGCTCGAACGAGCAACGCTGACGGTTGCCTCGTTCCAGCATGGCGAAGCGCGTCCCGTCGAGCACGATGACGGCAAGGTCTACGCGGACCCGAATTTGCACAGTCACGCAATTCTGCTGAATTTTTCGCTGCGTGAAGACGGCACCGTGGGCGCCTTGGATGCGAGGCACTTATTCGCTCACAAGATGGCGGCCGGATCATTATACCATCTCGCATTTTCTTCAAATTTGAAGAAAATTGGTTTCGAAATCGGGGAGATCGGCAAGAACGGCATCTTCGAGATCGTCGCGCCGGAGAACAACGCGGAGCAAAAAGAACAAGCGCGAAAATTCCGCGACCTGCAGCATCACTGGTCCGGGCGCCGGAGAGAGGTGGAGCAGGCGATTGCCGCGGAAGGCCTGTCGACCGCAGAGGCGCCGGCCCTGGCAGCGGCGATCGCGCTGGGGACCCGGTCGTCGAAGACCGAGGAACGCACGATCGACCGTTTCGAACTGTGGGCCAGCGAGGCCGGACGATTTCTGACGGTCGATCGTTTCGTCGAGTCCATGCGGACGTACCGCGAGATCGACCCAGCTAGGCGCGAAGAGATCATTGCGGAGCGCGTGGCAGCGATCCCCGGCGAGTTGACCGAGCACGAGAGCGTCTTTGAAAAGCGGCACCTCTATGCCGCGGTGGCAAGCTGCCTCGTGGGCACGGGGGTAGATGCCGCGCGGGTCGAGGTGGAAGTCGAACGCCTGATCGAAACTGGCGTTGTCGTCGAGCTCGGCCGCGACGCCCTGCAGCAGGCGGTCTATTCGACGCCCGAGCAAATCGCGATTGAGCGTGAGCTGGTCTCCCTTACCGAGCGCCTGGCACGGGAGCACCGGCCGGCACCGGATCCCGATTACGTTCTGCGACTGTGCCGGGAACGCGGACTCTCGGAGGAGCAGACCAGGGCCGCCCAAGCGGCGACATCGTCAGCCGCAATCGGGGCAATCGAGGGGGCGGCCGGCTCGGGCAAGACCCACTTGCTCGCCAGCGTCGTGGCCGCGCACATCGATGCTGGCCGGCGCGTGATTTTCGCCGCGACGGCTTGGAAGATCGCTCTGGAAGGGCAGGCGCTCGGCATCGAATCGCGGGCGATAGACTCTTGGCTGGCGCAAACGACGCAGCCGTTCCTGGATAGCAACACGGTGCTCATCGTCGATGAAGCGGGCCTTTTGTCGTCGCGCCAGATGCACGCAATCGTCAGCAAGGCAGTGCAGGCAGGCGCCAGGCTGTTGTGCGTGGGGGAGCGCAGGCAACTTTTGCCGATCGGCGGCGGCAGCGGCCTTTCCATCGTCGCCAGCGTCACGGATACCGCGCGCGTTGAGACGATCGTTCGGCAGCGCCAGCGCTGGATGCGCGAGGCCATCACTGATTTCGCAAACGGACGAGCCGAAGCGGGCCTGCAAGCGTTCGATGAGCGCGGCTGTCTGACCTTCGCTGCTGGCGAAAAGGCAGCGGTCAGGGCTCTGGTCGACGCCTGGGAGAAAACCCAAACCGTCGTCACTAACCCGAACGTGCTGCTGATCGCCAAGACGAATGCTCAGATTCGCGCGGTGAACGACGAGGTGCGGGCGCGGCTGAAGCGCGTTGGACTGATCGGGGGCATTGAGATCGCCATCCCCGCGGTGACGCCGTCGGGCCACGGTCAGACGCTTGAATTCGCGGTCGGCGACCGGGTGCGTTTCCTGGTCCGTCATGACGGGCTCGGCGTCATCAACGGCACCACGGCGACCATCACCGATATCGAGAATGCCGCCACGCTCGATCCGATCATCCGCGTGTCGGTCGATGGCCGACTTGCGTCATTCAGGGTCTCCGATCTCGCCGACGAGCATGGCCGCGCGCGGCTTGGGCATGCCTACAGCACAACCATTTACGGCGCCCAAGGCCTGACCACGGATCAGGCTTTCGTCTGGGCGGACCCCGCCATGACGCGGCATGACGCGTATGTGGCCTTTTCCAGAGCCCGGGACCACGTGGGCATCTACGCCGACTCGCGGCAGTGCGAGGCCCAGGCGCGGCTGGATCTCCCCCTCTCCGAGCGGCGCGGGGCGAAGATCTCGGCCGAGACCCGCCTGAGTTGGCTCGCAGCCAGATTGTCCCGTGTCCAGGTGAAGACCTCGACGCTCGATCCAGCCCTCGAATTGGCTGGACGGACGCCTGACCGGATCCGTGAGCACGACCGGTCCCGGAGTTACGACCGTGGCTAAGTCGCAAAAGACACGGCGGCAACCGCCGCGGATCGCGTCATCAGCCGACCGTCCCCAACGGGCACGCCGGCCCGCGGGACGCGCGACGCCAGACGATCCGATCGTGCTCGACGACCTACCGAAGCGGATTCCTGTGACCGCGCGGGAGCTGGACACGATCCAGATCTACCTGGGCGACCTGATCGATCGGCTGATCGCGGACGCCGTCTCCCCCGCCGGCACCAAGCCTGTTTCCACCCCGAAGGCCGGGAAGCCCGTCGGGGTCCCGCCCCTAGAGCGTGACTAGTAACGCCATGTGCCCTCCTGACCAACACTCTGATGAAACTGACGACGCGGACAATGCAGCCGGCGGCACCGATCGGGCTGCGCAGCCCAATACCATCGTCGGCCCCTTGACGGACGAGGAGCTCCGGGCCGGCGGCATGAAGAGCGCCGTGGCCTTTGTCCGGACCGAGAGGTCGAAGGCTTCAATCCGTAAGGAAAGGCACCGCAAGAAGCAGGAAAACGCCGGCAAGCGCCAGATGAACCTCTCTGTTCCCAAGGACGATCGCTCGCGTGCCAATATGCGCAGCGCCGCAATCGCGATCGAAGACGCGGTCTTCCATCGCGCCCTTGAACTGCTCCTGGCTGATGAGGATCTGCGTCCCTTGGTTGCTGACGTTGCTGCCCAGCCCGAATTGCGCGTGTTCGTTGAACTTCTCCAGCGAGGGCCGGCTGCAACACAGTCCCTGGAGGCCGCCAAACTCATCATGGCCGACCCGGAGATCACGGCGCTGATGCAGCGCGTGAGCGCGACGCGCCGCGTGCGAGACGCGGCGGCCATCGCGGCTGCCAATCCCGAATTCGTCTTCTTTGGCCGCAAAGCCGTGACTGAACGCAGCGTATGCGCCTGGCTGGCGCGGCTCCTGCTGAGGATCCGCAAGACTCGAACAAGCGATGACGGCACCACGGTAGAGGCCGGCCATTGAGAGTTCTGACTACCCACGAACACGGGAGACTCTGATTTCCGAATCTTGTCGAGCAAACCAACATGATCGGTGTTCGACTTGCAAAAAATAGACTTTGCAGCACCTCCCGGAACTGCGAAAGTCAGAGATGAAGAGGCTCGGTGACATGAGTAAACACGGGCATAAGCCGAATATCGCGATCGATCCCAACGCGTCCCGCGTCGCGTTCTACTTGCGCGTCTCAACGGATCGGCAAGCAAAACACGATCTCTCCATTCCAGATCAGCGGGCGCAGATGCTCGCTTGGTGTGAGGCCAAGGGCCATCAGACCGTCGCTGAATTTATCGAACCCGGCGCCTCGGCCACCGACGACAAGCGCCCCATATTCCAGCAGATGATTGAGCGCGCCTGCGACGGCGAGCATGCGTTCGATGTCATCGCGGTGCATAGCTATAGCCGGTTCTTCCGCGATGCTTTCGGTCAGGAATTCTATCTGCGAAAGCTGGCCAAGCACGGCGTCAAGCTCGTTTCGATCACGCAGCCGCTTGGTGATGACGATGATCCCGTGCAGGCGAAGATGCGCAAGGTCATCGCACTGTTTGACGAGTATCAGTCCAAGGAAAACGCAAAGCACGTCATCAGAAACATGAAAGCGAACGCTCAGCATGGCTTCTGGAACGGCTCGCCGGTCCCGTCGGACCGGCACCTCGAAGACCGGCCTCGTCCATCGCTACTATTCCTGTTCGACCTGTAATCGAAAGGGAAAGACCGTGTGCAAAGGCCGGTCGATCCGCATGGACAAGCTGGACACGCTGGTCACGACGCACCTGACTGAGCGACTGTTCCAGCCCGAGCGGCTGGCTGAAATCCTTTCCTCGCTTTCCTCGCGCCGCGCGGAAAAGGCAGACGCCGTGAACGCGCGCATCACGGCACTCCAGCGGGAGGTCACCGATGCGGACGACAAGCTCAAGCGCCTTTAAAAACTCATCGAAGACGGCGTCACCGAAGTCGATGATGTCCTCAAGGACCGCTTGAACGTTCTCAAGGCTGATCGGGATCGCTCAAAGGCCGCTCTCGAACGTGCCAAGTCACACTCATCGAACGCGATCCAGATCGCCCCAGCATTGCTGGAGCAGTTCGGGCGCACGATGCGAGAGAACTTCGCCTCGGGCTCTATCCCGTTCCGGAAAGCCTACCTGCAGTCTCTCATTAGCGTGGTCGAGGTTGATGACACCGCGGTCCGCATCAAGGGCAGCAAGGATGTGCTCGAAAGGGCCGTCTTGGCCAGTCGGAACGGCACGGTCCCGGGTTCGCAGATGAGTACTGAGTGGCGCGCCATTCCGAATAAAAACTACGAACTCTTGTGCCATTGAAATGGCTAGGTAATTTTTGGTGTCTTTGAAAATCATTCCGGGTGTAGGTCCAAATTCCGATCTCAAGCTTATCGAGGCCGCGGACGACAACTGCGAAATGGCCGATGTTGGAGAATCCCGGTCGCAAGCCTGGCATTGCTGGTGCGGGAAGTGCCGAGGCGCGATCCGCTGAGCGGCGATCTGTTGAAGGTGATCTGGCATGCTTGCCTTTGCCGGTCTTGCGAACAGGGGGACTCCAGAGCGGCCGCGTCAATCAGTTCGTCGGGCAGACCAGCTCAGGCCTAGCCTCGAACCGCCGGGTGATCAACCGCACTGTCGAGGGCACCAGGCCCATCCCCCGCACGATCTCGCGGCTCGGAAGCCCAGCGGGCTTCATGCTGATCACATCGCGCACACGGCGCATCGCAAGGCTCTTCGTCTGCATCCAGGGTCCCCCTTCGCAACGCCGGAAGGAGGCCCCTATGGGGCCAGAAGAGGCCACGTCACCCCAGCGACGTCATCCCGGACTACCGGGCGAGATCGTCTCGGAACCGGTGGCGACTCCAAATCGAAATGGTGAGCGAGATCATCTCGCAACGATGGATGGCATCGAGCGGAATCCGCATTGATGAAGCGGATAACGCTCCCCAACGTGATTTCTCGCGGTTCTACAGCGTATCCGGCGTCCTGAGTTCGTGCCGGACCAACTCTTCCCTCAGCTGTCGTTCCGCTTCCAAATAGAACTCTTGATCTCGCCCGTCGGGCATTCCGGCCTGCTGCCACAGCTGATACGCTCGGCGCTCGATGTCCTTTATAGTCGGAGGACCTGCCATGTGCGTTACTCCCGATGAAGCTAAACTGCGGGCTCTTAGACGCCGGCCATTCCGGGCGAGCCCGTCATTGCCGTCGGGCCGTACCAGTAAAAGAGCTGGATGGCCGTCATCCGGACGACGGCTACGTTGGCGGATGGCGCAGCGATAAACGCCTGCTGGGCACTCCACCATGACGGACATGCCGGGGCAACCCGCTCGGGCACCGCGCTCCAGGGGATATTGCCGCGATGACACTCCAACTCGCGATGAGTAGCGCGGCTGCATCAGCCAGGCAGGCCAACGCGTGCTTGACGACTTGCCCTGGTACCATTTGAGGAGACTATGTTGACGAAGCTAACCAAGAGGAAAGCTGTGGGTTGAGCCATCGCTCGGTGCTCGGCGTGAGTGCACAGGATGGCGCGACAGCGCACCTGTGCCGCCCGACCTTCCTACCCAAGACCGATACCTGCCCCAGGCTGGTGCGGATCGTCAGTGATGCAGCGCCGCGAAGTTGCCGAGGCCATGATCGATTTCAGTGGCATGCGACACATAGCCTTAGCTGGCGATCAGATTGCCCCAGTCAGATCTCTTGAGGCTCTGGAGGCCGTTTCTCAAACTCAGGATCGTTGATGCGAGTTCGGTTGCCGGGACCGGACGGCTGAACAAGTATCCTTGCGCCTCGTTGCATCCTTCGGCCTTCATCTGGTTCAACTGCTCAATCGTCTCTACGCCCTCCGCCGTCGTCGTCATACCGAGGCTCTTGCCGAGCCTCGTGATAGCTCTGACAATCAACTTTGATCCCTTTTTGGCCGTCACGTCGCGGACGAACGATTGGTCGATCTTGAGTTTGTCAAAGGGGAAACTGCGCAGATAGCTGAGCGAGGAGTAGCCGGTACCAAAATCATCCAACGCGATGCGCAGCCCACGCGCCTTCAGCTCATGCAGCGTCGCAATGGTTTCGGCGCTATTGCCAAGCAGAACCGATTCGGTGATTTCGAGTTCAAGCCGGTGCGGCGGCAGCGCCGAAACCTCGAGGGCGTTTGCGATGACGGCTGCGAGCCGTGGGTCACGAAACTGAGTGGCCGAGACATTGACCGCAATCTTGAGCTCGTTCGGCCAACTCGCCGCCTGCGCGCAGGCGCGATTGAGCACCCACTCCCCAAGCGGAGTGATGAGGCCAATTTCTTCGGCGACAGGGATGAACTGATCGGGCGGCACCAACCCTCTTTCCGGATGTCGCCAGCGCAATAATGCCTCAAAGCCGCTGATCCGGTCCATGCGCAAATCATAAATGGGCTGGTAGAACAGATCGAACTCGTTCTTGTCCATGGCCGCGCGCAGATCGGTTTCGAGCGCTCTTCGGCTTTGCAGGCTTGCGTCCATTGCCGGCTCGAAAAACCGCCATGTTCCCCTGCCGTCCATTTTGGACCGGTACAACGCCATGTCGGCATTTTTCAGCAGCTTTTCGCGCGTCGTGCCGTCACCCGGCGCCATGGAAATTCCGACGCTGCAGCCGACGATGACCCGATGTCCGTTCAGCTCATAAGGCGCTCCGACATGCTCCACGACACGCCGCGCCAGGTGCGCTGCATCGTCAGCGTTCCGGACTTCAGATTGGATGAGCGCAAACTCGTCGCCCCCTAGGCGCGCAACCGTGTCACCCTCTCGGACGCACGCGCTTAATCGCGCCGCAACCGCGCAAAGCAGCCCATCACCCACCGGATGTCCCAGAGTGTCGTTGATCTGCTTGAAATTATCAAGATCGACACAGAACACGGCAAAGCCTGCACCTCGGCCCGCCTCTGCGACAGCCTGCTCAATCCGCTCGGCGAACAGAGAGCGGTTTGGCAATTTGGTCAGAGCGTCATGCCGCGCCATGAAGGCGATTTGAGATTGCGCCCTTTGTTGTTCGGTCACATCTTCACAACTGATGAGCCAGCCACCGTCGGTTGTGGCGCGATGGGCGATCGACACGACACGGTTGCCGCTGAGCTGCTGAAGGTAGGAGCCGCCCTTCCGGCGGGTCAAGAACTCCTCGGCTTCCGCTAGAAGGTCGGCCACCGTCTGGCTGCCATGATTTCCAGCGGCAACACTCAGGCGGAGGACGTCCTCGAACGTCATCCCTGGAAGCACAAGCTCCGGCGAAATATCAAAGATCTCGCAGAAGCGCCGGTTCACGACCTGCAACCCTCCTTCTCTGTCATAGAGACAGAGTCCCTGCGACATGTGCGTGAGCGCCGCATCCAGTCTCAGATTCGTCGCATGCAGCTCGGCCTCCTGCTGCTTCAAACCGGTAATGTCGCTATAGACGAGAATGACGCCTTCCTGAGTCGGGCTGCGGCTGACCCGCAGCCATCTTCCGTCCGGGAGCTGGGCCTCGCTCTCCACCCCTTCGACGCCGTTAGCATCCTCTTGCAGCATGAGTTCCGTTGAGTGCTGGGCACTGGGCGCCCGCGCCGTCGGCAACGGATGGACAAGCTGGGGAGAGCAGCGAATGAACTCGCTCGCTCTGGAATTGGCCAACGCGATCTGACCGTTTTGGTCGAGGAGCACGACGCCCTCACGGGAGTGCTCGAGCGCATCGGAAAGCCGCGCCTGCGCCGAACGCCGCTGCGCCACCTCTCGGTCGACCATCGCTCTGATGTTGTCCCGCATTCGGCCCATAGCGGTCAGGAGCGTACCCAGCTCGTCACCGCTGCCCTCCGGAATGCTTGTGTTCAAATCGCCATCGGCGATGCCCTTGGCCGCTTTGGACGCGATAGCGACGGGACCAATGATCCGCCGCGCCAACAACCAGGAGAAAAGGCCGGACAGAAGAAGGGCGACGGTCAGCCCCGCCACGTTGAGTTGTACATCCCGCTTGATCGCAGCAAGCGCTCTCTGGCGAAACAGAAATCCATCCCCGGCCGTATAGTTCACCAGCAATTCAATCTGCTGATTTACAGTGTTGGAATACGGATCAACACCGTTGATCTCACGACCGCTCGCTTCAACGTTCCCAGTTTCGTCAGTAGACCTCTGAAATTGACGTCGATGAAGCCCGATCCAGGCATTTGCCGCCTCCTGGACCTTGGCGGCTGCTTTTGCGGCGCGTGCGGACTGTGACCGCTCCGCAGCTATCGTGACGTCTTCCGAAAGCGACTTGGCCAATTCGTCAATTTCGCCATCGAGCCGCGCCTGGACCGCCGGGTCTTTTGTAAGCAGCCGTTGTGCAGATGCCACCCGCATTCCGGCGAAATCGGCGCCAGCCGCCCGCGCGTAGTTGATCGACATCAATGACTCGTCGAAGGTTTTCGCAACCAGGTCACCGGCGTGCCGGATGCCGAGGCTGGCATACCCTCCCAAGGCTGCCGCAATCGCGCTCATTGCAAGGCAGAAGATCAGTATCCCGGTTCTAATCGAACCGCGCGCGACAAGCCGCGACAACCGAGCGATTATCGACCGGAAGGTCTCGAGAACCGCTTTCGGCTGACGCGCAACGCTGCCGACGAAAGGACTCATCACGGTGTCTTTCGCTGTAAACAACTAATCGAAAACATAGCTCGCGGTGACAGCCAGCGGCCCCGCCTAAAATTTCCCTAGTAATGACTGCAAGGGATGCGGAAATCGTTAAGATCAACCTGTGATAAGTATGGGAGTACTCACGCGGCTCGGAAAGCTCCGAGCCCGGACGGATTCTTGGTAAAGTTGAAGTTTCAGCGGGGTTGAATAATGGCGAGGCTTTTCCCTTTGCGTACGGGCGAGCTCGGTTTTCAGATCACGGCCGCAATTGTGGGGGGACTCTTCGCGGGAGCCGCTTTGGGCGCGGCCCCTTACACGATCTCGCAAAGGGATCGAGAATTCAGGCCCAGAGAGGTCATCATCAAACGCGGCGAGACTTTACGGTTCGTTAACGACGACGGCGAGCTCCTGCACCACGCTTATTTGAGCGCGGACAGCTTTGATTTCGATACCGGGGACCAGCAGCCGGGCAGCCAAGTCGACGTGGTTTTTTCCGTGCCTGGTGACTACACCGTGCTGTGCGGCATTCATCCCAAGATGAAGCTTGGCGTGCACGTGACCAAGTAACAGGCCTAGAGAATCGTCGTGTTGAAGATCGCGGCGTGGCCAACATAGTAGGCGAACAGGGTGAGCGTCAGCGCCGCGCATAGTCCCGCCGGGGCGAGCAGTGGGGCGCGATGGTCTGACTCGGCCTGCCGGGTATCGGAAACGATTGCGACCAGGACGACGATGATCGCCGAATGCCCGATGACGTCAAGCTTGCCGAATTCGAAGCACGCGCTGATAAACATGCCGAGCAACATGGCCGCCGCAACGCGTCTGACCAGCGGCGTCCAGGCCAAGGCAAAAGCGAGGGTGAATTCGACCATGCCCGCGGCCCGCATGTAGAACTCGTTATTGAATCCGAGCGTGATGCCGGGATGCTCGATCAGGAGCGGGAAACTCCATTCCGGATAGGCCCACTTCTCGATCGACGCCCACATCAACGTGACGGCGGTCGCATAGCGCACCACATCGAGTGGCGAAACGCCGAACAGGTCCTTTTGGAGGCCGGTGAGGGCGAGGTAGGCCGCCAAGCCCAGAAAGATCGGATAATCGGCCAGATGAAAAGTGCCGTAGTCCCGTATGGCGAGCGCGAACAACACCGCGATCCCGGCCGCGGATAGCGGCATCGTGCGACGCGACAGCAGGCCGGCGGCGATGGCGAGCTGCAAAGGCCCGACCAGCGCGGAAGTCGTTTTCAATTCGGGGGTCAGGATGATACCTCCGACCGCCCAGAGCGAGATGAAGAAAAACCCGCAGACTGCGCGCATCATGAGCTCGGTGTGCAGCTCCAGGCTCGCCGTGAAGCGGTTCATCGAGCGCGCCAGCAGCTCGCCCAGCGACGTCCGCTCCACCACGCAGCCGGAAAAGAACCAGAGCAAGGCAACGCCCAGGAGCAGCTCAAAATCCTGGCACAGAACGTTCTCAAGGCCCCGCGGCTGACCCGCAGCGTCATAGGCACAAAACCATTTGACATGGGCCGCGGCCTCTTGGGTCCCCAGAATCCAGACGCAGAATCCGGCGATGGACGTGGCAAACAGGTAGATTCCTCGGGATGCCGAAACGGCATCTCGTCCCAGAGACCTGAACATTTCAAACAACCGCCCGTCCTAAAAGCACAGCCTTAACGATCTATTCACCTTAGCATAGATTTTAAGCTTTGTGGCGTCCGTCGCATCCACTGGTTGTTTGGTGGTTAATGGGGGCTGCGGCGGGGCTGATTTGGATGGCCAGGCCACCCACAAATCCTTCAAACTTTACGGATTTCGAGGAGGGGTCTTCAATCCGAGCGGCGTACTGGACGGGACAAGCGGATAATTGGAGCAGTCCATGTTCGGAGCGTTAAGCGCGGCAGGAGTGGCGGTGGGCTCGGTGCTGGCCCGCGGCGCGAAGCGCTACGGAGTGCGTGGCGAATCCCTGGTGGCCTGGACAGGCGCCCTTCTCATCTTCGGCTTTGGCCTGTTGGGGTCGGCATTGCCGCACTTCCATTGAGGCCCTTCCCGGCCCGATCCCATCAGGGAGCTCGTTGTCCGGGCACATCGGGGAAAGGCGCGGTCGGGGACGAGGCCGTAAGTGTTTGAAGAAAGGCGATCAGATCGGACTTTTCGTCCGCCGTAAGATAGAGTGGCCGGATCGAAGGCGATCGGCTCGGGCGATCAATCCCGCCCTTGTCATAGAGTTCGATCACCTGTTCGACTGTGGCCACCGATCCATCATGCATATAGGGCGCGCGGCGCGCGACATCGCGCAACGTCGGCGTCTTGAACGCGTATCGCAGCTTTTGCGATGTCGGAAACAGTCGGCCACGCCCAACATCATCATCTGTTGCGGTGCCGATATCCTGGAAGGATCCATCTGTAAAAGACGGCCCACTATGGCAGCTTGAGCACCGTCCTTTGCCGTTGAAAATCTCAAAGCCGCGTTTCGCCGGCGCGCTGATGGCGGCGTCATCGCCCATGATCCACCGATCGAATGGCGACTCGCCAGCGACAATGGTGCGTTCAAAGGTCGCCAGGGCGGCTTCGATCCTGGGGCGCGTAATCGCACTGTCTCCGAACGCGCTTGCGAATGCATCGCCATAGGCCGGTGCGGCAGAGAGACGGTCGATCAGCTCCGCTTCCGTCAGGTTCATATTCGCCCGGCCAGTGATCGGACCAAAAGTCACCGATTCGATATCGCTGAACTTTCCGTCCCAGCCCAGCGGTTCACTGAAGGCCACATCGATCAGACTGGGCGAACGCAACGGCAGGCCTTTCGGGTTCTCCCCAATCGCACGCGCGAGGCCATCACCCCACGAAAGCGACGGGTTGTGGCAAGTCGCACAGGACACGGTACGGGACCTCGAGAGCAGCGGATCGAAGAACAGCATCTGCCCAAGACCCGCTTTCGCCGCGGAGTATGGATTGTCATCCGGAAAAGGAATGGTCGCGGGTCGACGATAGCTGGCGCGGATCTCCGCGGCCTCGCCTGATTTCTCGGCGGACCTCAAGGCAAAACGCTGGCCCAGCGGCAAAAACGCCACAAGCAAAGCCAGGCTGACCCAGACCTTCATCGGCTCCTCGGACGGAAATACCCGGCCCTGTATATGAAGTGTTAGTCAACGAAACCTTAATAACTGACGGCAGATCCGAACGAACGCGGTGTACCGAAGACGATGACCGCAAAGGCGCTGCAACAGGTAACATGATCGGGTCATCCGCGCGACTGCCAACAGGCAACGGCGCATCCAGGACGCCGTCAGGTCGGGGGCTGGTAGAGCCGCGTGGGGCCGGCCAATACGGCCCAATCGTGCTCTCGCGCGGTGATAGAACTGGCGCGTCTGCGAGGGGTGCCACTGTCCCGGTGATGTGCACACGCTCCGATATTGCTGCCATTGCAGGCGTGAGAGCGAACGCACGCGCAAAGCTCTTCCCACGGGCTGCCGAGGCGCCTGCCTCTAGTTAAGTTTTGGCCTCCTCTCATCGATGTAGGCTTGCAGGTCCGCTTGGGCTCGCTCGATCAGCCACAAGGCGCGGAGCGGCGCGCCCGTGCGCTTCCCGACCTCTATGACATGATCGAGCGATCGCCTGAGCTCGCAGGCCGCGGCAAGCAGCTCAAACTCGATCTGTCCGGACATGTTTTCGCGCATGAAAATCGCAGCCAGATCAGCCGGACCAGCTCGGCGACATACCGCCATCGCAGGGTCTTGCAGAGATGCGTAAGCCGCTCTGCTTCCGCGCCCGGCAAATGAAAACACATGGTCCAATAGAAATTGGTTCAGAATTAATTTTCATTGAAGCGCAACCAGAGATCGACCGCAAGTGAAAAGACAGGTGATGCTGAGCGACGGCCGCGCCAAAGGGCGAACTGTCCCTTGCAGGATGCCGTCGGCTGCGCGCACGACTGCATTGCGAGCAACCGAGCCCGCGCCGGCGTTTGGCTGCGCGAGCTGTTCACGGTCCGGTGGTCACGTGCTGATGGACCGCCGGCTGCTCAAGGCCCTGCCACTGATCGGCGGACCAAGCACCAGCAACTCGGGCGCGCATCCAAAAAACTTCCGCTATTCCGCAATCATCAGAGTTGCGGCAGAAAACCGCTCCGGTGAGTTAGGAAGCGTTCGCCCGCGTCCGTTCCCCGGGCTCGCGGCGGTGCTGCCGGTCTTT
This sequence comes from Bradyrhizobium hipponense, assembly GCF_008123965.1. Taxonomy (GTDB): domain Bacteria; phylum Pseudomonadota; class Alphaproteobacteria; order Rhizobiales; family Xanthobacteraceae; genus Bradyrhizobium; species Bradyrhizobium hipponense. The sequence continues at coordinate 139,751 of NZ_VSTH01000078.1, read as the reverse complement.
CGGCCCTGGGCGCCTGACGCGAAGCCGCAGCGCAGGGGGCGCCGGCGACGGCTCGGCTGGCATGTTTTTGTTCGCCGGCTCCGGATCGCAAGCACGCGCTTCCATGATGTCCAGCACGGCGCGGCCGTCGTCGGTGATCCGCCAGCCGCCGTTCAGGCGCTCGATCAGCGCTTGCGAGAAGATGTCGAGATCAGGCACCCGCGATGCCAAGCGCTTGGTGCGGTCGGCCCAGTCGCGTCCACTCGTCGCGAGGATGGCCATATCCCGCTTGAGATCCGCCATTGGCGCGAAGCCGCCCGGATAGCTCACCAGGATCTTCAGCACCGTGACCTGGAAGTTCACCCGCCCCTCCCCCATAGCGCGACATCGTAGATCCTTCTGAGCGAGCTTCGCAAGCGACCTTGGCTTCGGACCGTCCGGCTTCGCCATCGAGAAAGATGCTGGTGACCCAAGCTGCACATCCCGTGGTCCAAGGCCTTTAGCTCACCTGGACCACCAGGCGCCGAACGCCAGCGACTGCTTGCGGAGCCGGATTACCTTCGGGCTGAACCGCCGGCATGCTGGCGGTTCCAATGTACCGCCGCGAGATCGTGACGATCTCAAGCTCCGCTCCATGATTCGCCGGGCGCGATCCAAATGGGATGCCAAGGGTATTCTCGGATTCGCAGGTGACCGGCAGATCGGGCTGCAGATTCGCAATTGCACGTTCAACCCCGGTGCCTTCAATCGATGGTATCAGCCCCTCGGCAGGATTGGGCCGTCACTCGATCGGCCGCGGCGGCAGCTTTCCCCGCCGACGTGGAATCTGTTCACTCGGTTCGACCAGCCGTAAGACGGTCTTGCAGATCGGGCACCTATAGGAGCGGATCTCCCATTTCAGCGTCACCGGCTCTGAGAAGACCGGCGCCCTCTCGACGGCGCAGACGGAGCAAATTGGTGCGGCCACAACAATTTCCTTCGGAGTATCGGATGGGGAGCGGCTGCGTTCACAATCGAGCCTCTGTTGGTGAAGAAAACGGGCTCGCCGGAGTGGAGGTGGCCGGTAGCGAATCTAAAATCACTCGTCAGAAACAGTGCAAAACCGACCTAGTTGAGATGGAGCGATCCATCAACCCAGGATGAATACGGAGCAGGACCGCGCTGTCACGCTCTCTGGTTTCTCCCTTGCGACTCTGCTCGCGACATTTAGTCCAGGATACTCCAGGACTGGTCTGACTGCAGGCTTGGCTTTGAGCCTTTGTCCGCCGTCAGAGCGAACCCGAACGGTTGCAGAGCCTTCTGGGTGACCCCGTAATGCTTCGCCGGGGATACTCATTCCGTGATACAATTTGCGGGAATGCACGGGGGGATCAGGGATTGGCAATTTACCGACTGCTGGAGAAGCAGGCGATGGCGGCAGACGACGTCAAGAGCGTTGTCGCCGCCTATGAGCAAACCTTGCGTGGGCTCGGGATCCAAGATCGCGGCGATCCGCTCGCCGAATTGGTTGCGAAGAAGGTCTTTGAGATCGGACAAGGCGGCGTCAAAGACCCGGCCCAGATTTGTAAGCAGGCGATCGAGGAGCTTCGGATCGTCTGAGCCGCCTCCTCGCAATTCCGAAACGGCCCCAGCGGGGGGCTGCAGGCTGGGGCCGCCATTCCGCACTGGACGCTGATCGGCGGTAAGGCGTCCGGTGAACTGAACCAAGTCCCTCGGAACCTATGGTTCCAACAGGCGGCGCAATTGGAGCCCGCTACCGTATTACCACGGCTGGTGCTGGATTCCGTTAGGCTTTTCAAGGGTCTGTTAGTCAGCGCAGCGGATGCGCTTAAAACCAATCCGCGGTCGTTAGGCGTTTAGAAGCGGAAGTTGACGATTATCCTCGTGCAACCGAGCAGGTGCGATGGCCACTTCCGCGCTACACCAATCGATCCACCGCAAGCCACACGTTGTGGTTGGGACGTTCCTGGCTTTGATGCTGGCCTGCGTGCTCGGCTTGATAGTCTGGAAGGCGTCGGTCGCGCGGGACGCAACGCTGAGCCGGGCACAGGAAGACCTGAAAAATCTGACCCGCTCGCTCGCCGAGCATGCAGCTCACGCCTTCAAGGCGCCGGACGTCGCCATGGCAGGGATGGCGGACCTGCTCAAGTTTCAGAACCCGTTGCCCGAACGCTTCAACGCCTATCTGGTCGCCGCCACGCGATCGATGCCGCAAATCCGCGAGATCGGCGTGCTCAATACGGAAGGCAATTGGCGGTACGGCTCGTTCGCGGCTTTGCCGAGCCACAACAGCGCGGACCGACCCTACTTTGCGTATCACCGCGACAATCCCAGCCCGAAGATGCTGATCAGCGGCCCGATCACTTTGAGGACCAGCGGTCGCCCTTCGATCATTCTCTCGAGACGGATCAGCACGTCGAGCGGTGATTTTGGCGGCGTCCTGATCGCAGCGATCGACCGTGATTACTTCGGCGAGTTCTACCGAGCGTTCGAGGTTGGCTCGCACGGTGGCATCAGCCTTCTGTCGACGGACGGAACGTTGCTTGCGCGTTGGCCGGTGGCAGACACGGGCCAGAAAATTGCTGATACCTCGCTGTTCCAAGAGCGCCTGAGCAAGAGCCGCGCCGGATCCTACAAGGTCAAGTCGCCGTTCGACGGCCTTTCCAAGTACATTGCCTATGAGCAAAGCACCGAGTACCCCGTCGTTGTGACGGTCGCGCGAGCGGAGGACGATGTGCTCGCGAGCTGGCGAACCGATCTGGTGTCGGATGCGCTGGTGGCCGGGCTCTTGGCAGCAATCATTGTGGCGATAGCTGCGCTGTTGAGCAGCCAATTCCGCTTCAGAACCAGGCTCGAGCAGTCACTGCGCGAACGCGAAGCAAGGTTTCGACTGCTCGCGGACAACATAGCCGACATCGTCATCGTCATGGATCGGAAGGGATACCTGCGCTACGTGTCCCCATCCGTGGTAACGGTGCTTGGGAAGACGGAGGATGACTTCCTGCGGCGGCTGTGCTTCGAGGTGGTCCATGAAGATGACCGTGAAAAGGTGTTGGCCGCAGGCAGCGAGCTGCAGGGCCCCATGGCGTCCCGTTCGGTCCGATTTCGCGTCCAGCGTGGCGACGGCGCTACAGCTTGGCTTGAGGCGAACTTCAAGTTGGCCGAAATCTCATCCGGTAGCGAATTGGAGATCGTCGGCGTTCTTCGAGACGTTACCAACCAGAAGGTCCTCGAGGACGAGTTGTCGTCAGCCAACTTGAAGCTGGCGCAGCTTGCTACTACGGACGGTCTGACCATGCTTGCTAACCGGCGTAGCTTTGATGCGTTCCTGCGCCAAGCTTACGCCGAACATGAAGTGGTGTCGGTGCTGCTGATCGACATTGACCATTTCAAAGGCTTCAATGATGCCCTAGGCCACCAAGCTGGTGATGGCTGCCTCCAGCGTATTGCCGAGTTGATCGGAAGCGCCACCGCAAAAACCGGCGGACTATCAGCGCGGTATGGCGGCGAGGAGTTCGCTGTGGTCCTGCCCGGCGTTGACGAGGAGCGAGCAGCGAGGGTAGCGGACGCAATTCGGCTGTTGGTCAGGCGGCTGGAGATCTACCATCCCCGGTCGCCACGAAAGTACGTCGCGATAAGCGTCGGTGTCGCCGCAAAGGGCGATGCGACCACCGATGAGTTGGCGCTCACGCGTGACGCCGACATCGCTCTGTACCACGCAAAGGAACAGGGGCGGGATTGCACGGTCGCAAGCTCCTCGCTGGTGTCATCGCGTCTGGAAATGCCATCGCTCGCTCCCTCTCTTTGGGATCTGGAGGGCGCGTTATGATGCTGCCAGACAAGCGAGGGGCGCGGCGAGTTTCGTTCGAGAGGGCGGTGCCGGCAAATATGATGGCCATCGACGGAACGTGGCAGCGCGCCTGCACTGTCAAAGACGTGTCTGATAGCGGAGCCAAGTTGATTGTCGGCGGACCGGTGCTGGGCCTCCCATTCAAGGAGTTCTTCTTGGTGCTCTCATCCACCGGCCTGGCGTGTCGCCGATGTGAACTGGCATGGGTGAACGGCAGCGAGATCGGCGTGGCCTTCATGAGACATGGTCATACGAAAGCTACGAAAGCGATGATTGCTGTGAGCCATCCTCAGTAGTTGCTGTGTTGGTTGACGCCGAAGCTGGGAATGTTCCCAGTGGTCGGATCGGGAACATGGCGGGTTGCGGCGCCCAGGTGCGGATCGCCAGCACGACCTGAAAAGCGCTGGCGATCCCTGCGGACACTCTAATTGCCCCTGCCCGAGGGCAGCAGGCGTGACCGTCATTACCTCGATGCTATCGATGGAATGAGCAGGATCAATTCCAGGCGATTACTGACAGAAGTGGCGCCGCCGCGGCGAGCTGCGCCGGAGACGGTTGGAAGCCCCGCCGAACTGCGCTATCTCGCCGGTCCATGTGGCCAACGAAGACCTGCGAACATTGCGAGACTGACTTTCGGCGGTATGGCAGGCCTCAGCGGAGGTCCTGCTCGATGGCGTGCGCGGCTGTCATTCGCCATGCAAAATTTTGCAGGCCGATTGACAACCGAAGGAAAGCGATCGTCGGTCTGGCCGGAGTGTCGACCAGACGATCGCCGGCTTGCTGCGAGTAAGTAACCTCAGCTGCGGTACGATGGCGCCATCGAGTGCACAATCACCGTGGCAGATGCGGAACCGGAAGTGTGGTGCAGCACGTGGTGCAGAAAAGTTCAGAGGAAGAAAAGATCGTCTAAGCTATTGATTTTAATGGTAGCGGGAGAGGGACTCGAACCCCCCACCCCAGGATTATGATTCCCGTGCTCCCTTAGTTTGCCTTCTGGGCCGAGCCGACGGACGCTGACGCTTCTGCAGGATGTCTCGGCGCAGGGAAATTTCCTTCGATCCAATCTGCTCCGTCACTATCGGGAGCTTTTCTAGCGCCTCAAGCATCTGCTTCAGTTTGGCGGAGCTGACGTAACGCTCTTCCGTGATGTTGTCGCCGCCATGCCCCAGTATGTCCGCACGGAGTTCGGAAGCAACTCCGGCATCCTTCAAATCTGCACCACCAGCCTTCCTGAAAGAATGGAAAACTTTGCGCTCTTCGGCAGCTTTCGGGACAGCTTGATCTTGAACCTTGATCCAATCACCATAAAAGACGTCACCTAAGGGTGTACGATCACTTGCCGCGCGAAGCTCAGGGAACAGCAGTTTGTATCCAAGGGATTTGATCTCTGCGCGGTAGCGAAGAAAACCGAGACGAACCACTTCGCCAACTAGCGGAATTCTTCGCTTTGACTGCGGGTTCTTCAGCGTCCGATGTTCGTTTGGACGAATGAAAATGTAGGGAATTCCACCCTCTTCCAACACATCATCGACGTCGAGGCCGCAGAGCTCCTCGCGCCGTCCTAACGTGTATCTTGCAAGATAAGGCACGATCGACAGAGCGTCGTGATAGATCATCACTCCCGAGACCAGCCGGTTCTCGAGACTTTCGCATCCTGTCCACGGCGGCTGACGGAAAATTGCAGCCAGATCTTCTGGAGAAAATGGATTCCGTTCGTCGCGAGCACGGCCCTTCTTCTTCGACAACAGCTTTGAAACACCAGAGAACTCGGGAATCTTGTGACCGCACGCCTCGATGTAGACGAGCACCTCCTGGAGCTGCGTAAGATGGCGATTAAGCGTACCGGGCTCGCGTCCAACCTCATTCTCAGGCAACGCTTTCGCTCGTTCGAGCCAGACCGAAAGAGGAGTCTTTCGGTCATTCTGTCCTTTCCCGTAGGTTCGCGGAAGAGCGAGCAGAAGCGAGCGATATTCAGCAACGCGGCTCTGCGCGAGTGATCGGACGTGATCATCACCGATCATTTCGACAAAGGTCGCGACAAGTGATCGAGCTTGTCGCTGGGTTTTGCCATTCCATTCTCCGAGCTTGGCTTTCTCCTTGATCAGATTTTCGGATAGTTTCGTAATCGAGGTTTCCTTCTGAGAGGGCGCTGGAACACTGCTGTCCGCTACCGTCGCGACTTCCTCGGCTCTTGAGGCTGGACGCTCGCGCAGGGCGTCAGGCGTCGTTGCCATCACCCTTGACGCAACGCCATGATCCGAAAGAAGCTGTTCAATCAGCTTATCGTCTTCCCGATACTCGCCAGACCATCGCCGATCGACTGACAGCAAGGCAGCGGCTTGTCCACGATAGTAGATCCTCTCCGCCTGCTGGATGTCGCCTTCCCCTTGGGGAGCTCCGCAGGCTTCCAACAGCGCCATCAACTTCTGACGCGGTGAACTGCCCCGCGAACTCTTCCGCAGCAGATTGAGCGTCCAGTTCACTTCCTCGATTTCCTCCAGACTGAGGCCGTTCGCCGCCAACACGCCGCGTTCAGCATCCCCAACTGCCGCGGCGATACCCTGGGAGGCCTGGAGGCGTCGAGCCCAGCCCATGATGCGATCAGATGTGCGCCCGTCATCCGCAGTGATGCCGTCGGCCGTCTCCAACGCGGCCAGCCGATCGAGCTTAGCCAGGTGGGTGCGCGCGACCGACTCCAGCATCGACCGAACCTGAACAGGCGATAGCACTTCTCTCCCCTCCTCCTGGCGCAAGATGCCATCACTCGCCACGGCCAAATGGGCCGCGATAGTGCGCGCCTTGGAAAGGTCCCGCGTTCTCAGGCTGATCGCAATCGGCGCGAGTTCTCTCTCCCCTGCTTTCTTGAGAAGCCGCCGGCGCCACCAGTAGACAGCGCCTCGCCTGAAAACATGCTGGACCACGCGCACGTAAACACCCCTGTGATACAGGCGCGTGATACAGTCGCGACGCAACTCCCCAGCCGAAGCCGGAGAATTGCGTTATTTCAAGGGGTTAGGCGTTTGCTGGCTGGGGCGGGAGGGATCGAACCTCCGAATGGCGGAATCAAAATCCGCTGCCTTACCGCTTGGCTACGCCCCAACACGTGACTGACGGAACGGCGGAAGAACCGGCTACCGCGGATTCCCTCCAGTCGCAGCCGGTCTATAGGGAGCGGCGCGGCATTTCAACCGCTTGGCGGGCAAAATACCACAGCCCCGCGACCCGCCCGCCACACTCTATTATGACCCGGCGATGGCGCCGTTCCGGGCCGGAGCGCTCCCCTGCCGTCCCAGCAGTTGAGACCTCCGGCGTTTCATGGGAATACGGCGCCAAGACTGTCCACGGGAGTGAGCCATGACCTACCGCGCGCCGATTAATGACATGCTGCTGTCGCTCAACCATGGCGCCGGCCTGAAGGCTGCCCTGGAGGCCGGTCATTACGGCGATTTCGACGCCGACATCGTCGCGGCCGTGCTGGAGGAAGCCGGCAGGTTCGCTTCTGACGTGCTGGCGCCGCTCAACCGGATCGGCGACGAGCACGGCATCAAGCTCGACGACGGCAAGGTCACGACCGCGCCGGGCTGGCCAGATGCCTACAAGCGCTGGACCGAGGGCGGCTGGAACGCGGTGTCCGGTCCGGAAGATTTTGGCGGCCAGGGCCTTCCGCTCGCGATCAACGCGGCCTGCACCGAGATCTGGAGCGCCTCCAACGTTGCCTTCGGCCTCTGCCCGCTGCTGACGGCGTCGGCGATGGAGGCGCTGGACGCGCATGGCAGCGACGAGCTGAAGAAAATCTATCTCGAAAAGCTCGTCTCCGGCGAATGGACCGGCACCATGCAACTGACCGAGCCGCAGGCTGGCTCCGACGTCGGCGCGTTGCGCACCCGCGCCGAACGGCAGGCCGACGGCACCTATCGCATCAAGGGGACGAAGATCTTCATCACCTATGGCGAACACGACATGACCGACAACATCGTGCATTTCGTGCTCGCACGGCTGCCGGATGCGCCGGCCGGCACCAAGGGAATCTCGCTCTTCCTGGTGCCCAAGTTCATGGTCAACGCCGACGGTTCGCTCGGCGCGCGCAACGACATCTTCGCAAGCGGCGTCGAGCACAAGCTCGGCATGCATGCATCTCCGACCTGCACCATGACGATGGGCGATCATGGCGGCGCAATCGGCTTCCTGGTCGGCGAAGAGAACCAGGGCATGCGCTGCATGTTCACGATGATGAACCAGGCTCGCCTCGGCGTGGGGCTGGAGGGCGTCGGTGTCGCCGATCGCGCCTATCAGCAGGCCCTCGCTTATGCGCAGGAGCGCAAGCAGGGCCGCGCGGTCGGCAGCAAGGGCGAAGGCTCCGAGGCGATCTTCGTGCATCCCGACGTCAAGCGCATGCTGATGCGGATGCGGGCGCAGACCGCGGCCGCGCGCACCATCTGCTACGCCACCGCGGTTGCGATCGACGTCTCCACGCGCGCGAAAGATCCCAAGGTGCGGGCCGACGCAGCCGTACGCGCCGCGCTGCTGACGCCGATGGCCAAGGCTTATTCTACCGATGTCGGCAACGAGGTCGCCTATCTCGGCGTGCAGGTGCATGGCGGCATGGGCTTCATCGAGGAGACCGGCGCGGCGCAGCACTATCGCGACGCGCGCATCACCGCGATCTACGAGGGCACCAACGGCATCCAGGCAATCGACCTTGTCACGCGCAAGCTCGCGGCCAATGGCGGTGCCGCGGTGTGGGCGCTGCTGTCCGAGCTCTCGGCGACCGTCAAGCAAGTCGAGGCCTCCAACGATCCCGCCTTCGGCACCACGGGTGCAAAGCTGCGCGAGGCGCTCGAGGCGCTTCACCGCACCAGCAAATGGCTTCTGGAGCGTGTCGCCTCTGCGCCGAACGAGGCGCTCGCGGGTGCGACGCCCTATCTCCAGCAATTCGGCGCCACGCTCGGCGGCTGCATGTTGGCATCCGAAGCGCTCGCCGCGAAGGCGGAGGGAAATACGGACGCGCCGCGTTACGTTTCGCTCGCCCGCTTTTTCGCCGAGAACATCACGGTGCAGGCGGCAGCGCTGGAGCGCACGGTCACGGAGAGCGCAGAGTCGGTCGCGGCGGCGGATGCGGTGTTGTTGGGATAAGCTGCTAGGATGTACGTGCCGCACATTCAGTATCGTCCCGGCGAAGGCCGGAACCCATACTCCCAGGCAGAAGTTTGACGAAGATTGGCAATTAAGCGGTCGTGCGTTACTGCGATCCGAACCCCATCGACGGATCACGCGGGATGGGTCCCGGCCCCCCGTGCGCAATTGCGCACTAGGCCGGGACGACAGCGGAATATACGGCGTGCTCCCGGCCAACTCTCAGCTCACGGACTTACCTCGACCTTCGTGCTGCGCCACTTGCTCCCGGCCGCCACAGCACGATCCCGGCCGCCACGAGATCGAGCACCACGCACATCGCGAACGCCGTCGTGTAATCGCCGGTCAGGCTGCGCACGAGGCCGACGATGCCGGGACCGAACGCGCTGACGATGCCGCTGATCGAGGTCCCCAGTCCCATTGCGGCCGCGAAGGCGGCAGCGCCGATCTCGCGCTGGATGATCAGGGGCGGGAACGTGATCATGTTGCCGATCGAGAAGCCGTAGACGGCGCAACATATCAGCAGCACCGTCGGGCTCGTGCTCTGCACGATGACGAACAGCGCCGCCGCCTGGCTCGTCATCGAGGCGGCGCTTGCGAGCCGCGGATCGAGCCGGTCGACGAACAGGCCGAGCGACAGGCGGCCAACCACTGCCATCGCCGCCATGATGGTGACCGCAAGGCCCGCGGCATAGCGGCCGATCAGCGGCTCGAGAAACGTCACTTGGTGGACGATGAAACCCATCTGCGCGAGCAATGCGATCGCGAACGGCAGCACCATGGTCCAGAACGCCGCCTGGGCGAGCAGCGCCTTGCGCGAATGGGCCGGTGCGGCCGCGCCGCCACCGGAAGGACGGCCGCCCGAATCCGGCGACATCTCGGCCGGCCAGCCGGTGAAGATGACCACCACCGGCAACACCAGCACCACCATCGCCATCGTGACCGCCAGCATGGCCGAGCGGAAGCCGATGCTGCCGGTCAGCGTCAGCAGCAGCGGCACGAGGACGATCCCGCCGCACGTCGCGCCGTTGAACGCAAGGCTGAGCGCGAGCCCGCGTCGCCGCTCGAACCAGGAATTCAGCACGGTTGCGATCACGACGGTGCCCATGCCGGTCCAGCCGACCGACATCAGCGCGTAGGCGAGATAAAGCTGCCAGGGCGTCTGCATCAGCGCCAGCATCACCGTCGATGCCCCGAGCGCCGTCAAACCGCACAGGATCAGCGATCTCAGCCCGATACGCGCCAGGAGATTGTCGGTGAAGATGACGAGGACGGAGGTCAGCAGAAACGAGAAAGTGCTGGCGGCGGAAACCAGCGTGCCCGGCCAGCCATGCGCGCGCTGGAGCTCCGCAAGATAGACGCCCTGGCCGTAGAGGCCGAAGCCGAACATGAAGAAAGCCATCAGGAAACAGGCCAACACGACGCGCCAGCCGCGATAGTGCACCGAGGATTCGTCAATGCCCGTTGTGGCAATCATCAATCAAGCAATCGACCAAATGGAAACGAGACAGGACATCGTGCCGCACAACCAACGGTTTTTCAATCGAAACATTGTAGCCGATTGTTGCAGCACGAAATACCGCGTAAAGTATTGCGTTGGCACCATCCATGGCGGGTCGGTTCCCGGGACAAATGCAGCCATGGCGCAAGCACCAAGCGTCTGTCTCACGGAATTGCCACGAAAAGGTTGAGCGAGCGCATTGGCACGTCCGTGGGATGATGTAGGCTGAAGCCAGCGAGACTCGCGGGAGGCAAGCGCTGCGGTGGCGCGGGGGGCATTCATGCCGAACGGTAACATCGTCGTCACCGAAGAGCGCGCGACGCGCGTGATCACATTGCGCCGGCCAAGCAAGAAAAACGCGATCACACAGGACATGTATCGCGAGATGAGCCGCGCGATCGACACCGCGCAAGACAATCCCGAGATCCGCTGCATGATCATCACCGGCGGCTCCGGCGTGTTCACTGCCGGCGACGATATCGATGATTTCATGCAAGCCGGGGAGGCGAATTCCGAGACGCTGACGGACGGAGCGCGCTTCCTCTACTCGCTCGCCCTCAACGTCAAGCCGATCATCGCGGCCGTGGACGGCGCGTCGATCGGCATGGGCACCGTGATGCTGTTCCATTGCGACTACGTGCTCGCCTCCACCGCCGCGACCTTCTCCGCGCCCTATATCCATCTCGGGCTCGTGCCGGTTGGCGCTTCCAGCCTGCTGATGCCGAGCACGATGGGGTACCAGCGCGCCTTTGCGATGCTGGTGATGGGACGGACCTTCACCGCCGCGGAAGCCCACGCCGCAGGCTTCGTCAACACGGTGGTCTCGTCGGGACATACCGAGGTCGAGGCCCGCAAGGTGGCGCGCGAGATCTGCAAGCTGCCGGCCGAGGCGGTTGCGACCTCTCGCAAATTGCTGCGCGCCCCGCCGGAAGAGCTCACCCGCCGCATCGACCAGGAGAGCCATTTGTTCGGCGAGCGGCTGAAATCGGACGAAGCCGTCGCTGCGTTCAATGCGTTCGCGAACAGGAAGCGGCGGTGAGATTATCGCTATCGTCATTCCGGGGCGCGACAAAGTCGCGAGCTACGATGCGCAATTGCGCATCTGAGAATCCATCGATACACCAAGCTTGTCGCCCGATAGATTCCGGGCTCGCGCTACACGCGCCCCGGAATGACGGGTAACAAGCCTCGTGAAATCTTCGCGCGGAGCGTCTAATCTTAGTTCCATGCGACATCTTCTCCGCCTGACCATTTCCGCCCTCGCGCTCGCCGCTGCCCTGCCCGCTGCGGCCCAAGCCGCAGCCCCCGTCGAGCTGCGCATCCTCGCGATCAACGATTTCCACGGCAATTTGCGGCCGCCGCCCGGCGGCATCCGCATCGGTGATCCCGAGGACAAAGCCAGGAAGGTGATGGTGGCGGCCGGCGGGGCCGAGTACATGGCGACACTGGTCAGGCAATTGCGCGAGGGGCGCCGGAACACGATCTTCGTTGCCGCCGGCGACCTGATCGGGGCAAGCCCGTTCTTGTCGGCGATGTTTCACGACGAGCCCTCGATCGAGTCGCTCTCGATGATGGGGCTTGCGATCAGCTCGGTCGGCAATCACGAGTTCGACGAGGGCAAGGCGGAGCTGCTGCGGATGCAGAACGGCGGCTGCCATCCGGTCGACGGCTGCCAGGGGCCGCATCCCTTCACGGGCGCGAAATTCCACTATCTCGCAGCCTCCACCGTCGAGACCGCGACCGGCAGAAGCGTGCTGCCGCCCTACGAGATCAGGGAGTTCGACGGCATCCCCGTCGCCTTCATCGGACTGACCTTGAAAGGCACAGCCGGCATCGTCTCGCCCGCCGGCATTACCGGTCTCGAATTCCGCGACGAGGCCGAGACGGTGAACGCGCTCGTGCCGCAACTGAAGGCACGCGGCGTGGAAGCCATCGTGGTGCTGATCCACGAAGGCGGCGAGCCGGCCGGCGACTACAATGACTGCCCCGGCATCTCCGGGCCGATCGTCGAGATCGTCAAAAAGTTCGACCGCGCCGTCGACGTCGTCGTCAGCGGCCACACTCATCGCGCTTATGTCTGCAACATCGACGGGCGGCTCGTCACCAGCGGCGACAAATACGGCACGCTGGTCACCGCGATCGATCTCAAGCTTGATCCGGCAACGCGCGATGTCGTCAGCACCAGGGCCGAGAACGTCATCGTCGCCAACGCCTCGCTGCCGAAGGATCCCCAGCAGACCGCGCTGATCGAGGCCTATGACAAGCTCGCCGCCCCGATCGCCAATCGTCCGGCCGGGTCGGTGACGCAGACGCTGTCGCGCGTGCCGAACGAGGCAGGCGAAAGCGCGCTCGGCGACGTCATTGCGGACGCGCAGCTCGCGGCGACGAAGGACACCAAGGATGGCGGCGCTGTCATCGCGCTCACCAATCCCGGCGGCATCCGCACCGACATCGTTCCGAAGGAGAATGGCGCGATATCCTTCGGCGATGTCTTCGCGAGCCAGCCGTTCCGCAACCGCCTCGTCACCGTGACGCTCACAGGGAGCCAGCTCAAGGACATGCTGGAGCAGCAATGGCTCGATCCGAAGCGGCCACGGATCCTCCAGGTCTCGAACGGGTTCAGCTACACCTGGGATGCGTCAAAACCGCTCGGCGAGCGCGTCGCTGCCGAGACGATGACGCTCAACGGCAGGCCGATCGAGCAGTCCACCGGCTACCGCGTCACCCTCAACGATTACCTCGCCGTCGGTGGCGACGGCTTTACGGTCGCCAAACAGGGCAACTCGCCGCAATATGGCGGTTACGATGCGGACGCGCTGTTTGCCTTCTTCAGGGCGCACGGACCGATCGGCCCACTGCCGCCCACCCGCATTCTTCGCGTGAATTGATCTGGCGCAAACGGGCCGGAACGGGACCGCCATTTGCCATTTAACGCCAAGCGCATAGATTGGGTCTTGCATTGCGTTTTGGCGCCGGATGCGCCAAGCGACATCAAGAGCCCGCATCCCATGAGCCCGACCTGATGAGCACGCTTCTCCTCTCCCACAAGGCCTGCCTCGACCACGTCACGCCGCCGGGGCACCCGGAAAGGCCCGACCGCCTGCGCGCGGTGGAGGAGGCGCTGTCGCATGAGCGCTTTCAGTTCCTGGTGCGCGACCAAGCGCCGGAGGGCGATCTCGACCTCGTCACGCTCTGCCACAACGAGCATTACGTCACCGAGTTGCGCCACATCGCGCCGACCAGCGGCCAGGTCTATGTCGACGGCGACACCTCGATGTCCCCAGGCACCTGGGAGGCGGTAATGCGCGGCGTTGGCGGCGCGGTCGCCGCGACCGAAGCGGTGATGGCCGGCGAGCACCGCAACGCCTTTGTCGCGGTGCGCCCGCCCGGACATCACGCCGAGATCGGCAAGCCGATGGGCTTCTGCTTCTTCGACAACGTCGCGATCGCGGCGCGCCATGCGCAACGCAAATATGGCATCAAGCGCGTGGCCATCGTCGATTTCGACGTGCATCACGGCAATGGCACGCAGGACATCTTCTGGTCGGATCCGACCGTGATGTACTGCTCGACCCACCAGATGCCGCTGTTTCCGGGCACGGGCGCGCGGGACGAGCGCGGCGACCACGAGACCATCGTCAACGCGCCACTCGCCTCCGAAGACGGCGGCCCCGAATTCCGTATCGCATTCGAGAACTTGATCCTGCCGCAACTGACGAAGTTCAGTCCCGAGCTTCTCATCATCTCCGCGGGCTTCGATGCGCATTACCGCGATCCGCTGGCCTCGCTAAATTTGCGTGCCGAGGATTACACCTGGGTCACGCGCAAGCTGATGGACCTCGCCGACAAGAGCGCAGAGGGCCGAATTGTTTCGGTGCTTGAGGGCGGCTATGATCTGCAAGGATTGAAAGAATCTGTTACGGCGCATGTCGGCGCCCTGATGGGCGCCTGAAAACACCCGCCACATTACGCCCGCAAAACCCTGCTCTTCTGCAGGGAAGCGAATCGGGCAATCGGAAACGGATATGGCCGAAAATACTCAAGTCGACGTCTCCAGGCTCACCTTCGAACGTGCCATTGAGGAGCTCGAGACGATCGTGAAGCGGCTGGAGGACGGCAAGGTGCCGCTCGAGGAATCCGTGACGATCTACGAACGTGGCGAGGCCCTGAAGCGCCGTTGCGAGGAGCTGTTGCGCCAGGCCGAGGCGCGGGTTGACAAGATTACTACCGATGCCAGCGGCCAGGCCACCGGCACCGCGCCGCTCGACGTGCAGTAAGGCCCGTTTGTCAGTGCCGCCCATTTCGGGCGGTAACCGCCCGCAATTTTTGATGATCATGTGGGGTTCCGCTCGCGGAAGATCCGCGACGCACGATCTGCTTGGTCGCGGTTCGCGTCCCAAGAGGCTTCCAGCTGGTTGAATCCGCCCCCAAACGGCCTCGCGCTCGCCTAAAAGCCTGCCAAGGAACCGGGCAGGATTGGAACCTCGCCTCCCGCGCCAGGATTAACTAAACTGGCCTGAGGGTTGCACCTGCATGGCCGTAGTCGGTCCTGCGGGTTGGCTTTGGCCCAAGGTTTGGTGTAAAGCTGCGCGGAGTGTGGCTTTTTGTAAGCCTTGCGTGGGCATCGATTGCCGACGACAAGTGCCTCAAATCGCTAATGAAATTGGCTGGGATGGACGAAGCCGATCTAAGTGACAGGGATCACAGAGGCTGAACCGGAGCGCACTTAAGCTCACCTAAGCTTGAAGAGGGGGTTCTGGCCCCATGCAGGTGGCTCCGACGGTTTAAGGACTCGCGCTGCGCCGATATTGTGCAAACCCATCGCGCACCGGAATGACCTTCCGGCGCTGACAAATTGGAAATCGCCGTGAACGCATACAGTAAAACGCCGCTTCTCGACACCATCCGAACGCCGGACGACCTACGCAAGCTCAAGATCGAGCAGGTTCGCCAGGTCGCCGACGAACTGCGGCAGGAGACGATCGATGCCGTCTCGGTGACCGGCGGTCACTTCGGGGCGGGCCTCGGCGTTGTCGAGCTCACCACCGCGATCCATTACGTCTTCGACACGCCGCGCGACCGGCTGATCTGGGACGTCGGCCACCAGGCCTATCCGCACAAGATCCTCACCGGCCGGCGCGACCGCATCCGCACACTGCGCACCGGCGGCGGCCTGTCCGGTTTCACCAAGCGCAGCGAGAGCGATTACGATCCGTTCGGCGCCGCGCATTCCTCGACCTCGATCTCCGCCGCCCTCGGCATGGCCGTGGCGCGCGACCTCTCCGGCGGCAAGAACAACGTCATCGCGGTGATCGGCGACGGCGCCATGTCGGCCGGCATGGCTTATGAGGCGATGAACAATGCGGGTGCGATGAACTCACGCCTGATCGTCATCCTCAACGACAACGACATGTCGATTGCGCCGCCGGTCGGCGCCATGAGCGCCTATCTGTCGCGACTCTACTCCGGCAAGACCTATCGCACGCTGCGCGAGGCGGCCAAGCAGATCAACAAGCGGCTGCCCAAGATCCTCGCCAACCGCGCCAACCGCGTCGAGGAATATTCCCGCGGATTCATGATGGACGGCGGCACGCTGTTCGAGGAGCTCGGCTTCTATTACGTCGGCCCGATCGACGGCCACAACCTCGACCATCTGCTGCCCGTTCTGAAGAACGTCCGCGACATGGAGACCGGCCCGATCCTGGTCCACGTCGTGACGCAGAAGGGCAAGGGCTACGGTCCGGCGGAAGCCTCCGCCGACAAATATCATGCGGTCGTCAAGTTCGACGTCGCGACCGGCACCCAGGCCAAGGCCAAGCCGAACGCGCCGGCCTATCAGAACGTGTTCGGCCAGAGCCTCGTCAAGGAAGCCGAGAAGGACGACAAGATCGTCGCGATCACTGCGGCTATGCCGTCCGGCACCGGCGTCGACATCTTCAACAAGGCATTTCCGGACCGCACTTTCGACGTCGGCATTGCCGAGCAGCACGCGGTGACCTTTGCTGCCGGTCTTGCCAGCGAAGGCTACAAGCCGTTCTGCGCGATCTACTCGACCTTCCTGCAGCGCGGTTACGACCAGATCGTGCATGACGTCGCGATCCAGAACCTGCCGGTCCGCTTCGCTATCGACCGCGCCGGCCTCGTCGGCGCCGACGGCGCGACGCATGCCGGCTCGTTCGACAACGCCTATCTCGGTTGCCTGCCGAACATGGTGATCATGGCTGCAAGCGACGAAGCCGAGCTCGTGCACATGGTCGCAACCCAGGTCGCGATCAACGACCGTCCGAGTTCGCTGCGCTATCCCCGCGGCGAAGGCCGCGGCATCGAGATGCCGGACGTCGGCGTTCCCCTCGAAATCGGCAAGGGCCGCGTGGTCCGCGAGGGCAGCAAGATCGCCCTGCTCTCCTTCGGCACGCGTCTGGCCGAATGCGAGAAGGCGGCCGACGAGCTCGCAGCCCACGGCCTCTCCACCACGATCGCCGATGCGCGCTTCATGAAGCCGCTCGACACCGAGCTGGTGCTCAAGCTCGCCCGCGACCACGAGATCCTGATCACGATCGAGGAAGGCGCGGTCGGTGGTTTCGGCTCGCATGTCGCGCAGTTCCTGACCGACCAGGGCGTGCTCGACAGCGGCCTCGTGCGCTTCCGCACCATGGTGCTGCCCGACGTGTTCCAGGACCACGACACCCCGGCCGCGATGTACGCCCGCGCTGGTCTCGATGCCAAGGGCATCGTCGCCAAGGTGTTCGAGGCGCTCGGCAAGGACGTCAAGGCCGAGACGGTCAAGCTGGCCTGATTATCGGCCAGACGCTGCCCGCACCTCTCCCATAGAGAGAGGTCGGATTGCGAAGCAATCCGGGTGGGGGGGGGTAGAGGTCCCACGTGAGAGCGTAACCCCTCACCCGCGCCTTCGGCGCGACCTCTCCCAATGGGAGAGGTTTTGCACTTCCGATGCCGCAGCAACTCCACGCCTCTTCGACCGGTGATCCCATGAAAATCTATCTGGCAGGCCCTGACGTGTTCCTGCCGGATGCGGTCGAGATCGGTCGCCAAAAGGCGGCGATCTGCGCTCGCTTCGGGCTCGTCGGCCTCTACCCCCTCGACAACGCCATCGACCTCGCCGCCGACGATGCCTCGCGGCGGATCTTTGCCGGCAACGAGGCGATGATGGATCAGGCCGACGCCGTCATCGCCAACCTCACCCCGTTCCGCGGCGCCGGGGCCGATCCCGGCACCGTCTATGAACTCGGCTACATGGCCGGCCGCGGCAAGTTTTGTCTGGCCTATTCCAACGACGGCGCCGTCTATACCGACCGCGTCCGGCGCTTGATGGACGTTACATCCGAGAACGGGCGGCTGGTCGATGCGCAGGGGCTGACCGTCGAGGACTTTGGCCTCCCCGACAATCTCATGATGATCCATGCGCTGGAGCTGCATGGCTGCCCGCTGGTGACGCCGGCGGCGATGCCCATCGACGTCTGGCATGATCTTGCCGCGTTCGAAACTTGCGTCCGGATGGCGGCCGCGCGAGCGATCACTACATAGTCAGTCGTCTCCGGAGAGCGTGATGTCCCCTCCCCGCAAGCGCGCGGATGTTCTGCTGGTCGAGCGCGGCCTGTTCGAAAGCCGGGCGCGGGCGCGCGCGGCGATCGAGGCCGGGCTCGTCACCGCGAACGACAAGCCGGTTTCCAAACCGTCGGAGACGGTCGCAGAAGATGCAGTGATCCAGGCCGAGCCGGCGCATCCCTATGTCTCCCGCGGCGGCGTCAAGCTTGCCAGCGCGCTGGAGCGCTATCCGATCGAGATCGAGGACCATGTCTGCCTCGACGTCGGTGCATCCACCGGAGGGTTCACCGAAGTGCTGCTCGCCAACGGCGCGAGCCTCGTCTTCGCAGTCGACGTCGGCACCGCGCAATTGCATCCCTCGCTGCGCGGGCATCCAAAGATCATTTCGATGGAGGAGACGGATATCCGCAGCTACGAAGGCAAGCGGCTGCCGGCGCGGCCCGACGTCGTCGTCATCGATGTCAGCTTCATCTCGCTGAAGACGGTGCTGCCCGTTGCGCTCTCGCTTGCCGCGGCGCCCATGAGCCTGCTGGCGCTGATCAAGCCGCAATTCGAGGCAGACCGAAAGCACAACAAGAAGGGCATCATCCGCGACGCCGCCGTGCATCGGGAAATCTGCGACGATATCGCGGCCTTTGCCGCATCGCTCGGCTGCACCGATATCGAGGTGTTCCCTTCCTCAATTGCGGGCGGCGACGGCAACATCGAATTCTTCCTGGGCGCGCGCCGTGGTTGAGCGCGTGAAGATCGATCATGTCGGCCATCGCGGCGACGGCGTCTGCCTCGATGCAAGCGAAGCCATTTATGTGCCTTATGCGCTCGGCGGCGAGACCGTCGAGGTCGACCATGCCGCGGGCAACCATCCCGACCGCCGCAAGCTGCTTGCGGTCGATGTTGCAAGCCTGGAGCGCATCGAACCGTTCTGCCCGCATTTCGGTGTCTGCGGCGGCTGCGCGATCCAGCACTGGGCAGCCGGGCCGTACCAAGCCTGGAAACGCAACATCGTGGTCGAGACGCTGGCGCAGGCCGGCCTCGACTGCGAGGTGGCGCCGCTGGTCGATGCCCATGGTGCGGGGCGCAGACGCATCACGCTGCATGGCCGGTTCAGTACGCATGACATCCTCAAGGTGGGTTTTTCCGCCGCAAGCTCGCATGACGTCATCCCGATCCATCGCTGCCCCATCCTCGATCCCGCGCTTGAGGGGGCACTCGATGCCGCCTGGGCGCTCTCAGAGCCCCTGACGTCCAGGATGCCGGTGACAAAGCCGCTCGACATCCAGGTCACCGCCACCGCCAACGGCCTCGACGTTGACGTGCGCGGCTCCGGCCCGCTGCCGACGGCGATGGTCACGGCGCTCTCGCGCGTCGCCGAGCAGCACCGCCTGGCGCGGCTGACGCGTCACGGCGAGCTGGTGCTGCAACGCCTGCCGCCGACCCTGCAGATGGGTCGTGCCGAGGTGTCGCTGCCGCCGGGCTCGTTCCTGCAAGCAACCGTCGCAGGCGAAGAGACGCTGGCCGCGCTTGTTGCAGAACGCATCGGCAAGTCCAAGGAGATTCTCGACCTCTTCTGCGGCGTCGGCCCGTTCGCGCTTCGGCTTGCCGAGAAAGCCCGCGTCGCGGCCTATGACAACGATGCCGGCGCCATCGCCGCACTGGCAAAAGCGGCGCGCGCGCCCGGCCTGAAGCCGATCAAGGCCGAGCCGCGCGATCTGTTCCGCCGCCCGCTGGTACCGCAGGAGCTGCGCGAGTTCGATGCCGTCGTGCTCGACCCGCCGCGCCACGGCGCACAGGCGCAGGCGCTGAAGCTCGCCGCGAGCAAGGTACCGGTCGTGGTCGCGGTCTCCTGCAATGTCGCAACCTTCGCCCGCGATGCACGGCTGCTGATCGACGGCGGCTACAGGATCGAGACCGTGGTGCCGGTCGACCAGTTCCGGCACACGCCGCATGTGGAGCTGGTGGCAAGGTTCAGCCGCTGACGCGGTACCGGCCGCCCACCCTTCGATTCCTTCCGGACTGCTATGCCGACGCCTCGAATTGCGGCTGCCATCGCAGCAGGTAGGACTGCAGCGAACGTACGGCGATCGCCAGTAAAATCCCAACGAACATCATGACGAAGATGGCGACCATCATCTCGCTGGCATTGGCGCGCGCCTCGGCCTCGATGATGAGCTTGCCGAGCCCGCGTTCGGCGCCGATGAACTCGCCGACGATGACACCGATCAGCGCAAAAGACACTGCCGGCAGCAGCGAGGCGAACACCCAGGCCAGTGCGGAAGGAACCACGACGGTGCGCAGCACGGTGAATTCGCTGGCGCCCAGCAGACGGGCGGCGGCGATCTGGTCGCGGTCGACCGCACGTGTTCCCTCGAAGGTGTTGAAGAACACCACGAAGAAAACGACGAGCCAAGCGGTGGCGATCTTGGAGAGATCGCCGAGGCCGAAGATCAGGATGACGAGCGGCACCAGCGCGATGCGCGGTATCGAGTTGAGCGCCACGACGTAGGGCCCGAACACGCGGGCAAGAAAGTCCGAACGGCCGAGGAGCAGGCCAACCGCGATGCCGCTCGCTGACCCGAAAAGAAAGCCCCACCAGGTGTTCTTCAGCGTGACGAGCGTGGCGACCCACAAATTGTTGTCGTTGCCGCTGATGCAGGCGGCAAAGCCGGCGGAATCGGCAAAGCAGCCAAGCCGCAAGAAGCTCTGCCAGATCAACGATGGCTTGGCGACGAAATACGGGTCCAGGATTTTCGGAACATAGGCCTTCGGCAACAGCGCCCTGCTCCATTCAAACCCCCACTGCCAGACGACGAGAACCAATACGAGAATGGCCAGTTGCCAGAACAGGACGGCGGTACGGCTGTTGGACATGGTTAGTCGGCCTTGGTGCGGCGCAATTCTTCGCCGAGGGAATGCCAGATGTGAGAGTAGAGGCGGCCGAATTCGGCGGTCTCGCGCACGCCCACAGGATCGCGCGGCCGCGGGATGGCGACGTCGAAGTCTTCCTTGAGCCTGCCGGGCCGCGCCGAGAGCAGGATGATGCGGCTCGCCAGCGTCAAAGCCTCGCCGAGATCGTGGGTCACGAACAGCACCGTCTGCCGCTCGCGTTCCCATATCTCCAGCAGCGTCTTGTGCATTTCGAGCTTGGTGTGGGTGTCGAGCGCGCCGAACGGCTCGTCCATCAGCAGGATCTCGGGCTCCAGGATCAGCGTGCGCATCAAGGCGACGCGCTGGCGCATGCCGCCGGACAGCATGCGGGGAAAGCTCTGTGCAAAACCGGAGAGCCCGGCCTTCTCGACCGCCGAAGCGACGCGCTCGGCGCGCTCGGTCTTTGATAGCCTCGCAATCTCCAGCCCGTAGCCGATGTTCTGCTCGACGGTTCGCCAGGGAAACAGCGTGTCGCGCTGGAAGACGTAGCCGACCCTGGGGTTGACCTTGCCGGTCTCAACCGTCTCCTCATCGATCAGGATGTGTCCGCCCGAGCGCGGCAATAGCCCCGCGACCATGTTGAGGATGGTGCTCTTGCCGCAGCCGGATGGACCGAGCAGCGCGACGAATTCGCCCTGCTTCACCTCGAAGGAAACGTCATCGACCGCCACGAACTCACGGCCGGACGCGTTAAAGCGCTTGGTGAGACCTCGCACCGCAATTCGAGTGCGCGGCGCGGCTCGTTCATCCTCTTCTCGCGCGAGCGCGAAGCCCGGACCTGGCGCGACGATCATTTGTATTTTGCCCTGGCCGCATGGAGGAAGCTCATGTCGACGACATCCTCGTATTTCGTCTCGGGAATATCGGTTCCCTTGCGGTGCCAGGGCTTTGCGCCGCGTTCGAACGAAGACTTGTCGATGACACCGTCATAGGCCCACGTCGACTTGTCGAAGCCGAGCTCGGCGCTGACCGCATCAGGGTCGATGCCCGAGAAATATTTGGGCGTGACCAATGCCTGCACGTCGGCGAGCGGCGTCGCCTTCACGAAAGCCATCGCGCGGTGGATCGCGTTCACGTAGGCCTGCACCATCGCCTTGTCCTGCTCGATCGTGTCCTGGAGCGTGTAGATCACGAGCACGGGCAGCGTCCCGCCGAAATCCTTCTCGAATATGCCGGGCTTGGAGGTGTCGTAGATCGTCCTGCCAAAGCCCTTCTTCTCGACCTCGACGATCCAGCTTGGCGGCGCCATGATGCCGTCGAACTGCTTGGTCTGCAGCGACGGAAACATCGTGTTGGGCCCGCCGCCAGCGACCCAGTTCACCCTGTCGCCGAGCCCGCGCGTTTCGAACACATAGGTGCCGAACACCCAGGTGCCCGACCCGATTGCGGTGGCCGCGACGATCGGCTTGGCGCCGTCAGACCGCTTGTACTCGGCGAGCTTCTCGACCGAATTGACACCGCTGTCGTAGAGGTCCTGCCGGACCATGATGTTGGCGTAGGAGCACACCATCTCGGTCGCGAGCAGGATCTTGCAGGGCTTGCCGCGCGCACTGAGCTGGAGCGGATGGCTGGCATCGCCGTGCGCGAACTGTGCTTGTCCCGCCGCCAGTGTCTGGCGACCGAATGTTCCGGCGTTACCGGTGACGAGCTTGGAGTCAAGACCTTCGTCCCTGAAGTACCCCTTCAGCTCAGCGATCATGCCGATGGCGTAGACCGGCGAAACCGGCCCGAAGGCAAGCGATACCTGCTTGGTCTCGGCGCAGAGCTGCCTGGGCAACATCGATGCGCCGGCCAAGGTGGAGCCCGCGATCAGCGCCTGGCGCCTGGTGATGTTCATGTGCTCCTCCCCTCGTTCTTGTTTGATTGATGCGTTGATCAGGACGGCGTAGGCGCAATCCGGATCGTTCCTGCTCTTCGCAGAGTTTCGATTTCGTTCGACGAAACGCCGATCTCACTCAGGATCTCGCGCGTCTGCTCGCCGATCTGCGGCGGATCGTAACGGTTGGGCAAACGTCGGCCGTCCATGGAGATCGGCAACAGCGGCGTTTTCGCCTCGCCGCCATCAGGCAGATGAATCTTGGTCAACCCGCCCGACTGGTTCAGATGCGGGTCATCGAAGAGATCGCCGGGCTTGTTCACCGGCGCGTAAGGCAGATCGAGCTGCTCAAGGCGCGCGGCGAGATCGGCCTTGTCCCATTGCTTGAATATCTTCGCGATTTCGGGGATCAGCCAGCCGCGATGGTCGACGCGATCGTTGCTCGTCGCAAAGCGCGGATCGGCAAGCCAGGATTCGCGATCGAATGCGCGGCAGAACGCCTCCCACTGCTCTTCACCGACGATGGTGACGAACAGCTTCGAGCCGTCCCTGGTGTCGAAGAGATCGTAGACCGGCCACGGGCTGTCCTTGATCGAATAGGGAATCGAGGGCTGGCCGCTGACTGCTTCGCACATCATGGCCTGCGCCATCAGGAACACGTTGTTCTCGTAGAGTGCACTCTGGATGTAGCGGCCGCGGCCGGTGCGCTGCCTCTCGGCGAGCGCAGCCTGGATCGCGATCACGCCGAACATGCCGCCCATGACGTCGTTAACCGAGGCGCCGGCGCGCATCGGCCGGTCGGGCAAGCCGGTCATGTAGGCGAGACCGCCCATCATCTGCACGACCTCGTCGAGCGCGAGACGATTCTCGTAAGGGCCGGGCAAATAGCCTTTGAGCGAGCAGTAGATCAGGCGTGGCGCAAAAGCGGCCACCGACTCGTAGTCGAGGCTGATCCGCTTCAGGAGGCCGGGCCGGAAATTCTCGATCAGGACGTCGCTGTTCTCAATCAGCCTCCGCGCGACGTTCTGGCCCTCCGCGGTCGACGTGTCCAACGCGATACTGCGTTTGTTGCGGCTGTAGGTGGCGAAGAAGCCGGCAGCGGGACCCTTGAAATAACGGGTACGGTCGCCCTTGGGCGGCTCGACCTTGATGACATCGGCGCCGAGATCGGCGAGGATCAAGCCGCAGCTCGGCCCCATCACCATCTGGCTGAACTCGATGACACGAAGGCCGGCCAGCGGACGCAGCTCCGATGCCGCCTCGGGCGTAGCTGCCGTCATGCCGCCCTCCGCAGCACCTTGGGAATGCCGGCCTCGTGAAGATGCCCGGTCAGATGTCTTGCCGGGATATGGCGGGCGAGAATCTCGCGCGTTTGCATCAGGCGATCCAGGTCAATGCCGGTGGATAGTCCCATCCGTTCCAGCATGAACACGAGGTCCTCGGTCACGATGTTGCCGCGGGCGCCAGGAGCGAAGGGGCAGCCGCCAAGTCCTGATACCGCGGCGTCGAAACGGTGGATCCCGGCTTCGAGGCCGGCGACGGCGTTGGCAAGGCCAGCACCGAGCGTGTCGTGCAGATGCAGCCGCAGCGTCATTTGCGATCCGACTTCGCGCCTGACAGCTTCGACGATCTGCCTGATCAGTTTCGGAGTGGCATAGCCGACGGTGTCGGCGAGCCCGATCTCGTCGGCACCGGCTTGGGCAAAGGCGCGCGCAACCCGGCACACGGCCGCTTCGCTCACCTCACCTTCCAGCGAGCAGCCGAAGGAGGTGGAGATCGCCCCCATCAGGTGCGGCCGCTGGTCGGCCGGACAGGCGTCGATCGCGGCGCGGACTGCGCGAAATCCCTCGAGCTGCTCTTCAATCGAGCGGCGCACATTGGCGCGGTTGTGAGTCTCGCTGGCGGAGATGACGAAGTACATGGCGTTGACACCGGCGGTGATGGCGCGCTCTGCGCCCTTCACGTTCGGCACAAGTGCACCGATTGTCGCCGTCTTGTGCGCCAGTGCGTACGCCATCACCGCATCGACATCGGCGAATTGCGGCACGACCTTCGGCGGCACGAAGGATCCTGCGTCGATCTCGCGCACGCCGGCGGCGGCGATCATATCAACCAGCGCGCATTTGGCTTCGGTGGGAACGAACACGTCCAGATTTTGCAGGCCATCGCGGGGGCCGACCTCGCAAATCAGGACATCCGGCGCATGCGTCATCGGGCTCTCCCTGGCTTGATTGTATATTATTGCCTTAAAGAACAATCTGTGGAACAGTCTGTCAAGCTCAAAATCTGCGTGCACTGCAATGACTGCCTCCGACAGTTCCCGACAGCCCGCCTCACGTAGAGGCGGTTCCGAGCGCGCTGAGCACCTCGCCGGCCTGATCATGGCGCTTGCCCGACGCGAAGGCATGAAAGCTGGCGATCGGTTGATCGAACAAAGGCTTGCCGATGCGCTCGATCTTTCACGCGCGCCCATCCGGCTCGGCCTCAAGGCTCTGGAAACGGCAGGGCTCGCGCGCGGCGAGCCGCATCGCGGGTTCGTGCTGGCCAAGAACCCGACCAGCGGCGCCGCCCAGCCAGCCCTCGCAGCAGTCCGGCGCCGCGAACAGGTTTATGCGACCATCGCAGGCGACGTGCTCGCAAGCCGGCTGCCGGCTGATGTCACCGAGGCGGAGCTGATGCGCCGCTATGGCCTCAGCCGGGCCGAGCTGCAGCGGCTGCTTGACCGGATCGCTGCCGAGGGCTGGGTTGCACGCCTGCCGGGTTATGGCTGGCGCTTCGCAGAGACGGTCTCAAGCCCCGAAGCTCATGCCAAGGCCATGGCGTTTCGCGCGGTGATCGAGCCGGCGGCGATCGCGCAGCCCGGCTTTGCGCTGTCGCAGGATGTGATTGCACGCTTGCGCGAGCGTCAACAGCGCGTATTCGAGGGCGAGCTCGAGAAGATGACGATCGGCGAGGTCTTTCATTCTGGTTGCGAATTCCATGAGGAGATCATCCGCGGCGCCGGCAATCCCTTCTTTCTTGAGTCGCTGAGGCGCGTGAATTCGATCAGACGCCTGTTCGCCTATCGCAGCTTCGCCGACCGCGACGGCATGCGGCGGCACGTGCGCGAGCATTTACGCCTGCTCGAGGTTCTGGAAACGCGGCGTTATGCCGAAGCGGCAGAGCTGATGGCGAAGCACCTGCAACGCCCGCTGGTGGCGGGCTTGTCGTAGGCCAACGCGGCCGTGGTCAAGCGGGCGGCGAAATTGACGCGTGAACGCTCAACGACGCAAGCCGCCCAACGCCGGCGACTCGCCGGGCAGCATGGAGGAGTTGATGTCGCTGTCCATCTTCCCCGATTGCTGCTGGCTATAGCCGACCCCGAACGACAGGCTGAGGTTGGAGGTCGGCTTGAATTCGACCCCCGCAAACCCACCATAGCCGGGTGTGGTGCTGGAGGTGAGCGGCGCAAGCGAGCTGCCAAGGCCGTTGCCGTATTTCAGCGTGTCGAAACCGGCAAAGAACGTGACGGGCATGCCGCCAGCGGTCTTGGTGTTGTAGCCGAACTGCGTGCTGTCATAAGAAAGCGCGCTGAAATTGCCGGCCTGCGCGGGCTGGCTGAGGCCACTCAAACCAACATTGCCGCGTTGGCTTCCGACAAAGAGACCGGGGCGAAGGCCGTAGCTTCCGTCTTCATCGCCGGCATTGAAGCTTGGAAAGTTGCTATAGCTATCGGAGGCTTGGCCGCTGGTGCCGCCAAAGCCGAAAGGCCCGCCTGGCATCCAATATCTCAGCGGTGCGGCCTGCCCATGAGCCGGCGCTCCGGCGAGGCAGAGCACCGCGAAGAGAGTTGCGAGACCGCATGGACCTGCAAGATCGGACATTCAGGCTACCATCAAAAACTCCGTCGATTATACCCTCCGGACAGCGCGAATGCCAGTGAGTGGCGCCGCCATCACGCCGGGCGCGCGGGCCGGTGCGCGACATAGCCGACCCGCAAGCCCGGAATAAAACCGCAAGCTTCATAGAAGCGATGCACGCGGGCGTCCTTGCGGCCACTCTGCATCAGGACGTGATGGCAGTCCTTGCGCCAGGCCTCAGTTAGCGCCGCCGCGATCACGGCGCGTCCGTGGCCGCGTCCCTGATAGTCGGGGTGGGTCACGACATTCTCGAGGAAGCCG
This sequence comes from Bradyrhizobium hipponense, assembly GCF_008123965.1. Lineage (GTDB taxonomy): Bacteria > Pseudomonadota > Alphaproteobacteria > Rhizobiales > Xanthobacteraceae > Bradyrhizobium > Bradyrhizobium hipponense. Next base: position 112,821 of record NZ_VSTH01000078.1, on the reverse strand, counting down.
TGGCACCGGCCGGCGCGCAACAGGTTCGGCGCAGTGATCAGCATACAGCTGGCGACGATGCGGCTCTCCACCGCCGAGACGAACACGGCGAGATCGTCGCGGAACAATGTCTGCCGCCAGATGTCCTCCACTCTCTCCAGCGGCTCGGCGGCCACGCTGACCTCCGAGGCGCGAAACAGCTCGAGCAGCGCGGAGAGATCGGAATCTTCGGCTAGCCTTGCGGTCGGCATTCGTCACTCTCCTGACTTCGAGCCGGTCACGCCCGGCCGACGAAGTCAGCTCGAGCCATCCGTGACCATCCCGAAGGTAAGCTGATTCCCGCCGCGATCGGCCGCGACAAAGTTCTTCGATGTCTTCCGCGCAAGCTGCCACACGGCCATGCCGATCCCGCAGCCGCGCCCGGCGCTGACATCCTTGCACAGGTCGCGCGCCGACGTAAGCTGGCCTCCATACCGCACGATCCGCTGCTCACGCGTCTGACGTCCGCACTTGGCGAACTGCCAGGCGTCGCGGCCATCGTGCTCGGCGGCTCGCGCGCGCGGGGAAGCGGGCACGCAACGTCGGACTACGACATCGGCCTCTATTTCAAGGCGGCGATTCCGCTGGATACCGCACGGTTGCTCGCCGCCGTAAAGGAAATCGCCGATGATCCCGCCGCCGCGACAGTGACGAAGATCGGCGAATGGGGACCGTGGATCGTCGGAGGCGCCTGGCTGTCGGTTGACGGACAGAAGGTCGATCTGCTCTATCGCGACGCCGAGGCGGTCGAAGCCGTAATGGAAACCTGCCGGACCGGCATCGTCAGCATCGATTACCAGCCCGGCCATCCACACGGCTTCTGTTCGGCGATCTGGATGGGAGAGGTCGCTCATTGCCGGCCACTGCACGATCCGCAAGCGCTGATCGCCCGGCTGAAATCGATCGCTCTGCCTTATCCGAGGCCACTGCGCGAGGCGTTGATCCGGCGCTTCCAGTGGGAAATCCTGTTCGGCATCGAGAATGCCGAGCTTGCCATCGCGCGCGGCGAACAGACCCATATCGCTGGATGCGCCTACCGGTCGCTCGCCTGCGTCGCGCAGGTCGTGTTCGCTCTCAACGAACGCTATCTCATCAACGAAAAGGGTGCGCTCTTGGAAGCGGCGCGGCTGCCTCTGACGATTCCGCGTCTGGCCGAGCAGGCAACGGAGATCTGGCGGCTGATCGGCGGTGGTGCTTTCGCGCCCGCCTGCGACGTCTTGCGTCAGATCGACCGGCAATTGAAGGCCCTAACGCAGTCAGGCAAGAAGCAGCCCTGAGCGGCTACGCCGTCCTGTCCACCGAAGACGACGTATCTGCCGGCGGTAGTTTCGTCACCGGTACCTGGAAAGATTTGCTGCCGACCTGGAAGATGACCTTGCCGTTCTTTCCGTCGTCCGTCGAGATCTGCGTTTGTCCGAACATGACCACGTTCTTGTAGACGATGCCGGTGCCCTGCCGTGTGATGCCGTCGATGGTGGTCGTGACCAGCGCCTCGTTGCCAGTGATGGAGACGACCCGGAAGCTCGCGCTCTTGTTGTTGTCGGCCGAATAGCCACCCCAGCTTCCGATGAGGCGGCTTTCGGAGGCCGGCGGGGCCTGTTTTTCGAGCGATGCGCTCGCCTGACCGCCGCCGGCGGAGAACACGAGCGCCGCATTCTTGCCGTTCTTGGTCCCGATCGTGACCGAACCGAAGCTGATGGTTGCACCGTCAACCTTGCCAAAACCACGCTCGGTGTGCCCGTTATGGGTGTACTCCACCTGTGCCCGGGCGCCGCGGATGTTCACGACCTTGAAGCCGACGGCCTGATTGTTTCCCGCCCAATTGCCCTTCCATTCACCGAGCAGGTTACTTTGATGATAGACACGCTCGTTGGCAGGAGAAATCTGGCTGGTGCTCTGCGTGACGATGGCCATTGGATTGCTCGGCGGACCCGTCTGACAAACCCGCCTTCGTCTGCGCGCCGGCCAGCCATGTCAGGTCATTGACGGAAACAACTGGATTAGGGCCACTCACCGATTAACGAACGGTTAAATTCAACCCCCTCGGGGGTAGCGTCTCACCGCCCCCAGCGGTCCGACCAGATCTTCTCGCCGATCAAGCAGCTGACGCGCGGCTCCTTGTCCGCAACCCGCATCACGGGACGCTCCGGCTTGAGGCCTGCGACCTCCATCAGGAGTTTGGTGCGGATCGCTTCCTTGAACTTGTCGCGGTCCTTGATGGTGATGACGAAGGAACCGGGGCCGCCGATGACGCAGTCCTCATAGTAATAGTCGAGATTGTCGATATCCATGGTCGAATAGGACGGCTCCTTGACCATGATCGGCAGGCCGTTGATGACGATGCCCTTCTCGATCGCGGCGTCGCGCGCCACCGTGACCGGGCTGCCATTGTTGTTGGGGCCGTCCCCGGAAACGTCGATTACGCGGCGGATCCCGCGATAGGGATCCTCGTCGAATAGCGGCATCGCGAAGGTGATCGCGCCGGAGATCGAGGTGCGCGAGGCGCGGCGGATCGGCGTCTTCATGATTTCGGCGGCGACGGCGTCCGCGGTCTCCGGTCCGTCGATCAGCCGCCAGGGAATGATGATCTTCTGGTCGGTCGAGGCGGCCCACTCGAAATAGGTCACCGCGATCCGGCCGTTGGGCCCCATCTTCAACGCCTGCAGGAATTCCTTCGACTGGATCGCCTGCGCATAACCTTCGCGCTGGATCGCCAGTTCGTCCATGTCCATGGAGTAGGAGACGTCGACCGCGAGGATCAGCTCGACATCGACGGTCTGCCCGTCCTTGTCGGCCGCTTGCTGCTGCGGTTGGCTTTTAGGCGCTTCGAATTTAGGCCGCTCAGATTTAGGTCCAGGTGCCGCGATGCCCGCGACGTCCCCTCCGGCAAATACGCCGGCCACCAGCACAGCCCCGATCGAGAACAGCAAGCGCATCGCAGTCTCCCGTCGTATGACGCGATGGTGACATGCAATCGCCCTGCCGCAAAGTGCGAAGATCGCTTGTGCTTCACATTCGAGTTAGGAATTTGCGAGTTAGGATTTGCACGCTTGCGCGAAGATGCCGCCGTTTCGCCATCTCGATGCCGCTGGAGCGTACGGAACACACCGAACGTCATTGCCGGGCTTGCCACCTTCGCTAAAGCCTCGCTGGCCCAGCATCGAAAGCCCGGCGAAGCCTTGGCGGCGCCAGGACCCGGAAATCCATCTCCGCAAGAGCGCTTTCGTTCTGGACGGATGCGTGGGTCAAACCCGTGCATGATATGCGCGGCATCCTCCCACCCTATTGTCCGGCGCGATTTCCATGCTAGGCTGACCGCACAGATGGGGATGGAGTCCCCCCGACAACTGCCCGGCGGTCGATGATCGTAGAGGGCTGATGACTTCTGCTTGAGGCGGGGCAATCTTTGAGCCTCTGCCTTTTGCGGGAGCATGGACAAACCCGCCGATGGCGGGTTTTTTGTTGCGGGATGGTTTTTTTGCCTGAGGACGAAGGCCAGGACGTGACGACGACCGCACCGAATGCCGCGCGCGCCGGACTGCCCAGAGGGATCTGGGTGCTCGGCTTCGTCTCGATGCTGATGGACATCTCCTCGGAGATGATCCACGCGCTGCTGCCGGTCTATCTCGTCACCGTGCTCGGCGCCTCCACGCTGACCGTCGGCTTCATCGAGGGCATCGCGGAGGCGACCGCCTCGATCACAAAAATCTTCTCCGGCGCGCTGTCGGACTGGCTCGGCCGGCGCAAGCTGCTCGCCGCGCTCGGCTACGGGCTAGCCGCCTTCACCAAGCCGCTGTTCCCGCTCGCCCCCAGCGTCGGATGGGTGGTGGCAGCGCGCTTCATTGACCGCGTCGGCAAGGGCATCCGCGGTGCGCCGCGCGATGCGCTGGTCGCCGACATCGCGCCTATAGGCCTGCGCGGCGCGAGCTTCGGCCTGCGCCAATCGCTCGACACGATTGGAGCCTTTCTGGGCCCGCTCGCGGCAATCAGCCTGATGTGGTTCACCGCGGATAATTTTACCGCCGTGTTCTGGGTGGCCGTACTGCCGGCACTTCTGTCCTTCGGACTGATCGCGTTTGCGGTCAACGAACCTGAGCCCGACGCAAGCCGGGAGCCTGCGAAAAATCCGCTCAACCTCGCCGCGATGCGGCAACTCGGAATGGTGTACTGGCGCGTCGTCGCGGTCGGAATCGTCTTCACGCTCGCTCGCTTCAGCGAGGCCTTTTTGATCCTGCGGGCGCAGAACATCGGCCTCAACGCGATGTGGGTGCCCGCCGTGCTGGTGCTGATGAACATCGTGTACGCGCTCTCGGCCTATCCGGCCGGCGTGCTGTCGGATCGGATCAGCCGGACCGGCCTGCTCGCGCTCGGCCTCGTCTTTCTTGCGGGAGCCGATCTCGCGCTCGCTCTGCTGCCGAGCCTTGCGGGTCTGGCGCTCGGCGTCGTGCTGTGGGGGCTGCACATGGGATTAACGCAAGGGCTGTTCTCGGCCCTCGTCGCCGACACCGCGCCGCCCAATTTACGCGGCACTGCGTTCGGCTATTTCAATCTGCTCACCGGCATTGCATTGCTGGCGGCGAGCGTCATCGCCGGCGCGCTGTGGGACGCCTTCGGTCCGGTCGGCACCTTCTTGGCCGGGCTAGGCTTCGCATTGGTCGCGCTTGCTGGGCTGCTCGTGATCGGCAATGGACTGAGCGTGGAGCGCAAGGGATGAGGGGAGACCATTCGTCGTGCTGAGCGGAGTGACCGCGATCGTGATCGGCAGCATGCTGGGCGGCTGCACGCGCTATTTCGTTTCCGGCGCGATCGCGCGGCGGCTGGGCGAGACTTTTCCCTGGGGCACCATGACCATCAACGTCACCGGCGCCTTCCTGATCGGCATCTTCGGCGCGCTGGCGACGCACCCGGCCTCGATTTTCGCCGCACCGGGCCCATGGCTGTTCGCGGTGACAGGCTTTCTCGGCTGCTACACCACCGTGTCCTCGTTCAGCCTGCAAACGCTGACCTTGGCGCGCAACGGCGAGAAGCGCGCTGCGCTCGGCAATATCGTGGCTTCGGTCGGTCTGTGTCTTTTCGCCGTCAGCTGCGGTTTCCTCCTCGCAGACACGCTTGCAGACACACTTGGAGGCTAGTCACACGTGAATGTCCCCTCCTCCACCGAACGCTGGCGCAGCGCGATGCTTTATGCCTGGGTGGCCGCCGGCAGCATCGCCGGTGGCCTGACGCGCTATCTGGTCTCCCTTGCGCTCGACACCGGGCCCGGATTCCCTTTTGCGACACTGTTCATCAACGCGACCGGCTCGCTGATCATCGGCTTCTACGCCGCACTGACCGGTCCCGACGGCCGGGTGCTGGCGCGGCCCGAACACCGGCAGTTCGTCATGACCGGGTTCTGCGGCGGTTACACCACTTTCTCGGCCTTCAGCCTGGAGACCTTCCGCCTGCTCCATGGCGGCATGAAGTACACTGCGTTCGCCTATGTCGCGGCGTCCGTCGTCTGCTGGCTGGTGTCGGTGTGGCTCGGCTATATGATGGGGAGCCGCTACAACCGCTTGAAGAGGAGCTGATCATGCAAATTCCCAATCAGGCCGTTTTGCTCCGGATCTTCATCGGCGAGAGTGACCATTGCGACGGCAAGCCGCTTTATGAGGCGATCGTGATGAAGGCGCGCGAGCAGCACCTGGCCGGCGCCACGGTGCTGCGCGGCCCCATGGGCTTCGGCAAATCGAGCCGGCTGCACACCTCGAAAATCCTGCGGCTTTCGGAGGATCTGCCGCTGCTGATCGAAATCGTCGACAGCGAGGATAACATCAACGCATTCCTGCCCATCCTGGATGGCATGATGTCGAGCGGGCTGATCACCTTGGAGAAGGTGCAGGTCCTGCAATATGGTGAGAAGGCCGCAGGCTGACGCCGCGGCTGGAACCGAGAGACGCCCGCCGTTTCAGGAGGCGGAATGAACGACATTGTTACCAAGCCGAAAACCCGGACGAAGACCAAAGTCGAGCGGCCGAAGCTGCACAAGGTCATCCTCATCAACGACGACTTCACGCCCCGCGAATTCGTCACCATGATCCTGAAGGCTGAATTCCGCATGACGGAGGATCAGGCCTACAAGGTGATGATCACCGCGCACAAGCTGGGCGCCTGCGTGGTCGCCGTGTTCACGAGGGACGTCGCCGAGACCAAGGCGACGCGCGCAACGGATGCCGGCCGGACCAAGGGCTATCCGCTGCTGTTCACGACGGAGCCGGAGGAATAGGGCGCGAGCTCTGCGCGGCGACTACTTTGTTCGTCCTGCTTCAAGCCATCACCACGGGCGCCTCCTCGGCCAGTCCATACACGCGCTGCGCCTTGGAAAATCCCGCGATCGGAAATTCACCAAGCTCACGCCAGCTTTCGCGACAGACACTCGCAAAGCCTTCCGAGGCCACGACGGTCCGTCCTGACCGGCCCGCGATCTTCTCCAGCCGTGCTGCCAGGTTGACGGCAGGGCCGATGCAGGTGAAGTCGAGCCGGTTGCCGCCGCCGATATTGCCGTAGAGGATGTTGCCGACATGCAGCGCGACGCCGAAGCGGAAGCGCTCGATGACGTCGCCGACCGGAAACGCGAGCGCCTCGATGCTGGCACGGGATTCGCGTGCGGCCTCCAGCACGCGCGAACAGACATGAGCCGCGTCGCCGACATATTCGTCGATCGGGAACACCGCGAGCAGGCCGTCGCCCATGAATTTCAGCACCTCGCCGCCGTGGCCCCTGATCGCGGTCACCTGGCAGTCGAAATATTGGTTGAGGATCTCGACCACCGTCTCGGCCGGCAGCCGGTCCGACAGCGCGGTGAAGCCGCGCAAATCCGACAGCCAGATTGCGGCCTGCATGGTCTCGTTGTGGCCACGGCGGATCTGACCGCCGAGGATGCGCGCGCCGGCGCTGTTGCCGACATAGGTGTCGAGCAGCATCTCGGCGGTGCGGCGTAGACTGATGATCTCGCTGACGCGCGCGAGCGGCGCTATCAGAGCCCGGATTGCGGCGATGTCGCTGTCGCTGAAGCCGCGAGGATGTCGTGTGGTCCAGCTCGTTGCGTGGATCGAGCCGTCGAGAAACGGCAGCGGCACCGCGACGTAGTCGGTTACGCCTTCGGCACGCATGTCGTCGAGGAACGGAAAGCGCTTGCTGCCGGGGTCGTCCATGCGGCCCCGCACCTCCAGTCCCTGTTCGAATACGACCCGCAGAGGACTTCTGGCGAATTCCGGCGTCTCCAGGATCTCGAAATCGACCGTGCCGATTTCGACCTCCTCGCCCTCCCGCCAGATGAAGTTGCGGCCGAAAATCTCGGGATGCAGCGTGCGGATGAAGATGCCGAACCGCCATAGCGGCAGGCCGGCTGCGACCATACGTTCGCAGGCTTCCGCAGTCATCTCGGCCGGGGCCTTCGACGACCAGGCGCCGTCGATCAGCCAGTTGATGATGCGCTGGAGCTCGAAAGTTTCCATGACCGCATTTGCGGACGAAGTTGTGGAATCGTCAAGCTGCGCGGTGGGCTAGTACCGCGACATCAACGTCCCACCTGCCCGCGATCGCGCAGGAAGTGGTCGGCCAGCACGCAGGCCATCATGGCTTCGCCGACCGGGACGGCACGGATGCCGACGCAGGGGTCGTGGCGGCCCTTGGTCATGATCTCGGTGTCGGCGCCCTGGCGATCGACCGTCAGGCGCGGCTGGAGGATCGACGAAGTCGGCTTCACGGCGAAGCGCACCACCACCGGCTGTCCCGTGGAGATGCCGCCCAGAACGCCGCCGGCATGGTTGGACAAGAAGCGCGTGCCGTCGTTGCCGTTGCGCATCTCGTCCGCGTTCTCCTCGCCGGTGAGTTCGGCGGCGCCAAAGCCGGCGCCGATCTCGACACCCTTCACCGCGTTGATGCTCATCATCGCGGAAGCGAGCTCGGCATCGAGCTTGGCGTAGATCGGCGCGCCCAATCCTGCCGGCACACCCTCGGCGACGATCTCGAGCACTGCGCCGATCGAGGAGCCGTTCTTGCGGATGCCGTCGAGATAGCTCTCGAAGAACGCCGCCTTGTCCTTGTCGGGACAGAAGAACGGATTGTTAGCGATCTCGTCCCAGTCCCAATTGTCGCGATCGATCTTGTGCGGGCCCATCTGCACCAGCGCGCCGCGCACTTTGACGTCTGGCAGCACCTTTCGCGCGATCGCGCCGGCGGCAACCCGTGTCGCGGTCTCGCGCGCGGATGAGCGCCCGCCGCCGCGATAATCGCGCAGGCCGTATTTGGCCTCGTAGGTGAAGTCGGCGTGGCCCGGGCGAAACTTGTCCTTGATCTCGGAATAGTCCTTGGAGCGCTGGTCGGTGTTCTCGATCAACAGCCCGATCGGCGTGCCTGTCGTCACCTGAACGCCGGTTTCGGGATGCGCCATCACGCCGGACAGGATCTTGACCTGGTCCGGCTCCTGGCGCTGGGTCGTAAAGCGCGACTGGCCGGGCCGGCGGCGGTCGAGGTCCTGCTGGATATCGGCCTCGGTGAGCGGGATCAGCGGCGGGCAGCCGTCGACCACGCAGCCGATCGCCACCCCATGGCTCTCGCCAAAGGTGGTCACGCGGAACATGTGGCCGAAGGTGTTGAAGGACATGCGCTGCTCGCTTGGTTCCGGCGTGTGGTAACGCGCGAGGGGCCGGGGGTCAAACCGCAGCACGGCCCCCGGATGATGGTCGCAGGACTTAACTATACTTCTCCAGCCGCCCGTCGCGGAAGACGTAGACGGCGCCCTGCTCGATATAGAGCTCAGCTGCGCTGGCCGGGGTTTCAATGCCGAGCGCAACCATCAGGGCCCGGCAGGTGCCGCCATGGGCGACCGCGACCGTGTCAACCAGCAGCGACTCGTACCAGTCGAGCATGCGCAGCTGCACGGCCGCATAGGTCTCGCCCCCCGCTGGCGCCACCGTCCATTTGTCGGCGAGGCGGTTTGCATAGACGTCGGGATCGGCTGCCTCGCTCTCGGCCAGCGTCAGCCCCTCCCAGACGCCGTAGCCGATCTCGCGCAGGCGATCGTCGAGCGAATAGTCGGCAGGCGGTAGTTCGAGGCTGCCGCGCACAAGTTCCATGGTCATGCGTGCACGGCCGAGCGGGCTCGACACGTAAGGCAGCGCCGCCTTGTCCTTCCCGTCGCGTTTGAAGAGGTCCGCCAGCACGCCCGCGGCATGCACCGCCTGCCCGCGGCCGCGCACGTTCAGCGGAACGTCCTTGGTGCCCTGGAGCCGCCCGAGCGCATTCCACTCGGTCTCGCCATGGCGAAGAAAGTAGATCGTGGGCACGGGCATTCAGGTAAGGTTTAGTCCTTGCCACCCAGCGAAATGTCCGGCGCGTCCGGCCGCTTCATGCCGAGCACGTGATAGCCGGAATCGACATGATGCACCTCGCCGGTGACGCCGCGCGACAGGTCGGACAGGAAGTACAGCGCGCTGCCGCCGACGTCTTCGGTGGACACGTTTCGGCGCATCGGCGCGTTGTACTCGTTCCACTTCAAGATATAGCGGAAATCGCCGATGCCGGAGGCGGCGAGCGTCTTGATCGGCCCCGCCGAAATCGCGTTGACGCGGATGTTCTTCTCGCCGAGATCGGCAGCGAGATAGCGTACGCTGGCCTCCAGCGCAGCTTTTGCCACGCCCATCACGTTGTAATGCGGCATCCACTTCTCGGCGCCGTAATAACTGAGCGTGATGATCGAGCCGCCGTCGGTCATCAGCTTCTCCGCGCGCTGCGTGACCGCGGTCAGCGAATAGCAGGAGATCAGCATCGACTTGGTGAAATTCTCCTGCGTGGTGTCGACGTAACGGCCGTCGAGCTGCTCGCCATAGGCGATCGCATGCACCAGGAAGTCGATCTTGCCCCACTTCTCCTGCAGCACCGCGAACGCCGCGTCGATCGTCGCGGCATCGGTGACGTCGCAATGGCCGAGCACGAGGCCGCCGATCTCGGCGGCGAGCGGCTCGACGCGCTTCTTCAGCGCATCGCCCTGGTAGGTGAAGGCGAGCTCGGCGCCGGCCGCGTGGCATGCCTTGGCGATGCCCCAGGCGATCGAGCGGTTGTTGGCAACGCCGAGGATCACCCCGCGCTTGCCCTGCATCAGTCCCTGCATCAGACCTGAATTCTGCGCCATTTTCTTGATGTCCCATCGAGCGGGGTTGATGTCTGGAGGTACACCAGCCCTCCTTCGCGGTACAGTCCTAATCCGCGGCGTTAACGCTGTTTGAAACGCCGGAATAGCCGTTCCGTTCGGGTGTTATCATCGTTGAGGCGCTCGCGCCGAACGTTAAGGACGTCAAGACGGCCATGAGTGCGTTTCGCCAGAGTGTCGAAGCCATGATCCCGGCGTTGCGCCGCTACGCCCGCGCGCTGACGCGCGATGCGGATGCGGCCGACGATCTGGTGCAGGACACGTTGGTGCGAGCGCTGCGCTCGGAACGATTGTTTCTCGGAGGCGACGTCAGGAGCTGGCTCTACACGATCCTGACCAACCTCAACAAGAACCGGCGCCGATCGCTGGCAAGACGGCCGCAATTCATGCAGCTGACGGAGAACAACCCCGATGCCAGCGGGACCGAAGCCGAGGGACGCGACATCGAAAGGGCGCTGGCGACGCTCGTCGAGGAGCAGCGCTCGGTGCTGCTGCTGGTGATGCTGGAGGGCATGAGCTACCGCGAGGTCGCCGATATCCAGGGCGTGCCGATCGGCACTGTAATGTCGCGCCTGGCGCGAGCCCGCGCCCACGTCAAAGCATCGCTGGTGGGCGAGCGCCCGGCGCTCAGGCGGGTGAAATGATGGCAGGGTTGATGCATTGCGCATGTCGCGTCCTCTGCTTGCAGAGGGACAAAGCGAAGGTCAGCCGCGAACGATATTTTGGGCCGCAGAGCCAGAGACGACCGATATGAAGGACCGCAATATTCCAATCACCGAGGACGAGCTGCACGCCTATGTCGACGGCGAACTGCCGGCCGAGCGCCGCGCCGAGGTCGAGGCCTGGCTCGCCGCCCACCCCGAGGATGCCGAGCGGGTGCAATCCTGGCGCGCCATGGCCGAGATGCTGCACGCCCGCTACGACGACGTCGCCCAGGAGCCGGTGCCGGCGCGACTGGAACTGGAGCGGCTGGAACGCCGCCCGAGGCAGTGGCTCTATGGCGCCGTCGCCGCTGCACTGGTTGCCTTCGTTGCCGGCGGTGCGGCCGGTTGGGTGGCGCATGGCGCCGCCAACACGCCGTCGACCTTCCAGAGCTTCACGGCGGACGCACTCGACGCCCACCGGCTCTATGTCGTCGAGGTCCGTCATCCCGTCGAGGTCGGTGGCAACGAACGCGACCACCTCCAGGCCTGGCTGACCAGGCGCTGCGGCTGGACCGTGTTCGCGCCGAACCTGGAGGCGAGCGGGCTGAAACTCGTCGGCGGTCGGTTGCTGCCGGGGCCGAACGGGCCCGCGTCGTTCCTGATGTATGAGGGCCCCTCGGGCGAGCGCTACACGATCTACACCGCCAAGACCGAGAGCGGCGCGACGCAGATGCGCTACGCCAAAACGGACAAGGATGGAGCGCTGTTCTGGGCCGACCGCGGCGTCGGCTACGTCGTCAGCGGCAGCGGTGACCGCGACCGGCTGACCAAGGTGGCGCAGGCCGTTTACGACCAGGCAGAGAAAAGCGGCACCTAAACAACCGCGCGAACGCGGTGCCTCGATTCCGACATTGAAAATTTGGAATCAGGACATCGGCGCGTCTCATTATCGCACCGGATGCTCACGCGAAACTGAGCAGCGTTCGATCCGCCGATCGACGCAGGCGGCCTCGATTGGGGTTTTTGGTACCGCGCTGGTCCCCCTCTCGAGGCCGCACCTTTTCATCGGCCGTCCCGCCGGACATCCGACACGTCGAGCACCTGGGATCGCGCAACGTTGCCGCGCTTCAGGCGACGGTATGATGAGCATCATCTGCTAGGAAAATGCTCTTGACCTTTAGGAGAACCCATTCAAATTCCGGTATCGCCCTAACCAAGCCCGCTACGCGGATTGTAGGGATGTTGGTCCCGCCACTTTTCCATCAATGCCTCAAGCTCGGCGTCGTTCCCGTCCGGTAGAATAATCCTGACGATGACGAAGAGGTCGCCGGTTCCGCCCGCCTTGGGCAGACCCTTGCCCTTGAGACGGAAGGTCCGGCCGCTGGAGGTGTTCTTGGGGACCGAGAGCTCCACGGCATTGCCAAGGGTGGGCACGCGGACCTTGCCGCCGAGCACCGCCTCGTAGAGCGTGACCGGCAGATCGATCCGCAGATCGGCACCCTCGACCTTGAAGAAGGCGTGCGGTGCGACGGTGATGGTGATCAGGAGATCGCCGGGCGGATGGCCGGGCACGGTCTCGCCCTGCCCCTTCAGCCGGATCTGCTGGCCGCTGACGACGCCGACCGGAATCTTGACGTTGAGTTCCTTGCCGGACGGCAACCGGACACGCTTCTCCCCGCCTTGCACCGACTCTTCCAGCGAGACGGTCATGGCGACGTTCAGGTCGAGATCCAGCCCGATCCCGCCCGTGTCGAATTCGAACTGCCCGGCGCCGCCGGCACCGGGCCGCGCCCCGCGCATCCCGCCGCCGAACATGCTGTTGAGGATGTCCTCAAACGCGCCCCCGCCCGGGCCTGCGCCCGCACCGCCGCTGCGGAATGTATAGCTTTCGAACCCGCCGGGACCCGCACGCCCGCGCGGACCGCCGCCGCCAGGAAACCCCTGGAAGCGCGGCTTGCCGTCGGCGTCGATCTCGCCGCGGTCGAACTGCTTGCGCTTGTCCTCGTCGCCGAGGATCTCGTTGGCGGTATTGAGCTCAGCGAAGCGCTCGGCCGCCTTCGGGTCGTTCTTGTTGCTGTCGGGATGGTGCTTCTTGGCAAGCTTGCGATAGGCGCTCTTGATCGCGGCAGCGTTGGCGCTCCGCGGCACCCCCAAGACCTCATAGGGGTCGCGCATCCGTCACGTCTCCTCTCGGAAATCGATATGATCAAAGGGCTCCCCGCCCCACCTGGGCTTCATGTGGGGACCAGTGGCATTTTTGCAACTAGCCCGCGGAGCCGATTCCTAACTCCGCCACGGCTTTAGCGTATGAATCTCCCAACGGCCACGGCTGCTTTGGCAGCCGGCGCCCTGAAGCCAGCTTTCGGTGCTGCCGTTGACATAGCTCGCCAGGAAATCGCGGCACTTGCGGCCGTCCTCGGCGGCGTAGGACTGCGCGATCGGGGTCACTGAGCCCCGCGCGCCGGTCTGCGGATTCTCCCAGTGCTGGCTGGAATCTTTGTCGCCCTGGCTCAGGACGTCGGAGGCGGCATTGCGGGCGAAGGCGAGATCGGTCTCGGTCGGTGCGGCCTCCTTCGCCGGCCGCGCGATCGAGCCGGTGAGATCGCTGTCCTCGGCCTTAGCATAGGCGCTGCTCTCGCTGCGAGAAAAGCTGCAACCGCCGGCGCCGAGCCCGATCAGAATCATCGTCATGACAAGGCCGGACGGCCGCATCGCCGATAGGCCAACGCGTCCCCATGCCCTATATAGAGCGGTAGCGGACAACAACGCGTTTTGGGCCTCAGGACGCAACTCGGACTCCAGACATGACCGACACGACCTCGATGAAACACCAGACACCCTTAACATCCGGTGATTTCACCACCGCCGACGAGCCTTTTGCGCTGTTCGAGGCCTGGCTGAACGAAGCGATCAAGAGCGAGCCGAACGATCCGAACGCCATGGCGCTCGCAACCGTCGACGCGGACGGGCTGCCGGACGTGCGCATGGTGCTGATGAAAGGCTTCGATTCCGCGGGTTTCGTCTTCTACAGCCACATCGCGAGCCAGAAAGGCCGCGAGCTCGCCGCAAATCCTAAGGCCGCGTTACTTTTTCACTGGAAATCGCTGCGCCGTCAGGTCCGCATCCGCGGCAACGTGACGCCGGTGTCCGAGGCCGAGGCCGATGCCTATTTCGCCACCCGCCCCAAGCAGGCGCAGATCGGCGCGTGGGCGAGCAAGCAGTCGCAGCCGCTGGAAAGCCGCTTTGCCTTCGAGCAGGCTATCGCCAAGGTCGCCGCCAGACACGTCATCGGCGAGGTGCCCCGACCGCCGGGCTGGAGCGGCTGGCGCATCACGCCGCTGCGCATCGAGTTCTGGCACGACCGCCCATTCCGCCTGCACGACCGCATCGAATTTCGCCGTGACGCCGCCGGCCAGCCGTGGTCCAAGACGCGGATGTACCCCTGACCGGAAAGACTTCAATGCCGCAGCCCTCCAACGCGCCGCGCCGCACGCTGCTCCTGACAGGAGCCAGCCGCGGCATCGGCCACGCCACCGTGATCCGCTTCTCCTCGGCGGGCTGGCGCGTCATCACCTGCTCGCGGCACCCATTCCCGGAGGATTGTCCGTGGGACGCAGGCCCCGAGGATCACATCCAGGTCGACCTCGGCAATCCCGCGGACACGACACGGGCGATTACGGACATTCGCAACCGCCTCGAGGGCGGCATGCTGCATGCGCTGGTCAACAACGCCGCGATCTCGCCGAAGGGACCGGGCGGCTCCAGGCTCGGCTCCGTCGACACCGATCTCGACACATGGACGCACGTGTTTAACGTCAACTTCTTCGCGCCGATCATGATCGCGCGCGGACTGATCGAGGAGCTGAAGACGGCCAAAGGCTCGGTGGTGAACGTCACCTCGATCGCGGGCTCGCGGGTGCATCCCTTCGCGGGTGCGGCCTATGCGACTTCCAAGGCCGCACTCGCATCGCTAACGCGCGAGATGGCGTCGGACTTCGGCCGCATCGGCGTGCGCGTCAATGCCATTGCGCCGGGCGAGATCGACACCTCCATCCTGTCGCCGGGCACGGAGAAGATCGTGGAGCAGCAGATCCCGATGCACCGGCTCGGCACGCCGGACGAAGTCGCCAAGATCATCTACGTGCTGTGCACGGAGACATCGTCCTACGTCAACGGCGCGGAGATCCACATCAACGGCGGCCAGCACGTTTAGGTCAGGCGCGCGAAGCATGGGCCGTTTTGCGAGCACTGCGTCACTCTACGAGCACTTGCGGCCGCCTTACCCGCCTGAGTTTTTTCGCAGCGTCGCGAAAAAGCTCGGCCTTTCCAAGCGATGCGGCCTGATCGACCTCGGCACCGGACCCGGGCTGCTGGCGCTCGGCTTCGCGCCCTACGTTGGCCGCATCGTCGGCGTTGACCCTGAACCTGCTATGCTCGATGCGGCGCGCCGCGCGGCGGCAAGCACAGGCTATGTGCTCAAGCTGATCGAAGGCAAGGCGGAAACATTGTCCCCCAACACCGGCAGCTTCGATGTCGTGACGATCGGCCGTGCCTTGCATTGGATGGATCGCGACCAAACGCTTGCCCTGTTCGATCGGCTGGTCGCGCGCGACGGCGCTATCGCGATCTGCGCCTCGTTCTCAGCTGCCGACGGCCGTAACCCGTGGCTTGATGGTTATAATGAAGCCCGCCGCCGCTGGTCACCAGCGCAGCTCTGGGAGGAGGCCGGCCGCGGCACGCGGACCCATCGCGACCTTCCCGCGTTCTTTCGCGGCAGCTCCTTCCAGCGCGCTGAGCTCGTCACAGTCGAGACAAGCCACGCGGTCAGTGTGCAGGACCTGGCACGGCGCACCCTCACCTACTCATTGTCCTCGCCCGACGCAGTGGGCGAGCATGTCGAGGCGATGCTGCGCGATGTCGAGGAGTGCCTAGCTTCCTTCAACCGGAACGGCGTCATCGCCGAGACCATCGTCTCGACGGCGCAGATCGTGACACGCTAGGTGATTTTCTGGGAAAGCGGGAAGCAAGGCAATCCAGACAAAGCCGCCGCAAGACCTGGATCGCCCGCCCTTCCGTCCGTTGCTCAATCGAGTCGAATCCGACGCGACCGTTCGCGCAGCCGGGGAGCTGCGGCGTTGAGTGCAGTCGAGCAGTCGTCGTCGTTCTCACCGTCGAGCAGCGGAGCACCACAGTGCCGGCACATGCGTGCCGACATCGACGACGCCTTGCCGCTCGCCAGAACCTGACGGTAGTTCGCCAGATCGATGACGTTGCGGGGCGACGTTATGTGTTTTTCAACCATGGCTGTTCCTCGCGGCTACGCACTGCTTATCGCAGACAAGTTTCGCGTAAACGTTCAGCCCACCGCTCAAATTTTACCGGAGGAATTGGGGCGGAGAGCACGTATCACCGCGCAGCCTCAATCCCGCTCTATTCTGCGACACCAACCGCCATGTCTGTGCGAACGGCGAAAGGTCTCGGTAGCTATTACAACCACTTCTTCCACTTGAAGATCCAGTACGGGACGATCGCCGCGATCAGCATCAGCACCAGGGCCATCGGATAGCCGTGCGCCCATTCGAGTTCCGGCATCATCTTGAAGTTCATGCCGTAGATCGAAGCGATAAGCGTCGGCGGCATCAGGACAACGGCCATGACCGAAAACAGCTTGATGATGTTGTTCTGCTCGAGATTGACGACGCCGAGCATGGCGTCGAGCACGAAGGTGATCTTGCTCGAGAGATAGGAGGCGTGGTCGGTCAGCGAGACCACGTCGCGCTGCATGGTCTTGAGCTGCTCGCGCATGTCCTTCGACCATTTCACGCCTTCCACCACCGCCGAGAGGAAGGCGACGACCCGGCCGATCGAGACCAGGCTTTCGCGGACCTTGGAGGTCAGATCGCCCTTGCGGCCGATCGAGATCAGGATCTGGGAATATTGCTTGGCGTGACCGTGACGTTCGCTCTCCGGCTCGAAAATGTCGTGCGAGACCTGGTCGATCTCGGCGCCACACCGCTCCAGAATGTCGGCACAGCGGTCGATCACCGCGTCAACCAGTTCCATCAGCACCATCTCGCCGGTGATGCCCGGCGTACAGGAGCGGGCCAGCTTGGCCTCGACCAGCGCAAAGGGCTTGGGCTGATCGTAGCGCACCGTCACGAGGCGGTGGTCGCCGAGGATGAAGGTCACCGCCGTGGTCCGGGGCATGTCGGTGTCGGAGTGGCACATCAGCGTCGCGGTCATGTAGCGCGCGCCGTTCTCGATATAGAGGCGGCTGGAGATCTCGATCTCCTGCATGTCCTCCCGGGTCGGGATCGCGATGCCCGAGAGCCGCTCCACCGCCTTGTCCTCGGCCGCGGTCGGGTTGAACAAATCGATCCACACCGCATGCTCCGGCACCGCCGCGAGATCGCCGACGATGGCCTTCTTGAGGGAGGACTCGGAGGGAACGAACACAGAAAACATGCACAACTCCAGAAGGGCCTGCGACAGAGCGACAGGCCTTAGCGCGATTCTGACAAGTTCACGATGACAAGCACATTAACGGGGCGTTTGCATTTATGGCCGCCCCGTGGCTCTACCGTGGCGGGGACGGGACATTCGGTGCACTTTGGCCCGAAAATCGACGTCGACGCTGCAAACTTGCGGCAAAAAAGCCACAGCTGGGGTCTCGCAGCGCGGGATAAAGCCTTAAGAGCTGGAATTGTGGCAGATTTCAACGATAATGGGACTAACGGAGTCGAGGAACTCGGGCGTTAAGCTCGGGATTTCCGCACGGTATTGTTTTGATTGGAACCAAATCATGTCGTCGCTGAGAGTTAAGTTAGTCATTTTGGCTGCCGGCCTGATGCTGTCGGGTTGCATGCAGGCCACGCATTTTGAAGCGACCGACACCAAAGCCTTCAAGCCGAAGGACAAGGAACTGCTTGCCAAGGTCCGGTACGAGAACACCCCTGTCGCGGAACCGTTCCGCCGCGCCATCGTCGAATACCACCGCAAGGAAGCGCCGGGCTCGATCGTGGTCGATTCCGACAACCATTACCTCTATTACGTGATGGATGGCGGCAAGGCGATCCGCTACGGCATCACCGTCGGCGAAGAGGCCATGGCGTGGTCCGGCATCGCCAAGGTCGGCAGCATGACCGAGTGGCCGGCCTGGCACCCGACGCCGGGCGAGATTTCGCGCCTGGGCGTGCCGACCTTCGTCGCGCCCGGCCCGGACAATCCGATGGGCTCGCGCGCGATGTATCTCTATTCGGGCGGCAAGGACACGCTGTTCCGCATCCACGGCACCAACCAGCCGGAATATATCGGCGCCTCGATCTCGTCGGGCTGCATTCGCCTGACCAACGAAGACGCAATCGACCTCTACAACCGTGTCAAGGTCGGCACCATCGTCGTGGTGCTCGAGCCGAAGCACGGCGACTCTCCCTACAATTCGCGCCTCGCGCTTCAGGGCGGCGGTTCCAATTCTTCCTACTGAGCGGGCCCTGCCTGAGGCTTTTCAAAAGCGCCGGTTTCACCGGCGCTTTTTTGTTGCGGGCTTGGACGGCTGGGCTTTGCCGTCGGCCGCCGACTTATCCGCAGGCGCCCGGAGTTTCTCCGTCGCCTCGTCATCAGCTTCCTCCTTTCCATCGGGCTTGGCCGCAACCTCGCGCGGCGGCGCCTCCTCGGGGCGTTCCGCCGGCAGCAGTGGGGCGACCTGGGGCAAGGGATCCCAGACGTTCCACTGGCAGATCCGGTAGTCGTTGCGCCGCTGCGCCAGGTCGAGATGGATGTGGTCCTCGTGGTACCAGTCCGAGCCCGGACCCAGCACGGTGGTAAAGCGGGAGCAGACCGAATGCAGGACGCGCTCGCGCACATCGCGCGACATGGCGCGGTCGGTCAGGCCGATCGACCGGCCATTGGCAAGCTTGATGGAACGGACGTCGAGTGCATTGGCCTTGCCATGCTCGGACAGCATCGCGCCCGCGATGCGGTTACGACCACGGCACTCGAAGGAATCGAAATTATCGAGATCGGCGATGGTCGAACCGAGGCTTGTGGCCAGCGGCACCATGTCCGTGCGGACCCAATCGGCGATCGCGGAGGCCATGGTGCAGCGGAGGACCGCAGCCGGCTTGACCGGCACCTTGCGCCTGTCCGGCAGCACGATGGCTTCGAGCCGCACCAGATCCTCGCCGCCGCAGCCGCCGGGTCCGCGGATTTCTGGGATCGAGGGCGCGATCGCAACCTCCTCGGTCAGTGCGAGCCGGCAGGCTGAAGCCTGCTTCTCGGGGGGCGGCGCGGCCTCGGCGGGCTTATCAGGGGAGGGCTTGCCGCCCGCGGCGGGAGCCTCCGGCGCCGGCTCATCCGACGCGTTGGGAGCCTCCTCGGGCCGCGGCTTCGGCAGCGGGATCTTGGCGGAATGAACCTTGCCGCGTGGCCGTGGCGCACCAAGGCCAAAGATATCGAGCGGCGCAGCATATTTTCGCGCCGCCGCAGGCTCCGGGAGCACAAGCAACAGCCCGACCCCGACGGTAACCATTGCCGCGCCGGCGGACGTATAGCCGCGACAAGACCATTTGCGGCGAAAGTCCAGCAGGCTAAAACTCATGGCAATTCTTTGGCCCAGTGCTGAGAGCGATAACAAGTCCAGCCTTACTCGGAGGAACGTCTGAATGCTTGGTCTGATGCAAGATTGGCCCCTGCTCTGCCACCGGATCATCGAACACGCCGCCAGGATTCATGGCAAGCAGGAGGTCGTCACCCGCTCGGTCGAGGGACCGATCCACCGCACCACCTATGCCGAAATCCACCAGCGCGCGCTCAAGGTCTCGCAGATGCTGGAGCACGACGGCATTAAGCTCGGCGACCGTGTTGCGACGATCGCCTGGAACACCTGGCGCCATCTCGAGGTCTGGTACGGCATCATGGGCATCGGTGCCATCTGCCATACCGTCAATCCCCGCCTTTTCCCCGAGCAGATCGCCTGGATCATCAACCATGCGCAGGACCGCATCGTGATGACCGACATCACCTTCGTTCCCGTGCTGGAGAAGATCGCCGACAAGCTTCCAAGCGTGGAGCGCTACGTCGTGCTCACCGACAAGGCGCATATGCCGCAGACCACGCTCAAGAACGTAGTCGCCTATGAGGACTGGATCGCAGAGGCCGACGGCCAATTCAAATGGAAGGACTTTGACGAGAACACGGCGGCCGCGATGTGCTACACCTCCGGCACGACGGGCGATCCGAAGGGCGTGCTGTATTCGCATCGCTCCAACGTGCTGCACGCGCTGATGGCCAACAATGTCGACGCGCTCGGCACCAGCGCCTCCGAGACGATGCTGCCGGTGGTGCCGCTGTTCCACGCCAATAGCTGGGGCATCGCGTTCTCCGCGCCCTCGCAGGGCACCAAGCTGGTGATGCCCGGTGCCAAGCTCGACGGAGCCTCGGTCTACGAGCTGCTCTCGACCGAGAAGGTGACGCACACCGCGGGCGTGCCGACGGTGTGGCTGATGCTGCTCCAGCACATGTCCGCCAATAATCTGAAGCTGCCACATCTGAAGATGGTGATCTGCGGCGGCTCGGCGATGCCACGCTCGATGATCAAGGCTTTCCTCGACATGGGCTCGAACGTCCGCCACGCCTGGGGCATGACTGAGATGAGCCCGATCGGCAGCGTCGCGGCGCTGAAGCCGCCGTTCACCGACGCCACCGGCGAGGCGCGGCTCGACGTGCTCCAGATGCAGGGCTATGCGCCGTTCGCCGTCGAGATGAAAATCACCGACGATGCCGGCAAGGAACTGCCCTGGGACGGCAAGACCTTCGGCCGCCTCAAGGTCTCCGGTCCCGCGGTCGCCAGGGCCTATTACCACGTCGACACCGACATCCTCGACGAAGACGGCTTCTTCGACACCGGCGACGTCGCGACCATCGACGAGGCCGGCTACATGCGGATCACTGACCGCTCCAAGGACGTGATCAAGTCCGGCGGCGAGTGGATCTCCTCGATCGACCTGGAGAACCTGGCGGTCGGCCACCCGGCTGTGGCGGAAGCCGCAGTGATCGGCGTCTACCACCCAAAATGGGACGAGCGCCCGCTCCTGATCGTGCAACTCAAGCAGGGCCAGCAGGCCACGCGCGAGGACATCCTGAACTTCATGGACGGCAAGATCGCCAAATGGTGGATGCCTGACGACGTCGCTTTCGTCGACGGTATCCCGCATACGGCGACCGGAAAGATCCTGAAGACCGCGCTGCGCGACCAGTTCAAGGATTATCGCTTCCCGAACGCTGCGGCGTAAATCATCACAGCCGTCATGCCCGGGCTTGACCTGGGCATCCACGTCTTGGCCGCAAGAAGGGCGTGGGTGGCCGGGTCAAAGCCCGGCCATGACCATGTGGGAGCCCTGCGGAACTCTTGAATTTGCCGCCGGGGCGTGGTCTCAACGGCGCTATCGTCGCGCCAAATTGGCCGGCACCGCCCCAAAACCCCGACAGAGCTTACCCATGGCCCGCAGGTTTTCCGCTCCCTATCAGTCGGAGCCCGTGTCCAGTCTCGCGAGCTGGGCGCGCAATCTGGCCGTGTTCGCGGTGGTGGCGGTGCTGGTGTCGATCGTCATCGTCCGCTTCGGCTTCCTGGAGATGAAGCCGGCGCTCGCGACTTTCCTGGGCGGACTTGCGATCGCCGCGCTCTCAATCCTGTTCGGGCTCGCCGGCTTTGCCGCGATCTGGCAGAACGGCTCGCGCGGGATGGCGCGCATCCTGCTTGCCTTCCTGATTGACGGAGCGATCCTCGCTTATCCCGCCTATCTCGGCCTGCAATACCGCAAGCTGCCGGCGATCCACGACATCACCACCGATCCGATCGATCCGCCGCGCTTCGATGCGCTGGCGCGCCTGCGCACCGGCGACGGCGCCAATCCGGCCGTCTATGCCGGCCTCTATTCGGCCGAACAGCAGCGTCATTTCTACCCTGATATCGAGCCGATCGAGCTCGAGATTTCGGTCGACCGCGCCTATGCGATCGCGCTCCAGCTCGTCAACAAGCGCAAATGGCTCGTGATCGACGAACGCGCGCCGCAGCCGCCGCGCCGCATCGGCCGCATCGAGGCGGTGGCGCGCTCGCCGATCATGGGTTTCCGCGAGGACATCTCGATCCGGGTCGTGCCCGACGGTGACGATTCCCGCGTCGATATCCGCTCCGCCTCGCGCTATTTCGAGAGCGACCTCGGCAGCAACGCCGCCCGCGTCACAAAATTCATCGACGATCTCAACGCCGCCGCCGATGCCGATGCGCTGAAGCCGGTGAAGAAGACGCCAGTCGCGCCGCCCAAGGCGCCCGCGAAGACGGTGAAGAAATAGCCTCGCTGTCATTCCGGGACGGGCGTTAGTGCGAGCCCGGAATGACGAGAGACTAGCTCGCCATCCGGTACGTACCACCAATCACTGGATCACCATCCGTCGCCACCACGCCGCGGGCGACGAGATCCTCCAGATGCGCCAGCACGGAATAACCGGCGGCCGTCGTCAATCTCGGATCGATGCCGATATAAATTGCGCGCACCATGGTCGGAATGTCGGCTTCGCCCTTGGCGAGGCGATGCAGGATGGAGGCCTCGCGCGCCTTGCGGTGACGGATCAGGAACCGCACGAAGCGCGGGCCGTCCGGGATCTCGGGGCCATGGCCGGAGAAATACAGATCCTCCTCGCGGGCGGCGAGCCGATCCAGCGACTCCATGTAGTCGATCATCGAGCCGTCGGGCGGGGCCACAATCGAGGTTGACCAGCCCATCACGTGATCGCCGACGAAGTTGAACTTTCGCTCGGGCCAGGCGAACGCAAGGTGATTGGCGGTGTGACCGGGCGTCGCGACCGCTTCGAGCCGCCAGCCGGCGCCCTCGATGACGTCGCCATGGGCGACTTTGACATCGGGCACGAAATCGCGGTCGGTGCCGGATTCCGGATTGTGCTTTTCGCTCTCGAAGCGCGGACGCGAGGCGCGATGTGGCCCCTCGGCATAGACGGTCGCGCCGGTCGCCCGCTTGATGCGGGCGGTGTTCGGCGAATGGTCGCGGTGGGTGTGGGTGACGAGGATATGCGTTACGGTCTCGCCACACACAGCATCGAGCAGTGCTGCCGCATGCGCCTCATCGTCCGGACCGGGATCGATGATTGCGACGTTACCCTGACCGACGACGTAGCTGACCGTGCCGGTGAAGGTGAACGGGCTGGGATTGTTACAGAGCACGCGCCGCACGCCCGGGCGGACCTCCTCGACGATTCCGGCTTTGAGTGGAAAGTTGCGGTTGAACGGGACGTCGTCGTTGTCGGACATGGCTTGCTCACACCTTGCTGACTTCGTCATGCCCGGCCTTGTGCCGGGCATCCACGTTCTTCGATCGACCTAAGACGTGGATGGCCGGGACATCTAGCGCGAAGACGCGCTTCGCGCTTTTGCCCGGCCATAAGCACTTGGATAGTCCTATCGTCTCACACGCTCACCGCACGCCTGCTCAGAAAAACGCCTGAATGCCGGTGATCGCACGGCCCAGGATCAGGGCGTGAACGTCGTGGGTGCCCTCGTAGGTGTTGACGGTCTCGAGGTTATGGACATGGCGCATCACGTGGTACTCGATCGAGATGCCGTTGCCGCCGTGCATGTCGCGCGCGACGCGGGCGATATCGAGCGCCTTGCCGCAATTGTTGCGCTTGACGATCGAGATCATCTCGGGCGCGAACTTGCCCTCGTCCATCAGGCGGCCGACGCGCAATGAGGCCTGGAGGCCGAGTGCGATCTCGGTCTCCATGTCGGCGAGCTTCTTCTGCACCAGCTGGGTCGCGGCGAGCGGCTTGCCGAACTGCTTGCGGTCGAGCGTATACTGCCGGGCACGGTGCATGCAGTCCTCGGCGGCGCCAAGCGCGCCCCAGGAGATGCCGTAACGGGCACGGTTGAGGCAGCCGAACGGGCCCTTGAGGCCGGAGACGTTCGGCAGCAACGCGCTCTCGGGGACCACGACGCCGTCCATCACGACCTCGCCGGTGATGGAGGCGCGAAGCGACAGCTTGCCGCCGATCTTCGGCGCGGAGAGGCCTTTCATGCCCTTCTCCAGCACGAAGCCGCGGATCTGGTTGTCGTGCTCGGCCGACTTGGCCCAAACCACAAACACGTCGGCGATCGGCGCGTTCGAGATCCACATTTTTGTACCGGTCAACCGATACCCGTCAGAGACCTTCTCTGCGCGGGTCTTCATCCCGGCCGGATCGGAGCCGGCGTCGGGCTCGGTCAGGCCGAAGCAGCCGACCCACTCGCCGCTGGCGAGCTTCGGCAGGTATTTCTTACGCTGGTTCTCGTCGCCATAGGCGTAGATCGGATACATCACCAGCGAGGACTGCACCGAGTTCATCGAACGATAGCCAGAATCGACACGCTCGATCTCCCGCGCGACCAGGCCGTAGGCGACATAGCCTGCATTGGCGCAGCCATATTCCTCCGGCAGCGTGATGCCGATCAGGCCGAGTTCGCCCATCTCGTTGAAGATCTCGCGATCGGTCTTCTCTTCGAGATAGGCCTTGGCGACGCGCGGCAACAGCTTGTCCTGGGCGTAGGCGCGCGCGGTGTCGCGCACCATGCGCTCGTCTTCGGTGAGCTGCTCGTCGAGCAGGAACGGATCGTCCCACTGGAAAGAAGCCGCAGCCGGCTTGTCCTTGGCCTGGGGGCGCACGCTCATGAAACGTCCTTTCGCGTCTGTTCCGTCAATAATTGCCCGACAAATTAGAGCGCCGCGGCAACAAGTGCAAATGCATCCTGGTTTCGATCATTCCGGGGCGCGCGTCAGCGCGAAACCCGATATCCTGATCGTTGCTACACCGAGATTCCAAGTCCGGCGCCGTACGCCATCCGGAATGACAGTATCAGATATCGAGCTGCTCGTTAGCGACGATCTCGATACCGAACCCCGACAATCCCTTGTAGTCGTGCACAGACGAGGTGAGATGCCGGATCGAGGTGACGCCGAGATCGCGCAGGATCTGTGCGCCGACGCCGACTTCGCGCCACTGGCGGTTGCGGTCGGCCTCCGTCGAGGTTTCATCCGGCAGCGGCTCCACGGGAACACCGGCCGCACCGTCGCGCAAGTAAACCAGCACACCACGGCCGGACTTCTTGAAGTGCTCCAGCACGGCCGCCATGCGCTTGTGGCCGGTAAAGGCGTCCTTGACGATGTTCGGCTTGTGGAAGCGCGTCAGCACGTTCCTGCCGTCGCCGACGCCGTTGTAGACGAAGGCGACATGGGCGATGGAATCGAACGGCGAGCGGTAGGCATAGCCCTGGAGCGGCCCGATCGGGCTCTCGGTGACGAACGTCGAGACCCGCTCGATCAGCTTCTCGCGCGCCTGGCGATAGGCGATCATGTCGGCAATCGTGACGTGCCTGAGCTTGTGGTGGGCGGCGAAGCGGGCGACCTGCTCGCCTTTCATGACGCTGCCGTCGTCGTTCATCAATTCGCTGATGACACCGACCGGCGGAAGCCCCGACAGCTTGCAGAGATCGACCGCGGCCTCGGTATGGCCGGAGCGCAACAGCACGCCGCCGTCCTTGGCGATCAGCGGGAAGATGTGGCCGGGCCGGGCGAAGTCGTTGGCGCCCGCGTTGGGATTGGAGAGCGCGCGGCAACACGAGGCGCGCTCCTCCGCCGAGATGCCAGTGCCGCCGTCGGGCTTGTAGTCGACCGACACCGTGAACGCGGTGGTGTGGGCGGAATCGTTATGGGCGACCATCGGATCGAGGCGAAGGCGGCGCGCGTCCTCGGTGGTGATGGGCGCGCAGACGATGCCGGAGGTGTGGCGGATGATGAACGCCATCTTCTCGGCGGTGCAGAGCGAGGCGGCGACGATCAGATCGCCCTCGCCCTCGCGGTCCTCGTCATCGGTGACGACGACGAGCTCGCCCCTGGCGAAGGCCTGCAAGACTTCCTGAACGGTATCGGGCATTTCCCAATCTCTATCGGTTATGGCCGGAGGCTTAGCCGGACTTGGGGCCCGGCGCTAGTGTCCTGGACGCAACCACATATGCCCGGAGGCGGCCTTTGCGCAGGCATTCGGGCTTGCACCGAAGATACCAGCGATATAGGCGCCAATGGCTCGAGCGGTAGGCCAGCCGGAGCCTAGGGCAGCACCTCGCGCCGCTCGCTCAGCCGCACGTCGAGCTCGGCGCGCTTGTCGTCCAGGAGGCCGGCTTGGGCGGCCTCGATCACCGTGAACAGCTCATGGGCATCGCTGACCCGGGTCACGGTGACATAGCTGGCGCCGGCCTCGTAGAGCTCGCCGACATCGGAGAGAAGATCGGCGGTCGCCACGATCAGAGCCTTCGGATTGAGGCTCCGCACGTGGCGCACCAGCTTCTCGTTGCTGGCGCCCTTCAACAGCGCATCCGGCACGCTGAGAATGATCATCTCGGACTTGCCAACGCCAGCATGGAGGAGCGTGTCGACGTTGCTGATATCGCCATAGATCACGTGCAGGCCGCGCGAAAGCAGGGTCTGGTACACATTGGGGTTGAAGTCTATCACCGTGATCTGCTCGAGCAGCAGCGGGTTCTGCCGCTCGATCTCGGCGAGCAGCGCGCTGGCCGCGCGGAAAAAGCCGAGGATAACGATGCGGCGGGCCTCGCCATGGCCGCCCTCGTGTCCCTCCTCGGCGTGGCCGTGGTCGAGATCGCGCAGGCCGATCCGCTTCAGGGGAGCGATCGCCCGGCGGATGATCTCGTCGCTGCGGGTCATCGCGAAGGTCGAGAGCACGGCCAGCACCACGAAGGCGAAGGAGGCCGCATTCGCTGTCTCGGGTGCGATGTGGTGGTCGGCGACGCCGGTCTGGATCACCACCAGCGAGAACTCGGAGATCTGCGCCAGGTTGATCGCCGGCAGCAGGCTGGCGCGCAGGCCCTGCTTCATCAGATAGAGCGGCGTGAAGGTGGTGACGACGCGGCTCACCACCGTGAAGGCCGCGATCATCAGCGCGAGGCCGATGACGGAAAGCCCGGGCACCGGAATGGTCATGCCGAGCGCGACGAAGAACAGCGTGATGAAGAAGTCGCGGAGCGTGGTGACCTTGGCCGTAACGTCGAGAGCATAAGGAAAGGTCGAAAGCGAGACGCCGGCGATCAGCGCGCCCATCTCGCGCGACAGCGAGAGCCGCTCGGCGGTCTCGGCGACGAGGAAGCACCAGGCCAACGCGCCGAGCAGAATCAATTCGGGGCGGCGGGCGATCTGGTGAAACAGGCGCGGCAGCACGTAGCGGCTGACCAGGAGCGCCGCTGCGACCAGTACCGCGACACGGCCAATCGAAAGCAGGATGACGCTGACTTGCAGGTTGGCAAGGCTCGGCTGCACCGCCAGAAACAGGATGGCGAAGATATCCTGGAGCACCAGAACGCCGAGCGTGACGCGGCCGGGCAGCGTGTCGAGCTCGCGCTTCTCGTAGAGCACCTTGACGATGATGACGGTGCTCGACAGCGCGCAGGCGACACAGAGATAAAGCGCGTCGAAATGGCCGCCGCCGAGCGACAGGCCGATGCCGGCGAAGAACAGGACGCCGAACAGGCAGCCGCCGAGGAGCTGGCCGCCGGCCGCGAACAGGATCACCCTTCCCGCCCGCACGATCTTCTTCAGGTCGATCTCGAGACCGATCATGAACAGCATGAAGATCAGACCGAGCTCGGAGATGACGCTGATCGATTCCTGCGACTTGACCCAGCCAGCGCCGAATGGACCAATGCAGAAGCCGGCGATAAGGTAGGACAATATCAGCGGCTGCCGGGAGAAATGGGCGAGCAGGCCCAGCATCCAGGCGAACAGAATACAGAGAGTGATGTCGCGAATGAGTTCGTGCATGCCAAATTGGTCCGTTTTGCCGCACCCTAGAGACAGGTTGCGGCGCGGCAAGCAAGCAATTCGTCACATGTGGATGGGGCTTGCCGCTGCAATGCTGCTATGCCTGCTCGCCTCGGCCGCAGTCGCTCAGTCCAAGGTCAATATCGAGCAAAACTTTGCGGATTCTCTCACGGCGCTGCCGAAGGATGAACTCAGCGTGTCCGGCGGGTTCTACGTGCCGGCCTATTCCAGCGTCGCGATGAGCCAGGGCAAGCTGCGCGTCGACTTCTCGGTGACGCTGAGCGTGCACAACGCCTCCGAGGCCCAGCCGCTGGTCGTCAGACGCATCGCCTATTTCGACACCGCAGGCAAGCAGGTCGAGAGCTATCTGAAAGCGCCGGTGGCGCTGAAGCCGCTCGCCACCATCTCCGTCTTCATTCCGACCGACGACGTGCGCGGCGGGACCGGGGCCAATTTCATCGTCGACTGGGCTGCCACGGGCGAGATCGCCGAACCGGCGGTCGAAGCCTTGATGGTTGGCGGTGTCGCCAATGCGCATTACGCTTTCATCAGCCAGGGACGTCCGACCCGGACGGCCGGCAAGAAGTAAGGCAGGCCGGGGCAACCGGCCGCTCAATAAGAACAGAACGAGGAACGCCCCATGATGTCCAGCTTCGACTTCGCTCCCCTGTTTCCCGCAGGGCTGCCGGCCCCGACTGCGCGCTGGACCGGTCTCGCCAAATACAGCTTCGTCGGCGGCAACAACGATTCCGAGCAGGTCCCGCTCGACGAGCTGGTCGAGGCTGCCAATGCCGCGCTGCGGCGCGAGGGCCGAAACCTCGCGACTTACGGGCTGGCACACGGCCCCCAAGGCTATCTGCCCTTACGCGAATTCCTGGTGACGAAACTCAAGCGCGACGCCGGCATCATCTGCACGGTCGACGATCTCCTGATCGTGTCCGGCTCGTTGCAGGCGCTCGACCTCGTCAACCACACGCTGCTGGCGCGCGGCGACACCGTGATTGTCGAACAGGACAGCTATCAGGGCGCGCTGAATCGCCTGACGCGGCTCGGCGTCAACGTGGTCGGCATTCCCCTCGACGCGGATGGTATGCGCATGGACCTGTTGGCCGCGACGCTGACTGACCTGAAGGACCGCGGCATCCGGCCGAAATACATTTACACTATCCCGACCGTGCAGAATCCGACCGGCAGCATCATGCCGGAAAGCCGGCGTGCCGAGCTATTGCGGTTATCGGCCAACTATGGCGTGCCGATCTTCGAGGATGATTGCTATGCCGACCTCGTATGGTCGGGACAACGTCCGCCGGCGATCCATGCGATGAGCCCGAACGGCGGCGTGATCCATATCGGATCGTTCTCCAAATCGATCGCACCGGCACTACGCGTCGGCTTCGTCGTGGCGCCCTGGGATGTGATGTCGCGGATGCTGTCCCTGAAGACGGATGCCGGCTCCGGCGCGCTGGAGCAGATGGTGCTTGCCGAATATTGCAAGCCGCATTTTTCGACCCACGTGCCGGCGCTGACGAAGGCGCTGCGCACCAAGCTCGATACGCTGATGGAGGCCTTGAACGAGCAGTTCGGGACCGCCGCCGAGTTCGAGGAACCAAAGGGCGGCATCTTCCTCTGGGTGAAGCTGCCCGACCAGGTCGATACGCTCAAGCTGTACGAGGCCGCGCTTGCCGCCGGCGTCTCGATCAATCCGGGGCCGGAATGGTCGACCAACAAGAAGCATTCCAGCTCACGGCTCAGGCTGTGCTTTGCGAGCCCGACGCATCAGCAGATCCGCGAGGGCGTCGCCGTGCTGGCCGAAGTCTGTCGCAGGGAGTTCGCCGTGCCGGCCCGCAGCGCCAACGTGGAGAAGGCGCGGGCCTGATGTCAGGCGGCCTGCCGCTGGCTAGCGTGGATCGCGGAGGCGAGCCGCAGCAGCAGCACGATCGAGACGTTGCCCTTGCCGGCCTCGATCTGGGCGATATAGCGCTCCGAAATTCCCGACCGGCGGGCGAGCTCCCGGCGCGATAGCTCGCAGCGCATGCGCGAGGACCGCAGCCGCTCGCCGAGCTCCGCCAGAAACGCGGTTTCGGAATATGGCGGCACGGCGCAGCTCCCCGGCAGCACCTCGCCGGCGAAATCCATCACTTCGTTCAGCATTGGCCTATCCAATTTCGCCCTTCGGAAGTCCCATCCTATCTGGAAAATGACCGGCCTCATTGACGCGGATCAAATTCCCGCGCGATTGGCGCCTGCCGTGGACGCAACATGAAAATGGCCCCTCACGGAGCCATTTCTTTGCACTCACGAAACGCTTTTTTGGTCAGTCCCACGCCGGCGCGAAGCCCGGATTGACGCAGCGCCTGTCCTTCGGCAGCGCCGCGATCTTGTTGCGGTCGGCCTGGTCGAGCGTGATCTTCAGCGCATCGAGATTGGCCTTTTGGCTTTCGCGGCGTGACGCCTTCGGGATCGCGGCAACGCCATCCTGGTCGAGCAGCCATTTCAGCGCGACCTGCGCGGCGGTCACATCGTGCTTGGCTCCGATCTCGCCCAGCACCGGATCCGAAGCGACGCGGCCCTGTGCCAGCGGGCAATAGGCGACCAGCGGGATGGACTTGGCGGCGAGATAGGCCAAAACCTTCGATTGGTCGAGCATGGCGTGATATTCGATCTGGTTGCAGGCGATCGGCGCCTTGATGTCCTCGACCACGATCTTGAGCAGCGGCGTGGTAAAATTGGCAACGCCGATCGCCCGCGTGCGCCCCTCCTCTTTCAGCTTCACCAGGGTCTCAAACACCGCGCCCCAGTTCGCCGCCTCTGACGGCCAGTGCACGAGATAGAGATCGACATGATCGAGCCCGAGCTTTTTCAGGCTGGCGTCGAAGGCACGGCGGATCGCGGCCGGCGCCAAATTCTCGTGCCAGACTTTTGTCGTGACATGCAGCTCGACTCGCGGCACGCCGGCTGCGGCAAGCGCGGCACCGATCGGCTCCTCGTTGGCGTACATCTCGGCGGTGTCGATGTGGCGATAGCCGAGCGACAGCGCGCTCTCCACAGCGGCGCGGCAGGCATCGCCCTGCATGCGAAAGGTGCCAAGGCCGAGCTTGGGCATGCTGATGCCCTGTGTCTTCAGATTGTCCATGAGGTCAACTCCTGACGAATTCCAGCCCGCCCGGTGCGGGGCAGCGAGAATGGACTCTACGGTGATGGAAACGAGGTGGCGGGAGCTGGCATTATACTGCGCTGGCTACGCAGCAGCCAATCAAGATCGGGTTAGGTGCTTCCTCACCGTCATACCCGGCGGAGCGAGTTATCCGTCGCTCACGAATGCTGCGCCACCACAGCCGGACGCGCCTGCGGCTGCGGTACGATGTCGACCGACCAGAGATCGCGGTTGTCGACGTCCTTCACCGTCACCGTCATGACGCCGGTCGCGCCATCGATGTCGACCTTGCCGAAGAACTGCAAGCCGAAGCACGGCGCGAGGTTCTCGCCCTGCGCTTCACTGCATCCGTTCTGATACATCGCGACCGGACCGAAGGTGTCGTCGAGCTCGCCCGGCCCCCAAGTGCCGGCATGCAGCGGGCCGGAGACGAACTCCCAGAACGGATCGAAATCCTGGAATTGGGCTTTGTTCGGATCGTAATAGTGCGCGGCAGTGTAGTGCATGTCAGCCGTGAGCCAGACGACGTTGCGGACGCCTGCGCGCTTGATCGATGCCAGCAGATCCGCGATCTCATGCTCGCGCCGGTCGGGCGCCCCGTCGCCGAGCGCGACCGCATCGAGACTGATCAGGCCGATCGGCAAATCGGCCGCGATCACCTTCCAGGTCGCGCGCGAGGCGGCGAGCTCGCGCTTCAGCCAGGCCAGTTGCTCGGCGCCCAAAATCCAGCCGCGATGGTCGGCGCCCTTGTTCCAGCTGTCATCGCGAAAGCTGCGCATGTCGATCATGAAGACGTCGAGCAGCGGGCCGTAGGCGATCTTGCGATAGACCCGACCCTGCCGCGCGCCGATGTCGCGGATCGGCATGAAGTCGAAGAAGGCGCGGCGGGCGCGCGCGACCAGACGCGGGGTGCCGTCGTCCTCAAAGCCGGCGTCGTCGTAGCTGCCGGCCGGCGACCAATCGTTGGTGACCTCGTGATCGTCCCATTGCGCGAACATCGGCACTTGCGCGTGGAAGGCGCGGAAATTCTCATCGAGATGGTTGTATTTGTAGTTGCCGCGGAATTGCGCCAGCGTGTGCGCGACTTTCGATTTTTCCTCGGTCACGATGTTGCGCCAAGTCTCGCCGTTCGGGAGCTTCTGTTCGGCGGGAATCGTGCAGTCGGCATAGATGTGGTCGCCGGAGTGGATGAAAAAATCAGGGCGGTTGTCGAGCATGGTGCGATAGCTGCGATAGCCGCCGCGCGAAACGTCGATGCCCCAGCCCTGCCCCGCGGTGTCGCCGGACCAGACGAAAGAGATCGATTGCCCTGCGGCCGGCGCGGTGCGGAAATGGCCGACGCGGCTTTCGCCGGCGAAGCCGGTCGCCATGTCGTCGAACCGCACGCGATAGAAGATATCCTGGCCGGCCGGCAGATCGTTCAATAGCAGTTTTGAGGCGAAGTCGGCCTCCGGCGTTGCGTCACCCGACGCTGACGCGATGATTGTCCTGAAGCTTTCGACGCTCGCGCACTCCACCTGCATCCGCGCGGCCCGGTCGGCGCGGGCCCAGACGATTGCAGAGCCGTCAGAGACATCGCCGGACTGGATGCCGCCCGCGATCTGCGGGCGGTCGGCGGCGCGGCTGATGGACGGGCTTGCGAGCGTGCCCAGCGAGGCGACGGC
Source organism: Bradyrhizobium hipponense (assembly GCF_008123965.1). Taxonomy (GTDB): domain Bacteria; phylum Pseudomonadota; class Alphaproteobacteria; order Rhizobiales; family Xanthobacteraceae; genus Bradyrhizobium; species Bradyrhizobium hipponense. The sequence continues at coordinate 80,278 of NZ_VSTH01000078.1, read as the reverse complement.
GAGGCTGGAGGTGGAGCGGACCAAAAACTGCCGCCGGGTCCATGCGCGCTGCGCGCGGAGCGTTGCCATTCAGGAGACCTTCGTCGAATCGTGACGGAAGGTGCCTGCGCTCCTTGACTCCCAGCTTACGGTTTCTTGACTCCACGCCTACGGTTTTGCGACGCGGGGATGACGGGCTGAGCTGAGGCGATGGTCTACTCCCTCGCCCCGCTTGCGTGGAGAGGGTTGGGGGTGAGGGGGAGTCTCCGCAAGGGAGGTGACAGACGGACTCGTGGAGAGTCCCCCTCACCCGGATTGCGTCTTCGATGCAATCCGACCTCTCCCCGCAAGCGGGGCGAGGTGAACCATCAGCAACGGTTCGCTCAGCGCCAGTTGCAGATGCCGCCGGACCGGCAGGGCCATGTCTGGATGCGGGTATCCCTTGCCTGCGCATTCAGCGGATTGCCGTGGCGACGTGCGAGCTTGGTGCGGGCCGCACCGCGCGGCTGCGAGGGTTTTGCGTGCGCGACCTTCGGCTCCGGTACATGCACGCGTTCGGCGACAACTTTCTTCGGTACGTCCATCGGTTCGATGCGCGCTTGCGCGTCATTGCCGCCGCGCGCTTCGAGGGGGACAGGCGCAAACCGCGTCTCGGGCCCGAGCCGCTTCGGCGAAAGCACGGCCTTGGAGAGATCAAGGCCGAGATATTCGTCAGGCTTGTAGTCGTCAGCGCGCGCGACGCCGCCCGCTGCGAGCACGAGAGCAACGGCAAAATGAACGCTCTTCAGGACCACGGACGCCTCCTGAAATTGATTATGAAAGAGGTAATTTACCCCTATTTAGGAGGCGCCGCGCGCAATTCCAGCGGGCAAGTGCCGCCGTGGTTAAGAAGTTTGGCGGTGTCAGGCGACCTTTCGCGCCGCACCCGTCCCGTCCAAGAATCCCATCAGGCGGCTGCGGATGATGGTTTCGGCCTCATCCATGATGCGATCGACGAGTTCCTTGCAGGAAGGGATGTCGTGGATCAGGCCCGCGACCATGCCACAGCTCCAGGCCCCGGCATCCATCTGTCCTTCCAGCATGATTTTGGGATAGACGCCGGCGACCTGATCGTGGATGTCGTCGATCGTGAGCTTGGCGCCCTTCTCGCGCTCGATCTCGAGCAGGCGATCGACGTTGGCGTTCTTGAGCACACGTTCGGTATTGCGCAAGCTGCGCATGATCAACCTTGTGTCGAGCTCGGTCGCCGCGACCAGCGCGTTCTTCACGTTCTGATGCACCGGCGCTTCCTTGGTGGCGATGAAGCGCGTGCCCATGTTCATGCCGGCCGCGCCCAGCGACAGTGCCGCGACGAGGCTGCGCCCGTCGGCCATGCCGCCGGAGGCAACGAACGGGATCTTCAATTCCTCGGCCGCGCGCGGTAGCAGGATCATGTTGGGGATGTCGTCTTCGCCGGGATGACCGCCGCACTCGAAACCGTCGACGCTGACGGCGTCGCAGCCTATCCGCTCGGCCTTCAGCGAATGGCGTACCGAGGTGCACTTGTGGATCACCTTGATGCCTGCCGCCTTCAGGGCCGGCATGTAAGCTTCCGGGCTGCGGCCCGCGGTTTCCACGGCCTTGACGCCGCCTTCGACGATCGCCGCGATGTATTCCGGATAAGGCGGCGCGGAGAAGGCCGGCAGAAAGGTGAGGTTCACGCCGAACGGCTTGTCGGTCATGTCGCGGCAGCGTGCGATCTCCTTGGCCAGCAGCTCCGGCGTCCTCTGCGTGAGGCCGGTGATGATGCCGAGCCCGCCGGCGTTGGAGACGGCGGCGGCCAGGTCGGCAAAGCCGACGAAATGCATGCCGCCCTGGACGATGGGATGCTCGATGCCGAACAGTTCGGTGATCGCGGTCTTCACGTAGTGCCCTCCCGGAGCTTTGGTCCGCGTTGGGATCAGTCTAGCCAGACTTTTGTGCCGCGGTCACCATCTCTATCGGAACGGCCCGATCTCCATCTCCAAGGTCCAGGCGCTCCTCGGCTGCCGATAGAGCTCCCAAGAGGGGTCCACCGACGATCGTGGCATCAGGGGACATCAATGCCCGCGCGCTGGCGCGCGCAAATCGATCGGCCGGATGACCGCGGCAATCGGGATCAACAACGCCGCAATAACGGCAAGCGTCCAGAACACGTCGATATAAGCAAGAAGATCGATCTGCCGCTGGAGGGTCTGGCCGATCCAGGCGATCGCTTGCGAGGCAGCATCCGTTGCGTTCGAGCCTTGGGCCTGGAAGAAGCGCGTCATGGCGTCGATGGTTTGCTGATAGCCGAGATCGGACGGCGCGGCGTGCTCGATCAGACGGCTCTGATGGAATTGCTGGCGCTGCGCCAAGAGCGTTTGCGCCAGCGCCACGCCCATCGAGCCACCGATGTTGCGGGCGACATTGATCAGGGCGGAGGCCTGGTTGGTCTTCTCCGGTGGCAAGCCGTCATAGGATGCCGTTGTCACCGGAAGGAATAGGAAGGGAAGAGCGACCGCGAGATAGATTCGCGCCAGCGCGGCGTAGCCGTAGGTGATGTCCCCGGTAAGCCCGGTCAGATGCCACATCGAAAGTGCGGCAGTCGCAGCGCCGAACATGATCAGATATTTCGGCTGCACTATCGTGACCAGTCGTCCCGCCGCCGGCATCAACATCATCGTCACGACGCCGCTCGGCGACAGCACCAGTCCCGCGAGCATGGCGGTATAACCCAGCTCCGTCTGCAAAAGCTGGGGCAATAGCTGCGTCGTTGAGATCAGCACCGCAAATGTGCCAAGCATGACCAGGAAACAGGACCCGAACTGGCGCCTGCCGAGCAGGCGGATGTCGACGATGGGATCATCCCGCATCAACTCCCACGGGATCAATGCGAGCAGGCAGAAGGCGGCAAGCAGTGCAAAGGACAGGATCATGTTCGATCCGAACCAATCATTGCGCTGGCCTTCGTCAAGGATGAATTCGAGCGAGCCGAGCCCAATCGCGATCAGCAGAAAGCCGATGTAGTCGACGCGCAGGCCTTTGCTCAGCAGCTCCGCCCTCTCCTCTTCCGCGCCCGACGGCTCCTTGACCAGCGTGCCGACCAGGAACAGCGAGATCAGACCCATCGGCACGTTGATCAGGAACACCCAGTGCCAGGAGTAGGTGTCGGTAATCCAGCCGCCGAGCGTCGGGCCAATCACTGGGGCGACCACGACTGCGACGCCGTAGATCGCAAACGCTTGGCCGCGCTTTTGCGGCGGAAAAGAATCAGCGAGGATTGCTTGCTCGCTGGTCGCCATGCCACCGCCGCCCAGCCCCTGCAGAATCCGGAACAACACCAGCGCCTGCAAACTCCAGGCGAGGCCGCACAACAGCGAGGCCACCGAAAAGGTCGCGACGCAGATCATATAGAAGCGCTTGCGGCCGATCACGGTCGAGAGCCATCCCGAGATCGACAGCACGATGGCGTTGGCGACGAGGTAGCTGGTGATGACGTAGGTGCTCTCGTCGATGCCGACCGCGAGCCCGCCGGCGATGTGGCGCAGCGCAACGTTGGCGATGGTGGTGTCGAGCACCTCCATGAAAGTCGCGATCGAGACGACGAACGCGATCAGATACGGATTGTGCCCGCCGGCCGCCGAGCGCTCCGGCGACCAGCCACCTGCGCTGCTTTGCGCGACCTCGGTCACCGCACCCTCGTCCAGGGCACGACTGACATGCCCGGGCCGACCGGCAGATCGGCCGGCCAGTTGTCGACCACGATCTTCACCGGCACACGCTGCACCACCTTGACGAAGTTGCCGGTGGCGTTCTCCGCCGGCAGCAGGCTGAACGCGGTGCCCGAGCCCGGCTGCACGGAATCGACATGGCCGGTGAGCTTGCGGCCGGGATAGGCATCGATGCGGATCTCGACGGTTTGGCCGGGCCGCATGTCGTTGAGTTGGGTTTCCTTGTAGTTGGCGACGATCCACACCTCGTCGGGCACGAACATCATCAGGCTCTGTCCCGCCGTGACGAAGGTGCCCTTGGCGCCGCTCAGCTTGACGACGCGGCCGGACTGCGCCGCGACGACGTTGGTATATTGCAGGTTCAGCTTGGCCTGATCGAGTTGCGCCTGCGACTGCCCGAGCTGCGCATTGGCTCCCTCGAGCTGGGCCTGGAGCGTCTTGATGCCGAGCTCGGCCGCGGTGACCGCCGTCTTGGCGCGCTCGGTATTGGCCTGCTGCGCCTGAAGGTCGGAACGGGTCTGCTGCTGGCGCTGCACGGTGCCGGCGCCCTTCTCGGCAAGGTCCTCGGCGCGCGCAAATTCCTCCTGCGAGAACCGGAGCTGGGCCTGGGCCTGCTCGAGCTGCGCCTGCGCCTGCTTGATCTGCTCGCGCTGCGAGTCGATCTGCGCATCAAGATTGGCGATGTTGGCCTTGGAGGCCTCGACCTGCGCCGCGGCCTGATCGACGGCGATGCGGTAGTCGCGCTCGTCGATCTTGGCCAGCAGGTCGCCGGCATTGACACGCTGGTTGTCCGTGACAGGGACGTCGGTGACGTAACCACCAACCTTCGAAGCCACGGAAAAGCTGCGCGCGGCGACGAAAGCGTCATCGGTGGATTCATAGTGGCGGATCTCCAGCCAGTAGAGCATGCCGCCGACCAGGGCCGCGATCAGCAAGGTGGCGCCGAGGGTTGCGAGCAGCCAATGTTCGCGAAGCCGCTCGCGCAGCGGCGGCGTCGCCGGCTTCTGGTCGTTGGCGTTGTGGGTCTGATCGGGAGACGCTTTCGGAGCGTCCTTCGCCCTCTGCGGCTGCTCCGCAGAGGGCCCACGCTCCCGTGTCTGAGCATCCACGGCGAACACCCTTTCTCGGGACTAAACCGGCAGGGCGGCCAAGGCCGGCGCGCTTGCCGCGAGCCTAACCGCCAGCGTCAAAGCAAGGTTCCGACTGCGGCCGGCATTACCGTCATTCGTGATTGCATCGTCCAAAAAAAAGCGTGCGTGCCGCGCCCATCTCGACCGCCTCGGCGCCTTGCTCAGTGCGTCTTCGTCTGATGCCATTTTTCGAGATCGGGCTTGACCTTGTCGTCCGATCCCTGCTCCTTCTCCGGATTGCCCTTCCAGGGCTTGTCCGTCTGGCGGTGCGATCCCCAGTCACTCTGGCGCCGCGGATCGTCGGTAGGCTTTTCCTTGCTCATCGCGTGTTCCTCGGTGATCCCTAAGGGAAGGGAACGCCGTAATAGGCGTTGATCCCGCGCACCGCCACGTCGTCCCCCCAGTTCCACTCGCCCTTTTCGCTATATTTCGGCGCGCGGCTCAGCTCCTTGGTGGTGATGCCGATGATGTATCCTCCGAGCTCGGTGTCATATTTCAGCGATTGCCAGGGCAACGGATAGTGGTCGTTACCGAGCCCCAGAAATCCGCCAAAGCCGAGCACGGCGTAGGACACCTTGCCGCTGATCTTGTCGATCATCACGCGCTCAATCGAGCCGATCTTGTTGCGATCGGCGCCATAGACCGATGTTCCCTCGACCTTGTCGCTACCGATCAACCGGCCCATCTCGTTTTGGTCCAGTTCGCCTCGATTCAACATCTCATTTTCTCCGCTCAGCCTAAACAAAGATAACCCGGACAAGCGAGCGATCGTTCCGGCGCATGTTCCGCGAGAGTTGAGGAACATCACCGGAGACGGAGGGTTCTCGATCGTCACACCAGGGAGCCAACCGCGATGACCCAGACCGTCTCCGACTTCATCGTCCAGCGTCTGCATCAATGGGGCGTGCGCCACATATTTGGCTATCCCGGAGATGGCATCAACGGCGTATTCGGCGCGCTTCAACGCGCCGACGGCAAGATCGGCTTCGTCCAGGCGCGGCTTCCCATGGAGGTCGGCCTCATCGGCGGGGCGGCCGAGACGCCGCTGCCGCCACACGTCACGTTGCAGCAGGCGAAAAACTTCTCGCTCGCACTGATGAAGGGCGATCCGAACGAAGCCGGGGTGATCAAGGGAGCGGCACGGCAGATGCTCGAGTCGATCCTGCCCGGAAAGGAGTGAACCATGAGCGACTTTCGCGACATCCAGCACGGCGTCAACGATCCGGTCGACGGCGTCGACGTGAAACGGCAGATCAAACCCAACCAGACACCGCACGAGCGGGCGCAGCGTCATGCCGACGTTCGCTCGGCGCCCTCCGCTTCGTCCGCCGAGGCATTCCTGCCGGAGAGACTTCGGCGCGAGCCGACCGACCCGATCAATCCGCGCACCGGCCGCAATCGAGCCGACTAGCCGCTCAGGAACATCCGCCTTTGCATCGTGCTGATCGGTGCAACGACCAGCGACATGTTCGAGATCGAATCGAGCAAGCTCGCCGAGCAGAAGGGCAACGCGCAGGAAAAATTCGGCGGCATGACGCCGCTTTGCCGTCCGGGCCAGCCCGTCGAGCTCGCCTCGATCTACGTGCAGCTTGCGGCGGCTGACGCCAGCTATGCCACCGGCCAAGTGTATGGCGCTTCCGGCGGAGCTGGCCAACCGTAGCCGCGATCGGGGCCGCAGGAGAGCGGCTCGCCGGCGAGGAACCTTCATTGTCACTGAAGCTTTACAAGAGGATCATTAAGGATAGTTCACCGCAGAACGATGGCGTTAGTAGAGGTCAGACCCACCCGCATCGACACAGCCATCGCGAACGAAATCGCGATGCACACCAATTCAGGCATTGAGCGCACCGCACAGACCCTGACCTGGGGCGCTGACGAGCACGTGCTGCTCGCGCTGGCTGGGGCCGGATGGCTCTATGCCCACCTTGTGCAGCCGCGGCAGCGCCGCATCGCCAACCACGTTCTGACTGTTTCGCTGGCGACCGCCTTGCTGCCACATGTCCTGAAATCCATGTTCGATCAGACCAGGCCGGACCGGTTGACCGTACGCGGACATCAAAAAGGCGTCCCTGTCTCCGGACAGCCGCGCGACGCCTTCCCCTCCGGCCACGCCGTTCATATGGGCGCACTTGCCTCGGCGGCGGGCTTGCTGCCGCCGACGTCGCGGCGCGTGGTGCGCTCGGTTGCGGTCGCGCTTTCGCTGACGCGGATTGCGCTGCTCGCGCATTGGACGAGCGACGTGGTGGCAGGCTTCGCGCTCGGCGCTGTCGTGGAAAGACTCGTGCGGCCATTGACGCTGGCAAAGTCACGCAGCCGGCAAGAATCGCGCAGCCGGCAAGACAAGTCACAGGCACGGTCATGACCGAATATATCGTGCGCTTCATTGCCGGCGGCGTGATCGTCTCCGCGTTCGCGATCCTCGGCGACATGTTCAGGCCGAAGAGCTTTGCAGGCCTCTTGGGCGCCGCCCCTTCCGTCGCACTGGCCACGCTTGGCATCGCCGTCGTCCGGCACGGATCTCACTATGCCGCCGCCGAAAGCTGGACCATGATCTATGGCGCTGTTGCCCTCGGCTGCTACAGCGTCGTCGTCTGCCATCTGTTGATGCGATACCGTCTGAATGCGTTGCCGGCTACCACCCTCGCTTTGACCGTGTGGCTTGCGGTCGCCTTCGGACTGCTCGCGGGCCTGGGAGGGGCGGCCTGATGCCGGTCAAGCTGTCACTCTCCGCGCTGGAACAGACTCGCTGGTACGAGTATGGCGTTCGCTTCCTGCTGGGCGGCTTGGCGACCATGCTCACAGGTGCCCTGGGTGCGAACCTCGGTGTGTCTGTCGGTGGTCTCTTCCTCGCGCTCCCCGCCATCTTCTGCGCCAGCGCCACGCTGGTAGAAAGCCATGAGCGCCGCACCAAGGAAAAGGCCGGTCTCAGCGGTCGGCGGCGCGGGCAAGAGGCGGCTGCGCTCGATGCGGCCGGCGCTGCCTGGGGAAGTATTGGTCTTGTGGCATTCGCTGCCGTTTTCTATCTCACCGCAGCTGCAAGCGTCCTTGGCGCCTTCGCCGCAGCCCTGACGGCATGGGCCGTTGTCTCAGTGTCGGCGTGGTGGCTCAGGCGGAAGCTCCGCATCGTGTCCCATCGTGCGCGACGGTCCGGGCGCTGCCCACCATCAGCGAAGAACCCCCACCACCTCCCGTGACGACAGAAATTCGTGCATCTCGGCCGCGGCGCGAAGCTGCTCGAGCCGCGCAGCAACAGCGTCGCACTGCTTGCCATCCGGCAGGTTCGCCGACTCACGTTCAAGCCGGCATTTCTGCGCCTCGATACGCTCCATGAATGTGTGTGGCATCGACCGCTTACGCATTTCGCTCCTCTGGCGGTTGGGGCTTCGGCGGTTGGGGCTTCGGCGGTTGCAGGCCCGGGCTATTGGCCCAGCGCTCCACTTGCTCGATAACCTTCTGATGGCTCGCACGCACCGGCTTGGGTGCTTCCGGTTCTTCGGAAAGCTTGCGGGGTAACCTGACTTCATCCGTCATGGTGAGTCTCCATTCCCGTTTCGCAGTATGCATCAGTCCTCGCACCTTCCCAACACACAAACTATTGATTTCATTGGATTATTTTACTAATTTGATGCTCTTTCCGACTTTTGTGGAACCCGCGTCGGGTTAGGCGGTTGAGTAAACTACTCAAGCTGCACATTCGATGTGGTGAGTCATGAATGATCTTCGCGCCGAGCGCCTCCAGGTCATGCTCTCGCCGGAAGAGTTGGCCGCAGTCGATGATTTCCGCTTCAAGCATCGTATGCCGACGCGTGCCGCAGCGGTCCGCGAGCTTCTCAAGATCGGGCTTGCCGGTGCCGTCCCCGACGGCCCACCAGGGATCAAATCAAGCAATTATGGCGTGTTCGGGCGGGGGGCCGACGGGCACATCCGCGGCAATCGAGCTCAGCCGGGCGACACGGAAGACTGAAGATATTTCATAAGCAAACGGCCCCGGCACAGGTGTGCCAGGACCGTCCTTGGAGACTGCTTCCGGCGCACCGGGGGCATGACAGCCGGAAGCAAACTTTCGACTCTCCGCGCGCGGATTCGTTCCTCGTGAAAACTAGCCGCTCGGCGCGCCGTCGGAATCATCCGGTGTCATGCCTGAGCCGGGCGTCTTGCTGTCGTCGTTCAGCTTGGGATCGCGTGTCGCCTCTCGCGAGGGCGAACCCTTCGGCCCCGACTTGTGCACACTCTGCGCACGCTGCTTATCGCGCGGCTGCTGTTCACCGCGCTTGTCTCTGACAATGCCTTGATCGCAATGGACCATGATGTCCTCTCGCCTCCTCTGATGTCTCGAAGCGCTTACGCGTCGGCGTGTCGAAGGTTCCGGCCCGTGCGAGAGCGACTTGTTGCTAGCTGTGTGCCGCGCGTACCGTGGCCTGTGTACTCGCCAGATGCACTTGCCGCACGGTGGTCACCGTCGCGAACGCGACGGAGACGCCGAAGGCAAGGATGAGTGAGAGAAGGGCTAGACGTGGAGCCATCGCAAATCCTCCTTCTGGAACCGAAAATCAACGCGATCGACTATTCGCTAATCATCGTGGATTTGTCGCCTTCATTCCGTGAGCGGACTCACACGGAGTTTGGCGCAAGCGTGAGCGCTCACACATCCTGCTTGTGGGGGACGCGGTCCGTAACGGGCGGGATTTCGCCATCGAGCCAGTCCTGCTCATTCGCGAGCGCCATCCAGGCCTCCGCCATGCGCGAATAGCGCTTGTAGCTCGGCTGGCCTTCCGCGCGTTCGGCCAGCTGCAGGCAGTTTTCGGCGTTATCTCTGAAGATATCTGATTGCTTCATCTTAAAGACATGGGGCCGGAACCTCGGTCCCGCAACCGCCCTACCAGATCGTAATGTTCGCGGAACTTCGCGCGCCATCGGTCATTGGATGGTCATGCGAGTTCTTGTCGCGATCGTCTTGGCATTCATCGGCACGGCGGCGCTTGCGGACAACATCGGCGAGCGGACGCGTAGGGAGCGCACGCCGACCGCGAACGACGTCGTCAGCAGCCTCTACGCCTTCAGCCACTTTCAGCAGGACCTGTTGGAGGGCGCCGACCTGAAGGGCAATGCGGAGGTCAAAAATCTTGCCGCCTTGCGAGTCGAGGAAGCAGCCAAGCGCGACAAGGCGCTGAAGGAAATTCAGCAAGCGATTGGTGCCGAGCCACACGCCTGCAAGACCGCGCCCGGCGCCAGCCTCGTCGAGCCCGAAGCCTCGGACGGACCAACTTACGTCAGAAGCTTCTATGCCGCGCAAATCCCCGAATATGAGTCCGTTATCACCCTGCTCGAGCACTATCTGAACGGGCCGGACAATCCCGCACTGGCCGCCTTCGCGCGCGAACAGCTGCCTAAGCTGCGCGGCCAAGTCAAGGACGCGGAGCGCACGATGGCCGACAAGTAGCCGCGATCATTTGTCGTCCGAATGCCGCTGCTGGCTCTCGGGGCGCACCGTACGGTCGCTCTCGGGCATCTTGTCACGGCCCGCATCGCCATTGTCATCCTTGCCGCCCGAGGTCGAAGTGCCGCTGCCGCTCGGGCTCGGCCTTGTCGCCGCGCCTGTCGTGGGCGAATCGGCGCGCGGGGTTGCGGAGCTTGCCGCGGGATCACCGGTCACGGCCCCGCGTCCGCTGGGTGCGCCCCCCTGCGCCAGCGCCGATCCGGCGACGAACAAGCTGACGATAATCGCTGCAAACACGGCTCGCATGCGTCTCTCCATGTTTTTGCGGGCCAACCACAGGGCCTGTGCGCTGTTCCGAAGGGCCTCTATCTAGGATACCTGCGGGACGGAAACTTCTTCTGAAAGGGATGGAACCGACGTCCTCCCTCGCCGTTATCGCAATTGGGCTGAGTAGAGCAGGTTCCATTTTCGCGCGCCGCAACCTTGGCGCTTGATTTGGAATTTGGCTGACGCTCTAGTTTGACAATTGCGTCTGGCCTTGGATTCGGCCAACGCCTGCGGGGGAATCATATGAGCGACCTCGATCCCGGAACTGCATCACGCTCCGGTCGTCGCGTCCCAAAGCCAAAAATCAACGATGCGTCGGACCCGGATTCCCGGCCGGAATTGCTGCTCGCATTGCAGGCAATGCGCAGCGGCGATTTTTCCGTGCGCATGAGCGGCGACTATCTCGGCATCGACGGCAAGATCGCCGACACCTTTAATGAAATCATCGCCGCCAACCAGCGGATGGCGCAGCAGCTCGAGCTGGTCGGCCAAGTGGTGGGGCGCGAAGGCAAGACGCGGCAGCGCGTGAAGTTCGGGCTGGCCTCGGGCTCCTGGGCCGACATGGAAGGCTCGGTCAACACCCTGATCGACGACCTGCTGTGGCCGACCCGCGAGGTCACCCGCGCGGTCGCAGCCGTCGCGCAAGGCGACCTGATCCAGACCGTCAAGCTCGACGTCGAGGGCCGACCGCTTCGCGGCGAATTCTTGCAGTCGGCGACCATCGTCAACACCATGATCAAGCAGCTTGGCGTGTTCACCTCCGAGGTGACGCGCGTGGCGCGCGAGGTCGGCACCGAAGGCAAGCTCGGCGGACAGGCGCAGGTGCCGGAAGTGACCGGCGTCTGGAAGGATCTGACCGAGAGCGTCAACTCGATGGCGAACAACCTGACCAACCAGGTTCGCAACATTGCCGAGGTGACGATCGCGGTCGCCAACGGCGACTTGTCCAAGAAGATCACCGTCGATGTCCGCGGCGAGATCCTCCAGCTCAAGGAAGCCATCAATACGATGGTGGACCAGCTGCGCTCCTTCGCCTCCGAAGTGACGCGCGTGGCGCGCGAGGTCGGCACCGACGGCAAGCTCGGCGGCCAGGCGATCGTGCCCGGCGTCGCCGGCACCTGGAAGGACTTGACCGATTCCGTCAACGCAATGTGCGGCAACCTCACCGCCCAGGTCCGCAACATCGCCAACGTCACCACCGCCGTGGCGCGCGGCGACTTGTCGCGCAAGATCACCGTGGACGTGCGCGGCGAGATTCTGGAGCTGAAGGACACCATCAATACCATGGTGGACCAGCTCAACTCGTTCGCCTCGGAAGTGACGCGCGTGGCGCGCGAGGTCGGGACCGAGGGCAAGCTCGGCGGCCAGGCCCAGGTGCCCGGTGTGGCCGGAACCTGGAAGGACCTCACCGACAACGTCAACTTCATGGCGTCGAACCTGACCGCGCAGGTCCGCAACATCGCCGACGTCGCCACCGCGATCGCCGGCGGCGACCTGTCGAAGAAGATCACGGTGAACGTGTCTGGCGAGATCCTTCAGTTGAAGGAAACGCTCAACACCATGGTCGACCAGCTCAATGCCTTCGCGGGCGAAGTCACGCGCGTGGCGCGTGAGGTCGGCACCGAGGGGCGGCTCGGCGGCCAGGCCAACGTGCTTGGTGTCGCCGGCACCTGGAAGGACCTGACCGAAAGCGTCAACTCGATGGCGTCGAACCTGACCGCGCAGGTCCGCAATATCGCCGAGGTGACCACGGCAGTCGCAGGTGGCGATCTCTCCAAGAAGATCACCGTGGACGTGCGCGGCGAAATTCTGGAGCTGAAGGACACCATCAACACGATGGTGGACCAGCTCAATGCCTTTGCCGGCGAAGTCACGCGCGTCGCGCGCGAGGTCGGCACCGAAGGCAAGCTCGGCGGTCAGGCCCAGGTGCGCGGCGTCGCCGGCACCTGGAAGGACTTGACCGACTCGGTCAACTCGATGGCCTCGAACCTGACCGGCCAGGTCCGCAACATCGCCGAGGTTGCCACCGCCGTTGCGAAAGGCGATCTGTCGAAGAAGATCACGGTGAATGTTTCGGGCGAAATCCTTCAGTTGAAGGAAACGCTCAACACCATGGTCGACCAGCTCAACGCCTTTGCTGGCGAAGTCACGCGCGTGGCGCGCGAGGTCGGCACTGAAGGCAAGCTGGGCGGCCAGGCCGAAGTGCCCGGCGTCGCCGGCACCTGGAAGGATCTCACAGACTCCGTGAACTCGATGGCGGGCAACCTCACCGCCCAGGTCCGCAACATCGCCGAGGTCGCGACCGCCATTGCCGGCGGCGACTTGTCACGCAAGATTACCGTCGACGTGCGCGGCGAAATTCTTCAGCTCAAGGACACCCTCAACACGATGGTGGACCAGCTCAACCGCTTCGCGGGCGAGGTGACGCGCGTGGCGCGCGAGGTCGGCACCGAGGGCCGTCTTGGCGGTCAGGCCAACGTGCCCGGCGTCGCCGGCACCTGGAAGGATCTCACCGACAGCGTCAACTCGATGGCGGGCAACCTCACCGCCCAGGTCCGCAACATCGCCGAAGTGACCACCGCCGTGGCGCGCGGAGACCTGTCGCGCAAGATCACCGTCGACGTACGCGGCGAAATCCTCGAGCTGAAGAACACCATCAACACCATGGTGGACCAGCTCAATGGTTTTGCCGGCGAAGTGACGCGCGTGGCGCGCGAGGTCGGCACGGAAGGCAAGCTCGGCGGCCAGGCCGAGGTGCCCGGCGTCGCCGGCACCTGGAAGGACCTCACCGACAACGTCAACTTCATGGCCTCGAACCTGACGGCTCAGGTCCGCAACATCGCCGAGGTCGCGACCGCCATCGCCGGCGGCGATCTGTCGAAGAAGATCACGGTGGACGTGCGCGGCGAAATCCTTCTGCTGAAGGACACGCTGAACACCATGGTCGAGCAGCTGCGCTCCTTCGCCGCCGAAGTGACGCGCGTGGCCCGCGAGGTCGGCACCGAGGGCCGGCTCGGCGGTCAGGCCGTGGTGCCCGGCGTCGGTGGCACCTGGAAGGACCTCACCGACAACGTCAACCTGCTGGCTGCGAACCTCACCACTCAGGTCCGCAACATCGCCGAAGTCACGACCGCCGTGGCGCGCGGCGACTTGTCGCGCAAGATCACCGTGGACGTGAAGGGCGAGATCCTGGAGCTGAAAAACACCATCAATACCATGGTGGACCAGCTCAACGCCTTCGCCGGCGAGGTCACCCGCGTCGCGCGCGAAGTCGGCACCGAAGGCAAGCTCGGCGGCCAGGCGCAGGTGCCAGGCGTCGCCGGCACCTGGAAGGACCTCACCGACACCGTCAACTTCATGGCGGCGAATCTGACCGAGCAGGTCCGCGGCATCGTCAAGGTGGTGACCGCGGTCGCCAACGGCGATCTGAAGCAAAATCTGACCGTGAAGTCGAAGGGCGAGGTCGCGGCGCTCGCCGACACCATCAACAACATGACCGAGACGCTCGCGACCTTCGCCGACCAGGTGACGTCGGTGGCGCGCGAAGTCGGCGTCGAGGGCCGGCTCGGCGGTCAGGCCAACGTGCCCGGCGCCGCCGGCACCTGGAAGGACCTCACCGGCAACGTCAACCTGCTGGCGGCCAACCTCACCTCGCAGGTGCGCGCGATCGCCGAGGTGGCGACCGCGGTGACCAAGGGCGACCTCACCCGATCGATCCAGGTCGACGCCCGCGGCGAAGTCGCGGAGCTGAAGGACAACATCAACACGATGATCACGAACCTCCGTCTGACGACGGACGTGAACACCGAACAGGACTGGCTCAAGACCAACCTTGCCAAATTCACCAACATGCTTCAGGGCCAGCGCGACCTCACCACGGTCGGCAGGCTGCTGCTCAGCGAATTGTCGCCGCTGGTGAGCGCGCATACCGGCGTGATCTACCAGGTCGAAAACGAGGACAGTCCGCAGCTTCGCCTGCTCGCCTCCTACGCCGGCGACGGCGTCTATCCCTATCAGCAGGTGCTGCAGTTCGGCGACGGGCTGATCGGCCAATGCGCGCTCGACCGGCGCCCGCGCGTGGTCGCGGACATTCCCGCCGACGTGGTGCCGATCAATTCGGCGCTGCTCCGCGTCGCACCGAAAAACCTCGTGGTGCTCCCGGTGCTGTTCGAAGGCCAGGTCAAGGCCGTGATCGAGCTCGCCTCGCTTGCCTCGTTCACGACCTCGCAGATGACCTTCCTGGAGCAGCTCACCGACTCCATCGGCATCGTGCTCAACTCGATCGAGGCGACGATGCAGACTGAAGGCCTGCTCAAGCAGTCGCAGCAGCTCGCCGGCGAGCTCCAGACCCAGCAGCGCGAGTTGCAGCAGACCAACGACCAGCTCGAGCAGAAGGCGCAGCAGCTCGCCGAGCGCAACGTCGAGGTCGAGCGCAAGAACCAGGAGATCGAGCAGGCCCGCCGCGCGCTGGAGGAAAAGGCGACTGAGCTCGCGCTGACCTCGAAGTACAAGTCCGAATTCCTGGCCAATATGAGCCACGAGCTGCGCACGCCGCTGAACTCGATCCTCATCCTCGGCCAGCAGCTCACGGACAATCCGGACGGCAACCTCTCGGCCAAACAGGTCGAGTTCGCCCGCACCATCCACGGCGCCGGCACCGACCTGCTCAACCTGATCAGCGACATTCTCGATCTTTCCAAGATCGAGTCCGGCACGGTGACGGTCGACGCCGAGGAGATCCTGACCGCGAACCTGCTCGACACCGTCGGGCGGCCGTTCCGGCACGAGGCGGAGAATCGCAACCTGTCGTTCAAGATCGACGTCGATCCGAACCTCGCGCGCAGCCTCGTCACCGACTCCAAGCGCCTGCAACAGGTCTTGAAGAACCTGCTCTCCAACGCCTTCAAGTTCACCGCCGAAGGCGAAGTGCGGTTGAAGGTCGCCGCCGCGCTCGGCGGCTGGAGTACGGATCATCCGGTGCTGAACACCGCACCGGCCGTGATCGCGTTCGAAGTGTCCGATACCGGCATCGGCATACCCCTGGAGAAGCAGAAGCTGATCTTCGAGGCGTTCCAGCAGGCCGACGCCGGCACCAGCCGCAAATATGGCGGCACCGGCCTTGGCCTTGCCATCAGCCGCGAGCTCGCAAGCCTGCTCGGCGGCGAAATCCACCTGCGCAGCGCGCCTGGCAAGGGCTCGACCTTCACGCTCTATTTGCCACTGAAATATTCAGGGCCGACGCTCGCACCGCGGGCCGCGCCACAACAATACAGCCAACCGCCGGCACTTCAGCAGGCAGCGACGGCTCCCGAGCGTGTCATCGAGCAGCTTCCCGACGATCGGCTCAATCTCGAGCCAGGCGACAGCATCTTGTTGATCGTCGAGGACGACCCGCATTATGCGCGCGTGCTGGTCGATCTGGCCCGCGACAAGGGATTCAAGGTGCTGGTCGCCGCACGCGGCGCGGAGGCCCTCGAGCTTGCGAAGCAATATCAGCCGAGAGCCGTCTCACTCGACGTCTTCCTGCCCGATATGCTCGGCTGGACGGTGCTGAGCCAGCTCAAGCACAATCCGCTGACGCGCCACATTCCGGTGCAGATCATCACGCTCGACGAGGACCGCCAGCATGCGCTCGCCCGCGGCGCCTTCTCCTTCGTGAACAAGCCGACGACGACCGAAGGCGTCGCCGCCGCGCTGACGCAGATCAAGGAATATGCGCGGCCGCGGCGCAAGCGGCTCCTGATCGTCGAGGACAACGAGGCCGAGCAGCTCTCTATCCGCGAGCTGCTGGATCACGACGACATCGAGATCGTGACGACCGGTACCGGCGCCGATGCGCTCTCGATGCTGCATGAGGCACCCTGCGATTGCATCGTACTCGACCTGCGGCTGCCCGATATGAGCGGCTTCGAGGTGCTGGACCATATCCGCAAGGACGATGCACTCTCGAACATTCCGGTGGTGGTGTTCACCGGCCGCGAGCTCTCGGCGGAGGAGGATGCCGAGCTGCACACCATGGCGCGCAGCATCGTGGTGAAGGGCGTGGAATCGCCGGAGCGTCTGCTCGACGAGACCGCCCTGTTCCTGCACCGCGTGATCACGGAGCTGCCGGTCGAGAAACAGCGTATGCTGGAAAAGTTGAACAGTTCCGACGAGGACCTGATCGGCAAGACCGCGCTGCTCGTCGACGACGACGCCCGCAACATCTTCGCACTTTCGAGCGTGCTGGAACGGCGGGGCATGAAGGTGTTGACTGCGACCACCGGAAGAGAGGCAGTAACCTTGGCCGAGTCCAATCCGGAAATCGCGATCGTCCTAATGGACATCATGATGCCGCAGATGGATGGCTATCAGACCATCGGTGTTATTCGCGAGAATCCGGCCTTCGCCCGCCTGCCGATCATCGCGCTGACCGCCAAGGCGATGAAGGGCGACCGCGAGAAATGCCTGGAAGCCGGCGCGTCCGACTACCTCGCCAAGCCCGTGAACACCGACCAATTGCTGCTTGCGATTCGCATGTGGCTGCATCGCTGATCGGGACCAGAATGGACCACGAAAAGGTCAACATCCTCCTCGTCGACGACCAGCCGGCCAAGCTGCTCGCCTATGAGGTGATCTTGAAGGATCTCGGCGAGAACCTCGTGATCGCCTCGTCGGGTCGCGAGGCGCTGGAGGTCCTGCTCAAGACCGAGATCGCGGTGATCCTGGTCGATGTCTGCATGCCCGAGCTCGACGGCTTCGAGCTCGCCGCCATGATCCGCGAGCATCCGCGTTTCCAGAAGACCGCGATGATCTTCATCTCCGCGATCCAGGTGAGCGACATCGATCGCCTCCGCGGTTACGAGATGGGCGCCGTCGACTACGTGCCCGTGCCGGTCGTGCCGGAGGTGCTGCGCGCCAAGATCAAGGTGTTTGCCGAGCTCTACCGCAAGACGCGCGAGCTCGAGCGGTGGAACCAGGAGCTCGAGGACCGCGTCCGCGCGCGCACCGCCGAACTGGAGAATTCGACCGCGAAGCTGCGCGAGAGCGAGCAGCGGCGCAGCATGGCGATCGCCGCCGGCAAGATGGGATCGTGGGACTGGGACTGGATCAACGGCGACTGGATGTGGGACGAAGGCCAATATCGTATCTTCGGCGTTAGCCCTGAGAATTTTAACGTCAATCCGGCCAACGTCCAGGCTCTGTTGCACCCCGATGACGTCGATGAGTTGCGCAAGGCGATCGCCGAATTCAACAAAGGCTCGCGCGCTTACGAAACGGAGTTCCGCATTGTGCGGCCCGACGGCGACGTGCGTTGGTGCGTCGGCACGGCTGCCGCGACCATCGATGGGAGCGGCCGCGTGGTGCGGGTGAGCGGTGTCACCGTGGACATCACCGAACGCAAGCGTGCCGAAGAGCGGCAGAATCTGCTCGCGCGTGAAGTCGATCATCGTGCCAAGAATGCGCTGGCGCTGGCCCAATCGATCGTGCGCCTCACCCGTGCCGACGAGGTCAAGGCATATGTCAATGCCGTCGAAGGGCGCATCAATGCGCTGGCACGCGTTCACACCATCCTGTCGCTGTCGAGCTGGCAGGGCGCCGAATTGTCGAAGCTGATCGACGAGGAGCTTGCGCCCTATTCGCTCGGCGGCCAGATCAGGCTCGCGGGTCCCGAGGTGCAGCTCGTGCCTGCCACCGCCCAGACGCTGGCGCTGGCGCTGCATGAGCTCTTCACCAACTCCGCAAAGTATGGCGCACTCTCGACGCGGTCCGGCCGGCTCACGATCGGCTGGCAGGTCGATAACGACGCGCTCGCCGTGACGTGGGAGGAATCCGGTGGCCCGCTAGTGAGGCCGCCGAAGTCGCGCGGCTTCGGCACACGCAGCCTGCTGGCGAGCGTCGAATCCCAGCTTGGCGGACAGGCGCTGTTCGACTGGCGGCCCGAGGGGCTGTTGTGCCGCCTGCAGGTGCCGTTGACCCGCAAGAATGCAGCGTCCTCCGCACCCGACAAATTTGGCGCCGCCGCCTCGGCGGAGTTGCAGCGCGCGTCGGGCTAGCCGGACGCCGCCCTCCTCATTCGCCGCAGCGGTCGCGCTTCCTCGGCGACGCGCCCTTCGAGCCAGGCTTCCGTCTGAGCGAGATCGCGTAGCGCCCTCGCGTAGCGGCGGGCCGCACTTCGTTCCGCGCCATGCGGCAGTTTGCGTGCCTTGCGCAGTATATCCGCGGCCGCGCTGCGATAGGCCAGCGAGCGGTAAAGAAAGACAACCTTGCCCATATCGAATGTCCCGTGTTGACAGTGCCATCCTCGCAAGTCCGGCCTGAACGCCGGATGAAGCCTGCCGTGACAATTTGTTCATGTAAGTGGAACCCGCGATCCTCGGTCGCGTTTCCCTGCAAATCAAAGGGGCGGCTCCATGCGCACGAAGAAGCCCTCCGGACTTATCTCTCGCACCGGCGCCATCCGCGTGATGACGCACGCGATGATGGGCGCGGCACTGGGCCTTGTCTTCGGCCTTGTGCTTGCACTCACAAACCCTGCCGTCGCCGCGCTGATCCACAACGGCGGCCGTGAAGCCGTTATCGTCTTCATCATCACGCTGGTGACCACGTTCGCGATCGGAGCGACACTCACCGGTGTCGTGTTCATTCTCGCCGAGGACAAGGAATTTTGAAGCGCAAGGAATAGCGCAAGGAATTTTGAAGCGGATGTGAAGCGCCGCAACGTTTTGCGTGGAACTCCTGCCGCGAACGGCAGTTGGCTGCCTGCGTCATTTTAACTCAGGAGCTCCCGCGCATGAAGACGACCAAGCTCGCTCTCGCCATGATGTTGGCAACCGGCCTTGCCGCGGCCCCCTTCGCTGCTCAAGCGAAGTCGCACAAGGCCAAGCAAGGATCTTCGATGTCATCGTCGCAGACCACGGGCGCCAACACCAAAGCCCCAAAGGGCGCTGACCCCTCCGGCCAAGGCGGCTCTGGCCCCGGCTCCGATCAGGGCGGTACCATGACGAACAAGGGCACCACCAACACCAAGTGAGCGCCGTCGACGACTCAATCACAAAGCCCCGCGGTGACGCGGGGCTTTTCTGCTCAGCGATACCGGGGGCACCGGTCACACCGCGCTGCGGTGGATGTGCACCCCACGCTAGCTGCGTCGATTGTCAGGATGTTAAGGCCGCCGCCTGCGGAATTCATCTTCACGAGATGCTCGAGCCGTACGCGCTTGCGTGGGATCAGAGCTTGTCGCCTCGTCGAGACCCTCGCAATGCAATTGCCCAATGGCGGAGTCCAGTTCGAAAAGCTCGGCGCGGGCGTCCGGCGCTCCTTCACGGTGGGCCACCAAAAAAATCTCAGCGAGGCGCGGTCGCGCCTGTTGGCTTGCCAACTTGCCTGACGGTCCGAAGACGCACCCTGTCCCCAATGTCGGGTAGGACGTCGCCACCGCCCGCCGCCTTACATTCGGTAATCAGCAGGTTGATTTTCCGCCGCAGCCCCATTTGCGACAGCGCCTGTTCGGTGCAGTCGCGATCACGGTTGACGAGGTCGCGGACAGATGCCTCGATCTCGGCCATTTCCAGCCGCAAGGCGCTGATTTTCCGTCGGATTTCATTAATTCTGTTGTCCATGGCTTGTTAGAACAAAAGAAGAACATATAGTCAAGCCACGATTTCAGAACGGAGAAGGGAAATGCAGATTCAGATGCGGTACGACGCGAGGGCCGTGCTTTCGGAGCAGATGACACGGACACAGGGGCTCAAGCTGAAGCAGCTCAGCGAAGAGGCTTACCAGCCTGCGCAATACGCGCGGGATCTGTCCTTCGCCGAAGCCGCGCGTCGCATCCAGGCACTTGAGGCGGAGATCGAGCTGGCGAATTCGTTCTAGCCTGCTTGCTGCCTTGGCGTGTCGCAGGGCATGGTTTCGGAACCATGCCTGCTACGAACGGTTTTCCCTCGGCCCAAGGGAGAACATTGATGGCACGCAAGGCAAAGAAGCGCCGCTATTCGCGCAGCTCCGGCAGTGATGTCGAAAGCGAGATGCGGCGCTACAAGAAGGGCACCGCAAAGAGTGGACGCGGCGGTCGTGGCGGACGCGTGAAGAACCGCAAACAGGCGATCGCGATCGGCCTCTCGAAGGCGCGCAAGAAGGGCAAGAAGGTCCCGAAGAAAGCCTCAAAGCGGAAGACGGCCAAGAAAACGTCAAGGAAAACTTCCAAGAGAACGTCGAAGAAAACTTCCAAGAAGACATCAAAGAAAACGTCCAAGAAGGCCTCGAAGCGCAAATCCGCCAAGCGGTCGCGCTGACCGGCGTCAGATCATGCTGCCCGGCATGAAGCAACGGATCGATATCCCGAACGAGGTCTTGACTGGCCACACCATGGTGCGACCGGCGCGGTTCGGCTCGGTGATGACAGCTTCATCGGGCACCTCGACCCACTGCCCGTCCAGCCGCACGCGATAGTGCCCGTTGTGCGATTCCCAGTCGGGATCGGCGACGGCAAGCCCGTCCGCATCCGAGCAGCACGGACCGAGATGGCTGCGCAGGCTGTCGAACCACGGCTTGAGCGGAGAATCGGCGTAGCGGCCATCGTCGCGGCCCAAGGCGCTTCCGATCGACAGCACGAAGGGCGCGACAAGCAGCGCACTTCTCAGAAAGAGCTTCAATCGATCCATCTTCGGCACCGATCAAATGCGAAACGCCGGCCAGTCCACAAAGCGGCCGGACGCTCGAAGTTCCATCCTTGCAACTCGCGCCGGCAGCTTCATTGCCGCCAAGCACATGCAACTCCCAAGTCTGATAAGCGAACGCGGCTTTTTCGGACGAACCTGTCATCATTCCTGCCGTTGACGAGAATGTTATCGGCACTCTCTGGGAAACTTGCGTGCCGACAGGAAAAGGCGGCCCGAAGACCGCCTTTTTGGACTTGTGCGGGTAGGCGTACGACTTACGCGAGCGGCACTGCGACGAACCGGGTCGCCTCTGCATTCTTCACCTGCAGCAACACGCTGCGCCTGCCGGACGATCTGGCCTGCGCCAGTTCGGAGCGGACGTCGCCAACACTGGCGACGGCCTTGCCGCCGACATTGAGGATGACGTCGCCGGTCTGGATGCCGCGCTGCGCGGCCGGGCCTTGCGGATCGACCTCGGTCACCACGACGCCGTTCTGGCCGGCGCCCTGCACGTCGCCTGCGGGCGCCAGGCTGAGGCCAAGGCGCGGCGTGCCGGCGTCCGGCTGGACCTTGCCGTCATCGGTCTTTCCGTTGCCTTGGGCCGGCCGCTCCTTCGGCAGTTCGCCAAGCGCGAGCGTCATCGTCTTGCTCTCGCCCTCGTGCCAGACATCGAGCTTCACATAGCTGCCCGGCGCCAATGTGGCGATGGTGCGGGCGAGATCGCGCGAGTCCTTGATCGCAGTGCCATTGACGGCCGTAATGACGTCGCCGGCCTCGATGCCGGCGTTCGCCGCCGGACTGCCACCTTGCGGATTGTCGACGATCGCGCCCCTTGCCTCCTTCAGGCCGATGCTGTCGGCAATATCCGCCGTCACGGGCTGCACCTGGACGCCAAGCCAGCCGCGGGTGACCGCGCCCTTGTCCTTCAGCTGCGCGATGACGAGCTTTGCGGTCGAGGCCGGAATGTCGAAGCCGATGCCGACCGAGCCGCCGGAGGGCGAGAAGATCGCGGTGTTCACGCCGATCACGTTGCCGGTCATATCGAAGGCCGGACCGCCTGAATTGCCCTTGTTGATGGGGGCGTCGATCTGGATGAAGTCGTCGTAGGGACCGTTGCCGATGTCGCGGCCGCTAGCCGAGACGATGCCGGCGGTCACAGTGCCGCCGAGGCCGAAGGGATTGCCGACCGCGACCACCCAGTCGCCGATCCGCGGCTTCTGGTCGGAGAATTTGACGAACGGGAAATCCTTCTTGCCCTCGACCTTGATCAGCGCCAGATCGGTCTTCGGATCGGTGCCGACCACCTTCGCGGTGTAGATCGCGCCGTCGTCCGTCGTGATCTGGACGGACTGGGCATGGTCGACAACGTGGTTGTTGGTCACCGCATAGCCGTCAGCGGAGATGAAGAAGCCGGAGCCCTCGCCGGTGATCACCTGGTGACGCTGGCGCGGCATGCCGTTGGGGCCACGGAAACCGAACTGCCTGGAGAACTGGTCGAATGGCGAATCCTCGTCGGAGTCCATCCGGTTCTGTTGCAGCATCGCGCTCTTGTCGTTGTCCTGGTCGATTCTGACCCGCACCGAGATGACGGCGGGTTTGACCTTGGCAACGAGGTCGCCGAAGCCCGGCGGCGTTGCGGTGGCTTCCGCCGCCTGCGCTGGCGCAACGAAGGGGGTCACACCGAACGGCGAAGAACCGGGAGAAGCAGCAAGCACCGCCGCGCCGAGCGCGGCGACGGTGCCGAGCAGCGCGAGCCGACGCGGCCTCAGAATCTTGCGGGACGTGCTGGTGTCGGAATTGACGCGGTCGTTCATGTCGAAATGTCCATGTTGCTGAAGGTGTCGCCTTGCACGCAACATGGGCGCTGGCACCTTACGGCGTCCCGTCCACGCAATTAAATCTTGGCAAAGAAGCCGCGGCCCCGATTTGCCGACGCAGCGTCAGCGGTCCATCCGGAAAACCACAAAAAACACAAGAGTGCTGTCAGGCTGCGACCGTGGTCTCGCACGCCGCGATGCCGTCACCTTCGCGTTGCGCATTGCACGCGTCAAAATGCGCCTTCAGCGCGATCTCGGCGAGATATTCGAAATGTTCGGCTTGACCAAGCAATTCCCAGTTCTGGAGCGGCCGATAGGCCGCCTGCTGACGACAGAGGGACGCCAGCGCCCGGTAGCGACGTACGTTCTCCATGAGACCCTCCCTCGCGTTCACTGGCTTATCGTCCTGATTTGCGTCACGCCGATGGCGGTTGTGCAAAACATTTGCTGGGAGCACGGCCCGCCTGATCGCAGTTAAGTTCTGAAACGCGCGTGAGGGATTTAGTTCCAATCGGCGCAGACTCTACACCATGGAACATGGCTCGCCGGCCAGCGAGCTGGGCGTAGAGCCGGCGCTCGCCGTTTATGGCTGCCGTAGTCTACCGGAGGCGCACGCTTTCGCCGGCGCGCATCGGCTGCGTGGAGCTATCTTGCAGCTTTGGAACCCGGCCGGCCTCGGCGGCAATGCGAATGGCTGCGATGTTGCCGGCATAGTCGGCACTGCTATTGCCGCGAAACACGGCCGAGCCCGCCACCAGCGTATCGGCGCCCGCGGCGGCAACGGCAGCGGCATTGTCGCGCGTGATGCCGCCATCGACCTCGAGCCGGATCGGCCGGTTGCCGATCATGGTTCGAATGCGCCCGATCTTCGCGAGCTGGGATTCGAGAAAAGACTGGCCGCCAAAGCCCGGATTGACCGTCATCACCAGCACGAGATCTATACGGTCAAGCACATATTCGATCGCATGTTCCGGGGTCGCCGGACACAGGCTGACGCCGGCCTGCTTGCCGAGCGCGCGAACGGCCTGGAGCGAGCGGTCGAGATGGACACCGGCTTCGGCATGCACGGTGATGACATCGGCGCCCGCCTTCGCGAAGGCCTCCAGATAAGGATCGGCCGGCGCAATCATGAGGTGGACGTCGAAGACCTTCTTCGTCAGCGGCCGGATGGCCTTGATGACGTCGGCGCCATAGCTGATGTTCGGCACGAAGTGTCCGTCCATCACGTCGCAATGGATCCAGTCGGCGCCGGCCTTATCGATAGCAGCGATCTCCTCGCCGAGGCGCGCGAAATCCGCAGCCAGGATCGACGGCGCAATGAAAATCTCTCTGGTCATGGCTTTGCACTCCGCACATCGGCACCGCCGCTGAAGACGCGGCTCGCCAGCACGTCGGCGGGATCGATCCTTTCGAGGTCGGCGACATCAAGCATGCGGTCGAGATCGGAGACCAGCCGATCGGCCTGTCGCAAGCGGATGCGGTCGACCGCGTTGCGGATCGATCGCGCATTGGAGAAGAACGGCTGGGTCCGGCGCAATTCGATGTATTTCTCGAAGGCCTCGCGCGCGGCGGCCGAGAAGCGATAACCGCGCTCCCTGAGCATCAGCTCCGCGATGACGAGAAGCTCGGTCTCCCCATAGTCCGGAAAGTCAATATGATGCGCGATGCGCGAGCGGAAGCCGGGATTGCTGGCGAAGAAGCTCGTCATCCGCTCGCCATAGCCGGCAAGGATCACAACGAGGTCCTCGCGCTGGTTCTCCATGACCTGTAGCAGGATCTCGATCGCCTCCTGGCCGTAGTCGCGCTCGTTGCCGGGCCGATGCAGGTAATAGGCCTCGTCGATGAAAAGCACGCCGCCCATCGCCTTCTTCAATATCTCTTTTGTTTTCGGCGCGGTATGGCCGATATATTGGCCGACGAGATCGTCGCGCGTCACCGAGATCACCTGCCCGCGCCGCACGAAGCCGAGGCCGTGCAGAATTTTCGCCATGCGCAGCGCCACGGTGGTCTTGCCGGTGCCGGGATTGCCCGTGAATGACATGTGCAGCGTCGGCGGCGCAGAGGCCAAGCCCGCACGCTGGCGAATGCGTTCGATCAGCAGCAGCGAGGCGATCTGGCGTACGCGGCTCTTGACCGGCCTCAAGCCGACCAGCTCCTGCTCGAGCTGCTGCAGCGTATCCGTGATTCCGGCCGCTTCAGCTTCCTTGCGGAGATCGAACCTGGTCTCGCCGCCTTCAGTGGTCGTTGCATGGGGCACATCAAGCATCGGCACCTCGAAGAAAAAGGGCTTCGCCGCGGGGAAGCGGCGAAGCAGTGGTCCGCCAAGGATACGGAGCAGGGAGTGCTCCGCGCGGAGTGGAAGGATTTACTGCGAAGCGTTGGCCGCCGGCTTTCGCACAGTCGTGTACCGGATCGCGCGCCCGCCAATCTCTTGCCGCACCAGCTCGAACTCGGCCTCCTGCGGCGGGCGGTTGACCAGGAAGGAGATCCGCACCGATTCCCAGCCGTGGCTGGAGTCGAAGCCACTGATACGGATGTAGCGGTCGCCGTACACCCGGCGGCACTCGGCGAGCTCCATCATCACTCCGGCGGCATCCTGGAGATCGAACATCGGCAGGCCCCACATCTCCCAATAAGTATTGCGGGGATGTGGATCGTCGGTGAATTCGATGTTCACCGCCCAGCCATTGGCCAGGCAATATTGCACCTGCTTTGTGATCTGGTCGTCGGTCAGATCGGGCAGGAACGAGAAGCAGCCTTGCGTCAGTTTCATCTCATGTCTCCTCAAACGGTTTCCAACGCTGTCGGCACGAAGTCCGGCGTGTCGGTGGATTGATAATTGAAAGTGACGTCCTTCCAGACCTCGAGCGCTGCCTTCAGCGGCGTGCAGGTCTCGGCCGCCCTGGCCAGGATCTCCGGACCTTCATGGACGTAGTCGCGGCCCTCGTTGCGCGCGAGGATCATCGCCTCCAGGGCGACGCGATTGGCGATCGCGCCGGCCGCAATCCCCATGGGGTGGCCAATCGTGCCGCCGCCGAACTGGAGCACGACGTCCTCTCCTAACAGGTCGAGCAGCTGATGCATCTGGCCGGCATGAATGCCGCCGGAGGCCACCGGCATCATCTTGTTCAGGCTCGCCCAGGACTGGTCGAAAAACAGGCCGTGCTCGAGCTTCATCGGATTGAAGTCCTCGCGGCAGACATCGTAGTAGCCGCGCGTGGTGTTGGGATCGCCCTCGAGCTTGCCGACCACCGTGCCGGCATGGATGTGGTCAACGCCGGCAAGCCGCATCCATTTGGCGATGACGCGAAATGACACGCCGTGGCTCTTCTGCCGCGTATAGGTCGAGTGGCCGGCACGGTGCAGATGCAGGATCATGTCGTTGCGGCGCGCCCATTTCGCCATCGACTGGATCGCGGTGTAGCCGATCACCAGATCGATCATGACGATGCACGATCCGAGCTCCTTGGCGAACTCCGCACGCTCGTACATGTCCTCCATGGTCCCGGCGGTGATGTTGAGATAGGTTCCCTTCACCTCGCCCGAGGCGGCCTGCGCACGATTCACGGCCTCCATGCAATAGAGGAAGCGATCACGCCAGTGCATGAACGGCTGCGAGTTGATGTTCTCGTCGTCCTTGGTGAAATCGAGCCCGCCCTTCAGCGCCTCGTAGACCACGCGGCCGTAATTGCGGCCGGACAGACCGAGCTTTGGCTTTATCGTCGCGCCCAGCAGCGGCCGGCCGAACTTGTCGAGGCGTTCGCGCTCGACCACGATGCCGGTCGCCGGCCCCTGGAACGTCTTCACATAGGCGACCGGGAAACGCATGTCCTCGAGGCGCAGCGCCTTCAGCGGCTTGAAGCCGAAGACGTTGCCAATGATCGAGGCGGAGAGGTTGGCGATCGAGCCGGACTCGAACAGGTCGAGGTCATAGGCGATGTAGGCAAAATATGAATCCGGCGAGCCCGGCACGGGATCGACGCGATAGCATTTTGCACGGTACTTCTCCGCCGCGGTCAGGCGGTCGGTCCACACCACCGTCCAGGTCGCCGTCGAGGATTCGCCGGCGACCGCAGCGGATGCTTCGATCGGGTCGACCCCCTCCTGCGGCGTCACGCGGAACAAGGCGATGACGTCGGTATCCTTCGGCACATAGTCGGGCTCCCAATAGCCCATGCGCTTGTATTCCATGACGCCCGAGCGATAGCGCTCTTTGCCGCGGACCGTGCCGGTATGTGCGTTCATGACTGTCTCCTCGTTTCTCTCTCTTCTGCTTTCTGAATGGCTCAGGCCGCGACGGGTTCGCGCGCGTCGATCCGCGGGTCGAGTTCGCCGGCGCGGTAGCGCCGCGCCATCTCGCTGATGGGGATCGCCTTGATCTTGCCGGCATGACCCGCGGTACCGAACTGCTCGAAACGTTCGCGGCACAGATCGCGCATCGCATCCATCGCGGGTTTGAGGAACTTTCGCGGATCGAATTCGGATGGCGCCTGCGCGGCAATCTTGCGGAACACCGCCGTCATCGCCAGCCGGCAGTCGGTATCGATATTGACCTTGCGCACGCCGCTCTGGATGCCGCGGACGATTTCCTCCACCGGCACGCCCCAGGTCTGCGGCATCTCGCCGCCGAACTGGTTGAACATGTCCTGGAGCGGCTGTGGCACCGAGGACGAGCCGTGCATCACAAGATGCGTATTGGGCAGCCGGCGGTGGATCTCCTCGACCACCCGCATCGCCAGGATGTCACCATCCGGCTTGCGGCTGAACTTGTAGGCGCCGTGCGAGGTGCCCATGGCGATGGCAAGCGCATCAACCTTCGTTGCCCGGACGAAATCGACAGCCTGGTCGGGGTCGGTCAGCAACTGGTCGTGGCTCACCTTGCCTTCGACGCCATGACCGTCCTCCTGCTCGCCGCCGCCGTGCTCGAGCGAACCGAGCACGCCGAGCTCGCCTTCGACCGACGCGCCGACCCAGTGGGCGAGATCGACCACGCGGCGCGTGATCGCGACGTTGTAGTCGTAATCCGCGGCTGTCTTCGCGTCCGCCTTGAGCGAGCCGTCCATCATCACCGAGGTGAAGCCGTGCGCGATCGCGGACGCACACGTCGCCTCGTCATTGCCGTGGTCCTGGTGCATGCACAGGGGAATGTCAGGATAGGTGCGCTCCAGCGCATCGATCATGTGCGAAAGCATGAGATCGCCGGCATAACTGCGTGCGCCGCGCGAGGCCTGGATGATCACGGGCGCATCGACCTCGGCCGCAGCCTGCATGATCGCAATGCCCTGCTCCATGTTGTTGATGTTGAACGCCGGCACTGCGTAGCCATGGTGAGCTGCATGATCGAGCAATTGCCGAAGGGTGATACGTGCCACGGGATATCCTCCTATTGTGTCTTGCCTGCGCGGGCGATCGCCCGCCGGGCGGCGTCCGCGATGCCTTGCGAGGTGATGCCGAATTCGCGGTAGAGCACGGGCGCCGGCGCCGAGGCGCCGAAGCCGCGCATGCCGACGAACTCACCATCGGCACCGAGCCAGCGTGGCCAGTCGCCAAGAACGGCGGCCTCGATGCCGATGCGCGGCGCGGCGCCGAGAACCTCGGCGCGGTAGTCCTCCGACTGCTCCTCGAACAGGGCGAAGCAAGGCGCGGAGACCACGGCCGCGCGGACGTGTTCGGTCGCAAGCAGGCGGGCCGCTTCCAGCGCAATCGACACTTCCGAGCCGGTCGCGATCAGCGTCACGTCACGGCCGCCATCCGGCGTGACCACGAGATAGGCACCACGCGCCACGCGGTTCCTGCCACGGGCATCGCTGCGGAAGGTCGGCAATGCCTGGCGCGACAGGCACAGCACGGACGGACGATCCTCGGTCCCGAGCGCGCAGTCCCAGGCTTCCAGCGTTTCCACCGCATCAGCAGGACGGAACACCAGCAGATTTGGAATCACCCGCAGCGCGGCGAGATGCTCGACCGGCTGATGTGTCGGTCCGTCCTCGCCAAGCCCGATGGAATCATGGGTCATCACGTGAATCACGCGGATCCGCATCAAGGCCGCAAGCCGGATCGCTGGCCGGCTGTAGTCGGAGAAAGCGAGGAAGGTGCCGCCATAGGGAATGAAGCCGCCATGCAGCGCGAGGCCGTTCATCGCGGCGGCCATGCCGTGCTCGCGGATTCCGTAGTGGATGTAGTCACCTGCGAATGCGCCGCGCGTGACGGGCGTCTGCACCTTGGCGTGCGTCAGGTTCGAGTGGGTCAGGTCCGCCGAGCCGCCGACCAGGCCGGGGATTGTCCCGGCAATGCCGTCGAGGACCTGTTGCGAGGCCTGCCGGGTCGCCAGCTTCGGACGCTCGGTGGCAAAGCGCTCGCGCAATTTGGCCGCGGCTAGCGCATAAGCGGCCGTAAGCGCAACGGCCTTGCCCTCGATGAACAGGTCGCGCTGCTCGGGCGCTGCGCATTCATAGCGATCGAGCCAGGCCAGGCGCGCCACTTGTCCGCGCTGGCCGACCATCCGCCACGCTTTCAGGATCGGGGTCGGCACCACGAAGGGCTGGTAGTCCCAGCCGAGCGTTCGCCGCGCCGCCGCCGTCTGTTCAGGGCCGAGCGGAGCGCCATGCGCCTTCTCGGTGCCCTGGCGATCCGGCGCGCCATAGCCGATGATGGTGCGACAGGCGATCAGCGACGGCCGTGAGGTTTCACGTTCTTCGGCAATCGCCTGCGCGATCGCCTCGGGATCGTGCCCGTCGATGCGGCGCACTGACCAGCCGGAGGCGGCGAAGCGCGCGAGCTGGTCGTCCGATGTCGCGAGCGAGGTCGGCCCGTCGATCGAGATGCCGTTGTCGTCGAACAGCACGATCAGCCGGGACAATTGCAGATGCCCCGCAAGCGAGATCGCCTCCTGGCTGATGCCCTCCATCAGGCAGCCGTCGCCGGCGATCACATAGGTGAAATGATCGACCAGATCATCGCCGTGCCGCGCATTGGCCATCCGCTCGGCGAGCGCCATGCCGACGGCGGTCGCGATCCCCTGCCCCAGCGGCCCGGTCGTGGTCTCGACGCCCGGTGTGTGGCCGTATTCGGGATGGCCCGGCGTCTTTGAGCCCCACTGCCGGAACGCCTTGATGTCGTCGAGGCTGATATCGCCGCCGGTGAGATGGAGCAGCGCGTAGAGCAGCATCGAGCCGTGGCCCGCGGACAACACGAAGCGATCACGGTCGGGCCAGTTCGGATGCGCCGAGTCGAATTTCAGGAAGCGCGAGAACAGCACGGTCGCGACGTCGGCCATGCCCATCGGCAAGCCGGGATGGCCGGACTGCGAGGTCTCGATGGCGTCGATCGCGAGGAAGCGGACCGCGTTGGCGAGATCGTTGTGGCTGACCGCGTAGAGGTCGGCTTCGGCATGGACGGAGATGTTCATCGGATTCTCCCCTTGTTCACTTCAAATTTCGCTTGCGCTCGATCAGCTGCATGATCAGCGGCGTCAGGATGAGCTGCATTGCGAGGTCGAGCTTCGCGCCCGGGCAAACGATGGAGTTCGCGCGCGACATGAAGCTGTGCGGCAGCATCGAGAGCAGATAGGGAAAGTCGATGCCGCGCGGGTTCTTGAAGCGGATCACGACCATCGATTCGTCCGGCGTCGGAATCCAGCGCGCGATGAACGGATTTGAAGTGTCAACCGTCGGCACGCGTTGGAAGTTGATGTCGGTATCGGTGAATTGCGGACAGATGTAGTGGATGTAGTCCGGCATTCGCCGCAAAATGGTGTCGGTGACGGCTTCGGTCGAATAGCCGCGGGCGCTGCGGTCGCGGTGCAGCTTCTGGATCCACTCGAGATTGATGACGGGCACCACCCCGATCTTGAGGTCGGCGTAGCGCGCGACGTTGACCTTGTCGGTGACGACGGCGCCGTGCAGACCTTCGTAGAACAGCAGATCCGAGTTTTCGGGTAGGCGCTCCCATTCGGTGAAGGTGCCGGGAGGCGCGCCGTGCAGTGCTGACTCTTCGGCGTCATGGACGTAGTGCCGCGTCGTCGCAGTGCCGGTCTCGCCATAGTCGCGGAACGCGCGCTCCAGTTCCTCGAACAGATTGGTCTCGGGGCTGAAATGACTGAAATGCTTGTTGCCGCGCTCGGCCTCCTTGGCCATCTGCGTGCGCATCTCGGTGCGGTCGTAGCGATGAAACGCGTCGCCCTCGATGTAGACGGCATTGACGCGCTCGCGAAAGAAGATCTGCTCGAACGTCTTCTTGACCGAGGTGGTGCCCGCGCCGGAGGAGCCGGTGATGGAAATGATCGGATGCTTCCTGGACATGTCCTATCTCCTCAAAGCCGGAAGAAACCGCGCCGCGCGAACAGGGGCGCGGAGACGCTTGCGACCAGCAGCGGATCGCAATGCAGTTCTGCCACGCGCTGCACCGCGTTGCTCGATCCCATGATCAGCGGCACGCGCTGGTGCAGGCTTTCCGCCGACAGCTCGAGGATGCGCTCGCGCCCGGTCGACGCCGAGCCGCCGGCCTGCTCGATGATCATGGCCATCGGGTGCGCCTCGTAGGTGAGGCGCAGGCGGCCGTCGCCATAGCCGGGGCGCGCGTCGGACGGATAGAGAAAGACGCCGCCGCGGGTGAGGATCCGATAGGCCTCCGCGACCAGCGAGCCGATCCAGCGCATGTTGAAGTCATGGTTCGCCGGCCCGTCGACACCGGCGAGGCACTCGTCCACGAAGGCACGCACCGGCGGATCCCAATGCCGGCGGTTGGAGCCGTTGATCGCGAACTCGTCGCAGGCCTCGGAAATCTGCACGGCGCTGCGCACCAGACGGAAGCCGGCGGACCTGCGGTCGTACGTGAAGATGTCGACGCCGTCACCGAGGGTCAGCACCAGCGAGGTCTGTGGACCGTAAGTGACGAAGCCCGCCGCAAGCTGCGCCGAGCCGCGTTGATGGAAGGCGAGGGCGAGATCGTCCGGCGCCGGCAGGATCGAGAAGATCGTGCCGACGGTCATGTTGATGTCGATGTTGGACGAGCCGTCGAGCGGATCGAAGGCGACGCAGATCTTCGCGTCGCGGTCGCCGAGCTGCGGTTCGCGCATCTCCTCCGAGGCGAGCGCCGCAATCGGTAACTTGCCGAGGTAGCGGCGCAGGATCGCATCCGCCTGGACGTCGAGGTTACACTGGAGATCGCCGTCGCTGTTGCGCCCGGTCGTCAGGCCCGATGCGTCTGCGATGTCTCCGGTGCCGATCAGGTCGGCGATCTCGATTGCGGCCGCCGCGATGGCATCGACCGCGGCTGCAACCGCCAGCGCGTGGGGTGCGGTCTCGGAATACCGCTGAAGGTGGTCGTCCAGCCTGAGTTGCCCGGTCATGTGCGTCCATCCCTTGCTGGCGCCGTCTCCAGTTCCCTCCCTGGCGGAGGTTGGTACGGTCCGTCCCAGCATCAGGAGATTGACAGAGGTGGCTTAATAAGGAAAATTTCTAATCATAATGAGCGCCAAAGAATTATCTTATAATGCCCGCCTAGTGGCGCAGCTCCGGCATCTCACGATCCGGCAGCTGCGTTCGCTTGCGGCGCTCTCGGCCAAGGGCAGCGTCACAGCGGCCTCGAGCCATCTCGGGCTGACGCAGCCGGCGGTCACCCAGCAGCTGCGCCAGCTTCAGGATCTCGCAGGCCTGCCGCTGGTGCAGCGGACCGGCGACGGCATGCTGCTGACGGAGGCAGGCAGGGAGGTTCTCACGCTCGCCGAGCGCGTCGAAGCCGCAATCGCCGACTGCCAGGGCGCGCTCGACCTGCTCGCCGGGCGAACCGGCGGCACGGTGCATCTCGGCGCGGTTTCGACCGCAAAATATTTCGTGCCGCACGCGATCGCGGCATTCTCGAAGCGGTATCCGAAGATCGAGATCAAGCTGACCATCGGCAATCGCGAGGAGATCCGCGAGGCCATGCACGGCTATGACCTCGACTTGGCCGTGATGGGTCGGCCACCGGCCGACGTCAGCGTCGACGTCCGCCAGCTCGGGCGCAATCCGCACATCATCGTCGCCCGCAAGGGGCACTGGCTGGAGAAGGATGCCGGCCTCAGCCTGACCGACCTCGTGCACGAGACCTTCCTCACCCGAGAGCCGGGATCGGGCACGCGCACGCTGATGGAGGGCATGTTCCAGAAGTCGGATCTGGAGCCGATCATCGGCATGGAGATGAGCAGCAACGAGACCATCAAGCAGGCGGTGATTGCCGGACTCGGCGTCGCCTTCATTTCAGCCCACACCGTCGCGCATGAGCTCACTGAGGGCCGGCTCATCGTGCTCGATGTCGCGGGCCTGCCTATCGTGCGGCAATGGTACGTGATCCGCCGCAGCGACAAGGTGTTGCTGCCGCCGGCGCAGGCGATGTTCGATTTTCTGGGCTCGGAGGGCTCGAACTATCTGCCCGAGGTGCCCGAACTCGGCGGGCGATAGCTCGCCGACGTTCAGCCCATCAGCTTCATCGCGACCGTTGCAGCCAGGATGACGATGATCTGGAGCAAACGCTGGGTCGTGAAGATGCGGTTGAAGGTGGTCATCGCGTGCCCCCGGCCGACGCAAATATCGCGGTCAGCGCCTTGCTAGCACACGCAAGCACCGAGACAACTCCGTAGTTGCCACCGTCTGCTCGGATCCGCCCGCTCGCGGGCCTTGCACATCCCGGCTTCCGGGAGAGACGGTCGACCACCACGCAAGATCCGGTCCGCGCCTGTACGACCGCAGCGATGGCTAACGATCAGGCAGCGAACTGGACGGCGTGATCCGCGCGGCTGGCGAAATAGGCTTCCAGCTCCGTCAGCGCCCGTGCTTCCCATTCCCCCGCCTGCTCCAGCAGCGACCAGCTCTGGCTCGGCCGGAAGACGGCAGTCTGGCGATAGAGCGATGCGATCCCGCGGTAGCGGCGCACATTCTCCAAAATGGCCTGGCCGTTCATGTTTCGAAAACTCCCTCGTCATTCCCGCGGGAGAAATTGCGGCCAAATCTTTTTCGAAAAGTTAGCGGCGCAGGGCAAGCGCGCAAATGGTTGCCGGACTGTTGCGCCGACGCAACGCGCCCCGCTCGCGCCCGGCCCTTTTATTGCGAATTCGTTGCCGCGCTCTCGCCAGACGGCCTCAAGCCGCCGCGGCTGATGATCGCCGTGGTCTCGCGGCAGAGATCGGCAAGGCCGATCAGCAGCACGGCGAGCAGGAAGAACAGGTTGATGGAATCGGTATTGGCGCTGGTCAGCGCATTGAACTCGAAGAACGGCGGCATGAATGCCCACCACACCACCGGAACGGTGAGCAGCGCCGCGAACACCGCAGCCGGTGCGCCGGCGAGAATTCCGACCACGAAGATGCTGGGCAGGAAGGCCGCGAAGTAAAGTTTTGCGCCGAGCACAACGCAGATGCCCTGAACGGCGGCCGACGCGGCAACAATTGCGAATCCGAGCACAAACGCCTGCCACGTCCATGGCCGTACTTGCGGTACGCCGAACAGTTCCGCACGCTCCATAAGCCTCCCCCTGCCACCTGTTGACCAGGCCCGATTGAGACCAAAGTACAACAGCGGCGGGCAAATCGCGAGGTGGAAATCGCAGCCACGAGGTCTTGGTAAACGGCCGCGGGGCACGACGTGTTTGGTGTTTGCCCACTTTGCTACTCGGTGGCGGCATACGCCAAGCCCGCGACCGGCACGGCGAGGCCGATCCCCGATGCCAGCGTCCAGCCGCCTTGGGCGAAAGCCCAGGCGCCGAGCGCGGAGCCGGCAGCGCCGGCTGCGAAGAAGGTCGCCATGTAGAGACCGTTGAGGCGGCTGCGGTGCGCGTGCCCGAGCCCGAAGATGGCGCGAAAGCCCAGCACGACATTGCCCTGCACGCCGAAATCGATGGCGATGGCTGCTGCGACCAAGCAGGCGAGATTGAGCACCGATCCGGCCGCGCCGAGATACGTAATCAGGAAGCCCACTGCGACGAACAGCATCGCCACCAGGGTTGCCACGCGGCTATGTCCGCGATCGGCCAGCCGTCCCGCTATCGGTGCCGCACACACGCCGGCGACGCCGGCGAGTGCGAACAGCGCGATGCCACGCTGGGAGAAGCCGAATGCGCTCGCGAGTTGCAGCGGCGCCACGGTCCAGAACAGCGTGAAGGCGCCGAACAGGCTGGCCTGATAGAGCGCGCGGCGCCGCAGCAGCGGCGTGGTGCGCACCAGATGCGGCATCGACAGCAGCAACTCGCCATAGTGCATGCGCGCCACCGGCTTGCGCTTGGGCAGGGTCATCCAGAGCGCTGCGGCAAGCGCGATCATCAGCGCCGCCGAGCCGAAGAACACCGCGTGCCACGACAGGGCCGCGGTGACGAAGCTCGACACCGGCCGCGCCAGCATGATGCCGAGCATCAGGCCGGTCGAGACGTTGCCGACGACGCGTCCGCGGATGGCTTCCGGCGCGCATTCATCTTCGCCACAGGGTCCCCAGCAGTGTGCACACGCGCCGGAGAATGTTGGCGAGACGAACCTTTCAGCGCCGCTCGTCCGCACGTGGCCTCGGGCTCACAGGGACTACCCGCCCTGCCCGCACCTCTCGTGCCGACGCTGCCGCGTCCACCGCAAGCCCGGCTCGCGAAACGTGACGACGTACGATCGCCCCTCAAGGTCGAGCCGGGATGGACGACACATACGCCGTTTCCGAATTTCGGTAAAGTAGAATATTTCGGCGCGAAGGACTTGACACGCCGCCGACACAGCCGGCGGCTCGCCCCGCTGGCCGTTACCCAGCCCGGTTTTCGCCGCACAAAATCCCAACTCACCCGAATTGGGGGCGGCCAGGAACCAGATGCTTCGGCCTCTATTGTTGCACAAAGCGAGGAGCGCAACATGGCCAGACATCTGACACGAGCGGGACTTGCGCGCGGCGTGACCGGCGCGATCTCGGCGCTGGTCGTCTGCACGATGATCGCATTTGGCGCCGCGTATCATTTCGCGCTGTAAGGGGAAACGTTGGCATGACATCGGACCCCGAGGAATCGGTCAGGCTGCAAGGCTATGGCGAGATGACGCTGCGCACCGGCGCTCATGGTCGCGTTCCTGATGGGGGTGCTGGTGGCGCGGAGGTGACGACCCCGACGCGCGACGCATCAACCGCCGATCGGCCCCGACAGGGTCCGCAGGCCCGCTTCGATCAAGGCGATATCCTCATCGATCTGCGCGATTGACGACCCGCACTCGAAGCCCGTCGTCGCCTTCAGATCAGCGACCAGGCGCCGCCGGTGCATCACCAACTGCTCCAGCGACTGACGATCCTTCAAGCGGGTGTAACCCCCAACGATCAATTTCATCGCACTCGACATAATGCTGCCTCACAAACACAAATGAAAAATCTGCAATGAGCAGAGTGTACGGCCGATGTGACGGCCGCGCCATCCCATGGAAGCGGCATGGCGGGCCCGCTGCCCGGCCCCAGGCTGGCATTCTGCTTGCTCCACTGCGGTCAATCCCCCAGACCCGCCGTGGGTCTGTCTCAAAGTGAGGCGATCACATGCAGCCGACGTCCCGTTTCGAAGCGACCATGCCGACACAGCTCCATGCGCTGATTTCCGATCTGCGCTGGCGCACGCAACTGCTCGATGCCGATATCCGCGACGAAGAGCGCAAGGCCGGAATCTCCGACCCGACGAACCTTGCCTATCCCCTGCTCGCTCTGAACCTGAGGGCCCGGCGCGACAATCTCCAGGTCAGCATCGCAATCCTGGAAAACCGGCTTTCGAGCCAACCGACCGAGTGGCCTCGCGCCGCCTGATTCGAATCGTTTTGGGGCACAGATTGGCAATGCGAGGCCTCGCTTTTGCGTTGCTAATCTGCAACGGTTCCCGTCCGTCAGACGCCGGACAAAAGAAACTCCCATTGCCGCCACGAACCCCGCTCACAACGCTGTGAGACTATCAGGGGAACTACGATGCGTGCACAACGGGTGTGGGTGGTGAACGGGACCGCCAGCGTCGAGCAATTGCAGTCCAGGCTGGACGATCTCAACAAGCGGCTGGGTCAGCTCGAGCGCGAGCACCCGGAAAATCGGAACGTCGAGGCACTGAAATCAGGTGCGCTCAACCTCTCGCGCGAGATCGACGAGATCCGCTGCGCCGAGGCGACGGCGGCGTTGAGCGAGCTGCTGCGGAAGTAGACGGGCGCCGCGATTCGGCGTGGGGACGGAGGAACCAACATCCGCCGCCGATTGGTCGCCCACGCCTTTCGGATCGACTCCGAGGTCGATGCGCACGGAAACTTCTTGCTGACGAAACATGTAGACGTGACATTCAGCATCTTCGATCTGATCGAAGTCCAGCTGTTCGAATTCACGGAAGCCGGAATCATGTTCGGGCTCGACGTTGAGATCGATCCCGACGGAACGACACTGAGCTTCGATTCCAGCTATGGCGTGCATGGCCGCATCAAGGCCAAGCGAGTCGTCGTCTCGTTCGAGCCCGGCTGATCGGTTCATCCTGACAAGCCATGCCGCGCGCACAGGCCGCCCTGCCCGGCCAAATCGGCCGTGGACCGACGCTGAAAATCGTTGCAATAAGGCGCTTCCGAGGCGCTGGCGGCCGGTCCGCCAAGCCTCTAGGAAAACGTCGATATTTGGAAGAATGGTCGGAGTGGCAGGATTCGAACCTGCGACCCCTGCGTCCCGAACCCGGTTATGGAGCCGCATAATACTGAAAAGTCGAGAGTTTTGACTTCATTCGACCCTGGTTATGTCCGTTCGTTCCTGACGTAGCCGGGGTTATCCCGGGGTTGGCACTTCATACAGAAAATCGGCTTCGACCAAAGCTTTTCGGTTGGTTGCGGGGACCAATCCTTATCGCAGCCGTCGAACTCCTCGAACAGCACACCCAAGCCCGCTTCAATCAAGTCGTGCTTCGGCTCGGCCTTGAACAGGAAATCTCCTCCAGCACCAGCCTCAGCGTCGCTAAGAAATGCGACCTTCTCGGTCGCATTGTCGTGCAGAGGGCTGAGACCGTGCTCGACACGCTCGACGGCAGCATGACGCTCGGCGAAGCTGTGATCCGCCAAACCGCGCAACTGGCGCAGCGCGACTCCGACCACCCCAGCAAACAGCCTTTGCGCGCGGGCTTGCGCGCGACGGGTATGTGCTCGCCTGGGACAACTATGGGTGCAATGCCTCCATTCGGGCTGCTCCGCCTGGCGAAATCCAGCTCCCCGAGACCGACGACGAGGTTCATCAGCTCCTCAAATCGTTCGGTTTTGTTCTCGATCCGATTCCATGGAGATTGGTTGGACAGGCAAACCGGTGCGAAGCCAAGCAGCGGAAAAGACTCGAAAATTCCATATGCGATACCCCTGCCCTCGCGGGGGAGGGGTTAGGGACAGGGATAAACCGCAACGGAGGTGCGCCTAGGAACGTCAGTTCGACTTCGGGGTCGCCGCTGCCGGCTGGGCGGCCGCCTGCGGGGCGCGGCCGACGATTACGGTGAGCAGGCCGTCGCCCCAGAGCTTCTTCGCGACCCGCCTGGTGTCATCAAGCGTCACCGCGTCGACGATGGTGTTGCGCTTCTCGATATAGTCGATCGGCAGCTTGTCGAGCTGATACTGCAACAACGTCCACGCCAGCTTGGAGGAGGTGTCGAGCGCCAGCATCTGCGAGCCCTTGAGATAGGACTTCGCCTCGTCGAGCTCCTGCTGCGTCGGGCCCTCCTCGGCGATGCGGCGGATTTCCTTCTCGACCGCATCGACGGTCTCGCCGGCGCGATCGGCGCGGGCGCCGGTCTCGCCGATGAACAGCGCGGAGTGATCCATCCAGAGCAGCGCTTCTTGGATCGAATAGGCCAGCCCGCGCTTCTCGCGCACTTCCTTGAAGAGCCGCGACGACAGGCCGCCGCCGAGAATGTGGTTCACCACATCGGCCGCCATGAAATCCGGGACTTGCCTGTTGATGCCGGATCCGCCGAAGGTGACGACGGTCTGCGGCACGTCGAGCGGGATGAAGGCGCGCTGCGGCGGCTTGGCCGCCACGACGTCGGGGATCGGTGTCAGTTCAGCCTTGGCCGGCAGGGCGCCGAAGGTCTTGTCGAGCAGCTTGCCGAGCGTATCGGGATCGACGTCGCCGACCACGACGATGCGCAGCGTATCCTTGGCGAGGATCCGGCGCGCATAGTCCTTCAGATCGGCGATCTCGATCTTCGGTACGCTGTCCAGCGTGCCGGTGTCCGGCCTGCCATAGGGATGATCGCCAAACGCGACTTCGAGGAACTTGCGGTGGGCCAGCGAGGACGGACTGGTCGATTCACGGCGCAGGGTGGAGATCACCTGGGCGCGGATGCGTTCGACATCGGCCGGCTCGAACCGCGCGGAGGTCAGCGCCATCCGCAACAGGTCGTACGCTTCGTCCTTGTTGTCCTTGAGCATGCGAAGCGAGCCGCGGAAGTGATCGCGCGTCGCGGAGAAGCTCAACTTGATGGCCCGGCGGTCGAGCCGCTCATGGTAGGTCTTGGAATCGAGATCGCCTGAGCCTTCCTCAAGCAGGTCGGCGACCAGATTGCCGACGCCGGGCTTGCCGGCTGGATCCTGGCTCGCGCCGCCGCTGAAGGCATATTCCATCGCGATCAGGGGCACGGTCGCGTCCTGCACGAACCACGCTTCGATGCCGCCAGGCGACACCAGTCGCTGGATCTTGGCTGCAGCCTGCGAGGGCGCGGATGACAGCGTCAGCATCGCGGCGCAGGCGCCGCCGATCAGTGCCGCGCGGCGGGTGAAGGAATAGGTCACGAGCGCTTCTCCTTATGTTTCGGCGCAGTATCCTTGATCAGATAGCCGGTCACCGATCGCTTCTTGTCGAGCCATTTGGCCGCGGCGTCGCGCACCTGC
Organism: Bradyrhizobium hipponense; assembly: GCF_008123965.1. Taxonomy (GTDB): domain Bacteria; phylum Pseudomonadota; class Alphaproteobacteria; order Rhizobiales; family Xanthobacteraceae; genus Bradyrhizobium; species Bradyrhizobium hipponense. The sequence goes on along the minus strand of NZ_VSTH01000078.1, from coordinate 40,350 downwards.
TCGGCGGTGACGGCGCGGATGCGGTCCGGCCAGCTCCTGATATCGTCGATGCTGAGACCGGTGGTCAGGGCACCGCCATACCAGCGCGCCAGGGCCGCCTGATTGTCCTGGGCGTAGATCGCTTCGGCAATGAGCTGGGTCTTGACCCGCTCGAGGTCCTCGGCGCGTGCGGTATTCTGCGCGAGGTCGGCGATCACCTTGTCGATCGCCTCCTCGATCGGCGCAAATTCGACGCCGGGCTTCGGCGTCACCAAGATCGAGAATTGCGACGGGTCGAGCGCCGTGCCATCGTAGCCAGCGTCGGCGCTGATCGCGAGACCCCTGTCGGTCACCAGCGCGCGGTAGAGATAGGAGTTGGCGCCGCCGCCCATCAATTGCGCGAGCACATCGAGCGCGGGGCTTTCGCCCGTTGCCGCCGTCGCGGCCGCCGGAACCAGATAATAGCGGCGCAGGCCGGGCTGCTCGACGCGCGGATCCGACAGCGTCACGGTGCGCGGCGCCGCCGGCATCGGCTCCTGCGGCCGGATGCGCTTCTCGGGGATTGCGTGCTGCGCAGGGATCGGACCGAAGTTCTTCTCCACCAGCGGGCGGATGTCGTTGACGTCGACGTCGCCGGCGACGACCAGGATTGCGTTGTTCGGGGCGTAGAAGCGCTTGTAGAACGCGAGCGCATCCTCGCGGTCGAGCTTTTCGATCTCCTGGTGCCAGCCGATCACCGGGCGGCCGTAGGGATGGTTGAGGTAGAGCGCGGCCATGATCTGCTCGGTCAGCCGCGCGTCAGGGCTGTTGGCGACGCGCATGTTGTACTCTTCGAGCACGACGTCGCGTTCGGGCAGCACGTTCTCGTCCTTGAGGATGAGGCCGGTCATGCGGTCGGCCTCGAACTCCATCATGACGCCGAGCTGCTCGCGGGGCACGCGCTGGTAGTAGTTGGTGTAATCGACCGAGGTCGAGGCGTTCTCGTTGCCGCCGACGCGGAGCACGGTCTGGGAGAATTCGCCGACCGGGTGCTTCTCGGTGCCCTTGAACATCAGGTGCTCGAGAAAGTGGGCGAGGCCGGACTTGCCCGGCGTCTCGTCGGCGGAGCCGAGCTTGTACCAGATCATCTGCGTCACGACAGGCGTGCGGTGATCGGGGATCACCACAACCTGCAGGCCGTTGTCGAGCGTGAAGCTGGCGGGGCGTTCGGAGGTAACCGTGGTCTGGGCGCGGAGGCCGCTGCTTGACAGCGAGGTCGTGCAAACAAGTGCGGCAACGAAAAGGGCGGTCGCTCGGTGTGAGGACATCATGATCCTTATGGAAGCCCGAACATGCGGTCGGGCGCGAAAGCACGGGCACCCTACAGGGCACTGTCCGTGCCGGTCATCACGAAACGGAGAGAGACGCGCCGCCCCGCATTAAGCTTTGCTCATGTGAGGCCCGGCCGCGAGGATGAGATTGTAAAACCATACGTATCGCTGATTGACGTTAGGTTCGATCGTCTCCGCGCGGTGCGCCAGCGCCTCTCGTGGCAAACCATTTACCTGCCGAAGTCTCCTCACGGTAAACGCGGTACCTTTCGGATAGTCACGCCCGAGAGGGCGTCTCCTTCGAGAACTCTACACACGTCGCATCTGGTTTCTCCATGAATGGCTGTTGGGGCGCCGACTTAAATCTCCGTTGACACCGAGCTCCAGTACGCCAGTTCCGGGCAGAATTCGGCACGGCATCGTGTCCGCAACAATCTGCCGGGTACACCGGACTTCTGCCCGCTCGTTTTCAAGACGCCAGTACTGGTGGGTCTGTTGCGCAGGATATCAAGGAACGCGCCCGCGCCGTAGTGAGCCAGATTCCAAAAGATCTGCTCGCGCGAACCGCTGCCGTTCTTCTCCTCAAAGACTCAAAGTCGAGCTACGTCAATAGAAGGCGAGAGACCACCGCAGGACCGTATCCAGCGATGGGGAATGGTCATCGGGAAGGCGGGACGGGGACCGCTCGATGAGGCAGAGATTCTACGCGTGCAGCGCATCGCGATCGGCGATGAGCGCTTCGTGAAGCTCGGCTTCCGTACCGAAGCTGGTTTCGTCGGCGACCACGACCGCGAGACGCAAAGACCGATCCCGGATCATAACAGCGCGCGCCACGAAGATATCGCCTCCCTGGTCCGCGGACCAATCGCGTTCGATGATGCGGCGGAAAATGAGCTTGATCCAGTCGTCGCCGCCGCCGTGCTGGCCTTCGGTTCATCTTTATCCACCGCTTTGGGGACGGCAACGGCCGCATTCACCGATAGCATCCGTCAAGTTCATCAGCCCAGCGAGATGCAGCAGCCCGTCCTCAGGACGCTGCCCTTGCGTCAACAGCCGAACCAGCTCCCGTGTGGCTTCCACCACAAAGACGCCGCAATCATAGTTGCTTCCCTGCGGTCGGGCTGCAGGTTGCGCCGAACTTTGCTGCCAGGAGATTTGCAATAGCGAGGTGAAATCCCCTGGAAGAGTCGTAGTGATAAGCCATCTTTCCAGCTCGCGTCGACCGACGAACAGCAGCGACCAATGCCCGCCGTCGTCGATTCCGCCACTGCCGTCGTTCACTGGCACCAACAGGAAGTTGGCGTATCGTTACCATGCTCGTCGAGGACGATTCCCTGCACGGCTTCCAGCATATCGATCTCGTCCCCGCTCAAGCGCAGGTGCTGCGAGCGGGCGCGACAGATCTCCCAGCTGCGTCAACGCGGGAATGGTTTGCATTAAACGCAAGAAGCTGATGCATCCTCAATCCGCTGCGATTTTGGCGACCTCAGCCAGAGGTCCCGGTTCTACTCGGATATCACCGGAAAAAGGACGCTCTTGCAGACCAATGAGTCCCAGCGCCATCACGACGGCGATTGAGAACACGCTTAGCGCCGTAATTTGCGCACCGGCCTTCTTCAGGTGCACCAACCCGATCGATATCTGTGTCACCACGCCAAGGATCAGGACGAGAATCCATTTGGCATCGATCGTGCGGTCCGAGGCTAACGCGAGCCGTTCGGAGCGCGCGCTGCCCGCTCCGACTGCGGCATTTAGCAAGGCCGTCTGCACCGCAGCACCCGCTGCTTGACCGATCCGAGGATCGCTCACTTCTCGCAGCAAAGCGTCATAGACGGACTCAACCGAATGGGCCTCCTGGTCCTGCGCCATCGCCGGCCACTCGTCATCCACGAGGGCGGCGACGTATTTCGCAAGCACTGAGCGGAGGCTGCCCATGTCCGAGACGGACGCGTTACTAACAGCATAGATGTTGCGCAGTTCCGCCGCCTCTGACTGCACCGCGCGGGCCGCTTGACGGTTGCGATCGGTTATATCATTGGCCAAAAATCCGGTCAGGAACGCAAACAACACTCCGACCGTGCCGAAAAGCGGAGCGACCACGCCTTCTACGCGGCGCACCAGCACAACCGTTGCAGGGCTGAAACTCGCGACCACAATGACAGCGCCAGTCGTTGCGTAAAGGGCGATGAGGACCGCGAACAATTCAAATGCTGGAAAGTCCAACCAACCTTTGATCATTGGGTTAGGCGATCCTCTATTGCAAGGCGGCGAATCCGATTAGAAACATATGAGCATTGAGCCGCCCAACAATATATTGCTAGTGAAAGCACAACCAAGGGACCGCGACAGAATGGTTCAGGGATTGGGTTCGTTCGCTTAAGGATCATTATTCTCTCAAAGTTTTTCGATGGCTTTTGCATGGCCAACTCTGGGCACGCCAGATCACGTCGCTCGGGCACTTGGTCCGCATGATGCCGCTAGCCTACGTGAGGTCTTACGTCCAGGCGCCGCCGCATGTCCGCCGATGAGCACCTCGGCTTGCGGCTTGGGCATGGCGATGTCGAGAGGGGGGCGGGCGGGAGCTCCTTCGCGGCCATAACCCAAAGCTCCTGCTCGCCTTGCAGACGAAAGGCACCCGGGTTGGCGAGGTCGAACATCGCGAAAACCGAAATGATGAGGCTGGCCCTAGAGGACGACGCTCGCATTTGGTCAACAGACCCAATATGCGTGACTTTACTAGAATGGGCATGAAACCTGTCGAGACGAATTCGTCTTTACCAATATCTCTCGAGCGTGACGGACTTTCGGTCCGACCATGCGAACGTGTCTTTGTGTCGCGTACCGAGTTAGGTAGGCGGCAATTCACCTCAGCTAAATGGTGGTGATCGAACTGAAGATCGAAGATCTTCAAGCCCGAATTCGCAGGAAAGATGAACTTTTATCTCTCGGCCGTTGACGACCAACTCCGGCACCAGGTCGATCAACCGATGATCGGCATCATCCTCTGTAAGGGCCGTAACGAGGTGATTGTCGAATATGCTCTACGCGACGCGAGCAAGCCGATGGGTGTAGCGCAATATCAGCTCTCACCTGCACTGCCGCTCCAGCTTCAGCAAGACCTGCCGACTGTGGAGGAGTTCGCTCATGAATTTCCGCTCATGTCTGTCGTCAAGATGCGCGTGGAGATCGAGAGGGCCCTGCGGGACTTCATGGGTGACCACGGCTTTGCTCCGACTCGACCGACCGGCCTCGGCAGCATGCTGCGCGAACTGCATCGTCGCAGCCTCGCCCCCGCCAGTACCGCGCAGCTTCTGGACTCCCTGCGGGTCATGAACGAAGCCGCGCATGCTATGGACGTCGACCCGGCGACCGCGCAGCGAGCCGTCGATGTCGGCACGGTTTTTCTGGCGGAACTTCGAAACATGCGCGGAAACGACTCCATTGACGGCGAAACATCATGATCCAGGACCTGTTCGTTCGCCGTTACCCTCAGCAGATCTATTGGGGCGATCGACCGACTGCTGAGATTCATCAACTCTTCGTGCAGGTCGCGCACATCGTCTTCGGCGACCTTGTTGAAGGTTTGCAATTGAATGCTGACTTCTTCAAGCCGCGCACGACGCACTTGCGCGAGAAACAGGGCGCAGACGTCTCTACGACGCGCCCTCCTGGGACGCGGCCTGCGGCGAATTCCTGACCGAAGCCTATGATCTATGGACCGTCATGGGACCGCAGACACCTTGTCTGAAAATGCGTCTCAGCCTGGTAGAGCTGCTTTTCCGTTTGGCGGAAGAGCGAGCTCGCCAACTCAGTCGAGCCGCTCCGGACGCAATCCCTATCGTCGCACGCGCCGTGGATGAGCTGAACAGTCGCTTCCGGCAGGCCCGGATGTGGGATTGCACTATCACAACGGGATCCTGCAGCTTGCGAGAGACGAGCTGACCAAGACGCGCACCGCGGCGCCCTGCTGGACGCTACTGCGAGACGCGAGATGGGCAAACGTCGATCGCGAGCTGTAGGAAGCGATTGAGCGCGCCGATGGGCAGCGCCAAGGTGCAGGCTTTTATGCGGCAAAGGCGCTCGAAAGCACCATCAAGATCATATCCGATGACAAGGGCTGGTCGATGGGCCGCGAGCGTGGCGCCGCCAATTACGTCGACAACCTTGTTAGCCAACAGAACGGACGGTTCCATGTTGAAGGCCTACTTCATCCACGTTTGGAACCCGCATGGCCATGGCGCGGGGAGCCCCCCGCCTTGACGGTCCATCAGACAGATTGGGCCGTTGAGACGGCGATGGCGTGGATCAAGAATCTGATCCGTCGCACCTGATCAAATCAGTGAAGTTGCAACATAACTGCGATCACCGATTACGAACTCATGCAACTGCGTTGGCAGCATCGCGTTCCAGCGATGACCGAGCGCTACGGCAAGAGTCGCTGGCCCCGCGAAAAAAGCTGAATCCTTCTAGGTCGCAGGCGTGCGACCGCGACATCCGCGGACCGCTTGATAATTGCGACGCTGGCTTGTGCGGCCTTGGCCGACGGGATTGGTTCATCAAGAAAAAGCCTCAGCGCCGCATCGCGCGGGACGCCCACGGTGCGGATTTTGCCGCGCTACGCTCTTCGGCAGTTGGTTCACAGCACTGTAAGAGGCTGCAACTCCGGAGGCGCAGCTTTAGTCTCAGTAACGGCGTCCGTTCTTTGAGCTGCTTGAACATGTTCCAGTTGGGGGCTCGTCCGGCCCAGCTGCGGCTGCGCAACGCCGGTATTCCAGCCGCCGTCGAGGCCATGCGCCAATATTGGATGCCGATCCGCTACCCACGCGCCCGCTGATCACCGCAGACGTGGGAGCTCATGCCGATTACGATCAATTCCGTCGCAACGGGACTTGGACCGCCGAAGCTTGTGGCGACCTGGAGATCGACCAAACCCTCGATCCAGTCCGCCATGGGAGCGATATAGCCGCAGCGTACGGAGGCGGAGAGCGTCTTGGAGAAACTGCCGATCCTGATGACGCGATTGAGGCCATCGAGAATGGCAAGGCGCGGCGACAGGGTCGGCATCCGCGAAGATGTCGTCCTCAAAGACTTCGATATCGATCTTGCCGCTCATCCGGCAATTCCAGAAACGTAAGTTCTAGTTGCTGGCCACTGGCACATCTGGTTCTGAGCAAGGGCTCGAGCATTCCGTTTGCAGGACGACATTCATTCGCGGAATTCCGCGATCCTCTGCTATCCGTTGAAACGCTCGCTCCAAATTCTGGACCAACAGAGGATCCGACAGCACGAGGTTGCTGGTCATTATCTCTCGCACCCGCGCGAAATCGTTAGCTGGCAGATTCTGCATCAGGATGGCGACAAGTTCGCTCACGACCCCGGTCGTCCCTCGCTCTGCTCTAGTCGCGCCCCGATTAGACTGATCTAGCCGGTCTTCGGCTGTCACACTTCCTGCTCCGACACGCTCTTGAGGTTCGGTTGAGTGAAACATTTTTAGCTCGGCTCGCATGGCCGACGGAGAAATATATTCCCCAGCCTCTATGCGCTTTAGGATATTAGCTGCGAATTCTTCTGGCGTGCCCGAGGCAGAGAGCAAGTAGAGAGCTGACGGCGACAAACGCGCAACGGTTGCGTGTTTGTCTGCGACCCACTTGGCTGCCCGCATGTAGGCTTGAGCAGAGCGCGATGGGATGCACACTTCGCTCTCGACCCAACGAAGGAACTCACCGTGAGATAAGTATCGCTTCGCCTCGACCAGGGCTTTTCCGATCTGAATAACTGAGATGGCACATTGCTGCCTAATTCGATCAGCTTGCCCTCTCAGAAAAGCGGCGACATTCGAGGGCACCGACTCATAGCTGAATCGCGCACCACTTAAGCAACCGCCGAGCGGTTCGTCGCATCGGCCATTCGTTTCACTAGGCATCATACGCTCGAGAAAACGACCACATCGCCCCGCCCGATGCACAGCTGCCAGCTGTCTTATTTGAAAGGCACAATCCACTCAACACAAATCAATGTAAGGTTGTTCCCGCAATCTTTGTCTTGTCACGCAAATGCAGCTGACGTGACCATCGAGGCTTCAGCACCTGTGAAGCCAAACGCGAGCACAGCACGCAAAATTGTCTCAAGCTGACAGATCAAATATGCTACCTTCTGGACCGGACTTGTTTACGGTTGAGGCGCGAACATCCAGCTTCACCCTACCGATCGTCGCTGTGGTGTACCGCAAGGGGCTTAACGATAACTGACGGGCTTGCGACATCCACATGGCATGCGCCTATCGCTGGTTTTGTTTGGCATTTTCTTGGGCTTCAATAACGCCAAGAGCAGACAGAAGATCGCTATCCGGCAACGACAGCATGGACCTCGCTCAACCACGACGCCGCGCTAAGCCTGGCGCCGGAACGTCAGTCCGGTATGTACGAAGCCATCGTTGCATGCGAAGCGGCCGAACAGAATCATTCCCGACGGGAGGTCATTGGAAAGTGGCCGTTCGAGGCGAATACCAAACCGGCGTGCTTCGACCTGAACGCTCACGACCTCAGCGTCCAGATAGTCAAAGTATTGATCAATCAAAGGGTGTAGGCACTTAAAGAGCGATTCCTTGGCTGAAAAACACAGGGTCAGGGCTTTAATCCGATCAAGTTCGGTCTTGCTTGCGATGCGGTCCAGTTCACTTTCGCTTACGACCAAGCTTGAGACTTCGCGTGCGACTTTGGCACTCAATATCCGCTCGGAGTCGATTCCTATGGCGTCCAAGCAACCGCGACGGGCCGCTGCCGCTGCAACGTAGCCATCGGTATGGGTTATCGAGCCAATGATGCCGACCGGCCAGACGGGTGCGCCGGTCGGTCCCCTGCTGATGGGCGTTCGCCAATCAAAATCCGGTTGAATTTGGAGAACGGCCCGATAGGCGCAATATCGGCCGATGATGAACTCATGCTGTCTCTTCGGCACGCAGTTGCGCATCTGATGCGGCAATAGGTCTTCCCAATTTTCTCCAATCAGCCGCGGGACGCGATCGGATGATCGATGGCTAAAGTGCGCCACGAATTCCGGCAGGACGATCGAGGCACGGGAACTCGGCGTCGACATGATATGTTTTTCGTGTCCTTCAAAATTGTTGCCGCCCGGGGGCTTGACGAATTCAACTATCAGTAGTTCACTTATACTTATCAACCTATAACTGTTTGACAAGCGCAATCCGCGGAGGTCGACAATGGCAGAGCACAATGACGAAGCTGTGTCCGAAGGCGGTCCTGGCCGCCCTGCTAATCTCAGCGAGTGGTTCGACCCATGGCTGAGCAAACTGATCGAGGATCCGAACAAGATTCCGAACGTGATGCTGCTCTGCGGCTATGCGACAAATTCGCCCGACGAAAAAGCCATTCGGGTATTTTGCGATCCTCAATTGCTGTGGTGCGTCGACGTCCCGAAAGACGCAATCTTGCATCGCGAGGGCTGCCCGACGTCTGCGTCGCCGCTTGGCGGAAGCTATCTGTGGATTGATCGAGGGGCCTGGTCGTCGTGCAGGACATATCGACGTCAATGCTGAGCGCTGGACAGCTGTGGACGCGAGACTTGTCCTTCAGAGCCCCACAGTCGGACGCGGTAGACGCCGCGGGAATGAGTGTGATCGCAGCGCCACTACCTGCTGCTTGGAAGCCTCAGTGCGCGTTGCACGAGCTGTTTGAGGAGCAGGTCGCGCGCAGCCCGGCTGCCGACGCCGTGACCTGGCAAAGCCGCCGGCTCAGCTATCGCGAGCTGGATGAACGGGCGAACCGGCTCGCACACTTGCTGCAGCAACGCGGCCTGCGGCCTCAACAGTCCGTGGGCATCGCGCTTCCGCGAGTGCCGGATCTGATCGTCACCATGATGGCGGTCCTCAAGACGGGGGCAAGCTACGTGCCGCTCGATCCGGCCTATCCGCGTGAGCGGCTCGCCTTCATGATCGCCGACTCCGGCTGCCAATTCGTCATCACCAGTTCGGTCACGAGCTGCGATCTCGCTCTCGGATCATCGCAGATGGTGTCTCTCGACCGCTGTGAAGCGGACCTGCGGCTGCAGCCGCCCGCGAGTCCCGCGGTAGCTGTCGGTCCGAACGACCTCGCCTACGTCATCTACACCTCGGGATCGACCGGACGGCCAAAGGGTGTCGCAATAGAGCATGGCAGTGCGGTGGTCTTCCTGCGCTGGGCAAGCAATGCTTTCTCGGCAGCGGAGCTCGCCGGCATGCTGGCGGCAACATCGATCTGCTTCGATCTGTCGATCTTTGAGATCTTTGCACCACTGTGCTGGGGCGGCACGGTTCTGCTCGTGAACAACGTTCTCGAGCTGCCCGAATCCCCGCTTCGCGATCGGGTCACGCTGATCAACACGGTACCCTCCGCAATGCGCGAATTGCTGCGATTGCAGCCATTGCCGGGGAGTGTGACGACCGTCTGCCTTGCCGGCGAAGCCTTTCCGGCAGCGCTGGTCCGCGAATTGGGCAGAGAGGCGCGGCCAATCCGCGCCGTCAATTTGTACGGCCCGACCGAGGACACCACCTATTCGACATGGGCTGAAGTCGACCTGACGCGCGCGGAGCCGCCGCCGATCGGACGCCCTCTGCCGGGCACCTGCGCCTACGTCGTGGACAGCGAGATGGCGCTGTGTCCCCTCGGCAGGGTCGGCGAGCTCTATCTCGGAGGAGCGGGATTAGCGCGCGGCTATCTCGGCCGCCCGGAGCTGACGGCCGAGCGTTTCGTCTCCGATCGCTTCGGGAGCGATCCCGAGGCGCGGCTCTACCGAACCGGCGATCATGTCCGGATGAGGCTGGATGGCCAGCTCGAGTATCTCGGGCGAATCGACGACCAAGTGAAGATCCGCGGCTACCGGGTCGAACTTGGCGAGATCGAGCGTGTTCTGGTCGATGTCGACAACGTCGCCGAATGTATCGCGGTGGTCGCAACCGGGCCCGCCGGAGATGCCCGGCTCGCCCTCTATTTCACCGGAGCGGCAGACATCGGGCGGCTGAAGGAAACAGCCATCGCAAGGCTGCCGACGTTCATGGTGCCGGCGGCCTTCATCCACCTCGACAGCATTCCGCGCACGCCCAACGGCAAGCGCGATCGCAGCCGCCTGCCTCCGCCCGACTGGAGCGTTTCGGCCTATGGCGGTGTAGTCGCCGGGCAAGCCCCCACCGAGGCGCTCGAACAATCCGTCGCGCGGATCTGGAGCGAGCTGTTGGGTCTGCCCTCGATCGGGCGCAAGCAGAATTTTCTCACGCTCGGCGGACATTCGCTGCTGGCGACGCGTATCGTCGCGCGTGTGCGCGACGAGTTGAAACGCGACCTCTCGCTGGCGCAATTCTTCGCTCACCCAACCATCGCGAGCCTGGCCGATGCCATCGCCAGGTTTCCGGGATCGCCTGCAACGGACCTGGTCGCCGCGCCGCGGCGCAAGCACGCCGCGCTGTCGGCGGCGCAACGCCAGATGTGGTTTGCGGCCCAGATCGATCCCACCGACACATCCTATCTCGTTCCCTGCAGCATTCGCATCACGGGCCGCGTCGAGCCAGCGCTGATCGAGCTTGCGCTCAACGACGTGGTGCGCCGCCAGTCGGCGCTGCGCACCAGCATCCAGTGGCGCGACGGACAGGTCGTCCAGGTGATCGCGCCGGAGTTGACGATCCACCTGCCGGTCAAGGACGTCGCCGGAGAGGCGGCGCTTAGGCAACAAACGCTCGGGCTCGCGGCCGCCGCGATGGACCTTGCGCAGGCACCGCTGCTGCGCGTCAAGCTGCTCCGCCTTGCGCCTGACGACTGGTGCCTCGTGGTCGCCGTGCATCACATCGTCTTCGACGAGTGGTCGCTCGGCCTTCTCGTGCGACAGCTCGCCGTTGCCTATCGCGCAGCGGCCCGGCGCGAGCCGGCCGCCACGCCGGACCGGCCGATCGAATTCGCCGACTATTGCGCCTGGCAGCAGGGCCGCGACTGGAGCGAGGGCCTGGCGTTCTTTCGCGGGCAACTGTCCGGCGCGCAGTTCAGCCTCAACCTGCCGACGGCCCATCCGCGCGGCGAGTTGTCCGGCTCTCAGGGCGGCAGCGCCTCGCTTCTGCTCGATCGCGATCTGTCGGATTGCGTCGACGCACTCGCGGCGCGCGAGCAGGCGACGCCCTTCATGCTGCTGCTCGCGGCGTTCCAGATCCTGATCTCAGCACTCGCCAACGAGAACGATTTCGTCACGTTGACCGCGGCCGCCGGCCGGCGCCATCGCGAGACCGAGGATCTGATCGGCTGCCTGATGAACATGGTGGCGATCCGCGCGGCGCTTCGTCCCTCCGAGACGTTTGTCGGACTGCTCGAACGTGTGAAGACCGCAGCACTCGGCGCGCTCGAACATCAGGAGCTGCCTTTCGAGCTAGTGATAGCGGATCTGCGGCCGCCGCGCGATCCCCGCTATACCCCGATCGGACAGGTCGCGTTCGGGGTCCAGAATGCACCCGAGGCCCGATCCGAGTTGGACGGGCTGAGCTATGCCGGCACCGAGCTACGCCCGGACCATGCGCGGCTCGATCTCACGCTGTGGGTCGATCGCCGCACGGGCCCGCTCCGCGCCGTCTGGACCTATCGCGCCAACCTCTTCACCGAAGCGCAGATCGCGGGCTTCCACGCCATGTACACAAAACTTCTCAGTCGCATCGTGGACGCACCTGACAGCACCATCACCGCTCTTCAAAGCGATTGCGGAGCACGCAGCATGGCCACCACCACACCGCGCAAATCGTTCCCGGGGGGCGCCGCGCCGAGCGTCCTCACGGCGGGCAATCTCGTCAGGACCGAGCCGAACTGGCTCGGCACGCCGCTGCCCGCACGCATCAGCGCGCAAGTGCCGGGCCTGAGCCTCGCCGACTGGGTCGGCCAACACCGCGACGACATCGAGCATCACCTGCGCCAGTGCGGCGGCATCCTGTTCCGCGGCTTCAAGGTCGAGAGCATCGGCGATTTCCAGCGCTTTGCCCGCGCGATCGCATCCGAATTGATCCAGTACGGCGAGCGCTCCTCGCCGCGGACCGAGCTCGCCGAAGGCATCTACACCTCGACCGATCATCCGGCCGATCAGCCGATCCTCCTGCACAACGAGCAGTCCTATACGCTGAACTGGCCGATGCGCATCATGTTCTTCTGCGAGCAGCCGGCGCTCAGGCACGGCCGCACGCCGATCGCCGACAGCCGTCGCATCCTCGCGCGGCTGTCGCCGGCGATGGTGGAGAAGTTCGAGCGCCTCGGCGTGCGGTACACGCGCAACTATCTGCCGGGCATCAGCCTGCCCTGGACGGAGGTGTTCCAGACCACGGATCGCGGCGCGGTGGAAGCGTATTGCCGGGCCGCATCGCTCGAATTCGAATGGCTCGACGGCGAGCGGCTGCGCACCAGACAGACCCGCCCTGCCGTGCGCATTCATCCGGTGACGGGCGAACGCACCTGGTTCAACCACACGCTGTTCTTTCACGTCACCGGCCTGCCCGACGAGATCAGCCGATCGCTGCGTTCCGCGGTTGCCGACGAGGACCTGCCCTACAACACCTATTACGGCGACGGTTCGCCGATCGAGGACGCCGTGCTGCATGAGCTGCGCACGGCCTACGACACCGAGACGACGTCGTTCGAGTGGCGGCAGGGCGACGTGCTGCTGCTCGACAACATGCTGGCCGCGCACGGACGCGAGCCGTTCGAGGGACCGCGAAAGGTGCGCACCGCGATGACTGATCCGTATGAGCAGCTCTACGGCGCTCCCGCCAGCCACCCGCAAGCTCTGACGGAAAGGACCTCATGATGGCCGACAAGGCGATCGAGCGAAGCCCATTCTCGCCGCGCCGGCCGCTGAAGGCCACACAGGTCTCCGAGGCCGGACTTGTGCGCGAATCTCCGCTTCGCGCGGACAGCGGACCGCCCCTCGTGCTTCAGCCGAACGACGCCGCGGTCGACCTAGTCCATTGGGCCGGCGTGCACCGCGCCGCGCTGATGGCGAAGCTGATCGCGCACGGCGCATTGCTGTTTCGCGGCTTCTCGATCGACAGTCCGGAGGCGTTTGCCGATCTCGCGCGCGCGCTCACGCCGGATCTGCTCGACTACCTCGAACGCGCGGCCGCGCGATCGCAGGTTGCGCCGAAGGTCTTCACATCGACCGAGCTCGCGGCCGACCAGTGGATCCCGCACCACCACGAGATGTCCTATTCGCACAACTGGCCGGCGCGCATCTATTTCTACTGCGACACGGCGGCCGCAGAGGGCGGCTGCACCCCGATCGCAAGCGAGCGCGAGTTCTTCCCCCGCCTCGATCCCGCGATCAAGCGGCGCTTCATCGAACACAAGGTGATGTATGTCCGCAATTACGGCCACGGCCTCGACCTGACCTGGCAGGACGCATTCCAGACCGACGATCGCGCCGCGGTGGAGGATTATTGCCGGCGCTTCAACGTCGCCTTCGAATGGACCGACGGCAACCGGCTACGGACCCGACAGGTCCGCCAGTCCATTGCGACGCATCCGCAGACCGGCGAAACCGTGTGGTTCAATCACGCGCACTTGTTCCACCAATCCAATCTCGAGCCGGAGATCCGAGAGGTGCTGCTGCAGGCGTTCGGCAGCGAGGGGCTGCCCCGCAACGCCTATTTCGGCGATGGCACGCCCATCGAGACCTCGATGCTGGACGATATCCGCGCGCTCTATCACGAATGCGCCGTGTCCTTCCCGTGGCAGCGCGGCGACGTGCTGCTCCTGGACAACTTCATCACCGTGCACGCCAGGGAGCCGTACAAGGGCGCGCGGCGGATTCTCGTCGCCATGGCCGACCTCCATGTGAGCGGAGCGCCGAGCTCATGAATGCCCAGCAGACACCAGAGGCCGCGACCATCAGCGGATTTCGACTTTCGCCCTCGCAGTGGGAGCTGTGGCGCCGTCAGTCGAAGACCGGGGCGTTGCTGAGCCGCGCCCGCGTCACCATCGATGGCGGTCTGGATGCCGACTGGCTCGCGGAGTGCCTCGCCGACATCGTCGGGCGCAACGACATCCTGCGTGCCGCGTTCCGCCAGCTTCCCGGCATGGAGGCGCCGCTTCAGGTCATCCAGGACGACACGCGGCCTGTGGTCGAGATGTACGACTGGCGCGCCTGCGACCCCACGGAGCGGGAGAGCAGGCTGCGTCAGCTCTGGACAGAGGAGCCGGCGTTCAATCTGCATGACGGGCCGCTGCTCGCAGCGGCGCTGGCGAGAACCGGCGAGCACGAGCGGGTGCTGCAGCTCGTCGCCCCCTCGATTGTCGCCGATTCCGAGAGCCTCCCGCTCATCCTGCGCGAGGTCGCCGCCCGCGCGAACGGCGCCGCGCCCGGCCCGCGAGCCGAGGTGCAGTTCCTGCATCTGTCCGAGTGGTGCCATGAGGTCCGCGAGGACCAGGACAACGCCGCACGCCGGAATTTCTGGCGCGATCAGATCGACCAGCGCCTCCTTCTGCCTTTCGCGCGCATCGCTGCCGCCGGAGCCGTCGGCGAGGCGCACACAGAAGGACCGGTGTCCGATCGCTCGATGGTGCTCGCGGCCTGGGCCTTGGTCCTCGGTCGCTATGCCGCAAGCCGCGAGGTCACCATCGACTGCCGCCTGCCGGGGCGGATGTTCGACGAGCTTGCCGATGCCGTCGGCCCGATGGCGACATCGGTGCCGATCAGGATCACCTGGTCCGCCGACGAGACGCTCTCTGCATTGACCGAACGCATCGATCGCTCCCTGGCCGAGGCGAGCGAAAACCTGCCCTATTTCGAAGGCCGTTCAGCGAGCGCCGAGCCGGCGCAGATTGGCTTCGACTATCAGGAGGCCCCGGAGTTTCCCGCCGCCCCGACGACGTCGTTTCGCAATCTCGAGATGCGCGGCGAGATCGAGCCATGCGATCTCCTGCTGCGCGGCGTCCTGGCGGACGGGCGGCTGCGGCTCGACATTCTCTACGACACGAACCGTCACGACGGCATGATGGTCGGCTTGCTCGCGGACGCGCTCCAGGCGACGCTGGAGAACGCGCATGCGCCCGCGCCGCTGCAACAGGTTCCGGCCATAGGACCACGCGAATGCGATCTCTTGCTCAACGACTGGAGCCATACCACGCAGGCACCGATCGAGGATGTCTGCATCCACGCCCTGTTTGCACGGATCGCGCGCGAACGACCGGACGAGATGGCGGTCAAGTCACCCGAGCGGCAGTTGACCTTTGCGGAGCTCGATGCATGCAGCAATCAGCTTGCCCGCCACTTGCAAGCTGCCGGCATCCGGCCGGAAGCGCGGATCGCCATCCTCTTGAGGCGCGGCGCCGACCTGATCGTGGCCGTGCTGGGCGTGCTCAAGGCGGGCGCCGCCTACGTGCCGCTCGATCCGGACAATCCGCCGCAACGGATCACCGCGCTGATGGACGCGGCCTCGGTCAGCGCGGTGATCGTCAACGATGAATCCCCCGAGCTTCCGGCACGGAGCTGCAGCAGGATCAACCTGTCGAGCCCGTCACTCGACGTCTGCTCCCCCCTGGCTCTGCCGCCAGCGGACGACGTCCGGCCGTCGAACGCGGCCTATGTGATCTTCACCTCGGGCTCGACCGGAACGCCGAAGGCCGTCGTCGTCGAGCACCGCTCGGCGGTCAATCTGGCCGCGGCGCTTCAGGAGCGCATCTATTCGGGGCGCGGTGACCACCTCACCGTCAGCGTCAATGCCCCGCTGTCGTTCGATGCTTCGGTCAAGCAGATCGTCCAGCTCCTGAACGGCCATTGCCTCTGCATCGTCCCTGAGACTGCCCGGCAGGACGGCGAAGAACTCCTGAACTTCATCGTCGAGAGCGAGATTGACGTGCTGGATTGCACGCCGTCGCATCTCAAACTGCTGATGAGCGCGGGCTTTGCGGATTGGAATTTCGCCTATCCATCGGTGGTCCTGGTCGGCGGCGAGGCGATCGACGCCGAGAGCTGGACCATGCTCGCGCGCCATCGCGCCACGTTCTTCAACGTCTACGGTCCGACCGAGGCGACGGTGAATGCCTCGGCCGAGCGCGTCACGGCCGACGTGCCGCCGAGCATCGGCCGGCCGCTCAGAAACGTGCGTGTCTACATTCTCGATGCCGATCTCAGCCCCGTACCGGTCGGCGTTGCCGGCGAACTGTGCATCGGCGGCGCCGGGGTGGCCCGCGGCTATCTCGGTAACTCCGCGGCCACTGCGGAACGGTTCGTTCCCGATCCCTTCGGGACCGACGGCGAGCGGCTCTATCGCAGTGGCGATTCCGCTCGTTTCCTTGCCGACGGACGCATCGCGTTTCTCGGCCGGCTCGACGACCAGGTCAAAGTGAGGGGGTATCGCATCGAGCCGGGAGAGATCGCAGCCGCGATGCGCGAGCATCCCGCGATCGAGGAGGCGCTGGTTGTGGCGCGTGGCGAACCCGGCGATCGCCGGCTGGTCGCCTATGCGCGATGCCGCACCGCCGCGACCGATGCCGCGAGCTTCAAGTCGACGCTCGCGCAGCTCAACAGCCACGAAACCGAATATCTCTACGACGAGATCTTCACCAAGGAGATCTACGTCAGGCACGACATCCGCCTGCGGCACGACGCCTGCGTCCTCGACGTCGGCGCCAATATCGGCATGTTCTCGGCCTACGTCGCGCGGCGTTGCCGCCGGCCGAGACTCTATGCGTTCGAGCCTCTCGCTCCGATCTTCGAGCGGCTCGCGGCGAACCTCGCGCGGCATGCGCCGAGCGCCAAACTGTTTCCGATCGGCTTGTCGCGCCGGCAGCTCAGCGAGGATTTCACCTTCTACGCCGGCTATTCGATGATGTCCGGGCAGAAGGCGTATTCCGACGCGGCCGGAGAGGTCACGACCATCAAGCAATATCTGCGCAACGAGGAAGCCGCCGGACGGGGCTCGAGCGAGCTGATTGCGCATGTCGACGAGTTGCTGCCGGAGCGCTTCCGCGCCGTCGAGCTCACCTGCCAACTCCGCCGCCTGTCCGAAGTCATCCGCGAAGAGGCGATCGAACGGATCGACCTCCTGAAGATCGACGTCCAGCGCGCCGAGCTCGACGTCCTGCAGGGCATCGATGATGACGACTGGCCGCGCATCCAGCAGGTCGCCATGGAGGTGCACGACCAGGCCGGCACGCCGACCCAGGGTCGCATCGACATTCTCCTCGATCTTCTCGAAAACAGGGGCTTCGAGGTACGCGTGGAGCAGGAGTCGCTGCTACAAGGCACCGACCGCTACAGCCTCTATGCCTGGCGGCCGGAGTACGCGCGATCGCTGTCGGAGGACGACATTGCGGGCGCGCTGGCCGCCCCGCCCTCGCCGGCCGAGATGCGCGGCTTCCTCGCCGAGCGCCTGCCCGACTACATGCTGCCCGCGGCATTCGTCGTGCTTGCGAAGTTCCCGCTGACACGCAACGGCAAGGTGGACCTCGCGGCCCTGCCCGAGCCCGGCGCGCGCCGGCTGCATCTGCAGGGCACCCTCGCCGGTCCCGAGAACGTGCGTGAAGAAGCGATGGTGGAGATATGGAAAGAGGTGCTCGGTCTCGATGAAATCGGCGTCGAGGACAATTTCTTCCAGCTCGGCGGAGATTCGATCCGCAGCATCCAAGTTCAGGCGCTTGCCCAGAAGCGCGGGCTGCGCTTTGGCCTCTCGCGGCTATTTGCCCGCCAGACCATCCGCGAACTGGTGCGCGACATCGACGCGGCCGGCGAGCCGTCGCGAGCGGGCGGCGGCGCTGCGGCTTTCGGCCTCGTTCGCGCCGAAGATCGCGCGCGGATGCCGGTGGATGCGGAAGATGCCTATCCATTGAGCGCGCTGCAGGCCGGCATGGTCTATCACACCGAGCTGACCGGCAGGCCATCGACCTATCACAACGCAACCTCGCATTGCCTGCTGTGCCGACTCGAGCCCGACATGCTTCGCGGCGCGGTCGACGAGCTGATCACGGCCCATCCGGTGCTGAGGACCTCCTTCCACCTGACCGGCTTCAGCGAGCCTCTCCAGATCGTGCATCGCGAGATGCATGCCGCCCTGGAGATCAGGGATCTGTCGGCCCTGGCGACTGATGAGCAGTATCGCGTCATCGATGCCGACGTTCGCGCCGAGTTGCAACGGCCCTTCAAATGGGACAAGGCCCCGCTGGTGCGCTTCGGCGCCTATCGCATCGATCCGTTCCGGTTTCAGTTGATGGTTGCCGAGTATCACGGAATTCTCGACGGCTGGAGCCTGCATCTCCTGCTTGCCGAAATCTGTCAGCGCTACGCGAGACGGCTCGGTCTCGGCGCGACGCTGTCGCTCGATCCGCCGCGTCTCACCTATCGGCGGTTCGTGGAGATCGAGCGCGAGGCGCAGGCTTCGGACGATGTCCGCCAGTTCTGGAGCAGCAAGCTTGCCGATGCGCCGCGCGCGCACCTGCCCCGCCGCAACGGCGCCCTGTCCCAGCGGGGAAGGGTCGAAGGGCACGAGGTCGAATTGGCCGACGAAACGAGCTCGGCGCTGTCTGAGCTGTCCAGGCGCATAGGCGTTCCGCTCAAGAGCATCACGCTGGCTATTCACGTGCGCGTCATCGCTCTCGCCTGCGGCAGTCGCGATGTGGTGACGGGCCTCGTCGTCAACGGCCGGCCGGAAGAAGCCGAGGGCGACCGCATCATCGGCCTGTTCATCAACACGGTGCCGTTCCGCATGTCATTGAACGGCGGCTCGTGGCTCGAGCTGGCCCGGCGGGCCTTCGCACTGGAATCCGAGCTGGTGCCGCACCGGCGGCTGCCTTTCGCGGACATCCAGCGCATGCACGGGGGATCGCCGCTGATCGATTCCTTCTTCAACTTCTCGCAATTCCATCTGCTGCCGGGACAGACCGACGATGCGCCGGTCACCATCTCGGAGAGCCGCACGGTGCCGGCCGACATTGATTTTCCGCTCGCCGTCGATTTCGAGGTAAAGCCGGGCCAAAGCGAGGTGCGGCTCAGCTTCCAGTATGATGCGGAGCGCTTTTCCGCCGCACAGATCGCGCGCCTCGGCGGATGCTATCGCAAGGCGATCGATGCGTTCCTGCGCGATCCGCATGCGGCCTGGGACGAGGCCGTACTGGAGGAGCCGACAACCGACATCGAAGGGCAGATTGGCAGAATCTGGAGCGATGTTCTCGGACATGTCGGCATCGGCCGCGATGACGAGTTTGCCGCGGTCGGCGGCCATTCGCTGCTCGCAACCTGCATCGTCGCGCGCATCCGGCAGGAGCTCGGCCGCGATCTGCCGCTGTCGGCCTTGTCCGGCGGCACCAGCATCGCCGCTCTTGCCCACCTCCTCAACTCCGATCGCCGCCGCGTGGAGGTTCGACCATGACCATGACGGCCGCTGCCGATCGCTGGATCACGACGTTTCGTCCGAATTCGCTGGCGCGGCTGCGGCTGTTCTGCCTGCCGGCGGCGGGCGGCAATGCATCGGCGTTCCAGGAATGGGCCAATCTGTTTCCCGACAATATCGACGTATGCGCCGTGCAGCTGCCGGGTCGGCAGCAGCGCGCGGCGGAACGGCCTTTCACCCGGATGAGCCTCGCGGTTCAGGCGATCGAGCAGGCGATCCGCCCCTATCTGGATCTGCCGTTTGCGATCTTCGGAACCTGCACCGGCTCGCTGGTCGGGTTTGAATTGGCGCAGCGGCTGCGGCGTACGCTGGATCTCCAGCCGGCGCACTTCTTCGCTTCCTGCTGTCGCGCCCCGCATCTTCCCGATCGCGACCTGCCCATCCACGCCCTGCCCGGAGACGAGCTTTGGGCCGAGATCGAGCGCCTCGGCGGCACGCCGGCGATCGTCACCGCGCATCCAGAGATGCGGTCGGTGTTGTCACCGGTGCTGCGGGCGGATTTCGAGCTGGCCGAGACCTACCTGTACTGTGGCTCGCGTCCGCTCGATTGCCCGCTGACCGTGTTCGGCGGCCGCAACGACACCATCGTCTCGTCGGACGAGCTGGCCGGCTGGCGCGACCATACGACCGGAGCCTTCGACACTCTGATGCTGAACGGCGGACACTATCTGATCGATACTGCGCGCGACGAGCTGGTGCGCGCCATTGCGACGGGGTGCGCGTGACGCAACCGAGATTCGCAGACGCCTACGTGAGTGCACCCGGCGGACGCGTGTGGATGCGCCGCTGCGGCGGGAGCGCGAAGGCGCCTCTCATCACGCTGCACGGTGGTCCGGGCTCTCCGCACGATTATCTGGAACCGCTGGTTGCGCTCGGCGACGAGAGGGAGATCGTGTTCTATGACCAGCTCGGCTGCGGACGGTCGGACCGTCCGGCCGACACGTCGCTCTGGACCATCGATCGCTTCGTCGCCGAGCTTGATGCGGTGGTGGAGACGGTCGGGCGCAAGCCGGTGCATCTGCTCGGTCATTCCTGGGGCGCGATGCTGGCGGTCGACTACGCTTTCGCCCATCCGGAGAACGTCGCCAGCCTCATTCTGGATTCGCCATGTTTGAGTATGCGGCGCGTACGCAGCGACATGCAGCGGCTGCGCGCTGCGTTGCCGCCGTCCGTGCAGCGCGTGCTCGATTCCTGCGAAGCGGCGGGAAACACCGACTCCGGCGCCTACGGGGCTGCCGCCATGGTGTTCTATCGCCGGCATGTCTGCCGCAAGCCGGATTGGCCCGAGCCTCTGATGCGCTCTCAGGAGAATTGGGCCTGGCCGGTATATCACACCATGTGGGGGCCTGCGGAGTTCACGCCGGTCGGAAATCTCGCCGATTACGAGCGCGAGGACGGCTTGCGCGATCTGAACCGACCGGTGCTCTATCTCTGCGGCCGACACGACGAGATCACGCCCGAGGCGACCGCCGCCTATCATCAACAGACACCGGGATCGGAGTTCGTCGTGTTCGAGGACAGCGCGCATGTCCAGCACCTCGAGGAGCCCGAGCTCTACGAGGCCGTCGTGCGCGGCTTCCTGGCGCGGGCCGAAAGGGTAGGGCAATGAGCTCGCTTGCCGACAGGATCTCCCACCTGCCGCTGCGCATGCTGGCGCGGTTCGTGCGCTGGAGCGAGATGGACAACTCGCTCGATCAACGGCTCGAAACCATCGTGCCGAGAAATCCGTCCGAGCCGGCGCCGCTGTCGTATGCGCAGGAACGTCTTTGGTTTCTGGAGCAGCTTCAGCCGGGCAACAGTGCCTACAATCTTCCCGTGGTGCTGCCATACGGCGATCCCCTGGATGGCGCGGTGCTGGAGCGCGCGCTCAATGCCATCGTGGCGCGGCACGAGGCGTTGCGCACCAGCTTCGTGATGTCGGGCGGGGTGCCGGTGCAGCGCGTCGCGTCGCATCTTGCCGTTCCCATCGAGGAGATCGACCTGCGCGGAGAGGCCGATGCGGAAGCCGCAAGCTACCGCCTGCTCGCCGAGGAGATGGCGCGGCCGTTCGACCTGCAGCGTGGGCCGCTGGTGCGCGCCAGGCTGATCCGCCGCCGGCCGGGCGATGCGCTGTTCGTGGTCAACATGCACCACATCGTCTCCGACGGCTGGTCGCTCGGCGTCTTTATGCGCGAGTTGCAGGCGCTCTACGCCGCCTTCCTGCAGAACCGGCCCTCGCCGCTGGAGGAGTTGCGCATCCAGTATGCCGACTTCGCGGTTTGGCAGCGCGAATGGCTGCAGGGCGACATGCTGGCCCAGCATCTCGGCTACTGGCGCGATCAGCTGGCCGGCCGTCCGCCGCTGCTCGATCTGCCCTGCGACCGCCCGCGCCCGGTGATGGAGAGCTATCGCGGCGCGGTGCAGATGTTCACGGTCGGGCCGCGCGTCACCGAGAAGCTGCGCGAGCTGGCGCGGGAACGGCAGGCGACCCTGTTCATGGTGCTGCTGGCGGTGTTCAAGGCGCTGCTGGCTCGCCTGAGCGGACTGCACGACATCGTGGTCGGCTCACCGATCGCCAACCGCAACCGCGCCGAGCTCGAGGCGCTGATCGGCTTCTTCGTCAACATGCTGGCGCTGCGCACGCAGGTGTCGGACGAGCTCAGCGTCGCCGAGCTGATCGACCGGGTGCGGGAGGTCACGCTGGGGGCCTATGAGCACCAGGACCTGCCGTTCGAGAAGCTCGTGGCCGAGCTGCATCCGCGGCGCAGCCTGAGCCACAGCCCGATCTATCAGGTGGCCTTCGTGCTGCAGAACACGCCGGATGCGGGATCGGCCGATGCGGCTGTCGAGATCGCCGAGCCCGCCTGGGATCGCGATCCCCCGCATTCGGTCGGCACCTCGAAGTTCGACCTGACGCTGTCGCTGGCCGAGCGCGGCAGGATTCTGGTCGGAAGCTGCGAGTACCGGACGGACCTGTTCGGCCATCGCACCATCGGCCGCCTGTTGCGGCGCTATTTGCGCATGCTGGAGGCGGCCGCCGCGGATGCGACGACGCCGCTCTGGCAGTTGCCGCTGCTGTTGCCGGAGGAGACGCAGCCGACGCGCCGCGCGGCCTCGGCGATCGAGCCGCGGCTCATCGAGGCGATGGCGCCGTTCGGCGGCGACAGGACGGCGCTGGCGCTGGCAGCGCGGGCGGCGGCCACCGCGATGAAGCTCGAGCGGCGCAGTCTTTTGGCCGTGCTCGACGACGGTGACGTGAGCCTGCGGCGGCTCGGACAGACCGCAGCGCTCGCCGCCAGCGCCGACGTCGCGCTGGTCGATGCCGCGCGTCTTGCAACGATGCGCTCGAGTCGTGTGCCAAGCCATGTGCTGGTGCGGCCGGAGAGACTGGCGAAGCTGACGACGGAGGACGTACCGCAGGAGGCGATACTCGTGATCGTCGGACTGCCGTGCTTTGCGGCCGCGCTGGAGCGCTGGAAGGAGCGGCGGATCATCGGCCTCTGGGGCACCGGTCCGCTGCCCTGCTGCGCCACGCTGTCCTTCGAGGCACCGGAGGCGGTGATCGGCGAGGCGCTTGCCGGCTGCGCGATCGAGGTGTTGGACGCGCGGATGCGGCGGCAGGCGGTGGATGTGTGGGGCACAATCCATGTCGGCGGCGCAATGGCCGGACAGCCGAGTGCCGCCCTCGGCGAGGCTCTGGTGAGCGATCCGTTCGCGCCGGGCGGCTGGCTCTATCGGACCGGGCTGACCGGCCGGCGCCGCGCCGACGGCCGCATCGAGCTGATCGGCGCCGAAGAGCGGCTCGTCGCGCTGCAGGGGATGCGGGGCGACCCGCAACGGCTGGAGACCTTGCTGCGGCAACATCCGGCGCTGCAGGAGGCAACCGTCTGGGTGCAGGACCAGGGCGAGGAGCGCTGGCTTGCGGCGTCCGTCGTGCCGCAGGCCGGACGCAGGATCGGCGAGGAGGAGTTGCTCGCTTACGCCAGCGAGCGCCTGCCGGCAGGCCTGGTGCCGCGCCGCATCCAAGTCAGTGACAAGCTACCGCTTGCCTTCGCGCTTGCCGAACCCGAGGAGGCTGACAAGCCGAGCAACGCGGTCGAGGCGGTGATCGCCCGCATCTGGGCCGAGGTGCTCAAGCGCCCGCAGCTCGACGTCAACGCCAACTTCTTCGACCGCGGCGGCAACTCCGTCACCTCCGTCCAGGTCATCTCGCGAATCCGCGAGACCTTCCACATCGATCTCCAGCTCCACCGCCTGTTCGAGGCCCCGACCATCGCAGAGCTCGCAAAGGCCGTCCAGGCGGCGGGCGCCGGCATTTCCGAGACCGACGACGCGTCGGCGGATTCGGCCGGCGCCGGCGAGCCGGAGCCGCTGCATTTCGGCCGCATCCGCCGCGCCCCGCCCGGGCCGCGGCGCTCTCGCGCACCCTTGTCCTACGCGCAGGAACGGCTCTGGTTTCTCGATCAGTTTCAGCCGGCCTCGACGGTCTACAACATGCTCGTGATGGTGCCTCTCGGCACGCTCGTCGACGCAAAGCTGATCCGGCGTACCCTCACGGAGATCACGCGCCGGCACGAGATCCTGCGCACGACCTTTCCGTCGGTCGCCGGACTTGGACAGCAGATCATCGGCCCGGTGCAGACGGTCGCCCTGCCGGTCGTCGACGTGACGCACTTGCCGGTCAACGAGCGTGAGGCAGAGGCCGAACGGTTGGTGATCGAGGACTTGCAGAAGCCGTTCGATCTCGCCCGCCGGCCACCGCTGCGTGCGCGCCTCATTCGTGCGGGCGAGGCCGGCAGCTATCTCTCCATCATCATCCATCACATCGCGTTCGACGGCTGGTCGTTCGGAATCCTGACCCGGGAATTCTGGGCGATCTACAACGCGTTCAGGGAGGGCGGAAACTCCCCGCTCGATGAGCTCCCCGTGCAATATGCCGACTTCGCACGATGGCAGCGCCGCTGGCTGTCCGGCAGCCTTCTCGAATCGCACATGAGCTATTGGCGGCGCCAGCTCGATAACGTGCCTGAGCTGCTGAACCTGCCGACCGACCACCCGCGCCCGGCGATCGAGACCCATCGCGGCGGCAGCCGCTGGTTCTCGCTGCCACAGCCGCTCGGAGACAGCCTGCGCGCGCTCGCCCGCCAGGCCAACACGACGCTGTTCTGCGTCCTGCTTGCAGCCTTCAACGTCCTGCTCATGCGCCTGTCGGGGCAGGAGGACATCGTCGTCGGCTCACCGATCGCAAACCGGACACAGGTCGAGACCGAAGCGCTGGTCGGCTTCTTCGCCAATACGATGGTGTTGCGCAACAACCTGTCCGGCAACCCGACGTTCTCCGAACTGGTCACGAGCGGGCACCGGGTGCTGATGGAAGCCGCCGAGCACCAGGACGTGCCGTTCGAGAAGATCGTTCAGGAGCTGCATCCCGCGCGCGGCCTCAATCACAATCCGCTGTTTCAAGTCATGCTGGTTCTGCAGAACATGCCGGGCACCGAGGAGAGCTTGCGGGACTACGCCGAAGCCTGGCAGCGCATGGAGCCGACCCAGCCCGATCTGACGACGACGCCATCGGTCGGCACCTCGAAGTTCGACCTCACGCTGACATTGATTGAAACCGGCGTCGGCCTGACCGGCGGTATCGAGTACAGCGCCGAGCTGTTCGAGCCCAAGACGATCGATCGCATGATCCAGCAGTTACGCGCGCTGCTGGAACACGCGGCGGCCGATCCACATTGCCGAATCTGGCAGCTGCAGATCCTGACCGCGGCCGAGCAGGCCAGCCTCGCGGCGGCTTCGCGCGGCAGCGCGACGGCAAACTCGCCCTATGCGACGGTAGTCGAGTGGGTTGCCGCTCAGGCACGCAGCACGCCGGAGCAACCCGCGATCATCACCGCCGACCGCGTCATCGACTACGCCGAGCTCAATCATAGCGCAAACCGGCTGGCGCGGCATCTGGCGCATCTCGGCGTGGCCAGGGATGATCACGTGGCGATTTCGATGCCGCGCAGTCCGGAGATGCTCATCGCCGTGCTCGCGGTCTTGAAGGCCGGCGCGGCTTATGTTCCGATCGATCCGTCCTATCCGGCGGCCCGCCGCGCATTCATGCTGTCAGACTCACGTGCGTCGCTCCTGATCCGCCAAGCCGGCGCCTCCGATCCGGCAGGGGCGACGCCCGTGTTCGAGTTAGCGGCCGGCGATGCCGCCAGGCTTGAGGAGTCGCGCAGGGATCTCCGGATACGTCCGTCTCCCGAATCCAAGGCCTACATCATCTACACCTCCGGCTCGACCGGACGTCCCAAGGGGGTGATCATGCCCCATCGGGCGATGGCGAATTTGATCCAATGGCAGAATGCGAACACCGGATGCCTCGCCGGGACCCGCACCCTCCAGTCCTCCTCGCTCAGCTTCGACGTCTCGTTTCAGGAGATCTTCTCGACATGGACGAGCGGCGGCGCGCTGGTCCTCGTCGATGATGCAGTGCGCGCCGACCCGAACCAGCTCCTCGATCGTCTGCGCGCGCACCAAGTGCAGCGGCTGTTCCTGCCCTACGTCGCGCTTCAGCAGCTCGCCGAAGCATCGCGCATGGGCCACGGGGCGCTGCCGCCCCTGCGCGAAATCATCACCGCGGGCGAGCAGCTCCGCATTACGCTCGCGATCGTCCAGCTCTTCGAGCGGCTCGGCGACTGCGCGTTGCGCAACCAGTACGGCCCAACTGAAACTCACGTCGTCACCGAGCATGTGCTCGCGGGACCGCCGCGGTCCTGGCCGCCGCTGCCGCCGATCGGAGCGCCGATAGCCAATGTGGCCGTTCACGTGCTGGATCGTTTCCGGCAGGTCGTTCCGATCGGCGTCATGGGCGAGCTCTACGCGTCTGGCGCCTGCGTGGCGTCCGGCTATCTCGACCGCGACGAGCAGACCGCGGAGCGCTTCCTGCCGGATCCCTGGAGTGGGCACGAGGACGCGAAGATGTACCGCACGGGCGACCTCGCGCGACGTCTCGCCGACGGCAGCATCGAATTCCACGGACGCAACGATCACCAGATCAAGATCAGGGGTTACCGCATCGAGCCCGGCGAGATCGAGCTGGTGCTGACGGACATCGACAACGTAGTCGAGGCCGCCGTAGTCGTGGTCGGAGGATCAGCGGACACGAAGCGTCTCGTTGCATTCATCGTCACGGACCCGCCGATGAGCGAGACCGGCCGGATCCGCGACCGGCTGGTCGCGCGGCTTCCGGAGCACATGATACCGGCCACCATCATCTGCATCGACCGACTGCCGCTGACGCCAAGCGGCAAGCTCGACCGGGAAGCGCTGATGCGCGCACCGATGGCGGGCAATCGCGAGGATGACGATCGCGAGGCAGCAGCGACGCCGCTCGAGCAAATGCTTGCCGCGTACTGGTCGGAGCTCTTGGGCCTCGAGCAGGTGGGCGTCGACGACGACTTCTTCCGGCTGGGAGGGCACTCCCTGATGGCGACGCGCATCATCGCGCGCGTCTACAGCGAATTGGGCCTGCGCGTCCCCGTGCGCAGCCTCTTCTCCGCGCCCACGGTGCGGCAATTCGCAAGCACGATCGTGGAGCAGATTGCGGAGCGCATCAAAGCAGCGCAGAGCGAGGTGCTCATGACCAAGCTCGAGGAATCTTTGCTCCGGCATGCATCGTGAGACGAAGGCCGAAGCGCTTCGTTGGGGCAACAGGCCGGCCTTGGTCTTTCACGTCGCGCCGGCACGGCAGGACAAAAAAGGAGCAAGACGACGTTGCGAAGAACGCCGGCTCGCTCACCAGACGACGCGATCGGCCCACGCGTCAACTATCACCAGTTCAATTCGCCCGGACCGGCCCAAGGCACCCTTATCATCAGATGATGTTCACGCCGCTGGCCGGCACGAACATGAAACAATAGAACTGGTAGTCCACCACCAGATCCTGGTTGTTGTTCGGAGCCTGCGAGAGCGGTCCCTGGTTGACCGTCCAGTTGGCTGTCGCGGGGTTCGTGATCGGCTGGCCGGCGAAGTCGAAATTGGTGACCTGGTCGCCGCCGTCCTTCTGCGACCATGAATCGCAAGGACCAGAGGAATCGTCGCAGCGGGCCCAGTGATAGTCGCCCGGCCAGTTCTGATCGCCAGCCGGCGAGACCATCAGCGCCACGAAATGACCGTTGAGGGCCGCGCGCTGGCGGGACGACTTAAAGCCTGTGATATCCGTCGTTGCAGTCCCGACGAAGATGAGCCCGTCCTTCACGGCGTAGGAGCTCACGGTCTGGCCCAGCGCCGGCACCGACGTCTGGAAGTTCGCCGCCGTCAGCAGGAATCCGCTTTGGCGACCGGGTTGCGGAAAGGTGTTGGTGGAGATGTTGCAGCCATAGGCGTAGCAGTTGTTGTTGGCCTGGAACTTGTACGACATGTAGTTGCCGCCGCAATCGCCGGGCGGATCGTAGCCGGCCGCCGGTCCGCCGACGACCGTGGGACCGTATTGCGGGACACCGATGGTGCCGGTCCCCGGCGGCACGGTGATGTTCACATTGACGATCGTGGGCGGGATCAAATGCTCGTCGGGCGCTTCGAGCGCGCGACCCGACAATCTGATCTGATGGAACTGGTCGTCCGCGGCGATCCGGCCGCTGAGCTTGAACCGCCGAACGAAACGGCTGCTGGTCATCTGTTTCCTCCGAATCCGATTGTGAGGGACAAGCCTATTTCTGCTGGTACAAGGTCTTGGTCACCGCGTTGTGGTCGTAGTCGTAGACCAGGAGAGCAAGATCGGCTGGCTTGCCTGCCGAACCGCTCAACACCAGCATCGACGAGGCTCCGGTGCTCACGCCGGTGTTGGTCGCCCACATCGGCGCGTTGTAGCGGCTGTAGAACACCAGGTTGCCGTCGTTCTGCATGATGAGACGTCCCGGCAGCTGGTTGGCCGGAGGAGCCGGCGACATCGCCGCCCACAATTGCGTGCCGGTCGAGTCGCGCAGCACCGGCCCGGCCACCGGATCGTTGCTGAGCGTCGCGCTGCCGTCGAGGGCGGCGAGGGTCTGATTGGCCAGCAGCAACGGATTGACGCGGCTGTCCAGCTTGTTGACGCTCATCATCTCGCCGAGCAGATTGGTCTGCATCAAGGTCTTGACGTGGGCGGCCGTCCACTTCCGATAGCCGGCTGTGGTGAGCAGGATCATCAGCTTGGCGAAGGCAGCCATCGGTGTCATGTCGGCGGGATTGAGCGCGCCGACCGCGGGCAGCCAAGCGCCGGCCGCGTAGGCATTGTCGTTGACGACGCCGGCAATCACCTGTGTGCAGTCGACGATCACCACGCCCCCGGCGTTGGCCGCCGCGAGTGCCTGATAGGCGGCGCCGCCCGAGGGATTGTCGGGGTTGCCCGAAGGAAAGTTGCCCTCGCCGTAGGATTCGAGGATCAATCCCTTGATGCCGCTTGCGACGCAGGCGTTGAGGAGGTTCGCGATCAGGCCCGAACAGGTCTTGGTGCTGTCGTTGAACGCGTACCAGGCCGGAAACGCGTTGAACTGCATCACCGGAAAATTGTTGATGTTCGCTGCGACGTAGTTGAGCTGCTGGATGGCCGAGTTTCGCGCCGTCGCATCATCGAGGCTGACGCTGTTCGAGACCGGCGGCGGCAGGATGTTCTCGAACAGGATTTCGAACTGAATGCCATATTCGCCGAGCGACGGATAGTTCGGCGACGAGAAGGCGTTGAACTCGCTGGCATTGGTCTTGAGAACGCGGTTTCCCCGGTAAAGCTCGTTCTGAAAATAGATGCAGACCTCGGGGATGCCACTCTGGGCAGCGGCGATTGCGCCGCAGAAGTTCTGAAATGCATCGGTGTTGTAGGCGAGCGCCGACGGCTCCTTCTCGTTCGGCCCCTGATGGAACATCGGCAGTTGCGAGCCGGTGATGATGACCGGCTTGCTCAATTGCGCGGTGGTGACGCCGCGATCGTTGAAGGCCGACAGCAGGAACGGCAACGCCGTGCCGGTGAAATCCATGCTGTCGGTGCCATGGAGGACCACCCAGCCGTCGAAATCGGCATAGTGATCGAGGATGTAGCTCGCGATGATGCACCAGTCCGTCGGCTGAAGATTAGTGCTGTCCAGCGTCCCGGTCGACGACTCCGGGAACTTCACGTCCACGGCGTAGTGCAGTTCCGTGTTCGGGTAATCCTGGACGATGATGGTCTCATCGATCAGCGTCTTGCAGGCCTTGGCGAACGCCTGCGCCGACATGGGGCCGAGCGGTGTGCCGACGCAGCTTATCGTACCGCCGGTGTTGATGATGGCTATTTTCATGGTGCTGCGATGTCCTCGACGACAGGCGCACATCCAGCGCTTCATCCCGGCGCCGGGTTATGCTATCCTAGATAGAATATACACCAGATAATACCTGAAGGCGATAGACAAAATGCGCCGCCACTTTCACGGCTCATTCAGCGCCGCACCGAGCGAGCGCAAGTCATCGCAAAACTTTCGTCGCACGGCACTCCGATCGACCTTGAGATTTCGGGTGAGCAGACCGCTTTCGAGCGAGAGCGCCATTGTCGGAAATACGATTCCGAGCACCGGTGTCTTCCGCAGCACCGTGGCATTGAGGCCCGTGAGCGCCTGCACCGCGAGCATCTGATCATCTCTGTTGTCACCGACCGTCCAGATCGCCGCCGCGAGCGACGGCATGTTCGGATGATCGAACACGATTGCGTGCCGCACCGTGGGCAAGGCCGCGATCTTTTCCTCGATTTCCTCCGGCGAGACCTTCACACCCCCGGCCGTTACGATCACGTTCTTCTTACGGCCCGATATGGTCAGGTAACCATCCCCATCGAGGGCCCCGACGTCTCCTGTCGCCAAGGTGTCGGCGCCGACGAAAATGCTGCTATCGACGGTCTCACCCTCGAACACCTCATACGAGGTGCATTGATTCCAGCGGCACGACACCAGGACCTCGCCGTCGCTGGCGATGCGAATGGCTTCGGGAAAGGCTGCTGTGCCAGCCGTTCCTATTTTGTTGGCGCCCGGGCGATTCCAGGCAATCCAGCCGGCCTCGGTCATGCCGTAGATCTCGAACAGGGAAAAGCCGGCCAGCCTGAACAGGTCGAGGGTGGAGCGTTTCACGGGTGCAGAGCCAACCAGCATGATCCGCATGTCGCCGCCATAGAGCCGGTGAAAGGCGTCGAACAGCCTCGCACGCCATGACCGTCGCGGCCCGTCGGGAAGAATGCCTCCGGCACGCGACAATCCCAACAGGGTGAGGCGACGCCAGGCCGGCAACAGCTTGAAACGCTGCTCGACGATTTCGTAGAAACTCGGCGTTCCCAGCATGAAGGTCGGCCTGCCGTGCCGCAGCGCGTTCAGGAAGTTTTCCAGCCTCGCCAACACGACCTTGCATCCACACCAGATGGCGCAGTGGATCAGGTGCCGCTGCTGGAAGGCGGAGAACGGCAGGACCACAAGAATTCGGTCCTTCTCGTCGAGATCGAACGCCTTGCTGAACGCCTCCATGTGCTTCAGATTGGTCGTCCACGAGATCGGCAGCCGCTTCAGCCTGCCGGTCGAGCCCGAGGAGAAGGCGACCGTAAACACATCCCGCGTCGGCGAGACGGTCTGGCATCCGGTCTTGTCGCCGATCCCCAGCTCCGGCGGATGGGTCCCCAGGATCTTGGACAGATCGACGACACGGGGCTGCGACAACTCGGTCCTGCCGTCGGCGGCCTGGAACAGCACCGCAAGATACAGCGTCTCGATCAGCGAGGCCATGGGCACTGCGTCGAACTCGGGCGCTTCGCTCGGCAGACAGACGGAAATGCAGCCAAGCGAGACGAGAGCCAGATCCAGCACCAGCCATTCATAGGAGTTGGGTCCCCTGATTCCGACCCGGTCTCCAGCTTCGAGCCCGCCCCTGCTCAGATATGCCATGACATGATCGACGTCCCGCGCGAGCTCACCCACGCTGTGCTCGCGAACATTGTTCCCGTCGACGACGACGATGCCGCCATTGACCTGCCGCGCGAGAGCCTGGTTCGGGGGTTCGGCAAGCGGGATCAGCGGCTCCAGATCCATGACCTACCCTCGGGGCTGCGAATTGGCCGGCTCGCGATGGAATGCGCGTTGGAAGAAAGAGATCTGCTCGTCCAGGGCGCGCCGCGCCAGCGACGAGGATGCGATGGCGTCAAATGCGTGGAAAGCGCCCGCGAAATTGTGAATATCGGTCGGCACGCCCGCCTGCAGCAATCTCACGCCATAGGCGAGCCCTTCGTCGCGCAGAGGATCCATCTCCGCCGTCATGAGGTAGGTCCGCGGCAGCCCCGACAGATCGCTCGCGCGCGCAGGCGCCGCATAGGGCGGCACGCCGGCGATGCGTGCTTCCGGTAGGTAGTGGTTCCACATGTGCACCGAGCTCCTGCTGTCCCAGCCCGGCGTATCGACGAAGGCCAGCATCGAAGCGGTCTGCATCTGATCGTCCAGCACGGGGTAGATCAGCGTCTGGCACAGGATGGGCGGACCGCCTTCGTCGCGGGCGCGCAGAGCCGTGGCGGCGGCAAGCCCTCCGCCGCAGCTGCTGCCGGCCACCGCGATGCGGCCAGCATCGATGCCGATATCGCTCGCACGATCCGCGGCCCACAGCAGGCACGCGTAGCAGTCCTCAACGGCGGCCGGATAGCGGTGCTCCGGACTGAGGCGATAGTCGCAGGAGACGACGACGCTCGAGGTGCCAGCCGCCCACTTTAGGCAGCGCCAGTGCTCGAAGTCGAGATCGCCCACCATGAAGCCGCCGCCATGAAAGAACACGATTGCGGGCGCGGCGCGGCCGAGGGTGATCGGCCTGTATATGCGCACCGCGAACGCCGTTCCGTCCGGGTGCGCGACGGAGACATCCTCGCAACCGATGCCCTGCTCTGCGACGCGCCAATAGCCTTGAGCCTTCAAGGCCGCGGACAGCCTGGCGATCTGTTGCCGAACCTTTACGGGATCCGAGAAGTCGTATCTGGGCTGGACCGATGCGGCCAAGACGAGCTCTTGATCCAACATTTTCGAAGCTCCACCAAAACGCATCTGTCGAAGATCATTCATCCTGGCGCACCCTCATTTGCCGACCTCGATCACGGACACCAGGTCCCTCAGCGAGGTACTCATCAGCACATCGGCGACGCTGACCGGGCTTCCGAATTTGTCGGTGGCTTCCGCGGCGATCTGCATGGCGAGAAGCGAGGACCCGCCAAGCGCGAGGAACTGGGCCTCGGGCGACCAAATGGTCTGTCCGAGGACCGCGGTCCAGATGGATGCCATCAACTCTTCCTTTTCGGTCCAACGTCTCGTGTCACCCCTCACATTCGTCTCCTCTAGACGCGTCGCAGCAGGCATGCGCTGGCAACATTGGGAGCCCAGGCGACGGAAATGACGTACTCGCCCGATTTGAAGTCCTGGGCGCGCATTCGGTCGCGCATCCCGATCAGACTGTCGCAGCCATAGACGTGGGCGTAGCGCGGCAGGTTCTCCCGGTAGACATGGTTGTCGGCGACACCGGATGCGGAGCCGATCATCTGCAGATAGATCGAGCTGCCATTGGTCGCGAACACCGCCGCAATCTCGCGTGCCGAAATCCGGCCCTGCGCGTAGACGCTTTCGCAGACCTTGCGCAGGGACATCACGCCCGAAACAAGATATTTCGGAAAGCTGAGCTCCGACCATTCCAGCGCCGCGAGCGCAGGATCCGTAAGGCTCGCGGCGCCGACGATCTCGAGCGTGCCGGAGCCGGACGAGACGATGCAGGACACTGCGCCGTCGCTGAACAGCGTCGCCGCCTGCGGCGCCAGGCGATTCCCCTCGCTATCCTTCCCGAAAATGATGACCAGCACGTTCTTCGGTCCGAAGGTCGAGGAGACGAGCAATCGCGCGAGATCGAGCGCGGCATTCGCCACAGTGCAGGCTTGCATCGAGACGCCGAAGATCTGGCTCCGCGAAAACCCCATCGCGGCAAGCGCGGACAGGAACGCCTGCTCTTCCTTGAGATCCCACTTCGCCATCGAGTGCCCGAGCACGACGGCGCCGATGTCGGCGGGTTGCAGGCCGGACTCCGCCAGCGTGTCCGCAATGCACGACGTGCACATGTCGTGCGCCGGCCGGCAGTCCTCGCAAAAATTCTGGATTCCCCGCGCGGCCAGCGACTCGATCGTGTTCTGGTCGGCCATGCCGAGCGCGACCAGCGCTTCGATCGGCCGGATCTCACCGACCGAATAGCATATCGACGACACTTTCGGCAGAGTGCTTTCCATGGTCAGTATTCTTGCCCGATCACGTCACACGATCATGCATGCTCACGAAGGCTTTCCCGGCGAAGCCACCTCGCCGACCAGCAGATACGCATCAAGCGGCCCAAGCTCCTTGCGGAAGAGGCGATCGAGCGCCTGGTCCCCGGTGGACGGAAGCTCATCGTAGAGGGCGTCGAGGTTCGCATAGGCGCCACGAACAATGAGGCGCTCCCGCTCCAGAATCGCGCTCTGGCCGAGCCAGGCTGCGAGATCCGCCCCGCAACGGACGATGTGTTCCGGCAATGCCCCGCCCACGTTCGGGTAGACGCGGTCTCGTCCGACCAGGCCGCAGAACAGCTTGTACAGGATCGGGCTCTCGCTTCGCGCCGAAACGAACAGTCGCTGCGACCTGTTGTGCGCGAAGGCATTGTTGACCAGCCTCTTGGCCCACAGCGCCCGCATGATCCCCCGGGACTGCCTCGACGGAATCATGCCCGAGGAATCGATGTAGATGTTCTGGTAGCCCTCGAAGTTCAGAACCGAATATCCGGTCCAGCCGACGATCTGGTCTTCCGCATCGGCAACGAAGATGAACTCGGCCAGCCGGCTGAAATAGCCCTGGTCCCGGCGCCCCGCCCAATAAGGTGTCATGTCTGCCCCGAACGACGATGTCGTGACCGGCACCAGCACGGAATAGATCTCGTCCTGTGTTCCGCGGTCCAGCACGGCGCCCGGATCGAGCACGGAATATCCTCGAAGATTCTCCGGCAGGTCGAAGGTTCTCACACTGTCTCTGCTTCGCGAGAACAGCTCTTCCGCGCCGGGCGAT
The DNA here is from genome assembly GCF_008123965.1 of Bradyrhizobium hipponense. GTDB lineage: Bacteria > Pseudomonadota > Alphaproteobacteria > Rhizobiales > Xanthobacteraceae > Bradyrhizobium > Bradyrhizobium hipponense. The sequence goes on along the minus strand of NZ_VSTH01000078.1, from coordinate 5,605 downwards.
CTCGTCATCAAGCTGCTGTTCGTCATGTGCGACAACCTCCCATGCTCTCTCATTTTTCGTGTCGACCCCGCGTCAATCACAACCTTCACTGCCGATTCATGCGGTTTCGCCTCCGTCGATCGGAATGTGCTGTCCCGTGATGTAGGCAGCCTCGTCGGACGCGAGAAACGCGACCAGCGCGGCCACTTCTTCCGGCGCAGCGTGCCGCCGCAGCGGAATCCTCGCATTGACAGCGGCGAGCATGTCATCGGTGTATTCGGCGCGCTGCATCGGCGTCAGCACGTAGCCGGGGCACAACGCGTTCACTCTCACCTTCGGCGCCAATTCGAGCGCCATCGTGCGGGCCAGCAGGATCACGCCTGCCTTGGTCGCGTTGTAGTCCGCGTAGTAGGGATGCGCGCTCATTCCGTTGGTGGATCCCATGAGGGTCACGACCCCGCCGTCGGAGGCGACCATGGAACGCGCCGCAAGCTGCGCGGTATGAAAGACACCGTGCAGGTTGACGTCGACCACGCGTCGCCACTCCTCGATCGTGATGTCGAGGAACGCGTGCCTGATGCTGATGCCGGCATTGGCAAACGCCGCATCCAGGCCGCCGAAGCGCGCTTCGATCTCGCCGAACGCCTTTTTCATGGCGCCATAGTCGGCTACGTCGACAACGATCGGATGGACGCTCTCAGAGGAGCTCGGGAAGCTCGCGGCGAGAGCCCTTGCATCGACGTCGAGCGCAATCACGCGCGCACCTTCGGCGACGAAACGGCACGCGGTGGCATAGCCGATCCCGCTGGCTGCGCCGGTCACGAGAACGCGTCGGCCGCGGAGCTCCGGATATCTCGGCGTCACGTCGGACCTCTCGAAACTGACAAGCTCAGCACCTCTCGCCCTTCGAATTCGCCGGTTTAGACCGTTTGCACATAGTCGAGCACTTCGGTGGATTGTCCGAAGCACGCGCGGAATTTCGACGAAAACTCCGCTCGCGCCCCGCCGCCGTATCGGTCGATGACCGCCTTCGTGCCCTCCACATCATTTGCAAGCGCGGTTCCGGTCAGAAGCGTCAGCATCTGCCTGACGCCGGACAGGACGCGCTCGACGGAGGTCATGATCTTTCGCCGATCGAAATCGACGTGGACGAAGCCGTTGAGTTCGAGGAACGACAGCTCCAGAAACGCGGCTTCCGCGTCGGGGAAATAGGTTTCCCCTCGACGCAGGTAGCGGAGCATCTCGTTCAGGAAGACTTTGACGGCGAAATCGCTGCGCAGATTGGCCAAACACGACCACGGCCCGCCGCTGACCAGCAGCAGACCGAACAGGTCGGCCATGACCTCCTGAAGCATCATGGACGCTGCGCGCCCCTGCTGGCCCAATACCCGGAAATCCGTTTCCGGCAGAACCACCCCGTGACCGATGTCATGGCCGCGGAACCAGCAGATGAGGTAGTCCTCGACGGACAGAGCCGCCGTCTGGCAGTCGTCCCCCTCGATCATCAGGGCAGACGAGCCGAAGGGCTCGCTGACGCCATGATAGATGGCGGAGTAGACGTTGCCGAAGACCACGGTTTTCTTCTTCCTGGCGCGCTTGATCCCTTCATCTTCCGGCAGGAAATAGGCAAAGTGCTTCGGATAGCGATTGGCTTCGCCGCCGCAGAAGATGAGGTTGCCGACCTTGAACAGCGGCGGAGCGCGCACGATCAGTCGCGGATTGATGATCGCCTGGATGTAGCAGGTCAGCGCATCGACCTGACCATCGAGATCCGCCACGAGCCGGTCGTAACGTCGGTCCACGGCGGCAAAGAAAGCCGAATGAAAGACCTCACGCGACTTGTTGTGCCAAGTGTGCAGGTCCCCGCTCAAGGAGATCAATCGCGTCTCGTCCAGCCCGATGCAACGCTCGACCCGTTCAGGCCAGGAATCGCCGCGCAAGGCTTCGGCGCGCAGGCGCAGACAGGTCGCCGATGCGTCGCAATCCAGCACATCTGCGCAGGCCTCCATGGCGGCAGCCTCGGCATGGTGTAGCTGGACGATCTCCTTCGCCCGGGCGTTGCGCTCGTCGGGCGCGAGGTCCTGATAGCCGCGGATGATCTCCGCAATCTGGGCAACCCGCCTGAGCGAATTCGCGACGAACGAGCCGAGCAGCGGGGTCGCCGCAGGCAATGAGACGGAAAGAACCGTGTGACTGGGCCGCGGGGGCCAAAAGCGGTTCATGACAAGCATCTCCTGGGCGGGCGGATCTCGTGTCAGCTGCTTCCCGTCGCCTTTGCCTCGCCATAGATGGCTCCGCTGCCATAGGCCCATTTCCTCCGGTCGGCCAAAACGGCAAAGACGTGGCCGACATATTGGACGGTAAACCAGAGCGGAAGATAAGCCGCGAAGGTCGGCGGAGCGCCCGTTTTCAGCCAGATCGCACCAGCCCAGAGGATGACTCCCAGAGCCGCAGACAAGGCGACGGTCGTCGACAGATCCGTCTGCTGCTGGCCCCAGTCATCAGCCTCGGGCTTGCAGGCGAGCCCCAGCACCAGTCCGACCAGGATCGCGCCGAGCAGACCGAACAGGCCGACTTTCACCATGGCGAGCGGCGAGATATGTGTTGCGCCGAGACAGAAGTAATAGAGAGCGGCCAAGCCTATTCCCCCGACCACGCCCATCCAATGCATTTGCGGCCGACGCCAATGCTGCGGCTCAGGCATTCTGATATTCAAAGCGCCGTAGGGAGCGCGATAGACGGGCGGCCAGATCAACCCAGTCACCGCCTGATAGTCGGCATAGGCACTGCCGCCGACCTTCTCCAGCCGCTTGTCATAGAGAACGCTGCCGATCACGTTGTAGATGTTGACAACGACTGCGAGGACCAACAGGTCCAGCGTCATGGTTGGAAGCAGAAAGAACATTCCGAAGAAGGCGGTGTGCACCGGGAAGCGGACCCAACGTCGGCTTCCGACCTTCCAGGGCACTAGCTTTGGCCTCGCCGCCAGGCCGCCACTCAGCCGGCTTACGAACGTCGTCGAGCCGAATGCCAGGCCGCAATCGTATTCGAACAGATGGAGCTGCCAGTACCAAATCCACGACAGGCAACACGCCACCAGCATGATGGTCGCCGGAAGCCCCTCCAGACGCCAGACGACCACGTCAACCGGCTGCCACAGCATCGCGGCAACCAGAATATAGAGAACATTGACGAGGGACTCGACGGATCGCCAGGCCAACGGATCGATCGCAAACCACTTGCCTGCCTGCTTCTTGACCGCGAGCGTCGCGATCAAGGAGTGTTGGACACCGAAACCCAGCGTCAGGAAGGCATCAATCATAAGGGCATTGCTCGTCGGCATGATCGACCCCTTATATTCCGTTGCCAGTAACGTTGCTCGCAACTGCTTGAGGAAATCGTTCGCTGGAACACGAACCTACTTCCGAGGCAGCTATCCAAATTGATCTCATCGACGACTCGTTTGCGTGGATGTAGAGATGCAACGTCGCGCGCCTACGCGATCAACAAAGCCGGGCAAATACAATCTCTGCTATAGTAGAACCAATGTCAACACCTTAACGTGCTATGGGTTCATGAATTGCAGTAACGCTGAATGCGCGGGTGCGGCGGCTCATCGCATCATGTCATCCACGAAGTCGAGCTATCGGAGCGCGTCGTGAGAAATAGGTGTGCATAGACGAACACCGGGCTGATGAGGCGATTGGCGAGCGCCGGGGCAGCATCAAAGAAGCCATCTGCCTCGACCCAGAATGCCCGTCCAAAGGAAATCTCGGCACCTACGCGCAAGGCGCTCTGGAGAGCCAAGGGGCAAATGCGCAACCGTTGCGCGTTTGTGCGACGGAGCCGAAGGCAGTCACCCCAGTTCAGCGGGATCGGCCGTCATCAGAGCGATTCGAGGAGTGCTCGATATCGTCGCCAACATCCTTGAATTCCGCCCCCCACTCGTCAGCTCACCGACACGCCGCGAACTGCGCCGCTCGATCTTCGGGAACTACAGTGTTGTCACAGCACGGCCCGGCACTGGAACTGCTTAAGCTGTTCATCGCCAAAATGGGAGGTTCCGATCGGTGTCGGCTGCTTCACCTTGATGTGGCGCTCGACCGACTTCTCACCTTGGCCGGTGCGGATTGGGGCGTCCTGTTCGCATTGAAAGGTGCGACTGTCGCTCCTATCCGGGTATCATCTTCCGCGAAGTGCATGATTATGGCGCGACAATCTCCGGATGAGAGCGGCCATCGGCTTGCACCTCCATCCTGATTGCCGCGCCGCAGTTGAAGCTCTCGATGAAGGCGTTCTGCATCGGTTTGCCCGGCGCGATGTAGTGCCACGCGACTGGCTCTGGTCGGCCCATGCCAGAATGGCGTTGCTGGTGAGTTCGCTGGCGTTGTCGCTGACCACCATGCTGGGCTTGCCGCGCTCGATCATCAGCCGGTCCAGTTCCCGCGCCACACGGATGCCATCGGCTGCTGCCGCATGACCATGAGATATCGGACGACCCAGGCTGACGATGCCAACCTTCGCCAGCGCATGAGGGCGATTGCCCAGGAACGCCGGTCGTGGGGCTCGGGACTAAGCATCGAAGCCATAACACTCGAGAAATTCATTCTTTGGGTCTATTTAAGAGTTCCGATTAAGGCGGTTGAAATGGCTCGAGCCAAAACTCGGCGGTTTTTTGGATTGCTCACCATTGTCGCGTGGTTCCCTGGAACCGCTACCGCATGAATGGCCCCCGCATTCAAAACCAAGTCCCAACCCTGCTTTGGCAAGCTTGCCTCCCGATCTAGTTGTTCATGAGGTCGTACCGCACGATCGATGAGAGGCTCAATGGCATAAAACAGATGTATCTCAATTGGGAGCGACGGAAGTCGATACGACTGTAGCGCCCGATGAAATTGGGCGGCTCTTTGATACATCAAAACGTCGCTGTGGACATCGTGATCTGGAGGTAACGTTCCCGTTTGCTGCATCTTTTCAAGCAACTCAGAAATGGAACATTGTTCAGTGTAGCGTTCCAAAACCTCGCCGTATTCATCGCGCAAGATTCCACAACGCTCCAAAACAAATTCTCGCGCCAAATTGATAAGTGATGCGTTTGAAGAATCTGCAGGTAGACTAACATCGATGAACGCCATGAATGACACAACTTGGTCGATACTCAGTAATTGCTCGGCAATTGCATAAGCCAGGATTGCACCTGATGAGTATCCAGCAAAGCGGTATGGGCCCCGTGGCTGGATCTGTTTAATCGCAAGGATCACCTCCGCGGCCATCGCCTCAAGAGTCGGTGGACAAACGTCATCGAAGGGCGGCCATGGCAGAGCGTGGACGGAGCAGTCTGCATCCATTTCTGCCGCCAAACCGAGGACATACGAACAATCTCCAAAACCTGTGGGGACAAAGAAGAGCGGTGGCTGCGATCCGGTCGGTCGAACGGAAATCACTGCCGGGCTACTGGGCTGCGGCTCCAAATGAATCTTCGATGCAAGTTCCTTCAGAACAGGGGCTTGGAAGAGGTCGGTGGCGCTAAAACTCAGCCCAAGATTTAATGCTCGACTGAGCACCTGCACGACCAGCAGCGAGTGGCCGCCCAGTTCGAAGAAGTTGTCGTGGCGCCCGATGCGCT
>NZ_VSTH01000077.1 GCF_008123965.1 Bradyrhizobium hipponense | reverse complement strand
CTCCCGCGCCACCCGCGCCGCCGCCGGCCACCACCGCCAACAATGCGCCGGCCGATACGGCTGTGCTGCCACCGCCCGCACCGGCTCCCGCTCCAATCGAGCAGCAGGCGGCTCCCGCCGTGACGCCGCCGCCGACCGTGGCTGCCGCTCCGCCCGCGCCCCCTGCGCCGCCTCCGCCAGTTACCCCGGCGGCGCCCGTTCAGTCGGCCGCCGTCGCGCCGGCTCCTGCAGCGGCGCCTACGCGCGATCTCAACTCGCCGCTTGGCGTCTGGCTGACCGAGGAGAAGGAAGGCAAGGTCCGCATCGAGCAATGCGGCACCAATCTCTGCGGCTATTCGCTCGATTCCAAGTCGAACCAGAACGGCGAGCAGGTCCTGATCAATATGAAGCCCGGTAAGGACCAGAAATGGTCCGGCCGTATCCTCGATCCTAACTCAGGCTCGACCTATGATTCCACGATCGCGCTGAAGGGCACCGACCGCCTGCGCGTGCAGGGCTGCGCCTTCGGCGGCATGTTCTGCGGCGGCCAGACCTGGACACGGGTGAACTGAGCCCGCGTTCGAGGTTGTGACGGAAGCAAGGGCCCCTTGATCGGGGCCCTTTTGCTTTTCGCGTCAAGGGCCGCGTCATCGCAGGGTGCGCCACCTCACAGAGGCCCCTTCGGACGTGACACCTCTCACATCGCCGGTTCCGCGGCCATGACAAGATCCCCGCATGGTCAACTCACAGGGGCGTGTCATGAACGGTTTTCGCAAGTGTCTTTTCGCCACGATCCTCGCCATCGGGATGCCGGCCACGCAGGCAAGCGCCAGCACTTTCGATGGCGCATGGAACGTCCGTATCGCATCGTCGAGCCGGACCTGCGGCAACGGCTCAACCGTCGCAATCGGCATCAACAACGGTCAGATCGCCTCGAGCAGCGTCGCGGTAACGGCGTCCGGCCGTGTGGCGGATGCCGGCAGCATCAACGTCACCTTGAGCACCGGCATCAAGCGCGCCGTCGGCTTCGGCCGGCTCAGCGGCACCTCCGGCTCGGGCACCTGGCGCGGCGCGATGTGCACGGGAACATGGACCGCCGAGCGGATGTAAGGTGGCGTGTCCCGGACAAGCAGCGACGCGAAGCGTTGCTGCGCAGACCCGGGACCCAGCAGTCGTGATGCCGTCAAAAGTTTTGGGCCCGGATCGGCGACGCATCGCCGCGGGGAGATGCGTCTTGTCCGGGGCACGAGAGCTAGCCGACCGCCGCTCCATACTCCGCGTCGGTCACCGGCTCCAGCCAGGTCGAATAGACGCCGCCGAGCGCTTCCTGCATGGCGATGTGGGTCATGCCATTGGTCGGCGAGCCCCCGTGCCAGTGCACCTCGTTCGGCGGAATCCAGACGGTGTCGCCGGGACGGATTTCGATGACAGGCCCGCCCTTGGTCTGAACGCGCCCGACGCCCGAAATCACATAGAGCGTCTGTCCGAGCGGATGGTGATGCCAGTTGGTGCGCGCACCCGGCTCGAACGAGACGCGTGAGCAGTTCAGCCGCGCCGGCGCGGGCGCCATGATGACGGGGTCCTGCCAGACCGTGCCGGTGAAGTGTTCCTTGGGCGCGCGGCGGGTCGGCCGCGTGCCTGCGACAGTGATCTCCATGGGTAGCCTCGCTTGTTGTCTCGTTACTTCTTGCTTGCCGCGTAGCGCGCCTTGGTCTCGGCGTTCATGGGATAGAGGCCCGGCAGGACGGCACCGTTGTTCACCTCGTTGACGATCCAGGCTTCCATCCGTTCCTGCTCGACGCCCTCGGCGAGCACGTGATCGAGCATCGCCTGCGGGATCAGCACGCAACCGTCCTGATCGGCGACCACGATGTCGTTCGGGAACACCGCGACGCCGCCGCAGCCGATCGGCTCGCCCCAGCCGACGAAGGTGAGGCCCGCAACCGACGGCGGCGCAGCATAGCCGTCGCACCACACCGGCAGATTGGTGCCGAGCACGCCCTCGAGGTCACGCACCACGCCGTCAGTGACGAGCGCGGTGACGCCGCGCTTGACCATGCGCGCGCAGAGGATGTCGCCGAAGATACCGGCATCGGTGATGCCCATGGCATCGACCACGGCGATGCAGCCGTCGGGCATTGCCTCGATCGCGGTGCGGGTCGAGATCGGCGACGACCAGGATTCCGGCGTCGCCAGATCCTCGCGCGCCGGCACGAAGCGCAGCGTGAAGGCCGGTCCCACCAGGCGCGGCTGGCCTAGACGCAGCGGACGGGCGCCTCGCATCCACACGTTACGCAGGCCCTTCTTCAGCAGGACCGTGGTGATGGTGGCAGTGGTGATGCCGGCGAGGGTCTTGCGGGCTTCGGGGGACAGCGACATGGAAAAAGACGAGCTCCGGATGGGCGGGAAGGAACGCCGCGCATCTTGCGAGGCGGACGCTTCGCGTCAAGGGCCAAGAACGCGAATCAAGAGCGCGCCCCACGCGGCTGTTATGCGACGCGATAACAAGGCTTTATCGCCTGCCCTTGCATTAATTTATTGGACTTGCGGACGCATTTACGCGAAGCAGGGCGATGCGGAACTCAAGGCTGAGCCCGCGTTACTCCAGAAGCCCGATTTCGACAGCTCATGGCCGCGACGCTTCCTCCGCCCCGCCTTCTGCCCAGTGGCGACAGCGCCGTCACGGTCGAGTTCAGCCGCACCATCGACGAGGACGCCAACCAGCGCGTGCTGGCGCTCGACAAGGCGCTCGCAGCAAGCCCTGTCGATGGCATCACCGAATCCGTACCCACCTATCGCTCGCTGCTGGTGCATTACGATCCCGGCAAGATCGGCTTCGATACGCTCGGCGAAAAGCTGCTTGCGCTCGCCAGCCAGCCGCTGCCGCCGGCCACGACAGCGCGGCGCTGGCGCATTCCCGTCGCTTATGGCGGCGAGCACGGCATCGATCTCGAGGATGTCGCCAAGGCGCTGAACACCACGCCCGACGACATCGTCGCCAGGCATGTGGCCGGCGACTACAAGGTTGCCATGATCGGCTTCACGCCGGGCTGGTCCTATCTCAGCGGGCTGGACAAATCCCTGCACATGCCGCGGCGGCAGAATCCGCGGCTGCTGACGCCCGCCGGCACGATCTCGATCGGCGGCATCCAGGCCGGAATCCAATGCCTGGCTGCTCCGAGCGGATGGCACCTGCTCGGCCGCACGCCGGTGCGGACCTATCAGCTGCACCGGAATCCGACCTTCCTCACCGAACCCGGTGATCGCGTGACGTTTTTCGCCATCGACCACAAGACCTTCGAGGAGCAGGACCGCGCCGCGGAAGCCGGCGAGATCGTCGCCGAGCAGGTGGTCGCATGAGCCGGCTCGTCGTCGCCAGCATCGGGCCTGCAAGCTCCGTCCAGGATGGCGGGCGTCTGGGTGCGCAGCGCTATGGCCTGACGCCGAGCGGCGCGATGGACCGGCTGGCGCTTGCGGCGGCGAATTGCCTGGTCGGCAACGAGCTGTTCGCAGCCGCTGTCGAGATTGGTCCATTCGGCGCCGCCTTCACCGCCCGCGACGGCGCCGTGCGGGTCGCGATCGCAGGCGCGCCGCGCAATGCCGACATTGCCGGGCGGCCGGTGGCCATGGACACATCTGTGACGCTGAAGGACGGCGAGACGCTGACGCTGGGCTTTGCCCGCGGCGGGGCCTTCACCTATCTCGCGATCGAAGGCGGTATCAAAGGCGAGCCCGTGTTCGGCAGCCTCGCGGTGAACGCGCGCGCGGGCCTCGGCAGCCCCTACCCGCGCCCGCTCCAGGCCGGCGACGAATTCACCGTCGATGCCGCGAGCGGCGCGCCCGAATTGCGGATCGAATTGCCGCAGCCGTCGAGCGGTCCGATCCGCGTCGTGATGGGTCCGCAGGACGACGAGTTCGACGACGCCAACAAGGCGCTGTTCTTAAATAGCGAGTGGAAGATCTCGGCGACCTCCGACCGCATGGGCTACCGGCTCGAAGGACCCGCGATCAAGCATCTGCACGGCCACAACATCGTCTCCGACGGCACCGTCAACGGCAGCATCCAGGTGCCCGGCAACGGCGCGCCGATCGCGCTGATGATGGACCGCGGCACCTCCGGCGGCTACCCGAAGATCGCAACCGTGATCACGGCCGATGTCGGCCGCCTCGCGCAGACCTCGGCGGGAACAGCGTTCCGCTTCAAGCAGGTCACCATGGCCGAGGCGCAGGACGAGGCACGCAAGTTTGCGCAGTTGATCCGGAACCTGCCCGATCGCCTGCGTTCTTTCGACGCCGTCGAGCTCAACATCGAGGCGCTCCAGGATGCTAACGTTGCGGGCTATGCGGTGAGCGCCGTCGATGCCGGCACATGGCAGGTCATTGCGGAGCCGTAAACCACAAGACGACCAGAGGCGGAGAGCACCCCATGAAGACGATCGATCTCAATTGCGATCTCGGCGAAGGTTTTGGCGCGTGGGAGATGGGCAATGACGCTGCGATGATCGAACTGGCGAGCTCGGTCAACGTCGCTTGCGGCTTCCATGCCGGCGATCCCGATATCATGCGCCGGACGGTCGAGCTTGCAAAAGCGCGCGGCGTCTCGGTCGGCGCGCATCCCGGCTATCGCGACCTGCACGGCTTTGGCCGGCATCCGATCGCGGGCCTGAAGGCCTCCGAGATCGAGAACCTCGTCGCCTACCAGATCGGCGCGCTGCAGGCGATCGCAACCGCCGCCGGCCACAAAGTGACCCATGTGAAGGCGCATGGCGCGCTCTCCAACGTCGCCTGCGAGGACGACATGACCGCAAAGGCAATCGCGGCCGGCATTAGGGCGGTCGATCCCAGCCTGATCTTCGTCGTGCTCGCCAATTCGAAGCTGGTGAAGGCCGGGGAAGCGGCCAATCTGCCGATGGTGCACGAGGTGTTCGCCGACCGCGCCTACGAGGACGACGGCAATCTGGTCTCGCGCAAGAAGCCCGGCGCCGTGCTGCACGACGCCAAGGCCATCGCCGACCGCGTGGTGCGCATGGTGCAGGATGGCGCGGTGGTCTCGGTCACCGGCAAGGTCATCAAGATGCGGACGGACACGGTCTGCATCCACGGCGACACGCCCGGCGCCGTCGACATCGCGCGCGGCCTGCGTCAGGCGCTGAAGGATGCAGGAATCGAGGTGGCGCCGTTCAAGCGCGGGTGAGACGGACTCGGTGCCGTAGGGTGGGCAAAGCGCAGCGTGCCCACCAAATCGTTTTCACATGTTGAGGGATGGTGGGCACGGCGCGCGAAGAGCGCGCCTCTGCCCACCCTGCGGACCTACGAAGCTTCGTTAGAACGGATGCACCGACAGCGTGCCGAACACGATGGCGGCGATGACGGCGAAGGCGCTGTAGAGCGCCAGATGATGGGCACTCGCCCCGGTCCGCCGCGAGAGCGAGCGCGCGTAAAAGTGCAGTCTGGCTTCCGCCGATAGTTCGCGCATGGTCGATCTCCAACGCCCCATTTGCGGGATTATGAAGGCTCAACCCTGGGTTCAGGCAAGATCGCGACGGAAATAGCGATGGAGGTTCTCTTGGGAAGCCCCATCGCAGCAACAAATTCTCCTCATCCGCAGGTTCCGAGAATCCTATTCGTTAAAATCCGAGCCGATTGGAACCGAGTCAGACTCCCAGAAGCACGACGCGTTGGGATCGCGCCTTAGTACACGTCAGCCTGAAAGCGTCCGGTCTTCTTGAGTTCGGCGACAAAACTGACGGCTTCATCGGTCGAACGCGCGCCGAACTGTGCGACGATGTCGACCAGCGCGCGCTCCACGTCCTTGGCCATGCGCTTGGCATCGCCGCAGATGTAGAGATGCGCGCCCTCGGCGAGCCAGGTCCACAGCTCGCGGCCGACCTCGCGCATGCGGTCCTGCACGTAGAACTTCTTCTCACCGTCGCGCGACCAGGCCAGCGACAGACGCGTCAGCAGGCCCGAGGTCTTCATCGCGTTGAGCTCGTCCTGGTAGAAGAAGTCGCAATCGCTGCGCTGGTGGCCGAAGAACAGCCAGTTCTTGCCGGGCGCGCCGGTCGCCTTGCGGTCGAACAGGAAGGCGCGGAACGGCGCGATGCCGGTGCCGGGGCCGATCATGATGATCGGCGTCTTCGGATCCTGGGGCAGGCCGAAGCCGTGCGCCTTCTGCACATAGACCTTGAGCTTTTCGCCCTCGGAGATGCGTTCGCCGAGGAAGGTCGAGGCGACGCCGATCCGCTTGCGCTTGCCGATGACGTAGCGCACGGAATCGACCGTCAGCGACAGCTTGCCGGGCGTCGCATTGTGCGAGGACGAGATCGAATAAAGCCGCGGCTGGAGCGGCTCGAGCGCCTCGACGAAGGCCTCGGGATGCGGCCGCGTGCCGGAAAATTTCTGCAGCGCCGCCATGACGTCCAGCGTCGCGGCATCGCCATCGGGATCCTCGCCCTGCGCCAGCGCCCGCGCCTTCTCGCGCTGCGCGCCGCCGGTGATGAACGAAATCAGCTCGAACAGCGTGTCGGGCGCCGGCGACAGCGAAACGTCGTCGATCAACACCTCGCGCAGCGTCTTGCCGTTGACCTTGGTGGTGTGCGAGGCGCCGAGCAGCGCGATGATCTGATCGACGAGGCCGACATCGTTGCGCGCGAACACGCCGAAGGAGTCTCCGACGACGTAGTCGAGCTTGCTTTCGGAGAGATCGAAGTCGACGTGATAGGTCTCCTTCTCCGACTTCCCCTTGTTGAGCAGGCGCCGCGACAGGAAGGTCGCGGTAACAGGGTTGTCGCGCGAGCGGCCGGGTTCGGCAATCGTCACCGTCACGGCCGGCGCGGTCACTTTGTCCTGCTTGTCGGTAGCTTTGGCCGCCGGTGCCTTGTCCAGCTCTTCGTGCAGGGCCTTGAGCATCCGCGCGGTTTCCTTGCCGCCGGGGACGCAAAGGTTGAGCCGGGCCTCGCTGCCGCTCGCAATCGCCTCCGAATAGTCGTGGCAATTATAGCCGCACTGGCCGCAATCCTGCTGCGCCATCGCCGCCATCATCTTGCGGCGCACGGGGCGGCCTTCGGCGAGCTTCATCCGGTCGGCAATCGGCATGGTCTGGTCGTGCCATGGCGCTTCGCCGTCATCCCCGTCGCCGGCTGCGCCTTGCATCACGGCAGCGCCCTGCTCCGCCGACAAAGGCGCGGCGGCGTCAGGCGACAATAGGCCGGCAAAGAATCCGTTCAGCCAGGAGCGCTGCGCATCGGAGAACGGTGCGCTCGCGGGAATGATGTCGATTTTGGGCGGAGGGCTGATCTGGTTCATGAGGATACCTCTGCATCGGCAAGCTTGCGCAGCGTCTCGCCATCGTGGCGGCGCGCAAAGGAAAGGAAGGTTTCTTCGGTAGATGCGCGATGGGCGATGTAGGCCTTGAGCAGACCTTCAACGGTCTTCGGCGCATCCTCGGCCTTGAGGTCGTGATAGACCTCCTGCCCGACATCGGCGTTGGGACCGAAGCCGCCGCCGGTGAAGAGATGGTAGCCCTCGACCGTGTCGTCTTCGCCGACCGGCACACGCGCGCCAATCAGCCCGATGTCGCTGATGTAGTGCTGCGCGCAGGAATGGTGGCATCCGGTGACGTGGATGTTGACCGGCTTGTCCATCGCGACGCGCGGCTCGCACCAGTCGCCGATCTCGGCGGCGTGAAGCTTGGTATTCGACGCGGCGAAGCGGCAACCAGCATTGCCGGTGCAGGCAATCAGGCCGGCGCGGATGTGGGAGGCTTCGACCGCAAGCCCGATCTGCTTGATCGCTGCAATCGCCAGCTCGACATTCTCGTCGCGCACGCCCGGGATCAGCAGGTTCTGCCAGACGGTCAGGCGGATATCCCCGTCGCCGAGATCCCGCGCGACCTTGGCGAGGCCCCGCATCTGTCCACAGCTGATCTTGCCGAGCGGCACCGACACGCCGATCCAGTTCAGCCCTTCCTGCTTCTGCTTGTGCACGCCGATATGCGCCATGCGGTCCGACGCAGGCCGCGGCACAAACGCCTCTGCCGGCACGCGCGTAAGCGGCTTCTTCAGCCGCTCCTCGACAAGCTTGAGGAAGCCGTCATGGCCCATGGCGTCGAGCACATATTTCAGCCGCGCCTTGTTGCGGTTGGTGCGGTCGCCGTGCTCGATGAACACGCGCACGATGGCGTCGGCAACGGCAGTGGCCTCTTCCGGCTTGACGACGATGTCGGAGTACTTTGCGAAATCCTTGTGTCCGGTGATGCCGCCAAGGCCAAGGCGAAACCAGATCCCGGGCTCGACGCCGAAGCCGTCCTTCACCTCGAACGCCGTGAATGCGATGTCGTTGGTCTCCTCGAGCACGGCGATCCTGCCGGCGCCGTCGAAGGCGACATTGAACTTGCGCGGCAATCCGTACAACGAGCGATCATTCAGGATGTGGTAGTGCCACTCGCGCGCGTAGGGCCGCGTGTCGATCAGCTCCTGCGGATCAATGCCTGCGGTCGGCGTTCCCGTCACGTTGCGAATGTTGTCGGCGCCGGAGCCGCGTGAGCACAGGCCGAGATCCTGGATGCCCTCGATCAGCTTCACGGCGTGCTTCGGCGGGACCTCGCGAAGCTGGAGATTGGCGCGCGTGGTGACGTGGCTGTACGGGCCGCACAATTCCTCGGCGAGATCGGCAAGGCCGGACAGCTGCCAGTGCTTCATGACGCCGTTCGGAATGCGCAGGCGGCACATGTAGGAGTCCTGCGTCGGCGCGACATAGAAGATGCCGAAATAGCGCCAGCGGAAGTTGTCCGCGGGGCTCGGCGGCGCGTTGTCGAGCGCCTGCTGGCGCAGCCGCGGATAGGCGTCGAAGGGATGCTCGTCGCGCTTGAATTTCTCCTGGTCGGCGAGCTTCTTTCCCGCGGCGATGACCTTGTCCTGCGCCTTGATGTGCACGGCATCGGGACCCGTGGGCTCAGCGTTCGCCTTGCCGGCGCCGCCGCCGAGACCACGACCGACCCGGCTGATCTGCAAACCGGTCGTGAAGCCTTCGAGATAGCGTTTCTGGTCGTCGGTAAAGTCGACTGAGACAGTGTCGATTTTCATGGTCGGTAACGAAGCTCCTGCGGCCACCTCGGTGGCATCGACGGAAAAGTGCACGACCCGCGAGGAACTCGGCTGGCTCGAGAGCCGGCTCTGCACCCAACGGTCCGGTCAGCTTCGTTGCTGCGGGACTTGGCTCAGCAGGCATCTGTGACAGGCTGGCCGCAGTGCAACATTCAAGTTGCGTGCCAGCTTTGACGAAATGGAAACTTTCGAAATTTCAGGTAATTAGAGAGGTCACGCGAGATCCCCAGTTGGGGAACCTTCACGAAATTCGAGCAGCCAGCTCAAAATTTAGACGACAATCCCGCGCGCCCAAAAACGGTGCAGGCCCGAATCAGGCCTTCCAGCGGCCCACCTCGAAGGCCTCAAGATGCCCTCGAATGTTGTTGGGATCGAAGGCGGGGCCGGCGAACGCGCCGAACGCTGCGGGAGCCTCCGCAGGCGGCCGCTGGCCGAGAGCCGCGTCGTAAAGATCCGGCCTGAACACGGCCATGGCCGTCTTGACGCCGTCGGGCGTCAGCGTCGTCTGGCCCCAGCGCACCATCTGCGCATAGAGCCAGGCCGCCTGGACCGGATCCGGGCGCCCTGCTCCTTCGCGTCCGACCAGGAGGTAGCGGCCGCTTTCGCGGAAGGTACCGTCGGGCGAGATCTTCAGGCGCCCATCAAGCGTGCGCTGGATCACCTCGGCGTCGACGCCGATCCGTTCCGGCTGCGCCAGAATTCGCGCCGCCTCGGCCAGGTTCGAAGGCTGCTCAATGAACGCCGCGCCCTTCACCGCCGCACGTACCAGGGCTGCGACCACATCCGGATGGGTGTCAGCCCAGACCTGGCGAACCGCCAGCACTTTCTCTGCCGCACGGTCGAGAATGTCGGAGACGAAATGCAGGATGTGGCCGATGCCGAGATCGACCGCGACCGAATTCCAGGGCGCGCCGACGCAGAACGCATCGACCTGGCCATTGGCGAGGCTGTCGACCATGTAGGGCGGCGGCAACACGACGAGGCGAACGTCCTCGTCCGGATCGACGCCGGCGGCCGCCATCCAGAACCGCAATTGATAATTGTGCGTCGAGAACGGGAAGGTCATGCCGAAGGTCAGGGGCTCGGCCCCCGCCTTGCGGCGCTTGGCGACCACCTTCGCCAGCGCTTTCGCCGTGGCGAGCGGATCGAAACGATCGCCGTTGATCTCCTCCACCAGCGCCGCATGCAGCGTCGGGGAGACCGTGATCGCGTTGCCGTTGATGCCGAGGTTGAAGGGCGCGGCGATCGGAACCTTGACGTGCCCGAGCCCGAGCGAGGACGCGATCGCGACCGGCGCGAGCAGATGCGCGGCGTCGAACAGGCCGATATTGAGCTTGTCGCGGACGTTGGACCAGGACACCTCGCGCACCAGTTCGACCTCGAGCCCCTCGGCGGCGGCAAAGCCCTTGTCGACGGCGACTATCAGGGCGGCGGCATCGACCAGCGGGATGAACCCTATGCGGAGGGCAGCGGTCATTTCAGCATCTCCGACGCGGTGATGATCGACTGGGCGATCTCGCCGATTTTCTTCTTCTCGCGCATCGCAGTCGAGCGCAGCAGCACATAGGCCTCATCCTCGGTGAGGCCTTTCACCTTCATCAAAATGCCCTTGGCGCGCTCGATGATCTTGCGGTCCTCGAGCTGCGACTTGGTGCGCTCCAGCTCCTCTTGGAGCTTGGCGAAAGCATTGAAACGCGACACGCAGAGGTCGAGGATCGGCTTGATGCGCTCTTTCTTCAGCCCGTCGACGATGTAGGCGGACACCCCCGCCTCGACGGATGCCTGGATCGACGCCGAGTCGCTTTGGTCCACGAACATCGCGATCGGCCGCTTCACGGCGCGGCTGACCTGGAACATCGCCTCGAGCACGTCGCGGCTTGGGTTTTCCAGATCGATCAGGATGATATCGGGGTCGACCGCATAAATACGGGCGAGCAGGCTCTGCATTTCGCGGATATGGACGACCTGCGTGAACCCGGATTCCCGCAACCCTTCCTCGAGGATCGCGGCCCGGATCGGGCTTTCGTCAACGATCACGATTTTGGGCGATTGTTCGGCGCTCATTGCTCACTCACCACGGCGATTCATCCATAGCACGCCCGCGGGCCATGCAAAGGGTTGTAATTATGGGCAATTGGGACTAGCTCAGGCCTGTCAATCAGGCAGATTAGATATGGATCAGACGGCTGCGCCCAAGGTCAGCTTCGTGTCGCTCGGGTGCCCCAAGGCATTGGTGGATTCCGAGCGCATCATCACGCGCCTGCGCGCCGAAGGCTACGAGCTCGCTCGCAAGCATGACGGGGCCGACATCGTCATCGTTAACACCTGTGGCTTTCTCGACAGCGCCAAGCAGGAATCGCTCTCGGCGATCGGCGAGGCCATGGCCGAGAACGGCAAGGTGATCGTGACCGGTTGCATGGGTGCGGAACCCGAGCAGATCGAACAGGCCTATCCCGGCGTGCTGTCGATCACGGGCCCGCAGCAATATGAGAGCGTGCTGGACGCCGTGCACCGCGCGCTGCCGCCGGCACACCATCCGCATCTCGATTTGGTGCCGCCGCAGGGCATCAAGCTGACGCCGCGCCACTACGCTTACTTGAAGATTTCCGAGGGCTGCAACAACCGCTGCACCTTCTGCATCATCCCGAAACTGCGCGGCGATCTCGTCTCGCGTCCGGCTGGCGACGTGCTGCGCGAGGCCGAGCACCTGGTCGGCGCCGGCGTCAAGGAACTGCTGGTGATCTCGCAGGACACCTCGGCCTACGGCGTCGATCTGAAATATGCCGAGAGCCCGTGGAAGGATCGCCAGGTCCGCGCCAAATTCCTCGACCTTGCGCGCGAGCTCGGCGAGCTCGGGGCCTGGGTCCGGCTGCAATATGTCTATCCCTACCCGCATGTCGACGAGGTCATCGCGCTGATGACGCAAGGCACGGTGCTGCCCTATCTCGACATCCCGTTCCAGCATGCGAGCCCCGATGTGCTGAAGGCGATGAAACGCCCGGCGGCGCAGGACAAGACGCTGGCGCGGATCAAGCGCTGGCGCGAGCAATGTCCAGATCTCGCGTTGCGCTCGACCTTCATTGTCGGCTTCCCCGGCGAGACCGATGCCGACTTCGCCTATTTGCTCGACTGGCTGGACGAAGCCGAGATCGACCGTCTCGGCTGCTTCAAATACGAGCCGGTTGCGGGCGCCACGTCGAACGCGATCGAAAATCCGGTACCGGAAGAGATCAAGCAGGAACGCTACAACGCGCTGATGGCGCGCCAGCAGAAGATCTCCGCGCGGCGGCTGAAGCGCAAGGTGGGCACGCGCCAGCAGATCATCATCGACGAGGTCGGCCCGACCGTCGCAAAGGGCCGTTCGAAAGCCGATGCGCCCGAGATCGACGGTGCCGTTTACTTAACGAGCCGCCGCCCGTTGCGCGTCGGCGAGATCGTCACGGCCAAGATCGAGCGCGCCGACCAATATGATCTGCACGGCAGCGTCGCGGGATTCTAACGCCTGCTTGACAAGCCCCGCCCTTCACCTGTATTGCCGCGCCCCATGATCAGCTCCCGGACCCACCTGCGCCAAGCCATGCGTCGTCGCTCCCGCGACGATGATGGGTTGCGCCATGTCCGACGACGCCGCTGAAGCACTGACATCAGCAGAGTTTTCGAGAAGGCCGCACCCGCAAAGTGCGGCCTTTCTGCTTTTCGCGCGCCCTTTCCACCCGCCTCCAGAGGAGTTCGACATGACCGACGCCATCGATCCATATGACGCGCTGATGGACATCACCGCACGGCCCAAGACGGTGTTCGTCCGCGGCGCCGGCTCCTACCTCTGGGACGACAGCCGCAAGCGCTATCTCGATTTCGTGCAGGGCTGGGCCGTGAACTGTCTCGGCCACTCGCCGCCGGCGATCGCGGACGCGCTTGCCGCACAGGCCAAGCGGCTGTTGACGCCGAGCCCGGCCTTCTACAACGAGCCGAGCCTCAAGCTGGCGCAGGCGCTCGTCGCAAACAGCGCCTTCGACCAAGTGTTCTTCGCCAATTCCGGCGCGGAAGCCAACGAGGGCGCAATCAAGCTCGCGCGCAAATTTGGCAGCCTGCACAGGAACGGCGCGTTCGACATTATCAGCTTCGAAGGCGGCTTTCACGGCCGCACGCTGGCGACGATGTCGGCCTCGGGCAAGAAGGCTTTCGAACCACTGTTCGAGCCGAAGGTTGCGGGCTTCAAGAAGGCGAAGCTCAACGACATTGCCTCGGTCGAAAAGCTGATCAACAGCAACACCGTCGCTGTGATGCTCGAGCCGATCCAGGGCGAGTCCGGCGTGTGGCCCGCGACCGATCAGTTCCTGCAGGAGCTGCGCGCGCTCACCGAGGCGCACGGCCTGCTCTTGGTCTTCGACGAGATCCAGACTGGCATGGGCCGGACCGGCAAGCTCTTCCACTATGAGCACGCTGGCATCGCGCCCGACATCATGACGCTCGGCAAGGGCATCGGCGGCGGCGTTCCGCTCGCGGCCCTGCTTGCGACCGAACGCGCGGCCTGTTTCGAGCACGGCGACCAGGGCGGCACGTTCAACGGCAACCCGATTATGTGCGCGGCGGGGCTCGCGGTGCTGGAGGAGGTCAGCCAGCCCGACTTCCTCAAGTCGGTCGCCGAGACCGGCCTGCTACTCGAAAGCGAGTTGCAGAAGGTCTCGGCCCGGCACGGCCTCGGCGAGGTGCGGGGCCGCGGCCTGCTGCTGGCGCTCGACCTCAAGCTGCCGATCGCACCCGGCATCGTCGCGCAGGCGTTCGAGGCCGGCGTGCTGCTGAACGCACCGCAAGTCGACGCACTGCGCTTCATGCCGGCGCTGAACGTCACGAAGGCGGAGATCGCCGAGATGATCGATTGTCTCGACGGGATATTGACGAAGGCGGGTGCGGCACGGCGGGTGGCGTAGGCCTCGTCATTGCGAGGAGCCCTTGCGACGAAGCAATCCAGACTGCTTCTGCGGATGCAGCCCTGGATTGCTTCGCTTCGCTCGCAATGACGAGAGAAACTAACTATGGCTTCAGGATCGACGCGCCCGTGGTCTTGCGGCTTTCGAGATCGATATGCGCCTTGGCGGCGTCCTTCAGCGCGTAGGCATGGTTGATCGGCACGTGCAGCTTGCCGTTGATGACGGCAGCGAACAGCGTATCGGCGCCTTCCAGCAGCTCCGAGCGCTTGCCGATGTAGTCGTTGAGCTTCGGCCGTGTCGCAAACAGCGAGCCGTGATTGTTGAGCTCGGCGATCGAGAACGGCGGCACGGGCCCGGAGGCATTGCCGAAGGAGACGAACATGCCGCGCGGCTTCAGGCAGGACAGCGAGCCCGGGAATGTCGACTTGCCGACGCCGTCATAGACGACGTCGCAGCCCTCGTTGCGGCTGATCTGTTTTACGCGTGCGACAAAGTCTTCCTCGTTGTAGAGGATAACGTGATCGCAGCCATTGGCCTCGGCGAGCTCGGCCTTCTCGCGCGAGCCGACCGTGCCGATCACATGAGCGCCCATCGCCCTCGCCCACTGGCAGGCAAGCAGGCCGATGCCGCCAGCCGCGGCGTGGATCAGCACGCGGTGATGCGGCTCGACCTTGAATGTCTTGTGCAGGAGATACCAGACCGTGAGCCCCTTGAGCATCAGCACGGCGCCCTGCTCGTAGGTGATGTGGTCGGGCAGCTTGACCAGCCGCTCCAAGGGAATGTTGCGCTCGCCCGCATAGGCGCCGAGATTGTGATAATAGGCGACGCGGTCGCCGGGATGAAAATTCGTGACGCCCGGTCCGACCGCGACGACCTCGCCCGCGGCTTCGTTGCCGGCGATAAAAGGCAGCCCCGGCGCCTTGTAGAGCCCGGTGCGATAATAGACGTCGATGAAGTTCAGCCCGACCGCATGCTGGCGGATGCGCACCTCGCCGGTAGCAGGCGCAGGCACATCGACGCTCTCATAGACCAGGGCCTCGGGGCCTCCGACCTTGTGCACACGGACGGCTTTGGTCATCGTTTGACCTCCTCTCGGTCTTCTCGCGGATGAGCGAAAGACATCGCGCCCGCCTTGTCAACTCGACGCCAGCACTGAACGCAGGAACCGAACTATTTGGCGGCTTTCCTGCGGTTTCGCTTCGCCAGCACGTTGAAGAACTCGACCGCAGCCGAGAACGCAATCGCGAAATAGATGTAGCCGCGCGGAATGTGGAATTGGAATCCGTCCGCGACCAGCGCGACCCCGATCAGCACCAAAAACGCCAGCGCCAGCATCTTGGTGGTCGGATGCTCCGCGACGAATCGCGACACGGGACCAGAGGAAATGTACATGATCAGGCAGGCGATCACGACGGCCGCTATCATGATCTCGATGTCCTGGGCCATGCCGATCGCGGTGATGATCGAGTCCAGCGAGAACACGATGTCGATGACGATGATCTGCACAATCACCCAGAAGAAGGCGTTGCGGCCAGGGGCACCCTCACCGTCCTCATCGCCCGCGTCGACCTCGGCATGGATCTCGTGGGTCGCTTTCGCGATCAGGAACAGGCCGCCGCCGATCAGGATGAGATCGCGCCAGGAGAAGTCGTAACCGCCGAACGAAAACACCGGCGCGGTCAGGCCGATCAGCCAGACCAGCACGCTAAGGAGGATGATGCGGAATACCAGCGCCAGCGCCAGCCCGATCTGGCGGACGCGATTTGCCTGCTTCTCGGGAATGCGCGAGACGATCACCGACAGGAAGATGACGTTGTCGATTCCGAGCACGATCTCGAGCGACGTCAAGGTGAGCAGCGCGGCCCAGGCTTCGGGGCTGGTGAGCAGATGCATCACGCGAAGGATCTTACGAACCGGATCAATGCGTCGCTGAAGACGATCCAGAGCGCGATCGCGCAGAGCGCCACGGTGACGGTCGTGCCGACGTGAAAGTCCATCTTCAGCGCGTAGAGCCCGAGCAGCGCCCAGATCGCGATGAGCGACATCGTCAGCCAGCGCAGCCGCACCACGCGCACCGGATGCAGCACATGGAACGGCACGAAAGTCAGCACCACCAGCGCTGCGACCAGCAGAGTGGACAGCAGCGGCGGCCAGTGCAGCAGAAACAGATAGAACGCCGCCGCATTCCACAGTGCCGGAAACCCGCGAAAATGATTGTCGTCCGCCTTCATGCGCAGATCGGCGAAATAAAGCGCGCTGGTGACGATGATGGCGACGCCGAGCAGAGGCGCCGCGACCGGCAGCAGCAGACCGCTCGCCACGATGGCGTAGGCCGGCACGAAGACATAGGTGACGAAGTCGACGACGAGATCGAGCACTTCGCCCGACCAGTTTGGCTGCACGTTCTTGACGTCGAGCCGGCGCGCGATCGGACCGTCGATCGCATCGATGATCAGCGCCATGCCCAGCCACAGAAACATCGCCGCCCAGTGCTCGCGCACGGCCTCCAGCATCGCCAGCAGCGCGATCGCCGCGCCGAAAGCGGTGAAGATGTGCACCGAGAAGGCCGCGGCGCGGATCGCAGGCGTCGGCTTCAGGGAATCCTCTTGGCTGTCCATGGCTCCTGCTATCAGAATGACACCGGTTTGCACATCCGCCATTGCGGCGCTCGGTCGCACAATTCGTCATAAAATCAGGCAAAATCAGCGGGCTTGAATTTGCCGTGGAGCGTGTCAATTGTCGTTCCATGACAGACGTATCGACGCTCTTTGACGCAGCCGTGATCGGCGGCGGACCAGCTGGCCTTGCGGCGGCCATCGCGCTGGCGCAAGCCGGCGCCCGGACCGCGCTGGTGGCGCGGCGCCTGCCCTATGCCGACAACCGCACCACCGCGCTGCTTGGCGCCTCCGTCGGGCTGCTGGAGACGCTCGACGTCTGGCCGCGCTGCAAGGACAAGGCCGCCGCGCTCGAAGTCATGCGCCTCGTCGACGACACCGGGCGGCTGTTCCGGGCGCCGGAGGTGCGGTTCTCCTGTCACGAAATCGATCTCGACGCCTTCGGCTACAACATCGACAACCGCTCGCTGATGATGGCCCTGGAAGCCCGCGCGGCTGAATTGCCGGGCCTCGTCCGTTTCGACGACGAGGCCGAGGCCGTCGTGATGGAAGCCGACGACGTCGCGATCGGCACGGCGTCCGGAAAATTCCTCTCGGCCCGGCTGGTGGTCGGCGCCGACGGCCGCCATTCGCTGTGCCGCGAGGCCGCCGGCATCTTGGTGACGCGGCGCGACCTGACGCAGACCGCGCTGACCTTCAACGTCAGCCACGTGCGGCCGCATCGCAACGTCTCGACCGAATTCCACACGCCGCACGGTCCCTGCGTGTTCGTGCCCCTGCCCGGCGACCGCTCCAGCATCGTCTGGGTCGCGGCGCCCGCAGAGGCCGAACGGCTGCGCGGCTTAAGCGACGCGGAGCTGTCCGCTGCGATCGAGAAGCAGTCACATTCCATTTTGGGGCGTATGACGGTCGAGCCGGGACGCCACCTGTTCCCGCTGGCGATCGAGCGGCCCAAATCCTTCGCCCGGGACCGCATCGCGCTGGTCGGCGAAGCCGCCCATGTGGTTCCTCCGATCGGCGCCCAGGGCCTCAATCTCGGCCTGCGGGATGCCGCCGATATTGCCAGACTCGCAGGCGAAACCGTCGCCGCCGGTTGCGATCCCGGGGCCCCCGACGTGCTCAGGCGCTACGATCGGGCGCGGCGGCCGGACATCTTGAGCCGGACGTTTGCGATCGATATCGCCAACCGCTCCCTGCTCAACGATTTCCTGCCGCTCCAGCCGGTTCGTGCCATCGGCATGCACCTGCTCGGCGCCATCGGCCCGCTCCGCCGCTTCGCCATGCGCGAGGGGCTGACGCCGACTTGGCGAAGGTAATCTGGCGAAGGTAAAGCGCGCGCTCAGGGAAACGCCAGCCGGCCGCTCTGGAGCAACCACATCACGCTCGTCAGCGTGACCACGGACGCAAAAGTCCCGAGCAGCACGGCGACGGAGGCGGATTCGATCCAGGCATCGTTCTGCCGGGCGATCACGAACACGTTCAGCGCCGGCGGCAGCGAGGCCATCAGCACCGCGGTCGCGGCCCAAGGCTGCGCGAACGGGCCGAATGCCAGCATCAGGCCGAACGCCGTGAGTGGATGGATCACGAGCTTGACCGCGATCACGCCCGGCACTTCCCAGGGCACGCGATCGAACGGGCGCAGCGCCACCGTCACGCCGAGCACGAACAGCGCGGTTGGAGCCGCCGCGTTCTGGAGGAAGGTGATGGTGCGGTCGAGCGCGACCGGCAATTCGATATGCAGCGCCGCGACCGCCGCGCCAAAGCAGGCCGACATGATCAGCGGGTTGAGCACGATCTGCTTCAGCACGACGCCGAAGGCGTGCACCAGCGAGGGATGGTCGCGGTCGGAAAGCTCGATCAGGAGCGGCACGATCGTGAACAGGAAGATGCTGTCGCAGCAGAAGATCAGTGCCGTCGGGGCCGAGGCCTTCGCTCCGAGCACGGCAAGCGCCAGCCCCGGTCCCATGTAGCCGATATTGCCGTAGCCGCCGGACAGGCCGGCGAGCGTCGCCTCGCGCAGCGACAGCCGGCCAAGAACCTTGCCGAGGACGAGCGCGAGGGTGAACGCCGCAACCGTCGACAGCGTGGTCGCAACCAGGAACGGCGGGTTGTTCAGCTCCGAAAACGGCGTCTTCGACATGATCGCAAACAGCAGCGCCGGCAGCGACACGTAGAGCAGGAAGAAGTTCATCCAGGCCAAGCCCGATTCCGGCAACGACTTGACCTTGCCGCAGGCAAAACCGACGAAGATCAGGCCAAAATAAGGTAGGGCCAGATTGAGGATATCGACCATTGATGAAGTGTTTTCTGAGGACCTGGGGGCTATCCGCCCCTTAAGCGAAGGTTAATTCCAATTCAGGCCACTAGCATCGGCCACAATCCTGGTCTATCGACGGGGAATGATTAAAGCGCGGACCGCCAAATTCCAGATCGGACAGGTCGTGCGCCACCGGATCTTCTCGTTCCGGGGCGTGATCTTCGACATCGATCCGGAATTCAACAACACCGAGGAATGGTGGCTGTCGATCCCCGAGGAGGCGCGGCCCCACAAGGATCAGCCGTTCTATCACCTGCTCGCGGAGAACGCTGAGTCGGAATACGTTGCCTATGTCTCCGAGCAGAACCTGCTGCCGGACGAATCCGGCGAGCCGATCCGTCATTCCCAGGTCGCCGAGATTTTCATCAAGGACAAGGGCGGCGGGTATCGGCCGCGCAATCCGTCGTTGAACTGAATTCGCCGCCAGCAAGCGGTCAGCAAAAAAAGGCGCTCGAGGTGAGCGCCTTTTTCATGTTCGGGATTTGGCCCGATTACTTCTGACCGGCGGGAGCGGCGCCAGGCGCACCACTCTGCTGCTCGAGCTTCTTGCGCTGCTCGTCGGCCTTCTTCTGAAGCTCTTCCTGAAGCTTCTTCTGGGTTTCCTCGAACACCTTCGGGTCGGTCGGCGGACCGTCATAGGCCTTCTGGAATTCGCCGGCGAGCGGCAGCGGCAAGGTCAGCGGTGCGCCGTTGGCGTTGATCGCCTGCACCACGAGGTTCTGGCCCTTCTTCATGTTGGCGAGAAGCTCGGGCGTCGCCTCGTAGTCCGACATGCAGCCGTTCTGGAAGCAGATCACATAGGGGCTCTGCAGCGGCGCATTGCTGTCGACGATGATACGGGTGCCGTGCACGAGCTGCATGCCGAGCGGCAGCGTCACGCGCAGGATCTTCTTGGGCTCGCCTTCCGGCTCGATGATCACAGCCGCGATGACCGGCTGACCCGATTCGATGCGGCCGTCCTTGCCCGTGAAGCAGACCTGCTTGGCGTTAGCGTCCTGGCCCTTGAGGCAGAACTTGGTCCAGGGGGCGTAGATCAGCTGGATCTGCTGATCCGCCGGCTGAGCCGCGCCCTGCTGCGCCGGAGCGCCTTGAGCGGGGGCCTGCTGGGCCTGGGGCGTCTGGGCGGGCGCCGGAGCCTTGGGGGCGGCCTTCGGCGCGGCTTTCGGCGCCGCCTTGGGCGTGCCAGGAGCCGGCGCTGGAGTCTGCGCCTCAGCAGCAACAGGAACGGCCAACGCCGTCGCCGTCAACAGGGCGAGAAGTCGCCCGCGCGGCCGGACGGACGCGGCCAAGTAACGGAAATTCATTGCGGAAAACCCTTTCTGAACGGGAAGCGCCCGAACCGCTCCGAAGCGCCGAACCTAGCCGCTTTGGGCGCGGCTCTCTCCCCGTCAATTGAGGCGGATAAGTGACGGGCTCGGCGCACTTGCGCGATTGCCCGCCTTCATAGCGTGGCCGACGAAAAGATCAATGCCGACAACCATCTTTGGCCGCATCAGGGCCTGACCTCCGCGAAATTCCCTGTGATAGGATTCAGACCCGCCGCTCCTCGAATCAACGTGTGCCGATGTTCATGTTCCAGCGCCTTTTCGAGGGCCCCGGCGTCCGCCTCGCGTTTGCCTTCACGTTTGTCCTGGCCATCGCGCTGTCGGCCAGCGGGGCGCAGGCCGAGGAGGCCCATGCCATCGCCATGCACGGCAAGCCGGCGCTCCCTGCCGATTTCAGCCACATGCCCTACGCCAATCCCGACGCGCCCAAGGGCGGGCGGCTGACCTGGGGCATGCTCGGCACCTTTGACAGCCTCAATCCGTTCATCGTCAAGGGACTGGCCGTGCAGCAGATCCGGAGCTACGTGGTCGAGAGCCTGCTGGCGCGCGGCAATGACGAGCCGTTCACGCTTTATGGCCTCCTCGCCAAATCGGTCGAGACCGACGACGAGCGGACCTTCGTCACCTTCCGCCTCGATCCCCGCGCCCGCTTCTCCGACGGCAAGCCGGTGCTCGCCGAGGACGTCCTGTTCTCCTGGCAGCTGCTGCGTGACCACGGCCGCCCGAACCACCGGCAGTATTATTCCAAGGTCACCAAGCTCGAGGCGCTCGATCCCCTCACCGTTCGCTTCGACCTCACCGGCGCCAATGACCGGGAATTGCCGCTGATCCTGGGCTTGATGCCGATCCTGCCGAAGCACGCGGTCGATGTCGCAACCTTCGAGGAGACGACACTGGCGGGCCCGATCGGCTCGGGTCCCTATCGCGTGACGGCCGTGAAGCCCGGTGCCAGCGTGACATTGACCCGCAATCCCGATTATTGGGGCCGCGACCTGCCGATCAATCGCGGCCTCTACAATTTCGACGAGATCCGGCTCGACTATTTTCGCGAGGCCAACGGCCAATTCGAAGCCTTCAAGCGCGGCCTCTATGATTTCCGCGTCGAGAACGAACCGCTGCGCTGGCACGAGGGCTACGATTTTCCGGCGGCGAAGAGCGGCGAAGTGATCCGCGATACCATCAAGCCGGGCATGCCGCAGCCCTCGGAATTCCTGGTGTTCAATACAAGGCGTCCGATCTTCGCTGACATCCGCGTGCGCCAGGCGCTGACGCTTTTGTTCGACTTCGAACTGATCAATCGCAACTACTTCTTCGGGCTATATTCGCGCGTGGCCGGCTATTTCGCCGGCTCGGACCTGTCGGCCTATGGCCATCCTGCCGATGCGCGCGAGCGCGAACTGCTACGGCCCTTTGCAGCGCAGATCCCGCCCGACATCCTGGACGGCAGCTACCGTCTGCCGATGACCGACGGCTCGGGGCGCGACCGAACGACGCTCCGCGCCGCGCTGAAACTTCTGTCCGAGGCCGGCTACGATCTCGACGGCACCGTGCTGCGCAACCGCGCCACCAAGGCCCCCCTCACTTTCGAGATTTTGGTGACGACCCGCGATCAGGAACGCATCGCGCTCGCCTTCCAGCGCGATCTCAAGCGGGCCGGCATCGCGCCGACCGTGCGCTCGGTCGATCCCGTGCAGTTCGACCAGCGCCGGCTCGGCTACGAATTCGACATGATCCAGAACCGCTGGGACCAGTCGCTGTCGCCCGGCAACGAGCAATATTTCTATTGGGGCAGCGACGCCGCCGACAATCCGGGCACCCGCAACTACATGGGCGCCAAAGATCCGGCGGTCGATGCCATGATCGCAGCCCTGCTCGAGGCCCGTGATCATACGGACTTCGTCTCGGCGGTGCGGGCGCTCGACAGGGCTTTGATCGCCGGCTTCTACACAATCCCCCTGTTTAACGTATCGGAGCAATGGATCGCGCGCTGGAATCGGATAGAACGGCCAAAGGCAACCGCGCTGTCCGGCTACCTTCCGGAGAGCTGGTGGTCGAAGGGTGAGCCTAAAGCCAGTCAAGCGAAGTGACGCCGTGAACCAGCCAGCCGTATCGCCGACGCTCGACACGCTGTTCCAGCGCACGCTGTCCGGGCAGCCGCACGCTTTGGCCCTGCTCGATCCGCTCAACAAGCCGCGCGTGACCGGCCACCAGCCGCGGCGGCTGACCTATGCAGAGGCCGACACCGCTATCGAAGCACTGTCGGCCTATTTCGTCGAATCTGGCCTGCCGGCCAATTCGGTCATCGCGATCCAGCTGCCCAACACGGTCGAGTTCGTGCTCACGGTGCTCGCCGCCCATCGCGCCGGCCTCGTGGTCGCCGTGCTGCCGCTGCTCTGGCGCCATGCGGAACTAACCGCTGCGCTGAACCGCACCGCGGCGCGCGCCATCGTCACCATGAGCAAGGTCGACGGCGTCAACTATTCCGACCTCGCCATGCACGCCGCGGCCGAGGCCTTCTCGATCCGCCATGTCTGCGGCTTCGGCACCGACCTGCCCGAAGGCATGGCCTCGCTCGACGAGGTGATGGCGCGCCCGCCCGGCACCACCCGCGCCGTGATCCAGGACGGCCGCAAGGCGGCGATGATCTCGTTCGACGTCACCGCGGAGGGCTTTCGCCCGGTGCCGCGGCCGCATTTCAGCCTGATCGCCGGCGGCCTTGCGATGTCGCTGGAAGCTGACATCAAGCAGGGTGCGACGGTGATGACAGCGTTCACGCCGATGTCGTTCGTGGGGCTCGCGTCCTCGCTTGCGGTGTGGCTGCTCTGCGGCGGCACACTGGCGCTGCATCACCCCTTCGAGATCGACGTGCTGGAGCAGCAGATCAACGAGCATGAGTGCCAGGTGCTGATTGCGCCCGCGCAGCTCGCCCTGCGGCTCGGCGATTCCGATCTCGCCGCGCGGATGCCGACCTTGCGCAACATCATCGGCCTGTGGCGCGCGCCCGAGCAGGTGGCGGCGAGCGAAGCCTGGATCGCACCGCATGCGCCGCTTACGGACGTCTATCTGTTCGGCGAGGCCGGATTGTTTGGCGCCCGGCGCGGCGAGAACGGCATGCCGGTGGCGGTGATGCCCGGGCCGCACGGCGCGCCGCGCGAGCAGTCGGGCTCCTCGATCGCCGGCGAGATCCTGCTGACGCCGAAGGGCACGCTCGGCCTGCGCGGGCCGATGGTGCCGATCGCAGCCTACGCCCTGCCGCAGCCCGTCGACACCCTGACGGCGCAGCTGCCGCGCGACTATGTCGACACCGGCTATGCCGCGCGGATCGACCGTCCCAGCGGTGCGATCTGCATCACCGCGCCGCCCTCCGGCATCATGGCCGTCGGCGGCTACCGCTTCCTCTCCAACGATCTCCAGGAATGGGCGCGCCGGCTTGGCCAGGGCGCGCTGCTGACCGCCCTGCCCGACCGGCTCTCTGGTCACCGGCTGGCTGGCCGGGCCCAGGACAATGCCCGCGCCCGCGAGGCACTCAGCGAACTCGGGCTTAACCCCCTGATGGTCGAGGCATTTCGCGACCGTTCCGGGCCGGCTTGAGCGCAGTTTCGGCAGATGCGTTGACGCTGCATTAAGGCGGCCAAACTAGATTGCGCAGCATCGATTGCGCGATCAGAGTTTGCGATGTCCCAAGCCGGTCCGATCCTGTTTGTGTCCGATGCCGAGCGGCCGGCCTTCATTGCGGCGCTGGACGAGGCGCGGCTCTTTCCCCTCGTCGACAGCGATTGGGCCAGCGCTGCGCGCGCCGTCCAGGAGATGCAGCCGGCCGCGGTTCTCGCCGCGATGCGCGGCGGACACGAGCCGCATATCGCCGCGCTCGCGAAAGAGGTCGCCGACCAATCGCTGTACCTGCCGCTGGTCGCACTGGACCCGCAAGGCAGGCTGCCCCACAACGCCCTGCCCTTCTCCTCGCAAGGCGGCAATCCGGACCGCCTGGTCGCGCGGCTCCGCGCCGCACTCCGCGTGCGCACCCTGCATGCAACGGTGCTGCGCCGGCTGCCGGAGGTGAAGGTCTCGTTGCCGGAGGCCGATCCCGCGCGCGATGCCACCGTGCTCCTGATCGGTCGCGGCGCGGCCTATCCCGCGCTCTCCGTCGCGCTCGGCGAACGTGTCGGCGTCATCGGTGCGCTCTCGATCGAGGCCGCGGCAAAGCATCTCAATACCCGCCACATCGATGGCGTCGTGCTTGCCGAAGGATTTACCCCGCGCGTCGCCGACGCCTTTCTCACGGTGCTGGCCGAGGACACCCGCTTCCGCAGCCTGCCCGTGATCCTCACCGCACACCAGCTCACGCAGAGCTACGACATGCCCAATCTCGAGCTGATCCCCGGCGAGCCGGCGAAAGTCGCCGCCAATGCGCTGCCCTTGATCCGCCAGCACGCCATGGAAGCGCAACTGAGCCGCACGCTGCGCTCGATCGACGCCGGCGGCTTGCTTGACCCGCGCAGCGGCCTGCTCACGCCGGAAGCGTTCGCCCGTGATTTCGCAAGAGCGGTGGAGCAGACGCTCGCTCGCGGCGGTGGCCTGTCGGTGGCGCGCTTCGCCTTCGATCCAGGCAATCCGCGCGCTCAGTTGGATGCCGCCCGGATCCTGAGCCGGCTGATGCGGCAGATGGATTTCGGCGCCGCGCAGAAGGATGGCTCGGTGATCGTCGTGTTCGCGGAAACCGACTTCCGCACCGCGCACATGATCGCCCGCCGCCTCTCCGCAGTGATGCGGCACACCTCGAACGGCAAGCACGAGATGCGCAGCGATCCCGTCGTCAGCGTGGATTCGCTGTCGCCGTCGGATACGGCGCGGTCACTGCTCGGGCGGTTGTCCGCCGAGGCGCCGCGCGCGGCGTCGTAGTTTTCTCGGGCGCTGCCGCAACAATCGCCCGCAATGACGAGGGTGAGGGACGGGCCGCCTCACGCCGCCTTCTTGCCCAGCGCGAGCTGCGCCAGCTGGCGCATGATCTCGGTGGTGCCGGCGAGCCGCTCCTCTGGCGTCTCCCAGTCCTGGAAGAACACCACTTTCATGTCGGGCCGCACCTTCGCGGCCTGGCCGTGGCTGCGGATGAACGTGACCAGACGGTCGGGGTGGGCAAAGGAATTGTCGCGGAAAGCGATGACGGCGCCCTTCGGGCCGGCATCGATCTTGCCGACATTGGCCTGGCGGCAGAACGCCTTGATCGCGGCGACCTTGAACAGGTATCGCACTTCGTCCGGCAGCACGCCAAAGCGATCGCGCATCTCGGCGCCAAAGTTCTCGATCTCCTCCTCGCTGTCGAGATCGGCCAGGCGGCGGTAGAGCGACAGCCGCACCGAGAGGTCGCTGACATAGTCCTCGGGAATGAGCACGGGCATGCCGATCGTGATCGTGGGCGACCAGCGGTCGGCGGCAGGCTCGGAAACGCCGGCCTTGAGGTTGACGATCGCCTCCTCCAGCATCGACTGGTAGAGCTCGAAGCCGACCTCCTTGATGTGACCGGACTGCTGCTCGCCCAGGATGTTGCCGGCGCCGCGGATGTCGAGGTCGTGCGAAGCGAGCTGGAAGCCGGCGCCCAGCGTCTCCAACGATTGCAGCACGGTGAGCCGGCGCTCGGCCTGCGCGGTGATCTTCTGCTGTGCCGGCAGCGTGAACAGCGCATAGGCGCGCAGCTTGGAGCGGCCGACGCGGCCGCGGAGCTGATAGAGCTGGGCGAGGCCGAACATGTCGGCGCGGTGCACGATCAGGGTGTTGGCGTTGGGAATGTCGAGGCCGGATTCCACGATGGTGGTCGACAGCAGGATGTCGAACTTGCCGTCGTAGAACGCCGTCATGATGTCCTCGATCACGGCGGGCGGCATCTGGCCGTGCGCGACCGCGATCTTCATCTCCGGCACGTTCTTGTCGAGGAAATCCTTGACCTCGGCGAGGTCGTCGATGCGCGGCACCACGTAGAACGCCTGGCCGCCGCGATAGCGCTCGCGCAGCAGCGCCTCGCGGATCATCAGGGGATCATGCGGGGCGACGAAGGTGCGCACCGCAAGGCGATCGACCGGGGGCGAGGCAATGATCGAGAGTTCGCGCACGCCGGTCAGCGCCAGTTGCAGGGTGCGCGGGATCGGCGTCGCCGACAGCGTCAGCACATGCACCTCGGCGCGGAGCGCTTTCAGCCGCTCCTTGTGGCTGACGCCAAAATGCTGTTCCTCGTCGACAATGAGCAGGCCGAGATCGCGGAACTTGATCGCCTTGCCGAGCAGCGCATGGGTGCCCACGACAATGTCGACCGAGCCATCGGCGATGCCCTTCTTGACCTCATTGAGCTGCTTGGTGAGGACCAGGCGCGAGGCCTGCGCGACCTGCACGGGAAAGCCTTTGAAGCGCTCGGTAAACGTCCTGTAGTGCTGGCGCGCGAGCAGCGTGGTCGGCACCACGACCGCGACCTGCTTGCCTTCGAGCGCCACGGCAAACGCCGCGCGCAACGCCACCTCGGTCTTGCCGAAGCCGACGTCGCCGCAGATCAACCGGTCCATCGGGCGGCCCTTTTCGAGATCCTTCAGCGTGGACTCGATCGCGCCCAGCTGGTCCTCGGTCTCGTCATAAGGGAAGCGTGCGCAGAACTCGTCATAGACGCCAGGCTGCACCGGCAGCTTTGGCGCCTCGTGCAAATGGCGTTCGGCGGCGATCTTGATCAGCTCGCCCGCGATCTCGCGGATGCGGTTCTTAAGTTTTGCCTTGCGGGTCTGCCAGCCCGAACCGCCGAGGCGGTCGAGCTCGACCGTGGTCTGGTCGGAGCCGTAGCGCGACAGCAGCTCGATATTCTCGACGGGCAAAAACAGCTTGGTCTCGGCGGCATAATGCAGCTCGAGGCAATCATGCGGCGCCCCGGCGACGTCGAGCGTCTGCAGCCCGATGAAGCGGCCGATGCCGTGATCGACATGGACGACGATGTCCCCGGCCGCGAGGCTCGTGATCTCCGAGATGAAATTGTCGAGCTTGCGGCTGGCCTTGCGCGGCCGTACCAGGCGGTCGCCAAGGATGTCCTGCTCGCTGATGAGCGCAATCTCGTCGGTCTCAAAGCCACTTTCGAGGCCGAGCACGGCAAGCATGGTCTCGTTGCGCGGGGTCGCCTGTACCGTGCGCCAGCTGTTGACGCTGGTCACAGGGGTGAGCTTGTGGTCGCGCAGCATCGAAATCATGCGGTCGCGCGAGCCCTCGGTCCAGAGCGCGATGACCACCTTCTTGCGGTTGGCCAGCAATCCATGCACATGGGCGACGACGGCTTCGAAGACATTGACCTTGGTGTCGTTGCGCTCCGGCGCGAAGTCGCGGCCCTTGCGTGCGCCGGCATCCACAACGGTTGTGCCATCGGCCGGCACCGAAAACTGCGTCAGCCGCGCCAGCGGCACATCGGCGAGCCGCTTGCCCCACTCCTCTTCGGTCAGATAGAGCCGGTCCGGCGGCAACGGCTTGTAGATGGCGCCGCCGCCCGGATGCTCCATCGCGTCGCGGCGGGCCTGGTAGTAATCGAGGATCTGCTTGAAGCGCTCGCGCACGGCGTCCTCGGCCTGCGGCTCGATCGCAACCGCTGCGCCTTGCAGATAGTCGAACAGCGTGTCCATCCGTTCCTGGAACAGCGGCAGCCAGTGCTCCATGCCGGGATGGCGGCGGCCCTCGCTGACCGCCTCGTAGAGCGCATCGTCGCGCTCGGGCGCGCCGAACTCGGCGACATAACCCATGCGAAAGCGGCGGATAGTGTCGGTGACGAGCTGGAATTCCGAGACCGGCACGAGATCGAGCGAGCGCATATCAAGCATGGTGCGCTGGGTCTCGGCATCGAACGAGCGGATCGACTCCAGGCTGTCGCCGAAGAAGTCGAAACGCACCGGCTGGTCGAGGCCTGCCGGAAACAGATCGAGGATGCCGCCGCGCACGGCATATTCGCCGGGTTCGCGCACGGTCGAGGAGCGGTTGTAGCCGTTGTGCTCGAGCCAGGCGACCACGGTATCCATCGGCACCACATTGCCGGGCGCGACCGACAGCGCCTGCGCCGCGACGAGATCGCGCGACGGCACCCGCTGCACGACGGCGTTCACCGTCGTCAGCACGATCAGCGGCTTTTCGCTGCCGGTGAGCGAGGCGAGCCGCGCCAGCGTGGTCAGGCGCTGGGCCAGAATCCCGCCATGGGGCGAGACGCGGTCATAGGGCTGACAGTCCCAGGCCGGGAACAGGAGCACCGGTAGATCGGGCGCGAAGAATTGCAGCGCGCGTTCGAGCTGCTGCATCCGCGGCCCGTCGCGGCAGACCACAGCGAGGCTGACCGCGGGCTTCTTCGGCCGGGCGGCGATGGCGCGGGCGAGATCGGAAATGACGAGGCCTTCGGCGCCTTCGGCGACATTGGCAAGCGTCAGCGCGCGGCCCGGCGTGAGCAGCTCCGCCGGCGACTTCGACGGCTGCTTCATACGTTGACGTCCACGATCGGAAACGCCTTGATGCGATCAAACAGCGTGCCGGCGACATCAGCCGGCAGCACCTTATCGCCGGTGATGGCGGCATAGAGATCGGGATCGTTGACGTCGAGCAGTCCTTCGAGCTCGCTCAGCTCGTCGTCGGACAAATTGCCGATCTCGGCATCCGCGAAGCGGCCGAGGATCAGGTCCATCTCGCGCGTGCCGCGGTGCCAGCAGCGGAACAGAAGCCGCTTGCGGCGATCGTCCAGTCCGTTGCTCGATCGTGTCGTTCCCGTCATGTCGCAATTCCAGTCAAACGCCAAAAGCCCGGACGTGCCGGGCCGGGGTGATATAGCCACTCGGACCGTCGCTGTCAGCCTTTTAGTTGTTGCAATTGTTTGAGACCGTCATTGCCGGGCTTGACCCGGCAATCCATCGTCATCGAAAGATGGATGCGCGGGTCCCTGCTCCGCCAAAGGCTTCGCCGGGCTTTCAGCCTTGGGCCGGCGAAGCTTGAGCGAAGACGGCAAGCCCGCGCATGACAAATGTTGCGAGAATGCGCCCTAGCCTGCTCAACCCGCTGTTTGCTCCCGTGACCAGCCTGCCCGGCGTAGGCCCAAAGCAGGATCAGCTGCTGCGCTATCTGCTCAGCCGCGATGAGACGCCGCGGCTGGTCGATTTGCTGCTGCATCTGCCGAGCCAGGTCATCGACCGCCGGGCGCGGCCGAAGATTCGCGACGCCGTCCAGGGAACCATGGTGACGCTGGAGGTCACCGTCGACCGCCATAGGCCGCCGCCGCGCAATCCGCGCGCGCCCTATCTCGTCTATGCCAGCGACGATACCGGCGACGTCGTGCTGACCTTCTTCCGCGCCAAGCCCGG
The DNA here is from genome assembly GCF_008123965.1 of Bradyrhizobium hipponense. Lineage (GTDB taxonomy): Bacteria > Pseudomonadota > Alphaproteobacteria > Rhizobiales > Xanthobacteraceae > Bradyrhizobium > Bradyrhizobium hipponense. Next base: position 9,114 of record NZ_VSTH01000077.1, on the reverse strand, counting down.
CTACGTCGAGAAGCTGCTGCCGGTGGGCGAGAAGCGCTTCGTCTCCGGCACGCTCCAGATGTACGACGGCATCCCGCAGATCGTGCATCCCGACCGCGTGCTCGACGAAGAGGCCATCGCGAAGCTCTCGGGCATCGATCCGGTCTATCCGCTGACGCAAGGGCTGGCGCTGGGCTCGCTCCGCCGCGCGGTCGCACAAGCGCTGCAAAAGCTGCCGGCCCTGCCGGAGTGGATCAGCCCGGAGGTGCTGCGCCGTTGCAATTTTCCGCCGATCGCCGAGGCGCTCACCCGCGTGCACCAGCCGATCGAGCTCACGGATATTTTGCCTGATCAACGCTTCTGGTCGCGCCTCGCCTTCGACGAGCTGCTGGCCGGCCAGCTCGCGCTCGCTTTGATCCGCGCCCAATTGCGCCGGCCTGCCGGCGTGCGCAATGCCGGCGACGGGCATCTTCGCAACAAGGTCATCGACGCCCTGCCCTACGCGCTGACGTCTTCCCAGCGCGACGCGGCGGCGGCAATCGCAAGCGACCTTCAACAGCCCGTGCGCATGCTGCGCCTGCTTCAGGGCGACGTCGGCTCCGGCAAGACCGTGGTGGCACTGCTCGCTGCCGCCGCCGTCACTGAGGTCGGCAAGCAGGCGGCCCTGATGGCGCCGACCGAAATTCTGGCGCGCCAGCACATCAAGACCATCGCGCCGCTGGCCGAACGCGCCGGGATGCGGGTCGCGATCCTCACCGGCCGCGAAAAGGGCAAGGAGCGGCGCGAGATCCTGTTGCGGCTCGCCGAGGGCGAGATCGACCTGCTCGTCGGCACCCACGCCCTGATCCAGGACGACGTGATCTTCCACGACCTTGCGCTCGCCATCGTCGACGAGCAGCACCGTTTTGGCGTGCGCGAACGGCTGGCCCTGACGTCGAAAGGCGAAGCCGTCGACGTGCTGGTGCTGAGCGCAACGCCGATCCCGCGCACGCTGGTGCTGACCTATTTCGGCGACATGGACATCAGCGAGCTGCGGGAGAAGCCGGCTGGCCGCCAGCCGATTGAAACCCGCACCATCTCGATGAGCCGTCTCGGCGAGGTTACCGATAGCATCGGCCGCGCGTTGCAGGCGGGCAAACTCGTTTACTGGATCTGCCCACTAGTCGAAGAATCCGAGGCCGAAGGCACCGAGCACCTCACCAATGCGACAAAGCGCTTTGAAAGCTTGCAAAGGCATTTCGGCGAGCGCGTCGGCCTGGTCCACGGCCAGATGAAGGGCGCTGAAAAGGACCGCGTGATGGGCCAGTTCGCCGCCCACGAGATCGGGCTGTTGGTCGCGACCACCGTGGTCGAGGTTGGCGTCGACGTGCCGGCCGCGACCATCATGGTGATCGAGAACGCCGAGCGCTTTGGGCTCGCCCAACTCCACCAATTGCGCGGCCGCATCGGGCGCGGCTCGGAAGCATCCACCTGCCTGCTGCTCTACTCAGAGCCACTCGGCGAGATGTCGAAGGCGCGGCTGAAAGTGATCCGCGAGACCACCGACGGCTTTCGCATCGCCGAGGAGGATTTGAAGCTGCGCGGCGAAGGCGACGTGCTCGGCGTGCGCCAGAGCGGCCTGCCCGGCTACCGCATCGCGCGCTCGGAGGTGCATGCCCAGCTGATCACCCAGGCCCGCGACGAGGCGCTGCGCATCATGAAGGACGATCCGAAGCTCAAAAGCCAGCGCGGCGAGGCGTTAAGATGCCTGCTGTATTTGTATGAACGCGACGAGGCGATTCCGCTGATCGGGGCGGGTTAGCCGCAGTTGTCGCAAAGATGGTGACGGATGGTTTCGCGTCGTCTCCTCCTCGTCATTGCGAGCGCAGCAATCCAGAATCTTCCGCGGAGGGACTCTGGTTTGCTTCGCTGCGCTCGCAATGACGATGTAGATAAAGCTCTGCATATGTCGACCAGCACGACTCGCGCAAACTCCCCCTCACCCGGATTGCATCTTCGATGCGATCCAACCTCTCCCGCAAACGGGGCGAGGCGAAGTGCGCGCAGCTCCACCTTCACCCCTTCTTCGCGCTTTTCGCCGCGAACGCCTTCAGCAGGCTCGCATCCACGGCCTCGCCGTTCTCATCTTTCGCGAGATGCTCGAACCAGCGCGCAAAACCCTCGTAGATCTGGCTGGCCGGATGGTCCGCCCCGAGAAATCCGGAAATCTCCCGCATCTCCGCGACCCAGCGATAGGCTTTCGGAATCATGTCGGGCAGCGCGACTTCGAGCCGCGCTAAAATCGCGGGCTGGCTCAGCGCAAGCTCGTCGCGCAGCGCATCGGCCGCGCCGGCCTTGGTTGCTGCGACCACCATGGCCGAGCCGATGCCGGCGAGGCCCTTGGCGATTCCCGCGTAGGACATTTTCAGCGCCGAGGCCGCGCCGACAGGTCCCTCGACGATGCGCACGTCAAGCCCGAGGTCTTTCAGCACCGCGACGTCCCCGGCGTGCTCCCCCGACATGTAGAAGGCCGGGCTCTTGCCGCCGGGCTGCGGCGGGAATCCGATGATGCCGGCATCGACAAACGGCGCTTGCGCCGAGCCGATGATCTCCTCGATTCTTTGCACGGTATCGACATTGACAGCGTTGCAGTCGATCACGACCGGCTTCTTCTCGCGCCTGACGATCAGCGCGGCCAAGCGCTCGGCCAGCGCCACGGCTTCGCCCGGCGGCACGATCGAGAGGATGATGTCGGCGTTCGCAATTGCATCGTCCTCGGCGCCGATCATGCCGGCATCCGCGGCCCGCTTCAGCGTCGCCTCGCTGCGCCCCTTCAACGAGGTCAGCACGCGCGCGCCGTGCTCGCTCAGTCGGCGGGCGACAGCGCTGCCCATGGCGCCGGGTGCGAGGATCGCAATGGTTGGGGACATCGTACACTCCGGTTCGAATTCCGAGCGGTGCGCTCAGTTCAGCCGGAAGACTAGCAGAGGGTGCGAAGACGTGCGTGAATGCGGCCATCCCGCACAGGAATGGCCCTACTCCACCTTCGCAGGCTCAGGCCGCGAAGTGGAGGCATTGGCAATGCGGGCGGCATTCGCCATGCCGGCGAGGGCTGCCGCCTTCCGCGGGTCGGGCGCCGATCCCGGCTGCACCACGCCAGCCGACATGATCAGCGTCGCGGCGTCCTCTGTGCTCATATCGACCTCGATGATCTTGCTTTTGGGCACGTAGAAGAAGAAGCCGGTGGTCGGGTTCGGCGAGCATGGCAGGAACACCGAGACGTGCTCCTCCTGCCCCGGCAGACTGCGGGCGACGTCCTCGTTCGGCGATTGCGAGATCAGCACGATCGACCACATGCCCGGCGATGGGAATTCGACCAAGCCGACTTTACGGAAGCTCGAGCCCTTGCCCGAGAACAAAGTCTCGAACACCTGCTTCAAGCCGCGATAGATCGCGCGCACCGCCGGGATCCGGCCGACAAAAGTCTCGCCGAGATCGACCAGGGTGCGGCCGATCAGGTTGGCGGTCAGGAAGCCGAGCAAGGTCAGCGTGAAAACTGCGACGATCAGTCCCCAGCCGGGAACGACGTAGGGCATATAGGTTTCGGGCCGGTACGCCAGCGGAACGAACGGCCGCACCACGCCGTCGACCCAGGTGACGAACCACCAGACCAGATACAGGGTGATTGCAATCGGCCCCGTCACTACGAGGCCGGTCAGGAAATAGTTGCGAAAGCGGCCCATCAGGCCGGTATGAGGCTCCGGGATGGGATCAGGCAGAGGTGCAGGCGCGTCGTCGCGGGTGGTCATTCGGGTTCCAGGTCGGTCGCAACACTCAAGCTAGGGTCTTCTAGCAGATTTTGGAAGACCACATCGCGACCGGCGTAGCTCCCTCCCGCCTATTCGACCGTCACCGACTTGGCCAGGTTGCGCGGCTGGTCGACGTCGGTGCCCATCACCACGGCCGTATGATAGGCGAGCAGCTGCACGGGGACGGCGTAGACCATCGGCGTGAAGGCTGCCGCCATGTCCGGCATGACGATGGTGACCAGGGATTCGATAGTCGCCTCCTCCGCGCCCTTGGCGTCGGTCATCAGGATGATGTTGCCGCCGCGGGCGGCGACCTCCTGCATGTTCGATACCGTCTTCTCGAACACCCGGTCGTAGGGCGCGATGACGACGACCGGCATGGTCTCGTCGATCAGCGCGATCGGCCCGTGCTTGAGCTCGCCGGCGGCATAGCCTTCGGCGTGGATGTAGGAGATCTCTTTCAGCTTCAAGGCACCTTCGAGCGCGAGCGGAAAGCTGGTGCCGCGGCCGAGATAGAGTACGTCGCGCGACTTCGCGATCTCGCGCGCGAGCTTCTCGATCTGGAGCTCGGTGGTGAGCGCCGCTGCCATCAGGCGCGGGATCTCGACCAGCCCGTGCACGAGCTTGGTCTCGTCCTCGTCGGACAATTCGCCGCGCGCCTTGCCGGCCGCAATGGCAAGGTTTGCCAGCACCATGAGCTGGCAGGTGAAGGCCTTGGTCGAGGCGACACCGATCTCGGGCCCGGCGAGCGTTTGCAGCACGGTCTCGCTCTCGCGTGCGATCGTCGAGGTCGGCACGTTGACCACGGCGACCGTGTGCACGCCCTGGTCCTTGGCATAGCGCAGCGCCGCGAGCGTGTCGGCGGTCTCGCCGGACTGCGAGATGAAGATCGCAAGATCGCCCTTGCGCAAGGGCGCCTCGCGGTAGCGGAATTCGGAGGCGACGTCGACCTCGACCGGCACGCGCGCAAAACGCTCGAACCAGTATTTTGCGACGAAACCGGCATAGCTCGCGGTGCCGCAGGCGGTGATGTTGATGCGCTGGATGTTCTTGAAGTCGAAGGGAAGCTTGACCGGCAGCAACACGCGCTCGGTCGCCATGTCGACATAGCGTGCGAGGGTATGGCCGACCACTTCCGGCTGCTCGTGGATTTCCTTCGCCATGAAATGGCGGTAGTTGGCCTTGTCGACCAGCGAGGCCGAGGCGGCGTGCTTGATCTTGTCGCGCGGGACGGCATGGCCATTCTTGTCGAAGATGGTCGCGCTGCTGTGGGTCAGCACGACCCAGTCGCCGTCTTCGAGATAGCTGATGGTGTCGGTGAACGGGCCGAGCGCGATCGCATCCGAGCCGAGATACATCTCGCCGTCGCCATAGCCGATCGCGAGCGGCGGCCCGTTGCGGGCGCCGATCATGAGATCGTCCTCGCCGGCGAAAATGAAGCCGAGCGCGAAGGCGCCGCGCAGCTGCGCGAGCGTCAGCTTCACCGCCTCGACGGGCTTGTTGCCGCGCGTGAGCAAATCGTCGACGAGGTGCAGCACGATCTCGGTATCGGTCTCGGTGTGGAACACCGTGCCTTTCTTCTCGAGTTCCGCGCGCAGCTCGCGGAAATTCTCGATGATGCCGTTGTGAACCACCGCGACGCGCTCGGTCGCATGCGGATGGGCATTGTGCATGGTGGGCTTGCCATGGGTGGCCCAACGGGTATGGCCGATGCCGGTGGTGCCCTTGAGCGGTTCCGCTTCCAGCCGCTTCTCGAGGTTCTTCAGCTTGCCTTCGGCGCGGCGGCGTTCAAGATGCCTGCCTTCGAGCGTGGCGACGCCCGCGGAGTCATAGCCGCGATATTCAAGACGTTTGAGCGAATCCACCAATTGCTCTGCAACCGGCTGGCGCCCGAGAATGCCGACAATCCCGCACATGCGGATCAATATCCCCCAAATCGTCGAAAATGGTCAAAACGACGCGTGCAGTTTCTAGCGAAATTCCTAAGGAACCAGTTACTCAATAATTATTGCCGATTGCGACAGCAGCAGGTGGCGGCGGACCTTTGCCTGCGTCGAATTGGCCGGCGTTAAACCGCGCGCGTTAACCTCCTGTCAACATATTTGACCAACGATTCCGGTCTCAGGAGACAAGGCCATGAAAGGCTCATCCGACCGCAAAGGTCTGTCATCATTGTACGTGCACGCCAGCGAGACGACGGGCACGCACCTTGCGCATTGGCCGCCGCCCCAGCGCGGCAAGGAAAGCAAACCTGTCTTCATCAAGCACGCTGCCGGCGAACCGGCGAAACGCGCCAAGCCGCGCGGCTGGCGCCTGACGCGCGCGATCTTCTCGGAATTTTCCGACGACGAATAGCGCCGCTCACTTCTCCGGCTTCGTTTCGAGCTTCTTGCCGCCCGTCTTCATCTCGCGATAGCGCGTAGCGCCGCCTTCCCGGATGGTCTGCTGGTTTCGCTCCAGCGCCATCGCATCGTCGGGCACGTCGCGGGTGATCACCGAGCCGGAGCCGATATAGGCACCGTCGCCGATCTTCACGGGAGCCACCAGCGACGAGTTGGTGCCGACGAAGGCGCCCTTCCCGATGACGGTCTTGTGCTTCTTGAAGCCATCGTAGTTGCAGGTGATAGTGCCGGCGCCGATATTGGAATTGGCGCCGATGGTGGCGTCACCGACATAGGAGAGATGGTTGACCTTGACGCCGGCCTCCAGGGTCGCAGCCTTGGTCTCCACGAAATTGCCGATCTTTGCGCCATCGCCGAGCGTGGTGCCGGGACGCAGCCGCGCATAGGGGCCGATCGACACGTTCTTGCCGAGCGTGGTCTGCACGATGTGCGAGAACGAATGGATCACCGTGCCGTCGGCGATCGACACACCCGGTCCGATCACCACGAAGGGCTCGATGGTCACATCCTTGCCGAACACTGTATCGGCGGCGAGATGCACAGTCTCCGGCGCGATCAGCGTGACGCCGGCCTCCATCGCCGCCTTGCGCAGCCGCGCCTGCATCACGGCTTCCGCTTCAGCAAGCTGCGCCTTGGTGTTGATGCCGCGCACCTCGTCCTCGCTGGTCTCGATCACCACGGACTCCCATCCCTGTTCGCCGACAATGCCGACCGCATCCGTCAGATAGTATTCGCCCTTCGAATTGGTATTGCCGATCCGCTCGAGGATTGCGAGCGCGCGGCGGCCATCGATGGCCATCACGCCGGCATTGCACAGGTCAATCTTGCGCTCCTCCGCGCTGGCGTCGGCCTGCTCGCGGATCGCGACGAGGCGGTCGCCCTCGACGATGAAACGGCCGTAGCCAGTGGGATCGGCGGCACGGAAGCCGAGCGCTGCAATTGCGGCGCCCTTGGCCAGCGGCGCGCGCAACCGCGCAAAGGTCTCGGCCGAGATCAGCGGCGTATCGCCGAACGCGATCAGGAGATCATCCACGCCGCGCGCGATGGCATCGCGCGCCGCCAGCACCGCATTCGCGGTGCCGAGCCGATCGGCCTGCACGAAGGTGAGCGCGTCGGGGCGAATCCGCCTGGCCTCCTCCGCCACCGCGTGATGGTCGGGACCGATCACGACAGCGAGCGAGGTGCCGGTTCCCTGCGGCGCGGCGGCGAGCACATGGGCGAGCAGGCTCTGGCTTGCCACGGGATGCAGCACTTTTGGCAGGCTCGATCGCATGCGCGTGCCTTCGCCGGCGGCGAGCACAATCGTGAGGCTTGAGCGGGCGGTCATCGAAATCCTGTCAAATTCAACCGAATCGATTGGCGTCGGCGGCGCAAGACCGCCTCATAAGCTACCCGCCTTGCTACCCCCGCGAACGCCCGGAGTTCAAGTGCGGGGCGCATTTCCTGTTAATGTTCCCTGATTGATTCGGGGAAGCCGGACAGGGCTGGGCAACTTTACGTTCATGGCAAAGGATTCCGATCCACTGGCGGATGCCTTCGGCACCAAGGAGACCGGCGGGCTGTTCTCCGGATTTGTGGCCGAAGAGAGAACGCTCGACCGCAGCTTGATGTGGCGGCTGGGCTCGTGGGGCATGGCGGCGGTCGGCGCCGTCGTGCTGGCCGTGTATGCCAACCAGGCCCAGCTCGGCTGGCGGCGCGACCAGGTCGCGTCCGCCGATCTGTCGCGCCAGGCCGACCGGCTCCAGATGCTGACGAAGGAAAGCCAGAACGAGGCGCGTCACTTGGCCTCCGCCATCGAGACGCTGAACACCGATCGCGACCGGCTCTATTCGCGCGTCACCGTGCTGGAGCAAGGGCTCGATTCCGTCACCGGCGCCATCGTCAAGCAGAGCGCCGCGCCGCCGCCGGCGTCCGCAACGAAGCCGCAGGACGCGCCGGTGGCGGCCGCACAGCCGGCGCCCGCAGCTCCCAGCATTGCGCCGGTCGCCTCGACCGCGGCGCCGGCCAATGACAAGCCGCGCGCAGACGCCGCCAAGGACACGCCGAAGGACGGCGCCAAGGACCAGGCAAAGAATCAAACGAGCCCGCCGCCGCAGACCGCGGCTGCCGCCTCGCTCGTATCGCAGTCGCCGGCGCCGACGCTTCCGCTGGTGCCGTCCAAGTCGATCATGGCGCCGCCCGATCCGGCCGCATCGAAACTGATTCAGCCCGAGACAACCGAGAAGAAGCCCGAGCCGGCGCCCGCCCCCACTGAAGTCGCCGCCGTGGCGGCCAAGCCTGAGGCGACCGAAAGCGAGCCACCGGCGATCGCGGTCCAGCAGACCCGCTTTGCGATCGACCTAGGTGGCGCCAACTCGATCGACGGCCTGCGTGCGCTCTGGCGCGGTCTGACCAAGTCCAATCCGGAGATCGCAGCATTGCGCCCGATCATCATGATCAAGGAAGGCAACGCCGGCCTCGGCATGCAGCTTCGTCTCGGCGCCGGTCCGCTGATCAATGCAGCGGCCGCCGCAAAGCTCTGCGCAGGCCTCGCCGAGAACGACCGCCATTGCGAGACCACCGTGTTCGACGGCCAGCGCCTGTCGCTGCGCGGCTCGGAGAAGGGACAAGAGAAGTCTCAGGACAGGGTTCAGGAGAAGAACTCCGAGAAGACCCAGGACGCCACGCCGCAAGCCGAAACCGCACCTGCCCCCGCCTCCAACGCCAAACCGGACAAGCACCGCCGCAGCTACTCCTCCAAGCGCGCGTCGAAGCGCGAGGAACCCGCACCTGCACCTGCGCCTGCGGCGCAACCTGCGTCGGCCAAGCCGGAGACGGCGTCTGCGGGGTCGACTCTGTCGTCGTTCTTCAGGCGGTAGCTTCCCTCAAAAGCGGCAATCTTTCGCTGAAGGGCTGAACAGGCTCACGCAAGTTGGCGAGAAAACTTCCGCCCCGCCCTGTTGCCC